>CAUSBY010000001.1:0-339721 GCA_963530025.1 uncultured Weeksellaceae bacterium
CCCTCCGAATTCCGCCATTTCAACGCCGTCCGGAGCTGTTATTTTTTGACTGAAATTCCAGTTGCTTCCATTTTTTTGATGAATGTAAACTGCACCTTTTGCAACTTCCTCTCTGGAAGCGCCAACGGCTACAAATTCATTATTAATCGCAACAGATGTTCCAAATTCTGCCCTGCTTTCTCTAGCGGAAGCGGTGATTTTTTTCGATTGATATTGTCCAAAAACCAATGTCAAACTGAAAATCGGAATTGATAAAATTCCTTTGTTTAAAATTCTCGAGAATAGATACTTTTCCATATATAAATTTTTTTGTTGAGTGAAGTTATATATCGAAAACTCGAAACCTTTTATATAAGGCGTGACATTATGTGACAGCAATTGTCAATTTCTGTGAAAACAAAAAAAACTCTCCAAAAAGGAAAGTTTTTTATTTAATATTCTGTTAAAAGTCAGTTCAGGAAAATTGGAAAAGGTTTTCTTATTTTCTACCTTAGTAACTCCAAAATGATAAACCCAAATTCATTTAAAGACCGCCCTTTTCTGTGAGGACGGTTTTTTTATTTTGAAGGCTTTGCTCTCAAATATTGATGCGGATAAAAACAATCATCGCCATTTTTCCAGGAAGATTGAACTGCGAAATAAGGATTTCTCAGAATTTCTCTAGCCAAGAAAATTAAATCTGCTTGTCCGTTTTGTAAGATTTCTTCGGCTTGTTCTGCAGAAGTGATTAATCCAACTGCACCGGTTTCAATTTCTGAAATTTTCTTAACATCTTCTGCCAAAGGAACCTGATAACTTGGTCTCAGAGGAATTGTAACACCATTGATATTTCCACCACTAGAAACATCTATCAAATCCACATTTTTGGTTTTTAGAACTTTCGCCAATTCTACACTGTCGGAGATTTCCCAGCCATTTTCTGCATATTCGGTTCCGGATATTCTTACAAAAAGTGCTTGTTTTTCTGTAATTTCAGAATTAACGGCATCCACAACTTCCATTAAGAATCTTGCTCTATTTTCCGGATTTCCACCATATTCATCGGTTCTTGTATTGGAGAGAGGAGACAAAAATTGATGAATCAAATAACCGTGTGCACCGTGAATTTCTATCACATCAAATCCTGCACCAACCGCTCTTTTCGTTGCTTTTCTAAAATCTTCTACCAAAGTTTTGATTTCATCAACGGATAATTCGTGAGGAATTCTTTCGGAATGATGAAAGGGAATCGGACTTGGAGCAATAGTTTCCCAGCCTTCTTCCAAACTCATTTGTCGATTGGTTTCTGCGGAAATAGAACCTTTTCTTCCTGCGTGAGCCAACTGAATTCCGATTTTACTTTCCGAATTCTGATGAACAAAATCAACGATTTTTTTCAAAGCTAGAGCTTGTTCGTCATTCCAGATTCCAAGACATTTGTCTGAGATTCTTCCGCGTGGTTCAACGCCGGTTGCTTCTACGATAATCAGTCCGGCGCCACCTTGCGCTCGGCTTCCGTAATGAACAAAATGGAAATCATTCGCAACGCCGTCTTCTGCAGAATACATACACATTGGCGACATTACGATTCGGTTTTTCAGTTCTATATTTCTGAATGTTATTGGTGTGAAAAGTTTCATTTTTAGATTTTTTATTATTGAAAGGCTTCGAGAGCCTCAGCCTGACAAAGCTTAGTGTTAGAGATGTCGCACTGGACTTGTCGAAGTGTCTTTGATTATTTAATTAGTTATTGAAATAAAAAGGAAAACTCAATGTGTTTCCATAATTGGTCCACGTTCCTTCGAATTTCAGTTGGTTTTTGTCTGATGATTCTTTGAGCGTTAATTCTCCGGAGAAAATTCCGTTATGTTTTCCGTTTCCTTTTTCCGATAATTTCAAATCGTAAATTTTGGATTGGTCTTTTGAGTTTTGAGTTTTTTCTGCGTCAAAAGTTATGGTTCCTTCGAAGTAAGCTTTTGTTCCTTCTACGTCCGAGAAACCAAAAACTTTGTAAGTGTCTTTTTCTTGATTTTCTGTAGAGATTGTTTCGAAAAGAACTTTCAGATTGGCTGAATTATCAATTTTTCCAGTGAAAAACTCGTTGTTATTTTTGATTAATTTCTCAACTTCTTGTGCGTTGAAAATTGCAAATCCGAAAATAAGGACTAAAAGAAAAATTACTTTTTTCATAACTACTTTTTTAACGTTGAATCACTCGCAACCCGACTTGAGCGGAAATCCTTTTTTGCTTGTACAAAAGTTCTATTTAATCTGAAATCGTCGGCAAAAAAGATTGGGAGCGGAAGGCGGATAAGTTGCCCTAAAAATTAAACTCCAAATTGTGTCAAATGATGGTCAAGATGTTTGGACATCATATTATTCCACTCAGTTGCAGTGAGTTTTCCGAAGTTGAAACTCTCTTTTCCGTCAAAAGCTTCTGCTCCTAATTGTTGTGTTTTCTGGATGAATCCAATGATTCTTTTTCTCTCTTCTTCAAAGATTTTGTTGTCTGTAATCACAAACATTGCGGAAGTTGGAGAGTTATGTTTGTAAGGAACTTCGTTCACGACTATTTTTTTTACAAACTGTTTCATAATCCATTTCGTAAGACGATTTGGTTTCTTGTGTTTTTCCTGTTCGTAGATGAGTTCGTAAGTCACATTACAGTGAGCCAGCATTTTGTCAACGGACATTACGCCCCACTTTGGAAAAGAATCTTCCGTGAGTGCATTGATTCTCTTGATGAAATGTGATGTGTCGTTTTGGTCAAATATATTCTTCATTTTTTTTTAGGTCGTGATTTTGTTTATCTGATTGAGCTTTTCTATTAATAATTTGTTGCGTTTTTTGTGCTTGATAAATTTAAGAAGAAACCAAATAAAAACAATTGAAGAAATGGTGATAATAATGAAGCTTATGATTCTCAATCTGTTTTTTTGTTCCTCGATTTTTTTGTTGTTTTCCTGATTTAGGATATCGATGCTTTTGTTGAGGGAAGCAAGTTCGCTCTGTTCTCTGGCAAATTTGGTCTCGATGTACAGTTTGTTGTACACTTCATAATTGTTCCAATCTTGAAGAGCGAGATAATTGTCAGAAAAACCTTTATAAATTCCTTCACTCAAGACAAGGTCGCCTACTTTTTTGGACAGATTGACAGATTTTTTCAAAAGTTCAATCGCTTCCTGATGTTTTCCCAAAACCGTCAGATTCTCCGATAAACCTTTGTAAGCAAAAGCTTCTAAACTCTCTGCTCCAACAGATTTTGCAACTTCAGCGGATTTTAGAAAATACTTTTCGGCTTCTTGGTATCTTTTCAAATAAAAATAGCAATAACCAATATTGTAAAGGAAAACACTGGAATTGGCAACGGCATTATCATAGTTTCCAACTTTTTTGATGTAGTCTAATCCGATAAGCAATTTTTCCAAAGCCAACTCATTATTATCCTGAGATTTGTAAACCAAACCTCTTAACGCAGAATTGAGTCCAAGATAATAAGTCTTGAATTTCCCGTCCGGAAGTTGATTGCAAATTTGATAAGATTCGTCCAAGATTTCCAAAGTCTTGCTGTTGAGTCCCATCTGTTGATACTGAATAGACGTTGCATTCAGGATTTTTACCTTTTGCTCAGGATTGGTCACATTTTTACTCAGTTCTTTCATCTTCAGAACCCAATCCAGCGATTTGTCAAAGTCTCTTTTTGAAATATAAGAATGAGATATCAGTTTGTAAAGCTTGATAAGATTGTCCGGATTTTTCTCATTTTTCAGCATTTCTATAGCTATTTTCTGAGATTCTTCAGGGTTTTGATAAATGTCAGAAAGCGCTTTTTTATATAACTGCTCATTGTACTGGGATTTGAAAATTCCGGTAAATGAAAAAATTAATAATATGAAAAGTAAGCGTTTCATTATTTATTCTGAGTCAATTGTTGAATGTAAGTGTTTGGCGAAATCCCTGTCACAGATTTGAAAACAGTTGTAAACGCACTGTGAGACGAAAATCCTGCTTTCTCAGCGAGATAACTTACTTTATAATTAAGATAAGCCGAATCGGTTTTTAAGAGATAAGCGATGTAATTGATTCTTAGTTCATTGATGTAATTGTTGTAGTTTTTTTCTTTGTATTTGTTGATGATTTCCGATAGATATTTGGTATTGGTTTCCAGTTGTCCAGCGAGAACAGCAAGAGACATATCGCGATTCAGGAACTTTTCCGATTTCTCAAATTCTTCAAGACGAGAAAGAATATCCGCTTCTTTTTCTTTCGAAATCAATGGTGTTTTTCTGGATGTTTCTGATTCCGATTTTTCAGTTTTTTCTTCCGGAATAATTTCTTTTTGACTCAGTTTTTCAATGAATTCCTGTTGTTTTGTGTAGAATTCGATTTGTTTTTGGATTGATTTTGCCTTTCTCTTTTCTGAAACAGAGATAAGAAAAATGGCAATAATTCCAATTAAACAAATAATCGAAATAATCAGAATATTATTAATAAAATTGCTTTGAGAATTTTCAATTCGCTTAGCTTCATATTGCTCATTCAGCTTAATTAGATTACGCAAAGCCTCTTTTTTACTTTGGTCAAGCTTGTCGGTTTGTTCTTTATAGATTGAATAATATTTCTGATACAAATCTTCGTTTTTCAACGCTAGATAATTCTTGGATAAATCATCGTAGATTCTGTATTTTAAAGCGTTATAAGGTTTATTTTGAATTAATTCTAAAGCTTCATTCAAGTTTTCAGTTGATTTTGAATAATCTTTTTTAAGGAAATTAATTCGACCCAAATTATCCAGATTGAAAGCTCTCAAAAATATATATTGAGGCGTTTTCTTTAGTTTTTCCTGAATGTCATTAACCAAATTTTCAGCTTTATCAATTTGATTTTGAGAAATATAAATGAAAGTCTGGTAAATCTGATTTTCTATCGAAATGATAAAATCTTCGTCTGTATTTTTTAATTGAGAATGACTTTGGTTAAGATTTTCTTCAGCTTCTTTCCACTTTTTCTCAACCATCAGATTGGAAGCGTGCAATTGGTAGATATAAGCTAAAAGGTTTTCAGGATATTGCTTAGTTTTTATCTTCGAAGCTTTATCGACCAGATTTTGAGAAATTCTTATCGATTGTTTGTAGAGTCTTAATGACTGATATTGTTGAGCTAAAGCATAATCGGAATAGAAAGAGTCATTTTCATTTCTATTTTTATTCAGATTATCAATAGATTGTTCAATGGATTTAGCATAATCGCCCTTGAAATTATAAGCTCTCGAAAGGATGATTTGAACGCGTTGTTTGATGAGTTCGTTTTCTTTATTTTCATCAATATTTTGGAGAATCAGGAAAGCGTTATCAGGATTTTCGTAAAGACTTTTATAAGCTTTGTCAAGAAGTTGTGATGTTTCTGGATTGCTTTGCGCCGAAGTCAAAATGACGCCGGAAAAAACCATCAACCACAAAAAAAATACCCTGAACATACTACAAAAATAGTTTTTTTATTTGTGAATTTGAGGAATTTTGATAATTCTTTAGTGAAAAATGCATTGATATATTGCTTTTGTTAAATATTTGAAAATCAGTTGTTTTTGAATTTAATACTTTAAAAATTCACGAATTACAAAAGCCAAACTTTAGGAAATGATAGAATTATGACATAACATTGTAAAGAAGTTTTTGAGGCGATAACTCAATATTCTACCGAAGAAAAATTACTATCAATATTTAATAATTATTATGAAAAAAGTTTACTCACTTTTATTAGGCATTATCACAATGTCTGGTTTTAATGCTCAGCAAATGGAACTGAAAGTTCTGAACGGAATGGGGTCGCGTCTCTATGACATCAATAGCAATGGAATGGGAATCCATATGGGCGCATATTTCGATTTTGCAACAGGAACTACAACTCCTACAGAAGGTGGAGAAAATACCAATAGACTCAACAGTTCTGGTGACGTTGCTGGCTTAATGGCTTTCACTGCTGAAGATGAGAGTGAGATAGGACAGGCAGCTTATAGAAAAAATGGAACTTGGACTGCTATAGGATATTTTCCGGGCGATGTTCCTGGAAACAGTTGGTTCAGTAGCGCTAATGCAATTTCTGAAAACAGCAAATATGTAACAGGACAGATTTCTGTAGATGTTAGTAATAGTTATGCTTACTTGTATGATACAGAAGCTGGAACAATTAAAAAACTAGACGGCGACGGTTCTTTTGAATACAGTAGAGGAGAGGGTGTCAACAGTTCAGGGATTGTTTCTGGTTTTGTGAACAAGTATTCTATCAACGGAAGTACCTATTGGATTCCGACCTATTTTACGCCCGATGGCGTTGTGCATTACATCGGGGATTTGGGATATGGAGAAGCAGCGGATATTAATGATGCAGGACAAGTCGTTGGGGTTAAGGACAACAAACCTTTCATCTATGACATCAATACCAATGTTTATAAAGAATTCAATCTTCCGGCGGGATTTACTACAGCTACTTTTACGTCTATTTCAGAAAATGGGATAGCGGTTGGATATGCAGGATATGCGGGTAACAGAGAAGTAATTATCTATCATCCTTCATTAAGCTCTAATCCGGTTTTCCTAAAAGATATTTTAACAAGCCAAAATATTGACGTGACTACTTTCGATGGGAAATTAGGAACAGGAATGGGAATCTCGGCTAATGGCAATTACGTAGCTGGTTTTGATAACTCTATTCCTCCAATTTTTGCATCAGGCTGGGCTGTTAATCTTAATGGCCTATTATTAAGCAGCAACGACTGTTCAATCACTTGTCCGGACAATATAGAAACAGCTATTGCAAGTGCATCTCAAACATCAGCTGTTGTTAATTATACATTGCCGGTTACTTGTGGTTCTTCATCATCTACTGGTTTGCAAACAGTTTTGGTTTCTGGATACGAATCAGGTTCTCAGTTCCCAATTGGTATTACTAATGTGGTTCATAATTTGGTAGATGCAGACGGAAAAATTGTTTACGTATGTTCTTTCCAAGTGACTGTTAATGATGTTTATTGTTCTACATCTCCACAATTTGGAATAGATTCAATTACCAAAGTTGAGTTTGCAGGTATCGATAACTCTTCAGACCCATATTCTAGCCAAACTAATGAGTATTATCTGGACAAAGTTGGAGAGGTTTACCAAGGCAGTGAATATCCAATTGCTATAGAAGCTAATACCAACGGAGGTTATGATTACGCAACAGTTTTCGTAGATTGGAATCAAAACGGATTGTTCACGGATGCTGGAGAAATCTACGAAGTTGGAGCCGTGACTTCTGATGGAACGGATGGGGCTCAGATTACAGGCAATATCAGTGTTCCTTCTACTGCAACTTTAGGAAAAGCAAGAATGAGAGTGATATTGAATTGGGATGCATCTATGACAACACCTTGTGATAACTCAATCTATGGTTATGGTCAGTCAGAGGATTACACATTGGAAGTGAAAGAATCTCTGGGAGTTGCTGATGTTGATTCAAAATCAGTAAGTTATTATCCAAATCCAGTAAAAGATATTCTAAATCTTGTAAGCGAAAAAGATGTAACTAATGTTTCAGTTTACAATATCGAAGGTAAGTTGGTGAGAAACTTCACAAGTCTTAATCAATCAAAAGTTCAGTTGGATTTATCAAAATTAGTAACAGGAACTTATGTTGTGAAAGCTTCAACTAAGGATGGGAAAACAAAAACATTCAAGGTTATCAAGAAATAATTCTTCTTCATAAATATGAGAAAGCCCCGCATCATTATTGGTGTGGGTTTTCTTTTTAATGATTTGGGCAGCTTAATCCGTCTTCCGCTCCCAATCTTTTCACTCCACTTCGTTGCGTAAAAAGGATTTCCGCTCAAGCCGGGCTGCGTATGATTCAATGGTAATTAATCTGCTAAATCCATAAAATCTGCGAGACAAATATTCGTTAACAAAACCCTAATTGTTCCTTTAAAATTGTTTTTTAGGTCGAGATGCTTTAACTTTGCACAAACCTAATCTAATGAGTAAAAAAGAAACGAAATACATCTTTGTGACAGGAGGTGTGACATCGTCGCTGGGTAAAGGAATCGTCTCAGCTTCTTTGGGACTTCTACTGAAATCTCGCGGTTTCAAAGTTACCATCCAAAAACTTGACCCTTATATCAACATCGACCCGGGAACACTTAATCCTTATGAACACGGCGAATGTTATGTGACCGAAGACGGTGCAGAAACAGACCTTGACCTTGGACATTACGAGAGATTCTTGGATTCTCCAACTTCACAAAACAACAACGTTACAACAGGAAGAATTTACCAGACCGTTATTGAAAAGGAACGTAAAGGCGATTTTCTTGGGAAAACAGTTCAAGTGATTCCACACATTACCAACGAAATCAAACGCAGAATAAAGATGCTTTCCAAAAAGGATTATGACATCATTATTACAGAGATTGGTGGAACTGTGGGCGATATAGAATCTTTACCTTATATAGAAAGTGTTCGCCAATTGCAATGGGAATTAGGCAAGAACAATTCGATGGTGATTCATTTGACATTGTTGCCATATTTATCTTCAAGTGGAGAACTGAAAACAAAACCTTCACAGCATTCTGTTCGTCAATTGATGGAAAGTGGAATTCAGGCAGATGTTTTGGTTTGCAGAACGGAGCACGCTATTCCGAAAGATTTACGTTCAAAACTGGCTCAGTTCTGTAATGTAGGATTGGAAAACGTTATCGAATGTATCGATATGGATACGATTTACGAAGTTCCATTATACCTTCAAAAACAGAATTTTGACGAGGTGGTTCTTAAAGAACTGAATCTTCCTGTAGGAAAAGAAGTTAATCTAAAAGACTGGAAATCATTCCTTAAAAAATATAAAAACCCGAAACGCAGTGTAGAAATTGCTTTGGTTGGGAAATATGTTTCGCTTCAGGATTCTTATAAATCCATTGCAGAAGCTTTTATCCACGCAGGTTCTGATATGGAAACCGAAGTGAAGGTAAGATGGGTTTACAGTGGCGATATCGAACAAGAAGGCGCAGAAAAATTACTGAATGGCGTTGATGGAATCCTAGTCGCTCCAGGTTTTGGCGACAGAGGAATCGAAGGTAAAATTCAGGCTGCGAAATATGCAAGAGAAAACAAAGTTCCATTGTTAGGAATTTGTCTTGGAATGCAGATTATGACGATAGAATTCGCTAGAAATGTTTTGGGATTGGCAAAAGCTAACAGTATGGAGTTCGATACTTCTACACCAGACCCTGTGATTTCTTTGATGGAGGAACAGAAGAATGTTGTAGATAAAGGCGGAACAATGCGTCTTGGAGCTTGGAAATGTGTTTTGAAAACAGGTTCCAAATTGGCTGAGGTTTACGGCGCAAAAACCATTTCTGAACGTCATCGTCACAGATATGAGTTCAATAGCGACTACAAAAAAGACTTCGAAGACAAAGGTTTGGTACCAACAGGACTTAATCCGGAAACTGAATTGGTAGAAACATTGGAACTGAAAGACCATCCTTTCTACGTTGGTGTGCAATATCATCCGGAATATAAGAGTACGGTTGCAACGCCACATCCTCTTTTCAAGGCTTTTATCAGCGCAACGGTTAAGAATAAATCATAAATTAATGAATGGCTCAAAGTATTTCCTTGAGCCATTCGTCTTTATAACGGAATCTGAAAAATAAAACCTATTTTTGCAGACCAAAATGATGTAGGTTTCTGAACTGTAAGTCTGAGCTTGTTGAAGACTTTCAAATCAAAACCTTAAACTTTAAACTCAATTCTATAATGCAACAAAACAACGGATTAGACAAAAAACAACTGATTAGTTTCGGTATTTTTTCTATGATTCTTATCGGTTTTATGTTTTATTTCCAAAACCGAAATGCACAAGCCGAACAAGAAAAATTAGCTCTGGAAGCTAAGAAAACAGAGCAGACCACAAAATCTAAACCTGCTGCTACAAACCTGAATGCAGCTACGGTAACACCCAATTCTGTTCAGAAAGTTAATCTTCAGAATGATGAGTTATCTCTGGAATTCTCTAGCGTTGGTGGGCAATTGAGTTCTGTTAGACTAAATAAATTTGAAGCATTCGGAGGAAAACCATTATATCTTTTCAGTAACAATAATGCAAGTTACGGCTTCCAGTTTACGGATAAGTCAGGTAAAGTTTTCAATACTAAGGATTTGGTTTTTGCACCACAAGTTGTAGGAAATGTAGTAACGCTTAATTCCAAAATCGGAAATGCGGTTATCCAGTTCATTTATACACTGAAAGCAAAATATACTGTTGATTTCCAAGTGAAAACACAAGGTTTAGCAAGTGTTGTGAGCGATGGGAAAGCTAATTTTGTTTGGAATTATAATGTAAGAGGCGCAGAAAAAGGACGTTCGCAGGAAGAGACTCACACAGAGTTTTCTTATGCATTCAACAATTATAAAGATTACGATTACGACGCTCGTTCTGATATGGATGAGCCGGATGAAACACTTAACTGGATTGGTATCAAGCAACAGTTTTTCTCTGCAGTTATCGAGGCTAAGAATGGTTTCACAAAATCTAAAGGTTTCCAGGAAGCTATTCCAGAAGGCGAATATTTGAAAAAATTCAATTATGATGGTCAGGTTAATTTGGCTGGAAACGAGTTGAATCAAGATTTTACTTGGTATTTTATGCCTTTGGATATCGAATTATTGAAATCTTATGACAAGAACTTTGATGAGATTCTTCCGTTAGGTTGGTCATTTATTGGTTCATTGAACAGATATGTATTCATTCCGTTGTACAATTTGATTTCAGGTTGGGGAATTGCAGCAGGCTGGGCTATTTTCTGGATGACGATTATCGTTAAATTGATTTTGTCTCCGGTAATGTTCAAACAGCACAAACTAAGTGCAATGATGAAGGTGATTCGTCCTGAGATTGATGAGGTTAATGCCAAATTCAAGGATGCGGATCCGATGAAAAAACAGCAGGAAACAATGGCAGTCTATCGAAAGGCCGGCGTGAATCAGATGGCGGGTTGTTTACCGGCATTGGTTCAGATTCCTTTGTTCTACGCACTATTCCGTTTCTTCCCGAATATGCTCGATCTTAGAGGGAAAAGCTTCTGGTTCGTTCCGGATTTGACAGCTTATGACGATATCATCAGTTGGGGAACCAACATTCCTTTGTTAGGAAATCACTTAAGTGTATTTGCTTTGGCTTGTACTATTGTGATTTTAATTTACACGATTATGACTTCAGGTAACATTCAGCAGCCACAACAAGAAGGAATGCCGAATATGAAGGTCTTGATGTATATCTTCCCAATCACGTTCTTGTTCTTCTTGAATAGTTCTGCATCTGGTCTATCTTGGTACTATTTTGTATCCAATGCGATTAACATCGTGATTATCTTGGTTATCAAATATTTTATCCTAGATGAGAAAAAAATCCACGCTCAGATTCAGGCTAACAAACAGAAAGAACCGAAGAAAGAGGGTAAATTCCAACAGCGAATGAGAGAAATGATGGAGAAAGCTCAGGAGCAACAAAAAGCTCAGGAACAAGCTAGAAACAAAAAAAAATAAATATTAAAGCGGTAAATTTTTACCGCTTTTTTTAGCAAGAAACAACTTCGAGACTAAACCTTCAAGGTTTCAAAAACCTTGAAGGTTTGATTAACAACTTTAAACTCAAAAACCTTGAACTTAGAATCCACTTACGAATACCTTCAATCTTTTTTAACGCCAGAACGTTTTCAAAAAATCGAACATTATTCCAAAGAAAGTTCCGATTTTGTTTTGCCTGTTATGGAAGATATTTACCAATTCAGAAATGCCGCGGCAATTGTTCGTTCCGTAGAAGCTTGCGGATTTCACAAAGTGGTAGCAATGGAAAAAGAAAATTTCTTTGAACCGAATCTAAAAGTCACAAAAGGAGCAGACACGTGGGTTGAGGTCGAGAAAATGCCAAGAACATTAGAGTCTTTACAAAACATCAAAAGCCGAGGTTATAAGATTGTAGCTGTTTCCGCAGAGAACAATGCAAGGATGCTTCCTGATTATAAAATTGAAGAACCTTTAGCTTTGGTTTTTGGAACTGAATGGGAGGGAACAACGGATGAATTATTGGATTTTGCAGATGAGACTTTGGCTATTCCGATGTTTGGTTTTACGAGAAGTTTCAATGTTTCTGTTGCTGCTGCAATCTGTATGTACGAACTCAAACAAAAACTCCTGAAATCTGATATTGATTACAAGCTGTCCGAAGAAAAACTACTCCAAATGAAAATCCGCTGGGCAAAGAATTCGATTCCGAGTGGCGATATGATTTTGGAAAAGTATTTGAGAGAGAATTCTTAAACTGTTATTGTTTCCCAACTATGGGAGAAAATTCTTTTCTTAATATTTTTTCTAAATGAGACACTACTGAATTGTATGTCATATCTTTATTTTGTAAATTTTCCAATCTTACAACTTTCAACCTAAAGATATCACTCGAAAAAATTTTATTCTTGTTCTCATCTAATCTATTGTTAAGTTTAAGTGCAAAAGGAGGTTTGCCTAATTCGGAGAAAATATGAATTACAATCCTTTCTTTCATATC
Source organism: uncultured Weeksellaceae bacterium (assembly GCA_963530025.1). Classification (GTDB taxonomy): domain Bacteria; phylum Bacteroidota; class Bacteroidia; order Flavobacteriales; family Weeksellaceae; genus Epilithonimonas. The sequence continues at coordinate 12,577 of CAUSBY010000001.1, forward strand.
CATACTTTTTCCTAAATATAATGGAATCCATTCTAACTCTTGTTTTCCTTCCTTCGCTTTGTGATTATTTTTTCTTTTATTGATTACATTTGGAGTAAATTGATGGAGAAACTTATGTTTCCCTAAAATTAATGGCCCTCTAAATCTATTTGTAAAAATTTCAATCCATTCTTCATATTTCTGATTAATATCTTTTTTTATTTCAAAAAGATATATTCCAGTATCATTTTTTTTAATATTTTCTAATTTATTATAGATTTCCATTTTGGACTCAATAGTTCCTAGTTGAAATTCGCAAATAATATCGAAAAGTGAATTGTTTTCTTTTTTAACAATTTCTTCCAACAAATCTAATTGGTCACTTATTTTTTTAGAAATCTCATTAATGTTAATATTCATTTTTTTATTTCAAGCTTTTTTATTTTTTTAATTATGACTTTGTAAATATTATACTATTTAATAGTAAAAAAAAACTAGCTAACCAACTCACAAACCAACTCTCCAATCTTCGGAGCCAGCGCAACGCCCATCCCGGAAAGTCGCACAGCGCAAAATTGTCTTTCGGAGATTTGTTTTACAATCGGTGTTTTTTCTGTTCCCATTGCCATAATTCCTGACCAACGCATTGCGATTTTAAAATCCTGATTTGGGAGAATCACTTCTTTCAGAAATTGTTCCAAATGATTTTGAAGAAAATCTGTCGTTTCAAAATTGGTTGTGTTTTCAGTTTCAAAATCTTGATTTCTTGCACCACCTAACAAAATCCTGTTTTCAAGATTTCGGAAATAATAGAAACCTTCATCATAATGAAATGTTCCTTTTAATTTAAGATTTTCGATTGGTTCTATCAGAATAATTTGTCCTCTTGCAGGAATGATTTCTTCTGATTCTAAAAATTTGGAGCTGAAAGCATTCGTACAATAGATGACTTTATCAGATTTTAGAATAAGATTATCATCAATTTTAATTTCTATTTCATTCTCCGTTTCTGAAACGGATTCCACTTCGGTTCCGAATAAAAATTCAACCTTTAGTTCGTGACATTTTTCTAAAAGCTTTGTCAATAACTTTCCCGAATGTAAACTTCCTTCACAAAGATTTTCAACCAAAAAATCAGATTTCCCCAATTCAAATTCTTCAATCTTTTCATTTGCAATTCTGAATGTATTTTCCGTTTTCGTGATTACAGCTAATTTTTCATTGACTTCACTCAGTTTCTCCAAAGCTGATTCATCATTCAGAATTTCGTAACCGCCACACAGCTCAAAATCTATGTCATCTTTAGAAAAATAATTCTGAATTTTCTGCAAACCTTCAAATCTCATTTTGACCAAATCCAAAGTCTTCTCCCAACCCATTTTTTCGGAATCAGAAATGATTTCTGTAAAACTTCCAAAACAAGCAAAACCAGCATTCCGAGTTGAAGCACCAGTTGGAACAGAATTTCTTTCAATAATCAAAACCGATTTTTCAGGATGTTTTTCCTTAATCGAAATCGCAGTCCAAAGTCCTGTAAATCCCGAACCGATGATTGTAATGTTCCGTTTTCTGTAAAAAGTTTCGGTTTCCCAAATACTTGGATTAGCAATTTTCATAGCTTATTCGGATTTATAGTCATCTCTCACTTCATCACTTTTTGCAAAGCAAACTGGCGAAGAGTTTTCTTGATTCGAATCAAATTTTGAATGCATCTCCTGATTGAAATCCGCCGACTTGTTTCTGGCAATAGAAAGCGTTTTCCAATCATTATTTTTCATCATTTTGGAGATGTAGACTATTTGACCGATGTGATAAGGATAATGCGCCAACTGACGAAAAACCGCATCTAAAACCGAATGAGCTTCGCCTCTGATATGAATTGTAGAGTTGATATTTTCGTTTGTGATTTGGTTTAAAGCTTCGAAAAGACTATTCCAACCTTTTTCCCAATATTCCAAAACCTCGTCTTTGGTTTTGAAAGAATTAACAAATTCTGAATCTCGGTTTCGCCAATCTTTTTCGCCGTCTTCGGTCAGGAAATCAGTCAATCGGGACAGCATATTTCCGGCAACGTGATTGATGATAATTGCAATAGAATTGCTTTCTTCGTTGTATTGCCAAAAGATTTGTTCATCAGAGAGTTGAGCAAAAGTTTTATCTCCCAATTCTTTGTAATAGAGAAATCGCTTGAGGAATAAGTCTTTCATTTTGTAATGAATTTGAAAACTAAATGTAATAAAAAAATCCTTTCAGATATTGAAAGGAAATATATTTATAAAACAGTAAAAATTTAAAACATCTTATCATAATTCCAAGCTGCGACGAAGATTCCTGCTGTTTCTGTTCTTAATCTCTGATTCCCCAAAGAAACTGCTTTGATTCCTTTGTCAGCTAACAATTGAATTTCTTTATCTGAAAAATCGCCTTCCGGACCAATTAGAAAAGTGATTTGGTTGCTGGTTGCTGGTTGTTGGTTGATTGCATTATCACGCTGAGGCTCTCGAAGCGCATTCAAATTAATTCTTTCCAAATTCTCATTACAATGCGCAACAAAAGTATTTTCTGAATCCAGATTTTTCATAAAGTCAGAAAACTTAATCAAGTCGTTAACTTTTGGAAAATGAAATCTGTGACTTTGTTTTGAAGCTCCAATAGCTTGTTTTCTCAGTTTATCGATGCTGATATTCTTGCGTTCCGTTTTTTCAGTCAGAATAAAACTAATTTCCGAGATTCCCATTTCCACTGCTTTTTCAACGAAAAATTCAATTCTGTCGATGTTTTTGGTTGGTGCGATTGCGATATGAAGTTTTGGAGAGAAATCGGGAAGATTTTCTTTGACTTCAGAAACGTCTAATGAAACTTTTTTACCTTCGAAGACAAGATTTCCTTTGGCAAGATTTCCATTGCCATCGGTTACGAAAATCTCTTCGCCTTCTCGCATTCTGAGAACTTTTGTGATGTGTTGTTGTTCGTCAGAATCAATTAATATTTCGGGAAAAATCTGTCCAAAGAAAAGTTTCATTTTGTATTAATTATTTTACAGTTTTTTGTCATTCCGTAGGAATCTAAACACTTGAGATTGACTTCGTCTAACCACTTCGTTAGGTTTCCTACAGAATGACAAAAGTGAGTGTTTATTTTTTTGCAGGCTTTACTGCAGAGATTATTTTCTTACCAATCGTAGCCAACAAAACCGCAGCCAATCCAAACACAATTCCTAATCCTAATTTTGAAAGGATATTTTCTGGGAGTAAATGATGAATATAGTCAATATTATGAAGGAAAATTTCACCAGAAACCAACAACAAAGCAATTGTTCCTACAACGCCAAGAATTTTGATAACTATTGGTAAAGCCTTAATCAAAACTTGTCCTAGACCAGAGAAGAATCCCTTGTTCCCAGACTTTTTCATTAGAAAAAATCCTGCGTCATCCATTCTTACAATTAGTGCAACAATTCCGTAAACACCAACTGTTGCGATAAATGCAACTATACTAACTGCAATGATTTGCTCAATTAAGGGATGTTGTTTTTCGATAACCGTTCCCAACGCAATGATGACAATTTCCAAAGACAAAATAAAATCGGTTTTGATGGCAGAACTGATTTTTGATTTTTCAGAGTTCTCGTCCTCTTCTGGCAAAGCGCTTTCTTCTACAACCTCGTGTCCTTTTTTATTTCTATGAAAAAGGAATTCGATGATTTTTTCTACGCCTTCGTAAGCCAGATAAACCCCACCAATAATCAAAATGTAAGTGATTGCAGGTTCATAAAGCCATTTGAGTAAAAATATAAATGGAATGATAATCAGTTTGTTGATGAAGGAACCTTTGGTAATTGCCCAAAGCACGGGAATCTCACGGGAAGATAGGAATCCGGTTGCTTTTTCTGCATTCACGGCAAGGTCGTCACCGAGAATTCCTGCTGTTTTTTTAGTTGCGAGTTTGCTGGTAACTGCAATGTCATCCATCAATGCGCCAATATCGTCTAAGATTGCAAAGAATCCTGAAGCCATAACTTTTTTATTTTGATGCAAAAATAAGTTTTAAACTTTAGAATTCAATGGGTAAAGTTAATGGACAGAATATTTTTATTTGATGTTTTGAAATGCGATTTCATTCTCACTGATGAAGGCAACGCCCGTTTTCATCGTGGTGTAGATATCTGTGTCACATTCGCGCAAAGAACACATATAGATTTCTTCGACCCAACTGTTATTGAGGAAAATCAGATTGAGATATTCCTGTTTTCTCAGGTTGTTTTTGATGGAAAGATAATCGCCTTCTTTTGGTTCATAAGCAAAACTAAATACATTTTCAGCATTGATTTTTTCCAGAATTTCCTCTTTGATATCCTGAAGATAACCTTTCTCAGAACTGATTAAATCAAAATCTTCTGACTCTTCCGTGATTTCTGTTTTGTCCGTTATCGTTTCTAAAATCCAATAAAATTTTGAACTTTTTTTAGATTGTTTTCCGAGGATTTTTTCTTCTAGTAGTAGTTTCATAAGTCGTGGTTTATTCTTTCTCTATTTTGATTTTAAATGCTTTTGAAAATATCAATTGGATTAATAGAGCTCCCAAAATTTATAATTGTTTTGATTTCATCTTCGCTGATTTCATCAACTTGAAGAGCAATTAAATTAATAGGTTTATTATTTTCAATTTTTCTTACGGATTCGATACTCTTGATTTTAGCTTTTTTATTAATTCCTGCAAAAGTTAAATCAATAAAACTTTCCTCCATTGATATCTCACCTTCAATTATTTCACCTGTTAGAAATAATCCTCGATTTGTGATTTTTGTGGAGAAACTTAATATAAATTTTGCTGTAATTTGATAATGCCAATTATGTCCGCAAAATCTGCATTGTTTTGCAAAGGGTGTTCTTGCTAATTTCCCACATTCTGGACAATTATTAAAAAAGACTTTATCAGGATTTTGTTCTAAAATTCTTTTTGCAATTTGAATTTGGAAATTGTCATAACCATTTAGTAACAGTTGTAAGACTTTTTGGTCTTCAGTAATCCATCCGTGTTTCAAGTAGAAATTTCTGATTTGTGTATTATCAAAATCATCGCCACGTATTATACACGAATTTGTATGTTTTATTGCAATTTGTTCTTCTCGACTCAGAAGATTTGAAAAATAATTAATGATATATTCTGCTTTTTCAATGTCCATAACTGCAATTTTAGATTGATAAAAATAATCTGAATCTACAAATCATACTTCGCAGTAGCCGTCGTTCTAATATCGGTAAACTCGCCACGTTCGTATTTCAGTTTCGCAACCATTGCAATCATCGCAGCGTTGTCTGTGGTGTATTCAAATTTTGGAATGAAGATATTCCAACCGAGTTTTTCACGATTGTCTTCCATTGCTTTTCTAAGACCAGAATTGGCAGAAACACCACCGGCAATGGCAACATCTTTTATATTAAGTTCTGAGGAAGCTTTTTCTAATTTATCCATCAAGATTTCAATAATAGATTTTTGAACAGAAGCGCAAAGGTCGTTGAGATTGTCCTTAATAAAATCAGGATTTTTCCTCACTTCTTTTTGAATAAAATATAAAACCGAAGTTTTAATCCCACTGAAAGAATAATCATAACCTTCCATTCTCGGTTTGTTGAATTTGAAAGCGTCAGGATTTCCTTCTTTAGCTAATCGGTCAACAATTGGTCCGGCAGGATAATCGAGGTCAAAGATTTTTCCGATTTTGTCAAACGCTTCGCCTGCTGCATCGTCAATTGTTTTTCCGATAATCTCCATTTCGAAATAATCCTTAACCAAAACAATCATTGTGTGACCACCGGAAACTGTCAAACATAAAAATGGAAAAGTAGGTGGAGCAGGATTGGCGTCATCTATAAAATGCGCTAAAATATGAGCCTGTAAATGGTTGACTTCTATCAATGGAACATCCAAACTCATTGCCATAGATTTCGCAAAAGAAGTTCCTACAAGCAAAGAACCCAAAAGTCCGGGACCTCTTGTAAAGCCAATCGCGCAAATGTCATTTTGTTGTATATTTGCTTTCGAGAATGCTTTTTCTACGACAGGGATGATGTTTTGCTGATGCGCTCGTGAAGCCAATTCTGGGACAACACCACCATACTCGTTATGGATTTCCTGATTGGCAGCGATATTGGAAAGGATTTTGCTACCGCTGATGATGGCTGCAGAAGTGTCGTCGCAAGAAGACTCGATACCTAAAATAATTGATGCACTCATAATAGATGGCAAAGTTAGAAAATAAAAATACAAATAACGAAGAACCTCATATTGACAAACCTGTCAGCAAAAAGAAACGCCCGCTTTTTCTAACCATTCTTAGCACCGTTTCGTACAGTATCATTGCATTGGTTGCATTGATTCTGATTGTCATTAATCTTCCTGTTACAAAACGTTACATCGCCAATCAAGCCATCGATTTTCTGAACAAAGACCTCAAAATGGGAATGTCTATCGATGATATAGATGTCAATTTTTTCGGCGATGTGACCATTAAAGGTTTACATCTTAAAGATTACAAAGGTTATGAATTCGTAAAAGCAAAAGAATTGCGGGTGAAATCTGATTGGATTGCTTTGGCTCTCAATACAAGAGATATCAAATTCAATCAAGCGACGATTATTGAGCCGACAGTTCGAGTGATTACTTATAAAGGTGATAGTATCAGTAATTTTATCCGATATGTAGATAATTTTGATGATGGAAAACCTCGTGACCCAAAGAAGAAACCTTTCAAGATGGGAATGAAATTCGATATCATCAACGGTGTTGCGAGTATCATTAATGAAAATCATCCGGGAGAAGCTGGAAGATGGCTGGATGCAAGAAACGTCAACCTTAATGTAACTTCTTTGAAAGTTGTAGGCGCTGATGTTTCTGCAGATATTAGAAATTTCAATTTCATTACCAAAAGATACGGAAAAGAACATATTGTAGATACTTTTTCTACCAATTTTGAATTAACGAAAAAACATCTGAAATTAGGAAATCTAACTTTCAATACAGACCATTCTTTACTACAAGGAGAGGTGACAATGAACCTTGACCCAGTTACAAAATTTGCTGATTTTGGTAATAAAGTGAGTTGGGATTTGAAAATGATTCCGGGAAGTCAGATTAGTGGTTATGATTTGAGCTATTTTGTTCCGGATTGGGATAATTATACTCCGATTAATGCTTCAGGAACTATGACTGGACCGCTGAATAATTTTACTTTAAATAATTTCTTAATCCGTTCACAGGAAATCAATCTGAACACAAAGAAGATGACTATCTCAAGTGTTCTGGATAAGAAATTTTTCATTGAAAGTAAAAATGTTTCTGCTGATTTTACTTACAAAGGTTTGAAAGCCTCGCTTCCGAAATTTATTTCGTCCAAAATGGGGAATTTTGCGGATGATTTTGGAAGATTAAAATATAACGGTTCTGTAAGAGTCAATCCAAAGCAAGTCTATGCAACAGGAAATATGATTACAGGAATTGGTCAGGCGAAAGTCACCAACTTCAATCTTGTAGATTACAGTACAAAGCGTCCAAAATATAGAGGATTAGCCGAAGTCAAAGATTTGAATGTAACCGCGTTGACAAAGAACAAACAAGTTGGATTGATTTCTGGAAGATTCAATGTTCAGGGAGAAGGTTTTGATGTCAATACGATGTATGTGAAAACGACTTCGGATGTTAATCATATCGATTTGATGGGGAAAAGCCTTAATAATATTTCGATTGACGGAATCCTTAATAAAAGAAGATTTACAGGAAATGTTAATTCCAATGATGCTCACGCAAAAGGAATTTTCAAGGGTTTTGTAGATTTCAGTACAAAAAGATTGTTGTCGGATTTTGATGCAGATATCAAATATGTGGATTTAAAATATTTTGGAGTTTCTGCTGGCGATACCAATTCTGTAAGTGGACATATTGTAGGAAAAGCGGCGATGACCAATCTTAATGATTTGAATCTTGATACGAGCATTCAAAACTTGACACTCAATTCGCCAAATCAAAAGCTTCATATTCCGGATTCTAAAATCAAAGCTTTTTTTGAAAACGGAAACAGGATTGTTTCTGTAGATGCGCCTGGAGCTGTTAACGGAAGAGTTTCTGGAAAATTCGATTTGGAAGATGTTGGTAATATGATTACTAACAGTATCAACAAAATAATGGTTGGGAATCCTCCGAAGAAAACTTACAACGGACAGCATTTCGATTTCGATTTTGATGTGAAACAAGGTTTGGTGGCTTTCTTTGTTCAGGATTTAGAATTGCCAGATGGTGCAAAAGTCGAAGGAAAATATGATGGTAATACCAACGATTTGATTCTGAATGCTGATGCTGCAAAAATCAAATATGTGATGACCAGCAAAAAAGAACTAACGGAAGCCGAAAAATTCTTAGCGGAAACCGACGCAACCTATCAACCTAATCTTAACAAAGTAAGTGATAGCGTAATGGTTGACAGTTTGAGTTTAAGGGTTAATACGGCAAATCTTGGTCAACAATTGCTTACAACTATAAAAAGAGGTCAATACGGGAATAATGTTCTACAGGATGTAAAGCTATCTGCTAATAATGAGAATGCTCAAGTTTTGCATATTGGGACGGTTTTCAAATTTGGAAGCCTGGAAGATGAGACCGAGAAACAGATGAAAGAATACGCAGTCAATATCAATCAAACGACCAATGCTGTTGGAGATTATGTTTTGCGATTTGAGCCGACCTCTGTGAAATTAAATGATGTGGCTTGGAGTATAGATACGAGTCCGGAACTTAATCATTCAATTACTTACAGGAAAAAAGAGAAAGATTTCATAATAGAAAATCTAAGAGTCTATTCCGACGAAAGTGCGTTATTGATAAAAAGTGCAGATTTCAAGTCTGCAAAAGATTTTACTGCTGATGCAGAAGTTAAAAATCTTGATATTTCCAAACTTTTGGCTTTTAGTAAAGATAAAAATGCCCTAGATATCAGAGGAACAGCAAACGGAACGATCCATGTCAAAAAATCTGGCAATAATCTGGAGCCTCTTGTTGATCTAGATGTAGATAATATCTTCATGAATGGCAAAGCAATGGGAAATCTTGAAACAAGAATTACCAAAAGCGAAAAACCAAATGTCTTTGATGTCAATATTCAGGCTTTATCGTCAGATCTGTTAGGGCATAATACGTTGGACGTTACGGGAACTATTGATAACAATCATTCTTCTCCGGTTTTTGATGTCAATGCCAAAATGAATGAATTTGACCTTGGTTTTGCTCAGCAATTTGTGAAAGAGATATTTGGGAATTTCCGAGGAAAAGCTACAGGAGACCTTAAAATATCTGGGCCAGCAAATGATATAGATTATAGTGGAGATATTGCTCTGAAAGGTTTTGGATTGAAATTGTTGTTCACTGGTGTGGATTATTCTTTTAATGATACAGTGATCAATCTTTCCAGAGGTCTAGCATTGTTGAATAATATCGCAGTCAAAGATGGACGGGAAAATTCTAAAGGAAATATCTCTGGATCCATCCAGTTTGAGACATTATCGTCTTTGGGAATCAACTTAATTATGCATGCGGATAATCTTTTAGTCCTTAATTCTGACCAAGAAGAGAATGACTTGTTTTGGGGAAGAGTGACAGCGCAAGGCGATGTCTATGTAAGTGGTCCTGTTTCCGGATTGGAAATCTCTACACCAAATGACGGTCTTAGAATCCTTAATAACAGTACATTTACTTTTAACAGTGCATCTACTGCGAATGTAGAAGAATTCAAGATCTTGAGATTTTTGAAGCGTGATGGTGAAGGTAAGATCTCTGTAGAAAAAAAGAAAAGATCTGGAGCGAATATGTTGATTGATTTTGATGTGACTATTGATAAAGGCTCATTGGTAAACGTATTAGTTGGTGATGATGTTGGGAATATCTCTGTAAGAGGAGATGCGCGCCACCTCAGATTCAAAATGGAAAGAAGTGGTAATATCCTGATGAATGGAGATTATAAGGTGGATAATGGGACTTTTGTATCCAAAGCGATATTGGAAAGAACGTTCCAGATCGCAAGGAATAGTAATATCCAATGGAGCGGAAATCCAATGTCTCCAGATCTGAATATTATTGCCAATTATCCAATAACGGTTACCAATGCTGGAGAATATCTTGGAATGTCCTTACAGCCTATCAATGTAGTTCTAACAACTAAAATTACTAAAAAGCTTACCAAACCTGATATTGATTTTGATGTTACAGCACCTGATGTTTCTTCGCAGGTAAGAGAAACTTTGGCTGATAAAATGAATAATCAGGATGAAAGAACCATTCAGTTCGGTTCTATTTTGGTGCTTAACAGTTTTAATGTTGTGAATAGTGGAGGGCTTCAATTCAATATAGGAAGTACAGCAGTGAATACTGGATATAACATGCTATTCAAACAATTAGGTTCAGTTCTTAATACGATAAGTAGTGCATTTAAAATTGATTTAGGTTACATAAGCGGAGATATAAATTCCAATACCTCTGATCGTGCAAATACCAGCGTAAGTTTGGCTCTGTCTCCGAGATTTAATCTTAAAACAGGTTTAGGAGTTCCGGTTGCAAGGACAGAAAATGCGAATGCCAACTATCTCTCTGCTGAGGGAAGTATAGAATATGACTGGAGTAGAAATAATAATGGCAGCAGATTGTTAAGGGCTTATTCCAAACCTTCTAATTTGGGACAAGGGGTTGCAACAACCGCTGGTGCTAATCAAAGTTATGGTGTTGGGGTTGTGTACAGTAAAAGTTTTAATTCTTTCAAATATATATTCAAAAGGCGAGAAAGGATAAAAAAAGACACTGCGACGGTTGAGCAAAATAAAGTAGATTCTTTAAAAAATAAGCCGATTAAATGATAATTATCATGCAAAAGTTTGATTTTGTTAAAAGCTGTTAATGTTTTAATATTCCTTTTTATTTAAAATATTTTTTTTAAATTTGCAAAAAAATTAGATATATTTTAAATAAATAATAAAATCAAACAATGAATTATCAATTAGACGATATCGATAAAAAGATCTTAGATTTCTTAGTAGAAAACACAAGAATGCCTTTCACAGAAATAGCTAAACAAATGGATGTTTCTGCTGGAACTATCCATGTAAGAGTAAAAAAAATGGAAGATGCAGGAATCATTCTAGGATCATCTCTTAACATCGATTATGGTAAATTAGACTATAATTTCACAGCTTTTATCGGTATTTTACTTACAAAATCAAACCACACGCAGGAAGTTTTGAAGCAATTGGCTTTGATTCCTAATGTAGTGGAAGCTAGTGTAACATCTGGAAAATATAATATCTTCTGCAAAATGAAAGCTAAGAACACAGAAGATGCTAAGAAGATCATCTATCAGATTGATGATATCCAAGATGTAATGAGAACAGAAAGTATGATCTCTATGGAGGAGTACATCAGTGATAAGAACCGTCTTATAAATGCGGTTAGTATATAGTTAGTTAATAGAAATTTCTATAGTAAAGAGCTTATTCATTAAGCTCTTTTTTTGTACTTTTATCTTATGAAATCAGCGGACAGAAGTTTTAAGAATAACAAAGAGCATTACATCATTTTCGGCCTTATTATATTGGTTTATTTGTTGAGTATCAATACCGATTTTGCAGAATTATCGCAACATAGACTGATCAATATACCTTCGGGATTTTTCTATTATACGTTAGGATTGGATGTTCTTGTGATCTTAAGTTGGCTTCTAATCTTGTTTTATAGAAAAATAGGTGTTATTCTATTTCCTATTTTTGTGATGATCCATTTCAGTTTGCATAACTATTTTCTCAGTACTTTTCTTTATTCGGATATCACGGTTCTTTTCCTTTATATTGGCCTTGGGTTGTTAGCCATTATCCCAAGATGGAATAGTATGAAGTAAACTTTATTCAAAAAAACTACAAATATGAAAGCAATCTTTATGTTAATTGCGTTTTTGCCGGCAATGTTATTTTCCCAAGAAACTACTTCGCAGAGTTCAGATAAGGACAAATTACCGCTTGGTGCATTCTCTGTCAGCTTGAATGTTAAAGATCTTTCCAAATCAAAGGAATTCTATGAAAAGCTAGGATTTTCCCAGATGGGTGGGAATATAAAGCATAATTATGTTATCATGAAGAATGGAACAACAATCATTGGTCTTTTCCAAGGAATGTTTGAAGGGAATATCCTTACCTTCAATCCTGGTTGGGATGAGAATGCTAAAGAAGTGAATCCTTTCAAAGATGTTCGTGATATTCAAGAAAAACTATTAAAGGATCAGATAAAACTTAATACAAAAGCTGACGAAAAATCCAAAGGTCCTGCTTATATAGAATTTGTTGATCCGGACGGAAATAAAATTTTGATAGATCAACATAGGTGAAGACCTCCTAATCTATGTTTTTTTTAACAAAAAAAGCTCTAGAAACATCCAGAGCATAGTGTCGTTATTTTACCAGCGATTTGATATGAAACTAAACAATAAAAGAAACAACTGATAATAGCGTCTGGAAATTGAAACAGTTAACAGACCTTTATTCGACTTTTTGTGCTTTTAGAATCTCGCGCATTGACGAAAATGATATAGGACAATAAATTTTTTTCTTTTTAATTGAACTTTGCTATTTGTTCATTACAAAGATTGCATTTTAACATAATATCATGCAAAAAATCATCTACAACATATCTACGACAGATTTGCAACTGTTTTGTTTTGAGTGTGTTAAATTTATTAGAGGGTAGTGTATTAGAAATTCATCATCCAATTATTCAGATCAACATCGGAAGAAATACCCAATTGTTTCCTTAATCTGTTTTTTTTCATCTCTACACTTCTTACAGAAATGTGACTGAAAAGTGCAATTTCCTTGGTCGAGAAATTAAGTTTCAGAAGTGCACAGAATTTTAATTGTCCGCTTGTCATGTCTGGATATTCAGCGGTTAAACTATTGTAGAAACTTGGATAAACATCCATGAATCTGCTTAGGAAAGAGGAATCATTATTTTTCGCCAGCTCTAGTAATTCTGCAAAAGCATCATTTACTTTAGATTCCAGATGATTCAGCTCTGTTTCTTTTTCGATTAGATCAATCTCTGTTTTTTCTTTTTGCTCTTTTTCTATTCTGTACCTCTTGAAATAGTTAAGAGCTAAGAAAATAAATAGGACGAACAACGCAATGATAGTTCCTATGAGAATATAGAAGTTCTTGTACCAATTGGATTTTTCTTGATCCAAGATGTTTTTAGCGATTTTATCAGTCTCTATTTTTTCCTTTTTTCGGACAAGGTCGGATAATTCTTTTGCTTTTTTAGAGTAATAACTGTAAACTTTGTCTTCTCCCATTTTTTCATAGATGGTAGCAAGGTCTTCGTAGATATATTGTAATCTATAGATGTCTTGGGCTTTCTCGAAAATAGGAAGTGCTTGTTTATAATAGTAGATAGAGCTGTCGGCTTTATTCATTTCCAGATAGGCGTTTCCAATACCATAAAGCCCAAAAGCTTGGTTAATAGAGTCATTTTCAATCTTAGATAATCTGTATGCCTCTCTGTTGTAGTACAGAGCTTCTTCATATTGGTCTAGGTCAATGTAAGTATATCCAAGACTGGAATATTGGATACCGAGCCAGCCATTCCTCTTTTTTTGATCTTTGATTTTTTTATAGTATTCTACACTTTTCAGATCATATTTTAAGGTTTTTTGAGGAGGTTGATATTGCAGATTCAAAATTTCCGATTTTCCAGAATATACCTGTCCAAGAGAGATATATCTATTGTCATTATCAGTAATTTTCAAGCTCGCTTTTTCCGCAAGCTCACTTGTTTCGTTTGCTTTTTCAAAAAAACCTAAATAAGCATATGCCAATGTCTTTGCTATAAGAGCCTGAGAAATATGAAAATTATCGCTTTCTTTTGTTGCTATTTCGGAAAGTTCATCAATAACTTCTAAAGCTTTTTCTTGCTCGCCTAATCCCAGATAACAATTAATCTGTCCTTTCAACGAGTATGCTTTGCCTCTGTAATAACCTATTTCTTTTGAGGCATCATAAGCTTTAATGTTCATTTGGAGGGCTTGTTCGCGATCGGCTATTTGAAAAGAATGCTCGACGAGTTCGTCAATCTTTTTAGGTGTGTATTGCTGTGCCTTCGTTTTTAATGAACACGAAATAACCAGAACAATTAATATTAACCCTTTTTGTAATCCCACAGCTTTGAAGTAGCTACAAAAGTATTAAAAAATAGAATATAACAAACAGAATCGTAGAAATATTAAAATATTAGTACAATTATATACATACTAATTGTCATATGTTAATTAATTCCAAATGAAAAAGACTTGCATTCTTCCAAAATGTCAGGAAAGAACTGGTCAAACCAAAGTTGAAGCGGTTCTTTGTTTTTTAAGAAAGTATCGAACACTGGAATGCTCTTATCCAGATATTTTGCTTTGTTCAGGACATTTTGCATACTGAATTTAATTCCCTGATCTTGTCTGTAATTGGTTAACCAATCATCTTGCTCCATTCTTATCAGCATTCTTTTATAATTTTCTGGTAACCATTTTTTGTTTTCCCAAAGGATTTTATAAGTCCTGAGTGAATGATTTTTTAAATCTTCTAAAGGATAGTAATGTGCCACAAAATAATCAAATGCAACATCCACAAAAGCTCCAGAATATAACCTTACCAATGGACTGAATATTTTCTTGGCCTCTGAAACTGCAGGATGAGAATCCGTAAAAGTGTCAATCGTACGATGAAGCCTGATTCCTTCCTGTATCTCTAATGGAAAATTTTCCCGCTCATTGTTTTTGATAAAGTCCGCAATCATATTCCCGACGAGTTGCCCGTCGGTAAAAGAAAGAATAGAATGAGCGAGATAATTCATATCTGCAAAAATTTCAAATCATTTTTGATAGTATAAAAGTATAGATAATTTAGATTGACTTCAAATTAGAAATTTTTATTTCACAATGAATTTTATACTTTTTACCAGCTTGTTTTGTCCGTTATTGATATTTAATACATACTGTCCTGATGCCCAGTTTTTTACAATAATGCTCGTTTCATTTGTTTTTAATATCAATTTTCCTGTCATATCTATAATTGTAAAACTATATGTTTTATTGTCCTTTACAGATATATTGATGATGTCGCTAACGGGATTCGGATATAACTTAATTTCAGAAACCTCTTCATTGACCTCTGATGTTGCAAGATTGGCTGTCGGCATAAACCCCGAAACAACACATGCAAAACGCATGAAACCAAAGGCTTCATTCGAAGGGTTTATATTTCCAATAGCAAGTCCTGTGGATTCACCATTGTAAATTACATCCGGATTTGCCCATCTGTTGATTCTTGTACAGCTTGCTCCAATAAAATCGGTACATTCATCATTATAGGCCATTATGGTTCTCCATCTTTCAGAAGGTACACTATTGGTTCCGTTATTAATGGCTGTCCTATTGATATATCCGTGTTGATTTTCACAAGGATAAATACTTGTATTGACATACCAATCGTGATTTAGCCCCATATTGTGTCCCATTTCATGAGCCAATGTGTAGTTAGAAACAGCACAATTCCTTAAACTGACTGTGAATGCTGCGTTACTTGAATAATTAGAAGGATTGGTATTAAGATATCCAAGTCCACAAGTATTTGTAGGAGTTGAAGTAATCAATGCGCAAAGATCAGCACCATATGTGGATCTGAGTGTATGAACATCATCCATAAAACCATCTGTTGTGTTTCTAAATCGACTGAGGTCTACACTAATATCGCCGGATTCTACATAATCAATTTCCCCAGAATATACCAAATTGATTGTCACATTAGAAACTCCTGAGTTTTGTAAAGCAATATTAAAATTAGTAATAGCAGTTGCAATAGCCGAATTACTTAATGAAGTTCCTCCCCAAGCAAGTTTTGCATCTGTAGTATAAACCACCAAAACATCTATGGTTGTATTTGGGCAAATAGGAGTGTTCTCTAAACATACATTTGCATTGGCTAGTGTAGATTTGAAAGGATTATCGTTAGCAATAATTTGGTCGTTTTTGGAATCTTGGGCAATGATAGAAGATTCGTTAATGATTGAAACAGCATAGATATTGTCGTCCGTTTTTTGAAACATAATTTTCTCTCCCGATGATGAGGCGTACATTCCTGTTATTGCGCCATCGTAATCAGAAAAAACAAGCTCTGCATTAGGGTCATTATTAATTTTGTAGGCGTAGGAGATGCTTTTGCTTGGATAAGAAAATTTTTGTCTTGGTTTAGCGGTTATTTCTTTGTTATTCGGCAAAACAATCCTTAAGTCTGATGAAAGGTCAAAGTCATCTTGCTGATAGTAAAATGTCTTTGTATAAGAAGACGCAGATTCTTTTGTGATTTTCTGTTTTGAGCTTAAATTGTTTTCTTGGATTGGATGTGTGAAAATTTTATTTTGTGCGAGTAAAAAGACGGAACAAAATAAAAATAGAGAAGAAAGTTTTACATTCATGTTTATTGGTTTAGTTTTTAAATTTAATGAAAATTAAAATAATAATTCTACAAAGTCTTCTATTTTGCTAATTTCTTCAATTTTGATTCCGAATTTTTTCTTCGGAAGTTTATTCAAGTTCGAAATGAATATTTTCTCGTAACCTAATTTTTCAGCTTCCGTAATTCGTTGTTCTGCTTGTGCAATAGGTCGGATTTCTCCACTCAGCCCGATTTCTCCTGCAAAACAATAATGTTCGGAGATTGCAATGTCTTCGTTACTAGATAGTATAGAAGCTACGACTGCAAGATCCAGAGCCGGATCATCGGTTTTAATTCCTCCAGTAATATTTAGGAAAACATCTTTTGCACCTAATTGAAAACCAGCTCTTTTTTCCAAAACAGCCAGAAGCATATTCAATCTTTTTGCATCAAAACCGGTTGAGCTTCTTTGTGGCGTTCCATAAACTGCAGTCGAAACCAAAGCCTGAATTTCTAACAACATCGGTCGATTTCCTTCCAGAGTTACGGCAACCGAATTTCCGGAAAGTTCTTCTGATTTTTTGGTTATCAGAATCTCGGATGGATTTTTTATTTCTTTAAGACCTTGTGAAATCATTTCATAGATCCCGATTTCTGATGTGGAACCAAAACGGTTTTTATTCGCTCTCAATAATCTGAAAAGATGATTTCTATCGCCATCAAAATTAAGAACCACGTCAACCATGTGTTCCAAAACTTTTGGTCCTGCGATTTGACCATCTTTTGTGATGTGACCTACGAGAAAAACAGGGACATTATTTTCTTTAGCAAATTTGATAATTTCATTGGAACATTCACGGATCTGGGAAACTGTTCCTGGTGAACTTTCTATCAATTGAGATTGCAATGTTTGTATGGAATCGATGATCATGAAATCTGGCTGAAGTTTTTTAGCCTCGTGCAAGATTTTTTCAACGGAAGTTTCTGTAAAAAGGAAACAATTAGGATTCATAACCTCTGCCAGACGGTCTGCTCTCATTTTGATTTGAGATGCGCTTTCCTCGCCTGATACATAAAGGATTTTCTTCTTCATTTTCAAAGCCAACTGAAGAAGTAAGGTTGATTTTCCAATTCCAGGTTCGCCACCGATCAGTGTTACAGAACCTAATACGATTCCGCCACCCAAAACGCGATTGAGTTCTTCGGAAGGTGTTTTGATTCTTGGTTCTTCATTGGTTTCAACCTCGATGATATTGATGATATGAGATTTGGATTTCGGAGCAACAGATTTAGTAGATTTTTCTACGATTTCTTCTACAAGCGTATTCCATTCTCCACAGGTTTTACATTGTCCATGCCATTGGGAGTATTGTGCGCCACAGTTCTGACAGAAATATTGCGTTTTGAGTTTTGCCATTCCGCTAAGTTCAAGAAAAATTTTGGAAAAGAAAAAAATTAAAAAAAGTTTTGCTTTGAGATTATCTGCTCTTAAATTTCAAAAGCTTAATTTTGTTGATTATATATCAAAACTGATAGTATCAAGAAATTATAAAATCAAACAATAAAAAATGGCATTAGACAAAAATCATGTAGTAACTTTGAAATACGTTCTACATACTAATGATGAGAATGGAGAAAAAGTTTTTGTAGAAGAAACTACTTCTGAAAACCCAATGACTTTTCTTTATGGTGTAGGAATGATGATTCCGAAATTCGAAGATGAAATTCAAAATCTTGCTATAGGAGATAAGTCTTCTTTTGAAATTACACCAAGCGAAGGTTATGGCGAAAGAGACCCTGAAGCTGTTACGCAATTGTCTGTTGATATGTTTCAAGGTCAAGAATTACCTCCAGTTGGAGCGGTTTTACCACTTTCTGATAATCAAGGAAATAATTTTCAAGCAATGGTCTTGGAAGTAACTCCTGAAGCAGTAGTTGTGGATCTTAATCACCCAATGGCAGGAAGAAGTTTATTCTTTGATGTTGAAATTCTAAATGCCCGTCCTGCAACAGAAGAAGAATTGGCGCACGGTCATGCTCACGGAGAAGATGGTCATTCTGGACATTAATAAAAGTTATCCTTAAAAATAGAAAAGTACTCGATTCGTTGGGTACTTTTTTTGTTTTGGCCTAAAATAAGTTTACAGGAAATAGACTTATTGATAGGTGAAAAATAAAAAGCTCCCAGATTTTGGGAGCTTTAATTATTAGTATAATTTAAAATTATTTCTTAATAAATTTCTGAGAAGATTTTTCTCCTTGCTTATTAGTTAATTCCAAAACGTAATTACCTGAAGATAGTTTTTGAGCATTGATCTTCTTGTCAGAAGATTTGCCTGTCAAGACTACTTGCCCTGCAATGTTGTATATCTGATAAGAAAACTCGTTAGAATCTTTTGATTGGATATTGATCACGTCTTTTACAGGGTTAGGATATAGGACGATACTATTCGTTTTATTGACATCAGAAACAGCTAGAAAGTCTTGGATATTCAGAGAATAGTCTTCTACTTGTCCATAATTGATGGTTGAACAAGAAGTTGGACTTTGGCTATATGCTGCCTGTATTCTTATTCTTACTCTTCCCGTTGTCGCCGTTGTTGGAATTGTAAACGTTCCAGAAACTGTAGCGGCAGTTGAAGGTGTATTTAGCGACCAAGCTGTTTCTCCAGCATCTGTAAATACACCATTATTATTGTAATCTACATATAACCTGTATCTTAAAGAATAAACGCTTCCAGACCAGAATGGAGTAACAGTAACTGTGTACGTTTCACCTTTTGTAACATCAGTTGATAGGTAAGAGAAGTCTTCGTAACCAGAACTTCCTGTACTCGCATTATCGATAGTGTTTAGTTTTACATTTTGTATTTTCATAAAGCTTGTATTGGAAGCTTGAGAAGTACAGTAAGTATTACCTGTTGCTAAGGTTGTAACCGGAACTATATTGCTGAAATCCGATTTGTTTCCCGCTTCATCTTTTGCCTCAACCTTGAAGTTGTAAGTTGTAGATGCAGAAAGTCCTGTTACGTAATAAGAGTTTTTGTATGTCGTTCCCAACAAGACATTGTCTTTATAAACATTATATCCGTCTAATGCGAAATTATCTGTAGAGGCATCCCAAGTAAGATATGTAGAAACATTGGTTGTAGAGGTTGCTGCAAGATTAAGTGGAGTAGTAGGAGCTGTTGTATCTGTTCCGTTCGGATTGTATTTTGCACCCAGACCAACTGCGTAAAAAGCATCTTGTGTAGCAATAGCTTCAGCAGAATTTGCGCCATATAATTCTGTTGCAACCTGAATCCCAAAATTTCGGGCATTCATATAAGTAGAGTTGGAAGATAAGAAAGCGGTTTCCAGACGATAAACAATCTTAGATGCTTTTTCAAATCCAATTCCGGTCACGCTATAGGATTTTCCAATATCATTGGTTCCCGTTTTTCCTTGTACCAATACATAGTACCAATGGTTGAGAACACCACTGTTTGTGTGAACGCCACAATAATCATTGGTGTCCTGAGCAGGTGTAGTACAACCTTCTGCAGCCGTTGCAGGTTGCCAGTTGATTCCTTTATATGTGTCAGGTTGCCCAGCAGATTTAGGATTGCTCATCGACCTTAGATAATACGGTGAGTATAGTGTGATATCTTCACCAATGGTGAAAGCTTGTTTGTTTGGAAGATAAGTTTCTTCTACAACTGCTCCCCAAATGTCAGAGAGGCCTTCGTTCATTGCTCCGGATTCTCTTTGATAGGCCAAAGCGGCGGATGTGGCACAAACACCGTGACCCAATTCGTGAGCTGTAACGTCAAACGCTGTCAATACATTGAAGTTGGCTGTTCTGTCTCCATCGCCATATAACATATAAGAACCAGACCAATAAGCGTTATTGATATTACTTCCATAATGCACATAACTTCTTAAAAGAGAACCATTGTTGTCATAACTATCTCTGTTATGAACATTTTTAAAATAATCGTAAGTTTTCTCAACACCGAAATGGGCATCCAAAGCAGCATTGTCCCAAGTAGAATTATCGAATTCCGTAGCGGTCCAATCGTTATCTGCATCTGTGAAGTCTACTGCGCTTGCAACTGCTGTACTCTTTTTAGCATTGTATGTTCTAACGCCAGCACCTCTCGTGGTATCGTATAAAATATAATTGTCGCCAGCAGTATTTAAAGAGGTTTCAATGGACTGGGTTCCACTGTAACGTGTTGCTGCGTTGCCAGTTGCCAATTTTGAAATAGTTTCTTTAAGCTCAGAATCCTTAACTTCAGAAACAATTTTGTCAGTATCAAGTTCATTTTTTAAAGCGTTGTGTTTACTTCCGTTGGCGTGTTTGATAATTGCATCTGATAATAATACCTGACCATTCGAAGCATCAACATAAATATAAGCTCTGCTCATTGGCTGCGATGCAAAAACATCAAACTTGTAAGCTAAAAGAAGTTTGTAACTTTCGTCAACTTGCTGGATTGGGAGAAGAACTAATTCTCCAGCAGGCTTTTTGTAATTATCAACATTGCTTTCAGCATCGTCCCACATATATTTTTGTGCACCAACGTTTTGAATCGCCTTGTCTAATGCAGATTGTGAAGATATTTTTGGAGAAATATTGACATTATTTGTATCGAAAACCTCACCATTCATACTTGTAAGATTTCCGTTTTTGTAATGTAGATTGTAAGTTCCAAATTCAACTTTTACGTTGTTGTAGTACAATTGGTACTTTTCATCCAAAAAATTGCCTTTCGCATCTTTCTCCGATTTAGCAAGTCTAAGTTCTGCACCAGCGGGAAGTTTTAAAATCTCCTTGAATAAATCAGTTTTTGAAGCCGATTTCAAATTTGCATCACTCTTAAACGTTACTAAACTAACATTCCCGTTCTTCTCGGTAATTTTCTTGTCAATGTATTCCTGTGCGTTCGCGGATAGGGTAAATCCAAAGACACTACACAAAATACCAATTCGTAAAAGTTCTTTCTTCATATATTAGGTATTAAATTCAAGGCGAATTTAGTAAATTTTTAACAATAATTGTTCTTGATCCTATGTAATTTAGAAAAATATTAATGATAACCGATTAAAATAAAAAATCCAGTAATTTTTACTGGATTTTGTTGATTGAATTATTAATTCTTCAGAGGGATGTTCTTTAGTATATCTTGTATATATGTCCAAAATTTTTGAACAGATGATATATTGGCTCTTTCATCTGGTGAGTGTGCTCCTTTGATTGTTGGACCAAAACTTACCATTTCCATTTTTGGATAATTGGCTCCGATGATTCCGCATTCCAAACCTGCGTGACAAGCTACGACCAATGGTTTTTCTCCAAAATTAGACTCATAAAGTTCAGTCATTACTTTGATGATTTCTGCTTCTGGTTTTGGTTTCCAGCCTGGATAAGAGCCTCCAAATTCAGTTTTCAAAGAATTACTTTCAAAAGCTGATTTCAGTTGATTAGCAACTTCCCATTTTGTGGATTCTACGGAAGAACGGGTTAAATTTAAAATCTTGATTTCTCCATTTTTCAACTCAACTCTTGCGACGTTGTTGGAAGCTTCTACCAAACCTTCAACATCTGGACTCATTCGGAAAACACCGTTATGGGCAGCATTGATGGCAAAAATTATTTTCTTCGAATCTTCAACAGAAATCGCTTTTTCTGAAGAATCAATTTTCTCGATATTTATGATTAAATCCTTTTCTAATGAACCAAATTCTTCCAAGATATCAGATTTCAATTGCTCAATATTTTCTGAAAATATTTCTGAATTTTCTACTGTAAAAATGGCTTTAGCTTCTCTAGGAATCGCATTTCTCAAACTTCCTCCATCGATTGATGTTAATTGGATTTGATTGTCCAATCCTAAGGACAAGAATCTTCCCAATAATTTGTTTGAGTTTCCAAGTCCTTTGTGAATATCCATTCCAGAATGTCCGCCTTGCAAACCTTTGATTTCAATTTTGAAAGTTTCTCCTTTTGACTCTTCCAAATCAAATTTTGCAGAAGCAGTTACATCCACACCGCCAGCACAGCCGATATCGATTTCGTCATCTTCTTCGGTATCAAGATTGAGAAGGATTTCACCTTTCAATTGTCCAGGTTTCAAAGCTAAAGCACCAGTCATTCCGGTTTCTTCATCAATGGTAAAAAGTGCTTCCAATTCCGGATGTGCAATATCATTACTTTCAAGGATTGACATAATCGTTGCAACTCCCAAGCCGTTATCAGCGCCCAAAGTTGTTCCTTTTGCTCTTACCCAATCGCCGTCAACATACATTTGGATTCCCTGAGTTTCGAAATCAAAATCAACATCGTTGTTTTTTTGGCAAACCATATCAAGGTGAGATTGCATCACGATTGGCGTTCGGTTTTCCATTCCAGCTGTTGCGGGTTTTGTAATGATGACATTTCCAACTTCGTCAACCGTTGTTGGTAATCCAAGATTCTCACCGAATTCTTTTATGAATTTTATAACTTTTTCTTCTTTTTTTGAAGGTCTAGGAACCGAATTAAGTGCTTCGAAGTTTTTCCAAATCACTCTTGGTTCCAGTTGAGAATATTCCATTTTTTTTGAAATTTTTTGAATTGGCAATTTACTAATTATGAAAGGAAAATGAAATCTTTATGACATAAATAATGTTTCCAGAATCTTTGAATAATTTTATGTTTTATAATTTTGAAGCTTCAATTCTAGCAAAATTATTGATGTCGAATTTTATACAGCAGTTTTCAAAATTTTTAAGGTTAAGAGTGTCCGTCTCAGAATGGATTTACTTGATAAAATGTGTGATTGGTGCAGCTATTTGTTATCTGTTTTATATTTTTCTTCCACAATATCCTGTTTATTGGGCTTTGATTTCTGTCGTGATTGTTTTTTCACCTGATAACAGCAACAAATTGGCTTATGACAGGATAAAATCAAACCTTCTTGGCGCTTCTATCGGAATGCTTCTATTTCTAATTCCTATTCCTAATATTTTATTGATTTGTTTTGGGGTTGCTTTGACAATTTTGGTAGGAATTGCTTTAAAGCTTGATAATACGCTTCGTTCCGCTTTGGCAGCAATGGTAATTGTTTTGATAGAGGAAAATCAAGCTCACGATTGGTTGATTCCGATTGAGCGCGTGATTTGTGTCTGCATCGGATGTTTTGTGGCATTGATTATCACTTTTGTTTTTTCTAAATTCAAGACTTATGGTCAAACTTTTCTGAAACATTGATAAAAGGTACAAAACCCATAGCCCCGATAATAGCGGATACCCCCGCAGTGAAGTGGGAGATTTGTAGGGTTTGGGTGTTGGAAAAGTACTGGCACGAGGAGTATGAGCGGATAGCGGGATTAAGCTCCTAATAAAAAAACTCCCCAAAATCTGGAGAGTTATTCTTTATTGATTATGAAGTTCTTAATCTTCAATCATATTATCTCTGGTGTTTTTCTGAACAGCAATGGCCCCGAAAAGAGCGAGCAAAAATGCAAACGCATAGAATCCCTTTTCACTAGGGAGAATAGTGGCATTAACGAGTCCTACAGTCAATAAAGCGATAGATGAGATAGTGGCAAACCAGCAAATCCCTTAATAGATATCTGTTACTTTGATGTTTTCCATTCTGTCTCGAACTGCTTTTTGTAAAGATACGACCGCAAATAATCCATAAAGAAGAATGGTAAAGTAGTATCCTTTTTCGTTAAGCTGCATCTCTGCTCTTGCAAGACCTACGATATAGCCAATCATTCCTGCGCCTAAAGCGACCCACGAAGCTGCGATAAATGCATTAGAAACTCCTTGTTTTTTCATTGTATGTGTTTTTTTAATGTTAAGTTGAGCCAAATATATTATTTTTTTTGATAAACTGATTGATATCTTTGAAATTTGAAATTTATAATGAATGCTTCTATGAACATATAAAGCTTTATTAATTTAGTAAATTGCTCCTAGAAATAGTCGAGATATGATAGGTTTAAGATTAACTTAAGATTCTTTCAAGCTGCAAATGTTGTGTAAATTTGTGCAACACAAATAGATCCATAAATCAAATGCCGTAATTATTTTGGATTTCCAAATGTGTTACGGTTTTTTTACATCCCTATAACTTCACAAATATCGGGATTATAATTGTCCCAAATTTTGATTTTTCCTTCCTGATATTTGAAATAATAAAGTTGATGAGCTCTCTTGTGATAAGGAAAAACGCCAGTTGGTATTTTGAAATTGATATTCCAGAATTCTTCTGTTTCCATAACAATGCTGTCGTCTTCTACAGAAAGAATCTTGTAATTGTAAACTTGATAGTTACTCTGGTCTTCTAGGAAAATTGCACCAATCTTACTTAGGTTTTCCCTATAAACTTTTGCTCTTTTGATATAAGGCGTATTTTTGGCAAGAACTTTATCAAATTCAACCAGTTTTGTGCCCGCAAGATTTCTGAGAGCGAAAAATTCTATTCTGCAAAGTTCTTCGACAATCTCTTTGAGTTGCTTCATTAAATCCAAATTGTCGATTTGCTCAACAGGTTTTTGAGTTTTATCTGTTTTGGTTTCAGAGATAAAATGATTCAAATCTATGTAACCTAAGAAAATACACAGCTTATCTAATGTTTTATTAAATCTAAGGTCTGTGTAAGCGGAAGGTTTTATCTGATTATTGTACAGTCTTTTAAGTGTGATGGATGAGACAGAATTTCCTAAAGCAAAGAAAGTATCAGTATTATGTTCAATTTTAATTAATAAAGTATCATTGATGATTTGAGATAAAATTTCGTAGTGATTATTTCTCCATTCCGATATTTTACCCAAAATGGAGTTTTTAATTCTTTCGTGGTTATTGATTGCTATTAGCAAGTCCTCAATAACTTCTTCCATACCTAAGGTTTTATCAAATATAGAAAAACCTTCCTGGATTGAGAAGGTTTGCTGATATATTTGAATAAAGATTATTCTATAATTATTTTTTGTGAATAATTCTCGGACGGAATCTTAATGATGTAAACACCTTTGGTTAGATTTTTAAGTGATATTTGAGAATTGTAATATTTCTCTTTTTTGACTAATTTTCCTTGGATGTCATACATTTCAAACTCAACATTATCCTTAAGATTGTCTATAAGGATGAAGTCTCTTGCAGGATTTGGGTAGACTTGTAATTTTTTGTTTTGAATTTCGTTTGTGGCAAGAGCACAACTAGGATTATAAATGTCTCCTGTAATTGTCCAGCCTTTTGTGTTGATGAGATAATTTCTTGCGTTTACAGCTTCTTGTGATGAATAAGTATGATTGCTATCAGTCAACTTGAGATTATTTGGAATGTTAGGATTGTTAGCCCAACCAATAAGTAGCTTGTTGTAATTTAAACAATTGATATTACTGTTATACAACATACCTTCAATCGTCGTTGCACTTTTGATATTCCAATTTCCAATATTTTGATTAAAGTTAATTGCGCCACGGAACATATCATACATAGAAATAGCGCTGGAAACATCCCAATTTCCAATATTCTGATTAAAACTTGTAGCATCTTTGAACATATCAAATATCAATCTAACTTTTGAAGTATTCCAATTTCCAATATCTTGATTGAAATTAGTAGCACCATAGAACATTCTAAACATAGAAGTAACTTTAGATGTATTCCAGTTTCCGATATTTTGATTGAATTTGATGGCGGACTCAAACATTTCAGCCATTTCGTTGACATTTGAGGTGTTCCAATTTGTAATATCCTGATTGAAATTTTTAGCGTTACTAAACATAGCCCTCGTACTCCCAACCTTAGAAGTATCCCAATTACTAATATCTTGATTGAAGTTTTCGGCACCTTTGAACATTCCGCTCATTCCAATAACTTTAGAAGTATTCCAATTTCCAATATATTTATTAAAATCAGTTGCACCATAAAATACATCGGTCATATATTGTACATTGGATGTGTTCCAATTACCAATGTCTTGATTGAATTTTCTTGCAAGAGTGAAAATTCCTGTCATATTAACAACTTTAGAAGTATTCCAATTTCCAATATTTTGATTGAAATTAATGGCTTGGCTAAACATTGTACTCATATCATTTACATTAGAAACATCCCAGTTGCCAATATCTTGATTAAAATTTTCAGAGCTTATAAACATTGCTATCATATTGGTAACTTTGGAAGTATTCCATAAAGAAAAAGAAGAATTGCCTTTAAGATTCTTACATCCACTAAACATTGAGGAAAGATTAGTTAAATTACTTAAATCAGGAATATCTGTAGCGGTTGCATCCAAATTTTCACAGCGGAGGAATGCTGAAGCCATAGTAGTCCATTTGATAGTTCCCCATTGTTTTACCTCCAATAGTTTTTTGTTATCACCAAAGTCACTTTCTATATTTGAAAATGTGCCGGTTCCATTACTTACTTTTAAAATATATTGAGCATCGGAACTCATCCCATTACCGAAATTGATTAATACGGGATTGTTTTTGGAACTATTTACATTGGTTAAATTTCCTTTGTGAGAAGGGTTTCCAACTTCTTCCCAGTATATATAATAGTTAGTTCCTATACCCGGAAAATTTATCTGAGTGTTTGTACTGATTGTATTAGTATATTGATTTGATTGATTACTAGGTTTCCATACTGTAATAAACTCATTCTGCGCAAAAGAAAAAACGTAAGATAGGATTAATAGAAAAGTAAGTTTAATTTTCATAATTAGTGTTTTTAATATTTGTAAAAATAAAAAACCTTCCCAAATCTGAGAAGGTTTTTTATTATTTATTAAACCAGAAAATTAATATCTGTAATACTCAGGCTTGAAAGGTCCTTTCACATCTACACCGATATAATCAGCTTGTTCTGGAGAAAGAACTTCTAGCTCAACGCTTAATTTCTTAAGGTGTAATTCAGCTACTTTTTCGTCTAAGTGTTTTGGTAACATATAAACTTCGTTTCCGTAAGCTGCAGAATTAGTCCAAAGTTCGATTTGAGCCAAAGTCTGGTTAGAGAAAGAGTTAGACATTACGAAAGATGGGTGACCAGTCGCACAGCCAAGGTTTACCAATCTACCTTCAGCAAGGATGATAACTTCTTTACCTTCGATTGTATAGATGTCAACCTGAGGCTTAACTTCAGATTTTGTGTGACCGTAGTTTTTGTTTAACCAAGCCATATCGATTTCGTTATCGAAGTGACCGATATTACAAACAATCGCTTTATCTTTTAATTTCAAGAAATGTTCAGCTCTTACAATGTTGAAGTTACCAGTCGTTGTGATTACGATATCTGCGTTATCAACAACAGTATCCAATCTTTTTACTTCGTAACCGTCCATTGCAGCTTGAAGCGCACAGATTGGGTCGATTTCAGTTACAGTAACGATAGAACCAGCTCCTCTGAAAGATGCAGCAGTTCCTTTACCTACGTCTCCGTATCCGCAAACTACAACTCTTTTTCCAGCCAACATTACGTCAGTTGCTCTTCTTACAGCATCTACAGCAGATTCTTTACAACCGTATTTGTTATCGAATTTTGACTTAGTAACAGAATCATTTACGTTGATTGCAGGCATTACCAAAGTTCCGTTTTTCATTCTTTCGTACAATCTGTGAACACCAGTTGTTGTTTCTTCAGAAAGTCCTTTGATGTCTTTTGTGAATTCTGGGTATCTGTCAAAAACCATATTCGTTAAATCTCCACCGTCATCAAGAATCATATTCAATGGTTTTCTATCTTCACCAAAGAAAAGAGTCTGCTCAATACACCAATCGAATTCCTCTTCGTTAAGACCTTTCCAAGCATAAACAGGAATTCGAGCAGCAGCAATTGCAGCAGCAGCGTGGTCCTGAGTTGAGAAAATATTACAAGAAGACCAAGTCACTTCAGCACCTAAAGCTACCAAAGTCTCGATAAGAACTGCAGTCTGGATTGTCATATGCAGACATCCAGCAATTCTAGCACCTTTCAAAGGTTGAGAAGGACCGAATTCTTCACGGATTGACATCAAACCTGGCATTTCTGCTTCAGCCAAAGTAATTTCTTTTCTTCCCCATTCAGCTAGGGAAATGTCCTTAACTTTATAAGGAACGTATTGTGTTGTTGTACTCATATCGAATGAATGAATTTTGATTCAATTTTTAAAATGCAAAATTACGATTAATAATTTAGATACAAAAAACTGAGATTAAACTTCATTAATATGACAATTTACATAAGAGCATTTTATTTGTTTTAAATCTAAATAACTATTTTTGTAGAATCTAAAAAATAATATATTATGAGTGAACATACAGAAGAGGCAAAGAGACAAGCAAAACCAGTTGCTCCAAAAGTAAAAGAATTAATTGCTAAGACGTTAAGCGTAACTTTGGCAACTGTAGATGCAGAAGGAACTCCGAATGCTAGTTATGCGCCATTTGTAGAAATTGATAACAAATTTTACGTTTTGGTTTCTTTTATGGCGAGACATACAAAGAACTTGTCTGAAGGAAGAAAAGTTTCTGCAATGTTCATCGAGGATGAGTCTGCTACAAAACAAGTTTACGCAAGAGAAAGATTGACAGTTGAAGTTTCAACTTCTCAAATCGAAAGAGATACTGATGATTGGAATAATATCGTTGGAAAACTAAAAGAAAGACACGGGAAAATCGTAGATGTTCTTAACGAAATGACAGATTTTATCCTAATTGCTCTTCATCCTGTAAAAGGAGCTTATGTGAACGGATTTGGAAGTGCATATTTCGTAGACGCCAATCTTGAGATTATGGAACACAGAAACGATATCAATCACACACAGAAATAATATTGATTTCAAATATATTAAGAAGGCTTAGTAAAAACTAAGCCTTTTTTAAATTTAAATCTTTCTAAAAATAACCGTCGAGTTATGACCACCAAAACCAAATGCATTGCTCATTGCAATGTTAATTGGTTTTTCCTTATTTTCTGTAATAATATTAATCCCTTGAGGAATATTCTCATCCAGTTTTGAAACATTGATTGTCGCAGGAATAACATTCTCCTGAATCGCTTTGATGCAAATAATCGCTTCAACCGCACCAGCTGCACCGAGCAAATGTCCTGTCATAGATTTGGTTGCACTGATGTCAAGATTCGGGCTTCCTTTGAAAACTTTATTAATAGCGTTCAGTTCTGCTAAATCTCCAAGTGGAGTAGAAGTAGCGTGCGGATTCAGATAATCGACTTGTTCTGGTGAAATTTCTGCGTCTTGTAAAGCCAATTCCATAGATTTTGCAGCTCCGATTCCTTCCGGATGAGGTGCTGTCATATGGTACGCATCGGCTGTCATTGCTGCGCCAATCAATTCGGCGTAAATTTTTGCACCTCTTGTTTTGGCGTGTTCATATTCTTCCAAAATCAATGCACCTGCGCCTTCTCCCATTATGAATCCGTCACGTTCTACGTCGTAAGGCCGACTCGCTGCTTTTGGGTCGTCATTTCTGGTGGACATTGCTTTCATCGATGAAAATCCACCTAATGAAGCCGGAGTAATCGGAGCTTCGGAACCACCGCTTACAATCACTTTTGCTTTTCCCCAGCGGATATAATTGAATGCATCCATAAAAGCTGTGTTCGCAGTGGCACAAGCGGAAACTGTTGTATAATTAATTCCACGCAAACCATATTTCATAGAAATCATTCCTGAAGCCATATTGGCAATGAGTTTTGGAACAAAAAACGGACTGAATCTCGGTGTTCCGTCGCCGGAAACATATTCAGTGACTTCATTTTCAAAAGTTTCCATTCCGCCTTGTCCCGTTCCCCAGATTACTCCAATATCAAAAGGGTCTATATTTTCCAAATCTAAACCGGAATCTTTCATTGCTTCTGCAGAAGCGTAGATTGCAAATTGTGTAAAAAGGTCGCTTCGTTTGATTTCGTTTCTGTCCAGATATTTTTCTGGCATGAAGTTTTTGACCTCAGCCGCAAATTGTACTTTGAATTTTTCCGCATCAAAATGTGTGATTTTATCGACGCCGCTTTCACCTTTCAGAATGTTGTTCCAAAAAGTGTCGACATCGTTTCCTAAAGGAGTTACGGCTCCCATTCCGGTGATTACAACTCGTTTCATTATCTTGTAATTTGTGTTTTGAATAAGTTTGAAGTGCCTTTTGCTATCAGTCTAGTTTTATCAGAATTCCAGATTTCGCAAGTGGCGTTGATGAATTGTTTTCCCAATTTTGTGATGTGCGTTTCAGCAATGATATTTTCACCTTCTTTTCCGATTGAAAAATAATCTATGACATTGTTAATGGTTGTATAAAAAGTTGGTTCGTTCAGAGAAAACATTGTGGCGCCTAAAACGTCATCAATAATTGCAGCTGTTACTCCGCCGTGAAGATTCCCAATTGGATTAAGCCATTCCGGACGAATCATATATTGAAATTCCAAATGACCTTTTTCTGCCGAAACAACAATTGGTTTTAGCCAGCGCATAAATGGCGAAGGCGAATCTGTGAATTCTTTTCCAATTAATGATTTCAAATGTACTAATCTGTCCATAATTTCTGTTTTTATTAATCAATTGTAATTTATGTTGAAACCCGCAGCCCGACTTGAGCGGAAATCCTTTTTTGCTTGTACTTTAGTTCTATTTAAACTGAAATCGTCTGCAAAAAAGATTGGGAGCGGAAGGCGGATTAAGCTGCCCAAATTAATTATAATTTAATTGGAAAATTAATTCTGACTCAATTTTGCTAAAGCTTCCTGAAAAACGCCAAGTACAACTTTGGTCTGTCCAACTGGAACATCGAATTGATTTTGTTCCAAAGCTATCAATAATTCGTCGGCAACTTCTTTTGGCGGAATTCCGTTTTCTCCACCGATTTCTGCTGAAAAACTAGTGTTGACCAAAGGAGGCAAAACTTCGAAAATCTTAACAGAAGTTTCTTTGAGCGCATTTCTAAGTGACTGCGTGTAACTTCTAAGTGCGGCTTTGCTTGCAGCGTAAGTCGGAACCGGTGCGTAAGAAACCAGCGATGCGATAGACGTTACATTGACAACCGCAGAATCTTTTTGTAACAAATGTGGAAGCAATAATTCTGTGAAATGAATGATTGTCAGATAATTGGTATTGATTTCTTTCTTTGCTAATTCGTAAGAATTGGAGTTGTCTGCTAAATTGTAATAATAAGCTTCTCCGGCGTTGTTGATGACAATGTTGAGGTCCGGATGATTCTGAATCAGTTCGTTGGCAATTCTGATTCTCTCACTTTCTATTGACAAATCTCCCTGAATTGCAACTGCATTTTCCAATTGTTCCAAAGCTTTATCGAGACGTTCCTGATTTCTTCCGTTGATAATGACTTTGTTTCCTTTTTCTGAAAATGATTTAGCGATTTCTAATCCGATTCCGGCTGAACCGCCTGAAATAAATACTGTGTTGTTGGTTGTTTTCATAATAATGTTTAATACCGATTGGTATATTTTGATTTAAAAAAAATTATTTGATTAATTCGTTATCGATGATTTTTTCGATTCTTTCTAAAGCGTTGAAAAGATGAGTTTTATTATTCATCGTTTTTGAAAGCAGAATTCCGCCTTCTATCAATGCAATGAATTGATAAGCATATTTCTGAGAATCGATTGATTCTACAATTTCGTTTTGAGCTTTTCCTTTTTCTAAAATTTTACTGAATTGATTGGCCCAGCTTTCAAAATTTTTAGAGACTTCATTTTTTAGAAAAGGCATTGTATCGTCAGCTTCAACAGCGGTGTTCAAATGAGGACAACCGCCTCTTGAAAAATTGATTTCCCAAGTTTTTCTATAAATATCGACAATTGCGAAAAGCTTTTCTCGAGTCGACATTTCGTTTGTCAATTGACCGATAAAACTGTTTTGAAGTCTTTTGGAATTGTATAGATAAACTTCTTTGGCTACTTCATCTTTGTTTTCGAAATTTCCGTAGATGCTTCCTTTTGTCAATCCCGTTGCAGAAGTAATATCAGACAAAGACGTTCCTGCATAACCTTTCTTGTTGAAAAGTTCTGCGGTTTGTTCGATGATGAACTGTCTTGTTTTTTCTGCTTTTGACATTTTGATTTATAAATTGACTTTGCAAAGATAATCAAATTATATACCAATTGGTATATTTTTAAAATTTATTTAAAATAAAAACCCGAAAGTCAAAAACTCTCGGGCTAAACTTAATAATTGAAAAATCTTACTTTTTAATGATTTTATATGAACTGCTTTTTTGCTCAGAGAAAACTTTGACAACATAATTTCCTTTTGGTAAAGAAGAAACATTCAGTTGTAGTTTTTTAGAATTCGCTGAATTACTCAACAATAGTTTTCCTGAATAATCATAAATCTGAACAGAAGAAACCTGCGAATCTCCCGAAATATTAATAACATCATCAGCCGGATTTGGATAAACAGAGAATTTGTTTTTATTAACATCCAGAACAGCCATTGCATCGTCTGCAGTTACAGTCCATAACTCGTAACCATTTTCATCATATTGCGCTCTGAAAAACAACTTGTCGCCTAACGCTGTAAAATAAGGAAGTTGTGCAATTGCATAATTGAACGGATTATTAGAATCCGGCATCAGTTTTTTTGTTCCTGCAATTGTTCCGTCAGATTTCCATAATTGATAATATTCTTCATAACTGTCTAATGCTCTGAAATACAGCATTCCGTTAAGTTCCTGAAAAGTCATTGGAGCTTGGTTGGGATTCATTGAACCATCTGCTCCCGGAAAAATATCCAAATATAATTGAGTTCCTTCTGTTGTTCCATCTGTACTCCAGATTTCTGCTCCGTGAGAACCGTCGTTCAATGTCAGTAATAATTTGTCTTTGTAAATGAAATGTCTGAATTGCGGAATTACGGCATCAGAAATTCCGGGATTTACATCTTTCAAGATATGAGTTCCGGCTTCTGTTCCATCCGTTGTCCAGATTTCTCTTCCGGTTTCGCCGTTGTACGCGGTGAAAAACAATTTATTATTAAAGACGATAAAATTACCGGGTAAAGAATTCCCATTTCCGGAAGTGCTGATATTTTTAACTAAATAAGTTCCGGCCTCGGTTCCGTCTGTTGCCCAAAGCTCAGTTCCATTAGTATCATCACCGGCACTGAAATAAATTTTGTTGCCAAAAGCCGTTAATCCGGAAGGCGACGAACTTTCTGCCAAATTGATATCTTTCAAGATATGAGTTCCCGCTTCGGTTCCATCAGAAGTCCAAAGTTCAAAACCGTGTTGTCCATTTTCATAATCAAAACCATCCCCAGCACTGAAATATAATTTGTTATTAAGTACAGCAAAATTAGAAGGATTAGAACCGAATTCTCCTTCACGAAGGTCTGTAACCATTACAGTTCCGGCTGTTGTTCCGTCGGTTTTCCAAAGTTCGGTTCCGTGAACGCCGTCCTCTGAACGGAAATATAAAGCGTTATTGAATTCGATAAATTCAAAAGCGTAAGAACCGCTACTTCCGGGATACATATCTTTCAACAATGTAGTTCCTGCTTCGGTTCCGTCAGAAATCCAAAGTTCATTTCCGTTGGTTTCGTCGGTTGCTGTAAAAATCAACTTTCCATTGAAAATA
The DNA here is from genome assembly GCA_963530025.1 of uncultured Weeksellaceae bacterium. GTDB lineage: Bacteria > Bacteroidota > Bacteroidia > Flavobacteriales > Weeksellaceae > Epilithonimonas. The sequence continues at coordinate 46,618 of CAUSBY010000001.1, forward strand.
GTAAAATTGGAAATATCAGAACCATTCGCTCCTGGATTGATGTCTTTTACAAGCGTTGTTTCATCGCCGTTGGTTACCCAAAGTTCTCGTCCGTGTTCTCCGTCATCCGCTGTGAAATAGATTTTGGAATCAAATTTTATCAAATCTGTCGGCATAGAATCGCCCGAAGGATTGATGTCTTTTACCATTTTAAAGACCGGCGTCTGTTGTGCATTAATGTTCAAGAATGAAACCAATAATGTTGCAAGGATAAATTTACTCTTCATACAAATAATTTCTTTTGAGTAAAATTAGAACCTTAATTTCAGAAAGGGTAAAGTTATACTATTAGATAACCGAAAATTTCAAGAAAACAAAAGTTTTTTATTTTTAATTAATTGAAAATCAGATAATTTTACTGAATTAATTTTAGATTAAGAAATTTTATTTTCGATGTTTTTATTAATTTTTCTAGCCTTTTTGACCAAAAAATAACTTGAGATAAGGATTGAAATCAATAAAATCCCAAGAAGAATCCAAATGAAAATTTTAGAATTTTTTTGTTTTGATTCGTAAGTTTTCTGTTTGAACTCATTTCTTTTTTTGATGAGTTCGTTCACTGTTTTTATTTCTTCTTTAGAAAATTTGGATTGGATAGAATCAAATAAATTTTGGTATTTCAAGTGATTCTCAAAATCATCAAGTCCGATGTAATTTTCAGCCAATAATTTGTAAATCCTGCTTTCCATTTCGATTTGATTTACTTCTTTGGAAAGTGGAAGTGCGGAAAACAGGATTTCATTTGATATTTTGAAATCATTCTTTGAATTTTTAATTTCTGAAAGTCCGATTAACGCATTACATTCCAGAGATTTTGCGCCATTTTTTCTAGCATCGGCCAAACCTTTTTCAAAACTGACTTGCGCAGAATCTTTGTTGATTGACAAATAACAATAACCTTTCTGATTGTAAGCCTGTCCAAGATTGGCAACCGCAAATCCGTTGCCTTTATCTTTTTGAAACTCAGCAATGGCTTTATTATAATGCTTAATTGCATAACCGCAATCTAGGCTTCTTTTATAAAGAAATCCTTTCAGTAGATTGATGTTTCCAATCAGATATTTCATAGAATCCGGCAGAGAAACCGATTGCGAAAGTTTGTCCGCTTTGTCCAGATAATGCCAAGCTTCGTCTCGCATTTCTATTCGGATATAGAGATTTCCAATTAATCCTAAAGTTCTGATTTGATTAGCGTTATCTTTTGCTTGTTCGGATAATTCGTTGGCTTTCAAAGCAAATTCAATGGCTTTTTGGTAATTGCTCAAACCCGAATATCCATTGGAAATCAAGATGTAAGATGAGATTTTGTAAGCATTAGAAATATCTTTTTTCTTCAAAATGTCTTTCCCGATTTCAATAGTTTTTTCAGGATTTTTGAAGATGAATGCGTTTGCAGAACCTATCAGACTGTCAATTTCTTTATTGTTCTGTGCAAAAGAAAAACTTCCTAAAACAACCAAAATCATCACTATGAAACTTCTAAATACTCTCATCTTATTGATTTTTAATGGTTTTAATAAATGAAGCTGGCGAATGTCCCGTAACCTGCTTGAACACAGTCGAAAACAAACTATGCGAAGAAAATCCTGCTTCTTCAGCCAAATGACTGACTTTATATTTCAAATAGACAGGATTATTTTTTAGTTTGTTGATGATGTAATTGATTCTCAGTTCATTGATGTATGAGTGGAAATTTTTATTCTTATATGTATTGATGATTTCGGATAGATATTTCGTATTCGTATTCAGGTTTTCAGCAAGAAGATTGAGCGAAATTTCTGAATCCAAATATCCATCATTCGACTCGAATTTTTCAAGCTTTTCTAATAGAAAACTAATTGTTTTGTCAGGAATTACAATTTTTCCTGCACTTTCCTGCGCTTTATTTTCAGCGATGAATTTTTCTCTTTCTTCGGCTTCATGTTTGGATTTTTCGTAGTCGCTTTGTTTTTGATTTAATTTCCGATTGATAAAATATCCAATGATAAATACAAGCAAAATCGCAATGACAATGAAGTAAATTATCTTTGTCTGTTGTTCGGATTTTCCTTCCAGAATTTCATCTTGCTTTTGACCAATTTTATTCAAAAAAGAGATTCGTGCATTTTCTTTTACTGAACTTAAAGAATCTTGCAAAGCAGACTGAAGCTGATAATATTCCCGATATTTTTCCTTGTTTTTTGATTCATTAAAATTCTGAACTGCCAGATTATAAATCTCTTCTCTTAACCATACATCCTGAACTTTTTTGTTGATTGGTTTCAAAGATTCGATGTAATCAATATTTTTATCGGATTCTTTTCTTGAAGATTGAATCTTTGCTTTCGTATAAAAATAATAAGGCTCGTAACGCTGAATTTTCTGAGCATAATATTGTGCGGAATCTAGTTTTCCGAGATTGGAATAGGAGAGCGCATAATAGAAATTGCTTAGTTCAGGAAAAGACTTGTTTTTCTGTTTTTCAAATAATTTTAAATCCTTAATCGTTTGATTCCAATTAGAATCAGAGTAAGATTTTATGGCTTTTTCGTAATAATTCTGGGTGATTTCTTTTTCATTTTTGATGAGATATAATTGAGAAAATTCAATTCCCAATTCATCACAAAGTCTCGCCAGAAGAAAGTTGATTTGAAATTCATTTTCGAGACGATTAGACTTTTTTGAAAGTTCCAGACATTGAAATAATTTTTCACTTGCGGAATTGTAATCGCCTCTTATCAGATAACTTTCAGTAAGAAGAAGTAGAGCTTTTACTTTATCATTATTATCCGAACTATTTTTGAAAAGGAATTCTGAAATAACAGCAGATTCCGAAGGTTTTTTATAAAGTAAGTCCTTAGATTCTAGAAATAGAGTTTCTGCATCTCGACTATTTTGTGCTTTGATGATTGTACCGAATGCGAGTAAAAATGCTAAAATTAATTTCAAAACAAAATAGGTCTGATTGCTTATAGACAAGTAAATTTATGTAAATATTTTTTTAAAAAAATATCTTTTATATTTCAAATATTGAATATGTCGCAAAAAAAATGCTCCCGAAAAAATTTCCGAGAGCATCGCGTATAGAGAGAATAATGAATGTTTATTTCCAACCGCCACCTAAGCTTTTGTAGATGTTGACAACTGTGCTCAGCTGTCTTTCCTTAGCTTCGATGAGTTCCATTTTGGCGTCTAATGCATCGCGCTGATTCATCAGAACTTCCAGATAATCCGCTCTCATATTTCTGAATAATTGATTGGCAATATCGATTCCTTGGTCAAGAGCCTGAACTTCCTGAGACTTCATTTCGTAATATTTATCGAGATTTTTAATCGCTGACATTTGATTAGTTATATCAAGATAAGCGCTCAAAATGGTTTTGTCATATTCGTACAAAGCTTGGATTTGTCTTGCATCCGCTGATTTGAACTGCGCTTGAATTGCACTTTTGTTAATCAGTGGACCAGCCAATTCTCCAACCAAACTGTAAGCAATTGATTCCGGCATTTTTACCAGATATGAAGGATTAAAAGCTTCTAAACCAAGCGCCGCATTGATTTCCAGACTTGGATAGAATTCTTTTCTTGCCGCTTCAACATCCAATTTTGCAGATTGTAATTCCAATTCAGCTTGTTTAATATCAGGACGATTCGCCAATAACTGAGACGGAATTCCCGTATAAACCGTTTGAGGAACAATCGACATAAAGCTTTCTTTCGTTCTTACAATCGGTTGTGGATAACGTCCAAGCAATGCATTGATTTGGTTTTCCTTTTCAGTGATTTGTTGTTTCAAATCGTATTCAGTTGCGTTGGATTTTGCCAGCTCAGCCTCGAATTTTTTCACAGCTAATTCCGTCGCAGCCATTGCCTGCTTTTGAATTTTTGCTACTTCAAGCGCTTTTTTCTGCAAATCCATATACTGATGAATAATATCCAATTGATTATCAAGAGATAGTAATTCATAATAATTATCAGCAACTTCAGCAATCAAACTTGAAAGAACAAAATTCTTTCCTTCAACCGTTGACAAATAATGTGCAACAGCAGCTTGTTTTTCAGTTCTCAGTTTATGCCAGATATCAACTTCCCAGTTCGCAACCAAACCACCTTCGAAATTTCCTAAATTCTCAGGAACTTCTTTTCCATCGGTTATTTCTGTGGAAGCATCACCGGCTCCGGTACTTGTATAACGGCCGACTTTTTCAATTCCGGCTCCTAATTTTGCAGCAACAGTCGGACTTAGTTTTCCGTTTTTGTACATCACATCGCTTTTTGCGATTTCGATTTGCTGAAGCGTAATCATTAATTCCTGATTATTTTTCAAAGCTTCATCAATCAGATTCACAAGATTCGGGTCTGTGAAAAACTCTTTCCAAGGCGTGATTCCGGAATTGTTTTCCGAAGCATTCTGATTTTCAAAATTCTGAGGAATGGTTTCTTTTACTTTATCCTGAATTTTGGTTGCCATTGGCGCTTTACATCCAATCAATACTAATGAAATGAATGTTGCAGCTATTATATTTTTATTTATCTTCAAATTTTCCATCGTGTTGGTAAGGTTCAGTGTTTTCTGTTAAAGGATTTTCTTCTTCATAGTAAGTCAATTTTGACTTAGCTGCAATGTTGGCGAAAATGTAATACAATCCAGGAATTATCATCAATCCGAAAATAGTTCCGATGAGCATTCCTCCTGCAGCTGCAGTTCCAATGGTTCTGTTACCTACAGCTCCAGGTCCGGTTGCTAAAGCCAATGGAATCAAACCAGCAATAAATGCGAATGATGTCATCAAAATCGGACGGAATCTCAAAGATGCTCCTTGTAACGCAGCTTCTTTTGTAGAAAGTCCTTCCTCTGCTTTTTTCTGCACAGCAAATTCGACAATCAAAACGGCGTTCTTTCCGAGTAATCCAATGAGCATTACCATTGCAACTTGTGCATAGATGTTATTCTCTAATCCGAAAAGTGAAAGACATAAAAACGCTCCAAAAATCCCTGTCGGTAAAGACAAAATGATTGGCAACGGTAAAATGAAACTTTCGTATTGAGCAGAAAGAATCAGATAAACAAATCCAAGACAAACCAAGAAAATGTAAATCGCTTCGTTACCCCTGGAAACTTCGTCTTTAGAAATCCCAGCCCAGTCAATTCCGAAGCCTCTTGGCAATGTTTTATCTGCAACTTCCTGAATGGCTTTAATTGCATCTCCGGAACTGTATCCAGGAGCCGGCGTTCCACTCACTTCGGAAGAGTTGTACATATTATGTCTTGTGATTTCCGACAATCCGTAAACTTTTTCAAGATGCATAAAATCTGAATAAGGAACCATTTGGTCTTTATCATTTTTTACATATAATTTCAATAAATCACTTGGCAAAGCTCGATATTGTGGACCGGCCTGAACAATTACTTTATAAGGTCTGTCGAATCTGATGAAACTCGTTTCGTAATTGGAACCAATCAAAGTTGAAAGATTGTCCATCGCTTTTTCTATCGTCACACCTTTTTGCTCTGCTAAATCATTGTCAACTTTCAACATATATTGAGGGAAACTTGCAGAATAGAATGTAAATGCAGAACCTAGTTCCGGACGTTTTTTCAATTCTTTTACAAAATCATTGCTGACTTGTTCCATTTTGTGATAATCACCACTTCCTGCTTTATCCAAAAGTCTTAATTCAAAACCTCCTGCAGCTCCATAACCAGGAATTGACGGCGGTTGAAAGAATTCGATATTGGCGCCAGGAATTTCTTTGGCTTTTTGTTCCAGTTGTTCGATGATTTCTGTCGCCGATTCTTTTCTTTCGTCCCAATTTTTAAGGTTAATCAAACAAGTTCCAGAGTTAGAACCCGTTCCTTCGGTCAAAATCTCATAACCTGCTAAAGATGAAACAGATGAAACACCATCAATGTCTTCAGAAGCTTTTTGAAGTTGTAATGCAATTTGATTCGTTCTTTCCAGAGTTGAACCTGGAGGAGTTTGAATAATTGCATAAATCATCCCTTGGTCTTCACTTGGAATAAATCCTGAAGGCAGTTTGTTACTCAAGAAAAATGTTCCAATACAGAAAAGAACCAATAATGGAAGCGTTACCATTTTTCTCGTTACAACTTTAGTTAATAGGTTGTGATATTTTCCTGCTCCAATCGTAAATAAGTTATTGAAACCATCCAAAAATCTTGTGATTGGTGTTTTCCTTTTCTCTTTTCCGTGATTGTTTTTCAGAATGATTGCACATAAAGCCGGTGTCAATGTCAAAGCCACAACTCCTGATAATATGATTGACGAAACCATCGTAATTGAAAATTGACGGTAGAAAACCCCAACCGGACCGGACATAAACGCAACCGGAATGAAAACCGAAGCCATTACCAAAGTGATTGCGATAATTGCACCGCTGATTTCGTGCATTGCTTCTTCCGTTGCCTTGAGTGGCGACAGATGTTTCTCTTCCATCTTGGCGTGGACGGCTTCTATCACAACAATCGCGTCATCGACGACAATCCCGATTGCCATTACCAGAGCAAAGAGTGAAATCAAGTTCAATGTAATTCCAAAAGCGGACATTATTGCAAATGTTCCTATTAATGAAACCGGAACTGCAATTGTTGGAATTAATGTTGAACGCCAGTCTCCTAAGAATAGGAAAACCACGATTGCTACTAATATAAACGCTTCAAATAAAGTATGAACTACTTTCTCAATAGATGCATCCAAGAATCTTGAAACGTCATAACTGATTTCGTAATGCATTCCTTTTGGGAAAGTTTTCTGCAAATCTGACATTAATATTTTTACATTCTTGATAACATCACTTGCGTTAGAACCATAAGACTGTTTCAAGGTAATCGCTGCAGATGGTTTTCCGTTCAAAGTAGAGTAGATGTCATACATTGAGGAACCAAATTCTATATCAGCAACATCTTTCAATCTTACAAATTCGCCATCAGTTTTAGCTTTTAGAATGATATTTCCATAATCTTTTTCATTATTGAAACGACCCGGATATTTCAAAATATATTCAAATGACTGAGAACGTTTTCCAGAACTTTCACCTGTCTTTCCAGGAGAAGCTTCTAAACTTTGTTCGTTCAAAGATTCCATCACTTCGTCTGCAGAAATGTCGTAAGCTGTCATTCTATCAGGTTTCAGCCAAATACGCATTGCATATTCACGAGTCCCCAAGATATCAGCAAAACCAACTCCGCTAACTCTTCGTAACTCTGACATTACATTAATATCAGCATAATTGAAAAGGAATTTTTGGTCTGCTTTCGGGTCATCACTGTAAAGGTTAATGTACATTAGCATATTTGGTTCTTCACGAGTGATTTTTACACCTTCTCGAACTACCAATGGCGGAAGTTTGTTAACTACTGATGACACTCGGTTTTGAACATTGACAGCAGCAACATTCGGGTCAGTTCCCAAATCAAAAACGATTTGGATAGAACATTCTCCGTCGTTTCCAGCATCGGAAGTCATATATTTCATCCCTGGAACACCGTTTAGTCCACGTTCCAAAGGAATTACAACAGATTTAATCAGCAATTCGTTATTAGCTCCAGGATATTCCGCAGTGATATTTACTTTTGGCGGAGAAATGGAAGGGAATTGCGTTATAGGAAGTTTTACCAAAGATAAGATTCCCATAAATACGATGATCAAAGAGATCACGATCGACAGAACCGGTCTGCGAATGAATTTCTTAAACATAATTGTTCGTTTTTATAAGGAAAAATTAGTTGGCTTGTAATTTTAATGAGCTCAAGACTTTCTTCGGGTCCTGGAATTTGGTTTCCACTTTCTGGTCGTCTTTCACCTTTTGAACACCTTCTAACAATATTTTATCTCCAACATCAAGACCTTCAGAAACTACATAGATATCAGGTAATTCATAAGCGATTTTGATGTTTTTTGATTTTGCAACGCCATCTTTTCCAATTACGAAAACATATTTCTGATCTTGGATTTCGTAAGTCGCTTTTTGAGGAATAATCAAAGCATTTTTAAGAGGAAGCGTCATTTGGATTTTTCCTGTTTCTCCATTTCTCAATAATTGATTTGAATTCGGGAATTTTGCTCGGAAAGCGATATTTCCAGTTTCATTATCAAATTCACCTTCAATGGTTTGGATAGTTCCTTTATTTGGAAAAGTTTCGCCATTCGCCATTATCAAAGAAACCTGGTTGTTTCCACGTTCAGCTGAATGAGTCTGATAATTAAGATATTCAGGCTCAGAGACATTGAAATAGGCGAAGATTCCACCATTATCAGAAAGACTTGTCAATAGGTCGCCTTCGTCAACCAAGCTTCCTAATTTAAGAGGAAGTCTATCGATAATTCCTGAGAAAGGTGCTTTGATAGTGGTGAATGATAAGTGCGTTTGTGCTAAATTTAATTCGGCTTTTGCAGCATCCAATTTGGCTTTTGCCATTCTTTTTTCATTAATGGAAACCACATTGTTATTGGCTAGTGTGCTGGAGTTTTGTAGTTCAATTTCTGCCTGCGCGACTTCTGCTTTGGCTTTCAAAACGTCAGCCTGATAAAGCTGAGGCATAATTCTGAACAAAACTTGTCCGGCTTGGACGTGCTGACCTTCATCAACATATATTTTTTCAAGGAATCCTTTTTCCTGAGCACGGATCTCGATATTTCTTTCGGATCTGATTTGGGAAACAAATTCTTTGTTGATCACAGTATCCATTTTTACAGGAGATGTTACTGGATAAACAACAGTTTCTTCTTTTTCTTCTTTCTTGTCTTTGCAGCTTAAAATCATCAATAATGTGCTGAAAATAAGAGTAAGTGTGACTCTCTTCATTTTAAATAAATTTTATTTTTTTAATTGAATATTGAATGAATAATCCATTAGAAATTGAATTTTAGAATTAAAATCGCAATCAATGATTACTCGAAATGTTGGATAAATGGAATTTCAAAAACAACAGAGAATGTTACCACTTTGGAATAAGGGTAATTTTGTTTTTGAAAAGCTGAAGTTTAAATACGAATTGTACGCAGCAGAATAAATCTTTTTACCGAAGAAAGAATAAGTTCCGGCTCGTGAAAAGTTTGCGTTCTGCGTCTGAAATATAAATGTAAAAGATAACCAAACCCGAATGTGGTTACGATGGCCACAAAGTTTAGAGCATCAGAAAAGTTCAAATTAGTTTCCTCGGGAGAGTCCAAAGAATCATTAATCTGCTGTAAAGAAGCTTTTTCTAAAGAATGGTTCAGGTGGTGTTTTTTAGCAAAAGAAAGAAGGTGCAAAGATATATTCTGAGTTCCAAAATCTGGTTGGAAATCAAGCGTCTGTTTGTTTTCTGCTGTGAACAACAGAAAGATAAACATTAGAATATATACGATTGCGTTTTTCATTTTGATACTGCAAATTTACATCGGATAATTGTTAAAATAATCTTAAAGCCTCATTTTTAAGGCATTTTTAAGTTCTGAAAATCAGAGAGGTAATTTTAAGAGTCGTCTTTTTTTAGTAATTTTAAGCATTCAAAAACAATAATTGATGCCTCTCTATAAAGATTTTTCTGATGAAATTGCTACAATTCTGATTTGGCAATATGATGAAAATGAAGAACTTGATTCTGATATTCTTCTTGAACCGGAAAATCAACACAAGATTCTTGGTTATCATCCGAATAAAATTGCTGAGGTTCTAATGGTAAGAAAAATGCTAAAAACAATTCTTCCAGAACACAAAATTCTTTACCGAGAAAATGGCGAACCTTATCTTTTTCCTCAAGACCATCATGTTTCAATCAGTCATTCTTATCCTTTGGCTGCCTTGGCTATTTCTAAAAAGAAAGTAGGAATTGACCTCGAAAAGCGAAAAGAAAAGATCAAATATATCCGTCACAAATTCATTCTTCACGAAGATATTTATATTGATAATTCTGAAGAAGTGGATTTCTTAACAGCAATCTGGTGTGTGAAAGAAGCACTTTATAAAATTCATCACAGCAAACATTGGTCACTTAAAAAACATTATGATGTTCTGCCTTTTGAATTACAGCGAGAATTTACAGTAAAAAGCAGAGTCTATGACCTTGAAAATGAAGATTTTTTCAAGGCTAAAATTTCTTTCTTTGATAATTATTGTTTAGCGATTGTTGATTGATAAATCAGATATTCTTCGATGATTTTTCTTTGGTCTTTAGCAACATCATTGATCAATTCCAATAATTCTTTGATATTTTTAATTTCTGTCAAATGACTTACCGTGAAAGGTTTTCTCTCATTAGAAATGGCTTGTGATTCTAGTTCTGCCTTTCTTTTTTCCAATAGATCTGTTACGTGATCTTCTGGTTTTATATGACTTTCTGCTCTGGTTTGTTCATCCAAATCTTTCTGAAAGAGTAGGGAAGAGGTTCTTAATAATTCAGCGGAAATTTTGATTTTCCAATTCTGAAGGTCAATTTCGGGGAAATCGTGACCTGTTTTCGCATATTGTGATAACGATGCTGTATAAGCTGTAATCAAATGTGTTGTCGTCACGAATTGATGAACTGTTTCCAATTTTCTCTGCTGATTTTTAGGGTCAGAAATCATTCTTTGAAAGTTATCAGAAAGATTCGCCAAATCAATAATCGCATTTTTTCGCTTTAGTCGGAAATCTTGATCATCAGGTTCGTGCTTGAGGAAATGGTCCATCACTAATCGGAAATATTCCAGATTACTCTTGGAAGATTTTTTCATCAAATCGAGATTCTGAGTATGTTCCCAAACCGGCAAAATGAAATAAGCGACTAAAAATGTAATCACACCACCAATCAAAGTATCCAACAATCTGTCTTTGAAAATAAGATTGACATTTCCGGGTTTTAAAAAATTAAATGACAGAAAAATGTAAATCGTCATAAATAAAACTGCCCAAAAATAATTTGATTTCAACAGACTGAAACAGATAATCATACTTACAAGAAGTATTGCCAAAAGCACAGACGGTTCATCTATAAAATATAAGATGATGTAAGCAATTGTCGCACCAGCCAGGGTTCCAAAAAAACGGAGTAGATTGCGATGTTTGGTCGTGGAATAAGCTGGTTTTAGAATCGCAATGATTGTAATGAGAATCCAGTAAGAATGCCCAATTCCAAGAATCTCAAATCTTGAAACTATATAACCTAGTAACAATGCAATAGTGACTCTAATGGCATGGCGAAAATGCCCAGATTTGAGAGAAAAATTAGATAGAAAAACTTTATGATTAAGTTGTTCTTCTTTTGGTAAAAACTTAGAATAATCTAGTCCTGTGGATAAACTTTTTGCCAGTTTAATGTCTTGAGAATTGACTTTTAGGATGGTATTGACTTCGTCTGTAATTTCAGTGATCCTCATCAAAACCTGACGTAACATCATAAAGTCTTCCAAAGTTTCTGAAGAAAATCTTTGAGAACGATGCTCAAAAAACTCATCATAGATTCTTTTAAGTTCTTCGTCAAAATCGGTAATTTGTTTATAAGCCAAACCACTTTGCAGCGAGATCCCGAGATTGGTGATCTCGTTGGCCATCATCATGAGGTAAGTATGGATACTTTGAAGAAGTCTTGTCTCTCCGAAAACTTCATTCATTCTTTTATAATCGTTTTCTGATGTCAATAATTTATCATAAAGATCAACAGAATTGAGGAACATCAACATCAATATTCTACTTTGGGTCGTAGATTCGTTGACAATTTTTCTGGTTTTGAAAACGATTTCTCTTGTGTCTTCCTGATGATTTTTGATTTTGACTTGTTGGGAAATCAATTGATTTAATAATGAATCAAAATCTGGATCTTTTGTATAATATTTGGCCTTGATTCTTAGATAATCTGCCAATTCCAAGTAGTTTTCTCCAACAACCTGACTTGCCAATTTGTATGGCTGCAAGGTAGAAACGACCATGAATACGATGAAAAACCAAAAGCAACCTAAGAAGAAAATAAAAGAACTTCTGAAAATATCATCACCTGTGAGATGTCCATCAATAAAAATACTTAGAACAACAAGTGCCAAAGACCCGAAGGTTGCCAATCGCAATCCGTAAACCCCAATCATTGAAAAGAAAAATCCACAAAGTATAATCTCCAAATAAATCGCAATCGGAAATTCTTTGACCAAACTTGCGAAAAGTGCAATCAGAAAAAAAGAAAAAATAGAGAGCAGTAATGTATTTCTTCTTCTGATGAATGGCCCTGGCTGATCCGTCAATCCTACAAAACTGGTTCCGAGTGGAAATAGAAAATATTCTTTTAAAAGCCCGAACTGTGCCAAAATAATACTGGGTATTACAATTGCCAAAGCAATCCTTGCTCCGGAGTAGATGTATTGGCTGGTTAAGAATTTTTTGAGTTCGGAACTGTAGTTCATTTTACAAATTTAGAAAATAAAAATGCCTCTACTTTTTAGAGGCATTTATTTATGTTTAATATTTCAAAATATTAATAATCTTGAGCATTGTATGTCTCACTACCAATGTTCCAAGTTAATCCAAATCTTAAGGTATTATCCAAAGCTGAATTGATCTTAGAAGTATTGATCAAATAAGAAAGATCCAATCCAAAAGAAGCATATTTGAATCCAACACCTACGGTTGCATATTGTCTAGCTCCTTGTTCTGGTGCTTCTGTAAAATATCCAGCTCTAAGTGCAAAAGTCTCGTCATAAGAATATTCTGCAGCACCACTGAACATAATACTTTTTTTATTGGAAAAAGATTTTCCAATACCTTGTATTGGTCCAACGTTAGGTACAAGTCCTGTGGTTTCATCTGGACCTGGAACTAAGATTTTGGAAGCTTCTCCACTTAAACTGAATCTGTTTTGATCATCAATCAACAAATCATAACCAAGACCCAATCTTGCCATTGTAGGAAGATAAGATCTAGATTCTTCATCGCCTGTATAGTCTAGTTTTGGACCTAAGTTCTGTACTGCCCAACCTGCTTTTACACGACCTTCGTAACCACTTATACTTTCGTGTTTTGGAGACATAAAGTATCCAGAAACATCTACTGCAAAGGTGTTAGCTGGTTTCAATGTACCATCTGTAGATCCAAAATTTCCTCCAAGATCTGATCTGATAAATCTACCAGTAACTGCCATGGAGTAGTTATCTGTCAATTTCAGACCATAAGCAAGGTCAATAGAGAATTCATTTGGTTTTGAAGTTCCCATTTGTTGTACTTCATTCCCCACAAAATTTGTAAGGTCAACTTCACCCATATTGAAATAATAGATACTTGCACTAAGGGTAGATCTTTCTTCGTCTCCTATGAAAGTGTAGAATGATCCATAAAGTAAGAATACATCACTGGTAAGCTTACTCATATATGGTGTATAATTCACACCAAATCCAGAAGAAATTTTTGCAAAAGGATATTTTGCAGCATTCCAGAATTGTGAGAATACATCGGTAGATGTGACTACCCCTTGGTCACCCATACCACCAGCTCTTGCATCCGGAGAAATTCTCAGGAATGGAGCACCTGTCAATACAGGTTGGACGTTTTGAGAAAAAGCAAAGGCAGATACGCCAATTCCTAATCCTAAAAATAATCTTTTTGTTAAATTCATTTTTGCTCTTTTAAGGTAAAATTTACCGATATATTATGTTTTTATTTTAATAATACCATTTTTTCTACAGCTGTTGCACTCCCAGAACATTTTTCCTGATTTTGGCTGCGTGCAAATATCTTAAAAATATATGTACCTTTTGCAACAGTATCACCAAAATCATCTTTTCCGTCCCATTCTATTGCCTGTCTTGGCGTTCTGAAACCTTGTAAAAATGGTTCTGCTGAGATACTTGTGGACAAAGTTCTAACTACTTTCCCTGTAATTGTATAAATCTGAACATTCACATCTAATATATCATCACAGTTATGCTCGAACTGGACATATGTTTTATTAGTAAAAGGATTTGGCCAATTAAGGAGCCTATTTACCACTAATTTTTGGTCTGTCTCGTCTTTTACTACAAAGTTTAACGTAGAGGTTGTCGAATTATTGTTGATATCCCAAACTTTAAAGGTCAATTGATGCTCGCCAGGAGTCAAACTTTTTAAAGGAAAGGTTACAGACCCCTTTTGATAATCTTCTAGTTCAGAAGTACAGCCGTTACCATCTCCTGATGTAAAGTAATCATTGATGGAAGTTGTATTTACTACATTTCCATCTAGAACGAATGTAATATCATGGCCAATTCCCGCACCCGTAGAATTGATTCCCATATTATCTCTTACACAAGCCAATAGCATCGGGTTTTGGTCGGTGATTCCGCCATTGGCAAAATTGATATTATTCATGTAAAGATTAACTGCAGGTGCTTCAGAATCATTGATACCATCTGGGTTGATTCCTCCCACTTGTTGTACCTGATTAGAAAAAACATCATGTGCATTTGTCTTTGCATCCAGAAAATTTTCTGCATAAGCTAAGATTCTGCCTGTACCTACTTCATAATTGATGTCTTTTGGGACATAAAATTTTACTGTGTAATTACCATTTTCTACTTTACCAGAAGCTTTCACGATAGCACTAGGCTCTTCTTTGAATTTCATTACCATAGGAGCATCAGCTGGTAGTATATTATCATTGTTTAAAGTAGTTTTTTCTATTTTTTTATCAAAGATATTAATTGCCACACGACCATTGAAAGTATTATCGATATTACCATCAGATTTTAAAACACGACCCGTTATTGTTATGAAATCCAAAGCTCTTATTTTGTCAGGGTCAGGCTGGTCTATATTATCTATTTTAAGTAATCTTTTTGGGCGATTCAGTTTCATGGCTGGGTCTCCTAAAAAATTAACTCGTAGAACGTTAGAATCTGCAGCGTTGGACATGAAATAGCTTTTCTTTGCTTTAAGATGCGCATCACCAATAGTTGAAAAATCATCTGTTGTAGAATCTAACTCAAAAAGTTTATCTACTAATACTGTAGTGAATCTTTTTCCATAATTTACAGATATTGCACGACTGGAGGTAATCATTGTAGCAGCTCCACCTGTTGTATGTTTTATCATCTGTTCACCTACAGAGTTGGTGCTAGGGTCATCCCAAAGAGTAAATTCACAAGTTATTGTAGAGACTAGAGGAAATCTACTGTAAACAGAAGAAAAGTTATTAAAACCTTGTACTTCTGTAGAGGTCAATATCCTTTCTTGAGCCCATCCGTTGATACCACCATGTCCAAAATAAAATAAAAATAAACTGTTGCCAATATCATTGGTAATGGCTTGATTTACTTGTGGGTATCTCTGTCCTCCAGCACTTGTGACAGCAGGAAAAGCATCTAGATACAGTTTCTTTATATTATATTCTGGTTTTTTTGTTGCCGTGAAGTTTTGGTTTATAGCATAATCTACAAGATAGTGAAAAGGACCAGGGATTCCATCTGGTACGTTTGCTAATTCATAATCATCATCTGCTACATAATCCATTTTCATCCTCCATTCTCCAAAAGGGTTGGATTGCCCCGGAAGTGCATTGTAATAGGCCAGGGTTTTATCTATCATAATTTTGGCTTCCTGCACATTATCTGCAGGGAGTCTCCCGATAGGGAGATCTGGAACATATTGGTAGATATTTATTGGAGTACTAGATGTATCTTGGTTGCTGGTTAATACAAAGTAATCATCGGTTACAAAAGAGTATTCTACATCTGAACTGATTTCACTTTGATAGCTAGGTATGACATCTGTATTATTAGCGATACGATTTTTAAAGTCATAAGAAGTATCCCCAAGCAATAATACATATTTTAAAGGGTGTGAGCTTGTTCTCAGTTTTGTGACAAAATCTCTAATAGCAGTAATGTCTTTACTTCCGCTGCTGAACTCATTGTATATTTTATTTACATCTACTACCTGAGCATTGTAACCACTTTTTGACTGATGATAGTTAGCCAGTCTTTCTGCTTGACTAATGTAAGCAGGCTGAGTAATAATTAGATAGTCTACATTGTTAAGGGAAGATAGGTCCTGGTTATCTATTCTGCCAACAAAGCTAGGATTATAAGCAGCAGAATTTTTAAAGGCGGTAAATTCGTTATTGAAATTGTTGCTGTTTGCTATGTATCCAAAGTTAAATGTAGAATTCTGTGAGTTCTTATTGGTTACTTTTTTTGGATTTGTAACATCTGAAACATCCCATATTTGTTCTATGGAAGAAGCGTTTGTTACAGAAAATCCATACAGACTGTTACTTCCCTCCACGATTCCAAAATCTCTAAAATTCATTTGGGAATCATTATAATTTAGGTCTTCTTTATATTGTACCTCTGCATAATCAAAATAAAAGACACCATTTGGATTGGCGCTTGTGTTAGGGGTGTAGGTGAATTTTATGGTATTTCCGGTTTGATTGGTCAAAGTACCAAAATGTCTTAAAGTGTCAAAATTGTTTTTTGCATCTGATCCTACTGTTTGTTCTGATGAATTTCCATTTGCATCTATTTTTATTTTTGTTGATTGAGCATGGTAGCCAATTGCTTGTGTTCTAAAGAGAACAGCATCGCCTGTCCTCATTGGACTTCTTGTTGTAAATGTAATATCCTTGCTTCCCGATATGGCATCACCTACCCAGATTCTTCCTAATTTTATAAGATTGAATTTTTCTTCATTAAGATATTGATAATCATCATATCTCGTAATCAATGTTGTAGGAAGAGCATTATCAACCGTTGATATTCTTTTACCAGGACCGATATCAAAATTTATAAAGTAATATGAATTGTCTTCATATATATTTACGAAGTTATTAGAGGGGTCATTCCTATGTTCCTTTCTTTTAAAGCCTTTACCATTGTTAGTGTTGTAAATATTATAGCCATTTGGACCTTGCGCATAAAATAATGCATAATCATTATCATTCCAAACGCCATCCTCTTCTCCTACAACCTGTATAGCATCTTCTTGCAATGCACTATATCTACCATCTTTATTATACTCAGGCAAAGCCAATCCCCCGTTTCCATAGATTCTGAAGTTCTTTGGGTTTACACTGTTTGGATTGATTCCGTTTTGTTGTAAAAATTGTCTAGTTATCTTGAAAACCCCACTTTTATCTACTTTTATTTTATAAAAAGTTCCAGATTTTAATGGATTTTCTGTGCTTCCGTATTTAAGGTCTCCTTTTGTATCTGTATCCGATGGTTTTTTATTGGTTGGAGTAATATTGAAAGAAACTAATTTATAGATTTTATTATTATCTTTCTTTAATGTCTCTATAATAATATTTGCATTTTGTGCATTGTCAGAAGTGTTAAAGAAATAAGCCACACTAATTTTTGGAGATGAAGATATATTATCAATATTAAGATTTCCCCTGTCCTTAGATGGCAATTCCTGCCATTGTAACTGGTCAATGGCAATCTGATTATCTGCCTTCACATTAAGCCCGGCAAAAACACTGTTGTTCTCTACCTGATGATTATAATTGCTAAAGAAAGGATAAGATGATTTACCAGATTCACCACGATCTATTTCTTTTACCCCATCCCAATTGAGAACTATTTTCTGAGCGAACCCAAATACAGAAAGAAAACACAAGGCAATAATATAGAATTTGAATTTCATCAATGATATTTTATTTAAGATTACAAAATAAACGATTTTTTTAAAAAAATGGTATATAATAAAATTAAATTAATTGCGTTTTATCAAAAAAAGCCAAACAATATTTGATTAATTAAAGAATTTATTTTTTCTTTGTACTTTGAAAATTTCTACATCAATTATGAAAAAAATCAAACTGTTTTCAATAGTTACTTTAAGCGCCACAGTTCTACTGGTAAGTTGTGGAGGAGGAGGGAACTCCAAGAATGCAAAGCCTGGCGGAAGCGGATTTGTGAGCAAGACCGGTTGGAAGCCAAATGATAAAAATGGTTATTTCTTTTCAGGGAAACAACAAAAGCCTAAGGCTTGGCCTGGAATGGTATATGTAGAGGGAGGAACATTTACCATGGGATTGGTGGAAGACAATGTAATGCATGACTGGAACAATACACCAAGAAGAATGCAGGTTAGTTCTTTCTTTTTGGGTGATACAGAAATTACAAATTCTGAATATAGAGAGTATATAACTTGGCTTAAGTTCGTATTCCCTTCTTCAGATCCCAATTTTAAAAATATCCAAGTAGGTGCTTTGCCAGATACTTTGGTTTGGAATAATAAGCTTTCTCGTAATGATTATGCAGAAACCTATTTTAGATCTCCAGAATATGACTATTATCCAGTAGTAGGTGTGTCTTGGTTACAAGCTACAAAATATTGTGATTGGTTGACAGATAGAGCTAATGAAAGAGCTTTGATGACCTCAGGTGTTATTGCTAAAGATCTTTATAGTGCGGATAAAGCTGCAACAGCTGGGTCTACATTCAATATGGATAAGTTCAAATCCAGTGATCCTGAGATGGACTCTTACATTGATAAGCAAAAACTTCAGAAGAGAACGGGTATCAAAACGACCAATGAAAAAATCATTGCTGCCAATAGAGGTGCAACGTCTGGTCTTGTAGAAAAATTCAGACTTCCAACAGAGGTAGAATGGGAATTCGCAGCATTAGGACTTCAGAAGAAAAGAGAGTATAACAACTACTTAGGAAAAAGTACGGAAATCTCTAACTTAAAGGGTACAAAAGGCAGAAATAGAGGGATGTATCTTGAAAACTTCAAACAAGGTAGAGGAGATTACTCTGGTGTTGCTGGTTGGAAAAATGATGGAGCGCCTACAACTGCAGATGTAAAACAATATCCTTCCAATGACTTAGGTCTTTATGGTATGTATGGTAACGTTGCAGAATGGGTTGCGGATATCTATAGACCTATGATAGATGAAGAATTCAGTGATTTCAATTATTATAGAGGTAATGTGGTGACACAACCTGTACGAAACGAGGATGGAACATACAAGAAAATAGATAATACTAACATTAAGTATGATACTCTCGCAGATGGTCGTGTAATTTACAGGGGATTACCTGGTGAATTTGAGAAGAAGACTCTTGAAGATAACAGTAATTACAGAGATGGTGATTATCAGTCTTCTCTGGATGCAGGTGGAACGCCTCCTAGTGACAGTGCTGAATTTAATATGTACAATTCTGTTAAACCAAAATTCGTTGTTAATAAAAACGGAAATGTAGTTCTGGAAAAAGAAAAGGCTAAAGCTACTTCGCAAATCAGTGATTATGTAAGAGTTGTAAAAGGAGGTTCTTGGTTAGATTCAGCATATTGGTTGGATCCGGGACAAAGAAGATTCAAAAATCAAACAAAAGGTTACGGTTGGATTGGTTTCCGTGTAGCACAAGATGCTAAGAATAACAAAAAAGCACGTACAAAAAGATAATTAATATTTTTATCATATTAAAAACAGCAGAATTTTCTGCTGTTTTTTGTTTTTATATAGAAGCATTTTAATATTTTTGAACCATGAATATCAGTGAGTTTTATCCAATATTTTTACAAAGCAAAAATGTTGTAATAGATAGTAGGAAAATAGAAAAGGGGAGTGTTTTCTTTGCCTTTTCTGGAGAAAGTTATAATGCGGCAGAAAAAGCAATTGATGCAATTGAAAGCGGTGCTTTAGCAGTAATTGTTGAAGATGAGAAATATGTTGATATAGAAAATAAAATATTCTATGTTCCGTCTACTTTGACTTTTTTACAACGTCTTGCGATATTTCATAGAGACCAATTGGATATCCCGTTCATTGGATTGACTGGAAGTAATGGTAAAACAACGACCAAAGAGCTGATCAGCAATGTTCTTGCTGAAAAGTTTAACGTTCAATATACATTTGGTAATCTCAATAACCATATTGGTGTTCCATTGACAATTCTTTCAATAAGAAAAGAACACGAGATAGCTGTTATAGAAATGGGAGCTAATCATCAAAAAGAAATTGAATTTCTGTGCACAATCGCAAAACCAAATATCGGTTATATTACAAATTTTGGAAAGGCACACCTCGAGGGTTTTGGAGGTTTTGAAGGAGTGATTAAAGGAAAATCTGAACTCTATGATTATCTAAAACATTATCAGCAAATAATTCTTGTTAATGAGAATGATAAGATTCAGAATGAAAAAACAGAAAATTACTCATCGAAAATAAGCTTTGGAACTTCGAAATCCGATTATTTCTTTGAACCGATATATAAAGAACATTTTGTTGGGATTAGTTATAATGGGACAGAGATTTATTCAAACCTTACTGGCAATTACAATTACGACAATTTATCAGCAGCGGTAGTGTTAGGTTTGCATTTTGGACTTGATATTTCTCAAATAAAGAAAGCAATAGAGAATTATATTCCGTCCAATATGCGTTCTCAAATCCAGAAAAAAGGAGATAAGACTTTAGTTCTAGATACCTATAATGCGAATCCAAGTAGTATGCAGGTTTCGTTGGAGAACTTTAAAACTTTCGAAGGTAACAAGACTATTATTATTGGTGATATGTTGGAATTGGGAGAAGAAAGTATAAAAGAACATCAAAATATTTTGGACTTTGCTAATTCTTGTGGATTCGATGAAATTATCACTGTTGGTCCCCATTTCAAATCGGTTTATAAATCAGATAATGCATTTGAAAATACAACTGAACTAATTGAACGATTGAAATCAAATCCTATTGATAAAAAGAATGTATTACTAAAAGCCTCGCGAGGTATTGCTTTAGAAAAAATAATCGATTATATATAATAGAAAAACCTCAAATTATTGAGGTTTTTTATTTTTGAAATCATTTAGAATTAGCTTGATATTTTGAAATGTCGAAGGTAGAATTATGGTTTCAATTTCTTCCTCAGCTTTCCAGCCTACTTCATTGATTCCTTCTTCTATCTGCGGTTTTGGTGTTTCATTTCCTGAATAGAGCATCTCGAACCAATATGTTGTTTTCAGAATCTTTTTTCCATCTCTTTCTGTATAGATATGATATGTAGAATTGATGAAATCTTTCAGTTCCAAATCAAAGATTCCGCACTCTTCCTCCACCTCTCTTACAGCAGCAATTTCTCTGGATTCACCAACTTCAATTTTACCTTTTGGAAGGTCCCATTTTCCTAAACGATGAATAAAAAGAATCTTATTATCCTGATTCAAAACAACCCCTCCGGCTGCTTCTATATTCTTGAAGGATTTTCTGAAATCTGCCCAAAGTTTCTCAACATCATTATGATAAATATTCAAACCTTGCGATGCTGTATTTTCAAGCAGGTCAATGGCGAAATCAAAACTATGCACCCCATCGTAATTCAGTATTTTAGGGCTATTTTGAGGCTCAGAACTCAAAATTAATTTTTTCTCATTGATAAAAACTTTATACATTTGTAGGGCTATTAATATTAATACAAAAATATAAAAATGAATTTAGAAGGACGAAAAATTATAGTAAATAAATCTTCATCAGAATTAGCTGGAATGCTGAAAAACCCTCAGGATTACAAAGATTTGATGCCAGAAGGTCTTCAAAGCTTCGAAGCTAGAGAAGATGGTTTCAAATTCGGACTGAAAGGAATGCCTGAAATTGCATTGAAAATCGATAATGTTTCTAATGAGCAAGTTGTATTGAAATCAGCTAGTTCTAGTTTGGATTTCGCTTTGACAGGTTCTATGAATCCTTTGAATGAAAATCAGACAGAAGTCCAATTGTTATTTGAAGGAAAATTCAATCCATTTATCAAAATGATGGTAGAAAAACCATTACAGAATTTTATCAATTCTTTGACAGATAAGATAGAGCAATTATAATCAGCAAATCAATCCAGAAGAATGGTCAGACAAACTTCCGGTTGCAGATGATAAAACGTTATTGAGGCTTAACGACCTCAAAACCCCCATAAAAGCAAAAATCAAAGCTTCTTTATATTCAATAATTTCTTTTTTAGGAATATGGATTTCGGTTTTGGTCTTTGCTTTTATCTTTTCAATAAGATAATTGTTATAAGTTCCGCCACCTGTTATCAATACATTTTTGATTTCAAATTCGTTAAATATTTTAGCGATTTGAACTGCAGAATGTTCTGTGAAGGTTGCTAAAAGGTCTTCTGTTTTCTGATTTTCTATTAAAGGCAAAATATTCTGATGAATCCATTCTATGCCTAAAGATTTTGGTGCTTTATCAGAATAGAATTCTAATTGATTCAGCTCTTCCAGAAGATTTTCATTGATAGTTCCTGTTCTTGCTAAATCTCCATTTTCGTCGTACTTTTTCCCGATTTTAATTGCTAAATCATTTAAAATAATATTGACTGGGCAAATATCAAAAGCCAGTCGTCTGCCATTTTGTTTCAGAGAAATATTAGAAAACCCACCAAGATTAAGGCAAGCATCAAAATTAGAGAACAGAAGTTCATCACCAATTGGAACCAAAGGAGCTCCATTTCCTCCAAAAATTACATCCTGACTTCTGAAATCGTAGATGACAGTTTTGTCGGTTTTGGATTTAATAGCTCTTCCATCTCCAATCTGTAAAGTGAATTTATTCTGAGGTTGATGAAAAACGGTATGTCCGTGAGAAGCAATCAGATCAAGATTTATAATCTTATTTTTTGAAATGAATTCCTGCGTTTTTTCACCTAAATAAAATCCATAATCAACATTCAGTTTCAAAAGTTCCTCGCTGGAAAGCTGAATGGCATTTCTCAGAGATTTTTCCCACTCAAAAGAGTAAGGGATAGTTTCAGATTTCAGGATTTCAAAGCTCCAATTAGATTCTTGCTTTACAAATTTTGTGTGACAAATGTCCAGTCCATCAAGACTTGTTCCTGACATCAGTCCAATTGCATAGAATATTTTTTTTTCCATTTACTTGCTGGTTGCCGGTAAATTAGCGGAACTGAAACTACCAGAATTGTTATAGAAAGTATATTCTGAAAAATCATCTTTTGCGACCATCCCATGTGCACCAACTAAGATATTTCCATCTTTATCAGATACGAAAACGGTATCTTTGGTATACATTTTTTGCTTCTTTTTGTCCCAATTGATGGTTTCCGTCACAAAGGTTTGACCTTCTGTAGTAATGATTTTCACTCGCCCTTTTGCAAAATAGAAATCTTTTTTGATGTCATTTTTAGCATATTTTGCCCATATTTTACCAGGCACTTTCGGGTTTTTCTTATCAAAGAATTCGAGATAGATACCTTTTCTAGCTTCCACATAGGGAGAATCTATCAGCTCATATTGTTCTATAAGCGGAGCTTTGAATTTTACTTTTACAATTCCAGAATCTTTTTGAATGATAGTCCCGTTATGAATGACGGTGGAGGCAAAATTGGTGTTTTTTTTCTGATTATTCACCTTGGCGATATCTTCTTCGCAAGACTGAATAAGAAAAAACATCAGCAACAAAAGGATTTGTTGTGATGTTTTTGTATTAAATATTTTGAAACAATGATTCATATAATTATCAATGTTCAAATCAAGTATTCGTTAATTATAAAGGCGTTTAGCAAACCACTTATCTGCGAAATTGATTCCAACCCTCAAATTTATGAAATTTTGTCGAATTAAATTATTATCCAACGTCCCTCTTTTTCCCACTTCTATACCAAGATCGATACTGTTCATACGGTTGATAGTACTTTTTTGGAAAGGAAGAGTTACACCTGCAGTTATAGCATATTTGTTGATGTTTGTGCCATTGACCTGTAGATTCCCTTTTTCATAGTAAGCACCATAACGGTAAATCACTCTTGAGAAATATGAACGGAAGTCATTATAATTTGGCAAATACCAACCTCCGACAGAATATCTAAAAGAATCTTGGTAGAAAAAAGGAGTGCCTAAAAAATTAATACTTTCACCTTTTTTATAATCTACTTGACCACTTAAGAACCATTTGGCCTCTTTTCCGTATCCTAAACCAAGAGATCCTTCTTGTGGAAGGAATTTTTTATCATAATTCACTTGTTGGTCTACAATTGTTTCCGAACCTTTGGTTTCTCCAATTAAGTAATAGTAGGTACTATTAGTATAGGTATTTTTCAGAGTTCCGCTGTTTCCAATGGTATATGTTGCTCCAACAGTCAATTTATGATTATTCTCTAGTTTTTTCTGATAAGTACTTCCTAAAGTAAAATTAAAAGCACTAACTCTATAGTTGTTAGAGTATCCACTAATCAATTCTGCTCCTGTGAAAGCTACTTCTTCTATGTCATATAGCTTTCCGAAGTAATAATTTGACCTAAGACCTACAGCAAACTCTGGATTGATTTGATATGATAAAGCAGCTTGTACTGTACTCACAGATCCTTCACCATGGAAATTATGAACTTCTCTTATAACATTATTATTCCCATCATTAACCTCTTTGTTTGTTCCTATATCATAGCTCTTGGAACTATAAGGCTGAAAGCCCATTCCAAATTTTATTTTTCTGGAAATTGGGAAAGCTATCGATATATTAGATAAATATGTCGAATGTTTATCTGTTTTTATATTATTAAAGTCAGATCTGTAATAATTATTTTCGTTTGTGCCCTCTACTTTCAGGGTTGTAAGTTCCAAGTTGGTATTCGCAGCTGGATTTCGGAAATTAAAATTATTATTAAAGTCCCAAATGTAAGCCGTAGAAATCCCTCCCATTGAACTGATATCGACTGTATTATCATATTTCACATCTCCCATTCCGTATGCTCCGTATGGCGAATTACCAATACTCTGAGCGTTCAGGAAATATCCTGCCACCAATGATGATAAAACAAAAATTCTCTTCATCCTTTAAAATTTCAATGCGCAAATATCTTAATTAATAATGAATTGCAAAAATATATTTGGGTTAAAGTTTGTTAAGTAACTTCGATGAATTGTTGTTATTTTCCGATAATTTGGAAAGATTGATAGATTCCTTAATTTTTTGATGAGTTTGAGGAAAAACTTCCAACTTCTGACTTCCGACTTCTAACGAAAATATTATCTTTGTCTCTATGAAATGGGAACAGATTATTGGTCAACAATCTATCAAAAATCTTTTACGAGATAGTATTCAGAATTCTAGAGTGGGACACGCACAGCTTTTCGTAGGAGAAGAAGGTTTTGGTGTGTTGCCTTTGGCTTTGGCGATGGCTCAGGAGATTTTTGAAAAAGAGAATCCAGCTTCTGTTCACAAGGTTGAGAACCTCAATCATCTTGATTTGCATTTCAGTTTTCCGGTTTTTTCTGAGAAGAATGTTTCGCTTAGTAAACGTTTTTTCGATAATTTCAGAGAGATGGTTTTGGAAAATCCCTATTCGTCTTTTGATGATTGGACGAGTTTTTTGGAATCTGAGAACAAACAGTTTTTCATTTCTGCAGATGAAGCTGAAGATATTGGACAAAGATTCAACCTGAAAAGTTTCGAAGGTGGAAGTAAAATTCTTATTGTCTGGAGAGCGGACAAAATGAATGACGCTGCTGCCAACAAAATCTTAAAGTTCCTCGAAGAACCTCCTAAAAATACATTCATTATTCTTTGTGCTCCAAGTACCAATGATATTCTACCAACGATTTTATCCAGATGTCAATTGGTAAATGTTCCGAGAATCAATGATGAGGATATTATCAATAATCTTCAAAATAATGAAAGCGCTAAAGAAATTGCTTATCAAGCACAAGGCGATTGGAATCTTGCGAAATCTTTTTCAGAAAATAATACAGGAACTTCAGAGTTCGAAACATTATTTATACAATGGGTTCGGAATGCTTTTCAGGCAAAGAAAAAACCAGAAGTTCTCCGAGAAATCGTAAAATGGGCTCGCCAAATTTCTGAATGGAATCGTGAAAAACAAATGAAATTCCTTAATTATTGTATTGAGATTTTCCGTTTGGCAATGCTTCAGAATTATGGAAATGACAATCTGGTTTACAAAAAATTGAGTGAAGGGAATTTCAATTGGCAATCGTTTTCCAAATTCATTCACGGTGCAAATATTGTTTCTATTGTTGAAGAAATTACAGATGCCTCTTACCACATTTCCAGAAATGCCAATTCCAAGATTGTCCTTACGGATATGGGAATTAAGCTAACAAGATATATTCATAAAGCTTCGAATTAAATTATAAACTTCTGTTTATTAATTTGTTATAAAAATTGATTACATTTATATCAAATTAATAACACAGAAAAATGAAAAAAGTAATTCTCTTCACATCAGTTGCATTGGCAAGTGGCGTTTTATTTGCGAATATTTATAATTCAATGGTTAATGCGGTTGCTACAGATAGCGATATTCCTAATTCCATAATGGCGGCCAGAGAGTATTTCAAAGTTGTAAATCCCGGAGATTTCTTCAAAATATTTTCTCCAGCAACTCAAATTTTCACTTTATTCTCACTCATTTTATTTTGGAAAACAGCAAAGTCTTTAAGGATATTTCTTGGAATTGCTTTGTTATGTTATATTTCGGAAGATATTTTCGCTTTCACTTACTTTCATCCTAGGAATGATATTATGTATCTTTCTCAACCAATTCCAGATACAGAAACGCTCAAAAAAATATCATCTGAATGGATGTCAATGAATTGGGTAAGGTCTTTCATACTTTTCATAGGGCTGATTTTCTCATTTTTAGCGGTCGATAAAGCTTATTCTTTAAATCGAGATTCAAATTTTTAATTTTATTTCAAGCTATAATAATTAGCTGATTCTCAGATTAGCATCTTCAAAGTACCATTATCATTAATAAGTTGTTCTTTATTTATAGATTCTATAATCTATTAATAAAAAATTAATCAAACAAATGTTTGATTGAGTGTGATTTTTGATTTACATTTGCATCGTCAAAAATTAATTATGCCAACAAAAGAAGAACATATTATGATGGTTGCGGAGAAACTCTTCGCTGCTAATGGTTATAATGGGACTTCTGTAAGAGATATTGCAACGAAAGCGAAAGTGAATGTCTCTATGATTTCTTATTATTTTGGGTCAAAAGAAAACCTTTTGGAAGAACTTTTCAAATGGAGAATGGAAGAAGGACTCAACTTTGCAAAAAATATTTTGGGGAATAATGAACTGAATGAGATTCAAAAAATAGATGGTTTTATAGATAATTTCGTAAACCGTGTTCAGAGATTGAGAGATTTTTTTCTGCTTGTTCACACACAACAAGTGATTGCTCAGAACAAAAATATTCAGAATTTTCTTAAAGATTCGAAAATCAATTATATAGAAATTAATAAAGAAATTATAGAAAATGGTCTGGAGAAAGGAATTTTTACGAAAAGACCTTCTTATCATCTTTTACAATGTACCATTTCTGGAACGATATTCAATGCGATGCACGGGATGAAATTGTACAAGGAATATCTTAAAAAACACAACCCTGAATTTGACGAAAAGCATTACGAAAATCAATATTTTCAGGAAGTTAGTACGCACGTAAAGTCCATCATAAGAGCAATGGTGGGTTATCAGGAACAATAACATTACTCAAACCTTAACAATAAATAAAATAGTGAATAAATTTTTAACAACAGCGCTAATTGTTGGGACTTTTTGTGGTATTTCCGCACAGGAAAAGCGATTATTGAGTCTAGAAGAAGCTGTGAAATTAGGAATAGAAAATAGCAAAAATCTAAAAATAGACCAAGCTAAAATAGAAGAATCCACCGCGAATCTTCTGGAAGCGAAGAACAGACAATTGCCGGAACTGAAAGTTTCTGGAAGTTATCTGTACCTTCCAATCAAACCAAATATTGATATGAAAATTGCCGGAGTTTCCGGAGCTGGAGGTCCAGACGTTCATCAGGCAATGTACGGAACGGCCAACTTATCAATGCCAATCTATTCTGGAGGAAGAATCAAATACGGAATCAAATCGGCAGAATATCTTGTTGAAGCTTCGAAACTAAGTACAGAAAATGACAAGAACGCGGTTGCATACAATATTTCTCAGGCTTATAACAATCTTTTCAAATCATCGGAAGTTGTGAAATTGTTGAAGGAAAATTTGGCTTCTTCTCAAAAAAGAGACCAGTCTTTCATTAAGCTGGAAAATAATGGTGTGATTGCGAAAAATGACAGATTGAAAGCTCAGCTTCAAACTTCGAATATCGAATTACAATTGATGGAAGCTGAAAACAACTATAATATTGCCAACATCAATATGGATTTGCTTCTTGGACTTCCTGATAATACAGAAATCGAGGTTGATTCTAATTATATCGGAGCTGATGACCTTGGAAAACCAGATGATTATTACTTGAATCTGGCAAGAGAAAACAGAAAGGATGTTCAGGCTTTGGATTACCAAAGAAAAGCGGCAGCACTTGGAACTAAAGCTGCAAAAGCAGAAAATCTTCCTTCAATTGCTTTCACGGGTGGTTATGTTGCAGCTGATATTCCAAAACTTTTCACATTGACAAACGCTGTGAATGTTGGCGTTGGGATTCAGTATAATCTTTCGAACATTTGGAAAAAGAATTCAAGCCTGATGCAGTCAAAAGCTAAAGAACAGGAATTACTTGCCAATAACGAGTTATTAAATGATAATGTAACTCTTGAAGTGAAACGCGATTATCAGAATGATTTGTACGCTCACAAGAAAATCGATGTTTATCAAAAAACATTAGAGCAAGCCGAAGAAAATTACAGAATTACACTTAATAAATATAACAATGGTCTAGAAACCATTACCAATCTTTTGGATGCTGATACGGCGAAAATCACTGCAAATGTGAATGTCATCACTTCAAAAGCAGATGCAGCTCTGGCTCACAAAAAATTATTACAAACTACAGGAACTATCAATAACTAATTACAATAAACTATCAATAAAATGGCACAAGATAATATAAAATTCGAGCAGGGAGAGGTTCCTGTAAAAAAGAAAAAAAGTCCGGTTTTCTACATCGTAATAGGTGTTGCGGTTTTAGCTGCAGTATTTTTTGGAGTTAGAGAATATCAATACGGTCAAATTCACGAAGAAACCGATGATGCGCAGATTGCAGCAGACATCAGTCCAGTAATTTCTAAAATTCCAGGTTATATTACCGAAGTAAAAGTAAAAGATAACCAATTCGTTAAAAAAGGAGATACATTAATCGTACTTGATAACAGAGACCAGACAATGGCTTTGTCTCAAGCAGAAGCGGCTCTTGGAACAGCTCAAAGTAATGTAACTTCTGCGCACGCAGGTTCGGAAGCTGCAAAATCTGGAATTGGTAATTCTAGAGCAGCAGTTCAAACGGCTAATGCTCAAATAGAAGCTGCAAGAGTGAATGTTTGGAGAACAGAACAGGATATGAAAAGATATTCTGAATTGGTAAAAGACCACACAATTACGCAGCAACAATATGAGCAGGCTTCTGCAGCTTATCAAACGGCTCAGAAACAATTACAGGTTTTGATTGACCAAAAAAATCAAGCGAATGTTCAGACAGGCGTTGTAACGTCCCAGTCTAATGCAACTTATCAAAATGTTGGTATAGCAAATTCTCAATTAAAGCAAAGACAAGTTGATGTGGAAAATGCAAAACTGAATCTTTCTTATACCGTAATCACAGCTAAAGAAAGTGGCTATGTTTCTAAGATTCCAGTTCAGGTTGGACAGTTTATTCAGGCAGGTTCACAATTGTTCAGTGTTGTTTTGAGTAATCAAAAATGGGTAGTTGCTAACTACAAAGAAACTCAGGTTGAAAAAATGGTTGAAGGCCAGAAAGTAGAAATCGAAATCGATGCTTATCCTGACCAAAAGTTCCAAGGAACAATCAGCTCATTCTCTCCTGCAACAGGTTCTGCATTTGCATTGCTTCCTCCAGATAACGCAAGTGGTAACTTCGTAAAAGTGGTTCAGAGATTACCTGTGAAAATCACTTTCGACAACCTAAACGAAGATATTATGAAAAAACTACGTGTTGGGATGAACGTTCAAACTGTGGTTTCTCTAAAATAAAACACAATGCAAGACGATTCATTAGTAGAATACGGATTTCGCAGAACCATTATTACCATTACGGCGATTATGTGTGCGCTTCTTGAGATTGTGGATTCCACAATTGTGAACGTGGCACTTAACGAGATGAAAGGTAATCTTGGTGCAACACTCTCCGAAGTGGGCTGGGTTATTACAGCTTATGCTATTGGTAACGTGATTATCGTTCCGATGACAAGCTGGCTGTCTCAGCAGTTTGGGCGTAGAAATTACTTTGCGGTATCTATTATCATATTTACGATTTTTTCTTTTCTCTGTGGTAATGCGACCAATATTTGGGAATTAGTATTTTTCCGTTTGTGTCAAGGGATTGGCGGTGGAGCGCTTTTGGTAACTTCACAAACCATCATCACCGAATCTTACCCCGTTGAGAAAAGAAGTATGGCTCAGGCAATCTACGGATTGGGAGTTATTATCGGACCAACTCTTGGTCCGCCGCTGGGAGGTTATATTGTTGACAATTACAGCTGGCCTTATATATTTTATATTAATATTCCGTTGGGGATTATCGCAACATTATTGACATTACAGTTCGTAAAAAGTCCAAGATATTCAGAGAAGCGTTCAGCTTCGGATGTTGACTGGTTAGGAATTGGATTATTGGCTGCCTTTGTAGGTTCCTTGCAGTACATTTTGGAAAGAGGACACGAGGACGATTGGTTTGCAAGTAAAGCAATTGTTGTATTGACGATTACTGCGGTTGTAGGATTCATCTTATTTATTTGGCGAGAACTCACCTTCAAATATCCGATTGTAGAACTTAGAG
Organism: uncultured Weeksellaceae bacterium; assembly: GCA_963530025.1. GTDB lineage: Bacteria > Bacteroidota > Bacteroidia > Flavobacteriales > Weeksellaceae > Epilithonimonas. The sequence goes on from CAUSBY010000001.1 coordinate 77,329, forward strand.
TTTTGAAGAATGGAAATCTTAGGATTGGAACTATTATGTCCTTTGTATTAGGATTTGGTTTGTATGGCTCGACATTTATTGTTCCGCTTTATACACAGAGTATCTTAGGTTGGACAGCATTGCAGTCTGGAGCATTGATGATTCCTGCAGCGTTGACGACAGCTTTTATGATGCCGATTATCGGTCAGCTTTTGACGAGAGGTGTCAAACAGCAGATATTAGTATCTTTAGGATTGCTGATATTCTTTATCTATAGTTTCTGGGGTTACAAAATCATCACACCAGACACAGGAAAAGATGCCTTCTTCTGGATGCTGATTGTAAGAGGAATGGGATTAGGATTACTATTTATTCCAATCACATCATTATCATTGAGCACGCTAAAAGGTCCTGAAATTGGACAAGGCGCTGCTTTTACAGGAATGATGCGTCAGTTAGGAGGTTCATTTGGTATTGCAGCGATTACCACTTTCATTGCCAACAAAAGTGAATTATATAGAAGTACGCTTGTAGCACATTTGGATGTCAACGATTTTGATGTTCAGCAAAGAGTTGCTGCGCTCAAAGCAAGTTTCATTGCCAAAGGATATACACCAGATAGAGCACTAAATGCGGCTTATCAAATGCTCGATTTCTCAGTTACGAAACAAGCCACCGTTTTATCGTATATGGACGTTTTCCTTTACTTAGGATTGATGTTCCTGATATGTATTCCGTTCGTATTGTTTGTGAGAGAAAGAAAAGGCAAAGGCGAGAAAATCGACCTTAGCTCTGCGCATTAATATTCAAGTTTTAATTATAGTTATTTGTGGAAACTCAGAATCATCATTGGTTCTGAGTTTTTTTTTGCATTGATTTTAAATAAGATATCCGTAAAGACGCTTTGTCCATCCGAACAAAGATATGTTGTCCGCTCGGACAATGGTGTGTTGTTCGACCTAACAAAAGGGCGTTGTTCGCTCGGACAAAGAAGTTTATTTTATAGCAACCTCATACGCTTAATCACTCAAACTCTCAAACCTAGCTAAATCCAATTCATTTTCATAGCCAAAATACAAGCTTCTGTTGTGTTGGAAACGCGCATTTTCTCAAGAATATTTTGTCTATGTCGATTCACAGTATTAATACTTATAAATAATGATTCAGCGATTTCTTTACTCTTTTTTCCTTCCTGAATCATTTTCAAAATCTCTTTCTCACGAGCAGAAAGAAATGTTGAATTTTCAGCTTCGGTTTGATAAATAATCGTTCCATTAGAAGTATTAGTAATCATTCCCAAATACGATTGATTCTGGAAAAAATCAAAATGATAAAGACAAAGCGCCAGTTCTACATTTTTATGTTTCGGATTGGAAAAATAAAACATTTTATGAATCAGAGATTGTGGACTATTTTCGATTCTCAATCGGCTCATCACACAAAAATCGCTTCGTTTTTCAAAAGGAATCATTTTCATCATCTGAAAAAACTGAAGTTCCAAAACGTGTTTCTGTAAAACATCATCGGGATTGAGTTTATTAAAAAGTTCGTCTTCCCAAATACTTTCAATCTCCTGAACATTTTGATTCTGAAAAATCTCTAATTCATCCGCCAACTTCCCTGAGTAGATATAACTTTTATTATTTTTAAGGTCGCTCAGAATGGCAATTCCATTTTCGAGCTTAGCAAAATCCTGTCCCATTTTTTGCCAATGTTCTAACTGCAGATTTTCGATTTCTTGGTTTTCGGAGAAATCTTGTTGTAGAAGTTGGTTTTGAAGGTTGGATTGGATAGGTTTCATTATTTTATCCACTGTAATTCAATGTATTTTGTGCAATCGTTTTTCATATCATCAAAACCGTCAAGTAGAATTGCAGAACCTCCTTTTTTTACTTCATTTTTTACAATGTCATAAGTTTGCTGAGCTCCTATTGGGTCTTGTCCAGCAACATCAAAAATAATATTATTTGTCTTAGAAAGCGTTGCATATAAGCTTAATAATTTTCTCGGATTTCCTACTAGTGAATTAACTTTTGTTTTTTCATTAATCCACTTAGTTTCATAGATTTTTGTAGAGTAAGAACTATTTGGATTTGAGTTTTTTTTCAAAAATTCATTCACTGTTATAGGACAAAATATTCTTCTAAGTTCAGATTCTTTAAAATGCTCTACAAAAGCTAACTCTTTGTAAATCTCAACATTTTCATTCTTTACATTACCACAAAATATATTTTTAAGAAACATTTCTGTTTCATAAAAATGCGCTCCATTGAATATATGTATAACAATAAGTTCTCCAGCTTTCAATTCGAAAGGAGGAATGTAAAAATTCTCAGTTTGAATACCTTTATTTTGAAGAATCATTTTAAATTTCGTTGTTTTTAACTTGAAAAATGGTTATTAATCAGTATTGCTAAAGAGTAACAAAGCCTTTATTTTTGCTTAGTTATTAATGTAAAAATACAATGAATAATCTGAACGAAAAACAAAAAATGCTTTCCGGCGAGATGTATGATGCAGGAGATGCAACTTTGGTAAAAGAAAGACAAAAATGCAAAGACCTCTGTTTCGAGTATAGTCATATTCCGCCTTCAAAACTTAAAGAGAGAAAAGCTCTCATCAAAAGACTTTTCGGAAAGACAGAAAAGATGTTTCATATCGAGCAACCTTTTTATTGCGATTATGGTTACAATATCGAGATTGGAGAAAATTTTTATACCAATCACAATGTCGTGATTTTGGATTGTGCTAAAGTGACTTTTGGAGATAATGTTTTCATTGCGCCTAATTGCGGATTTTATACAGCCGGACATCCTTTGGACGCAGAAACCAGAAATAAAGGTTTGGAAGATGCAAAACCAATCACAGTCGGAAATAACGTTTGGATTGGCGGAGGTTGCACAATTCTTCCGAACGTTACGATTGGAGATAATGCAGTAATTGGAGCCGGAAGTGTTGTCACAAAAGATATTCCTGCTAATGTTTTAGCATTCGGAAATCCGTGTAAGGTCATCAAAGAAATTTAGAAAATCAGCCACAAAAGTTTTACAATTAAAATAAAATCGAAGATTTTAAAACTTTGGTGTACTTTATATAGTTTCAAAATTAACTTAACAAACTTAAGTGTTTCCTTTTGTGTCTTTTGTGGTTAAAAAATCTTCAATTATGAATAAAATTATAACAGTTTCAATTTTAATATCATCTTTGTTCCAAGGAATAAAGGCGCAATCTTTAGAAAAAATGACTTGGTTTAATGAACCTTCTCAATGGGAAATCAAAGACAAAAAACTCACAATGACCGTTACACCACAAAGTGATTATTGGAGAATTTCGCATTATGGTTTTACAGTTGATGATGCGCCTTTTTATTATTCAACTTACGGCGGAGAATTCGAAACCAAAGTCAAAATCACGGGCGATTACAAAGCCCGTTTTGACCAAATGGGATTGATGTTAAGAATTGATGAACAGAATTACATCAAAGCCGGCGTTGAATTTGTCGACGGAAAATTCAATCTAAGCACTGTTGTTACACATAAAACAAGCGATTGGAGCGTGATTGTTTTGGAAAAAACGCCTCCGTTTGTTTGGATAAAAGCAGTCAGAAGATTAGATGCGGTTGAGATTTTTTACTCGTTTGATGACAAAGAATATGTGATGATGAGAAATGCTTATCTGCAGGATAATACGCCGGTTCAGGTTGGTTTTATGGGAGCAAGTCCAGATGGAAACGGCTTCAAAGCGACTTTCGAAAACTTTTCAGTAAAACATTTACCGGACCAGCGAAGATTGGAATGGCTGAAGAAAAATCAATAAAACAAAAGCTCCAAAATTCTGAATCTTTGGAGCTTTTTTATGTTTAAAACATAGGATGTGCGTTCGCCGATTTCTCAGGAACAGTTTCGTGAACGTCCCAATGTTCCGCAATTTTTTTATCCTGAATTCTGAAAATATCAATTACCGATTGCAATTTCCCATCAGGTAAAACATTCTTCACGTGAAGAAAAACCAAATCACCTTCCGCTCCAATATGCTGAACATCAATTTTCGTTTTTGGAGCTCCTTTTAACCAAGCTTTCACAGCAGTTTCAAAAGCTTCAGCACCATCTGCAACATTCGGATTGTGCTGAATGTAAGTCGGCAGAAGATAATGGTCAATATTCGTAAAATCTTTATCTCCGAATATCTTTTGATAAAAGTCTGTTACCAGTTTTTTATTATAATCCAGTTCAGATTGTGACGCTTTTTTACTTTGAGCAGAAAGTCCTGCTGAAAAAAATAACAAACCGAATAATGCTACTGCAATGGTTTTTTTCATTGTTTAAAAATTTTAGAGTGATTAATAATGAAGCAAAGATAATTCAATTGTAATAATATTTATTACAATTGAATTAATTTATATCAACCTTCTCACTTTAATCAAATAATCCAAATATTTGTCGCCGTGCTGTCTATAGAGAAATTCCTCTTCCAGTCTTACCTGAACCTGAATCAAAACATAGCCAAGAATCAAAAACAAAAGAGAAACAGCATTCGGGGTAAGAAAAAAAAGTCCGACCAAACTCGCAATCATTCCCAAGAAAACAGGATTTCTGGAAATTGAAAATAATCCCGAAGTTACCAATTCGGTTTTCATATCTCGGTCAATCCCGATTCTCCAAGAATTCTTCATTTGATTTTGAGCCACAATCGTCCAAATCAAAGCCAACAACATCAATGTCAATCCAACAAATTTCAGTAGCTCAATATCAAGAAAATCAATAGGAAGAAAAGAACTTTTTGACAAAAACGGAAACAAAATAACATACACGAAAATCCCAGCCAGACAAAGTTTAAAGTAGTTTCCGACCAGCGCATAAGCACTTTCGTCTTGAGGCAGAACCAAAGGATTTTTCTTAATTCTTCTGGCAACAATAATCGTTTTCGCAACAAAAGAAATCCCGAAAAACAAGATAAAATAAATGAGTAAAAAGATTTTGATAAATAATTCCATAGCTGATTTTTCTACAAAATTAAAGCTGTGGAAAGTGCAATACTATTGCAAAGTTTCGTCGAGACAGTTTTCACAAATGCCTTTCGCAAAAAGCCGAACTTCATCTATCCGGAAACCGAGATTAGGGTTGTCTGCAAACGTCACACTCTCTTTGCAGGTCGTCTGTTTGCAGATTTTGCAGTAGAAATGCAGATGTCTGTCGCTGTGCGTATTTTCGTTGCAATCGTCCTCACAAAGCCGATATTTCGTGGTATTATTTTCCTGGATGCTATGAACAATTCCTTTCTCCTCAAACGTTTTCAGCGTTCTGTAAATCGTGATTCTATCGGCATTTTCAAAATGATTTTCAATCTCCGACAAAGACAAAGCCACATCCTGAGAATCCAAGAAATCATACACCAAAATCCGCATACTCGTCGGTTTGTTGTTCTTGTTCATCAGTTTATTTTCAATCTCATTTCTCATCAGAAGACTAATTTTTTAGGAGCCGGGAACCTGCTTTCCGTTACAATTCCTCGCTCGGTCGACTCCGCTTTGCTCCGTCGCCTCACTGCGGGATTTCCTCTGCAATCAGGGCTAGGAGATTCGACATTCAATCAACGTTTCTCATAACTCAAACGCTTGCACTTTCAAACTCTCCAACTCAACTCATCCAATCAAATCCAAAAACTGCTGTTCATCCAGAATCGTAATTGTTCCGATGTCTTGCGCTTTTTTTAGTTTGCTTCCAGCTTTTTCACCAACAACCAAATAGTTTAGATTTTTAGAAACCGCGGAGATGTTTTTTCCGTTGTGTTTTTCCAACATTTCTTCTGCTTGTTCTCTTGTGAAAAGCGACAGTTTTCCTGTGAAAAGAAAGGTTTTTCCTTCCAGAACATTGGATAAAAATTCATTGGTATTTTCGCCTTTTATAAGAGTTTGCTTTTGGATAATACTTTTTTGTACCCTTTTTCGGCTCAATTGAAATTCAAAAGCATTATCAACTAATTTATTGAAAAGATATCCACATACATAAGCGTCATCCAGAGCATTATGATAATTTTTTTGTTCTATTGCGAGATGTTTAGCAACTGTAGATAATTTGTAATTTTCCAAATTTAGATTTAATCTCGAAATCTGAAGTGTGCAAAAAGCTTTGTATGTTGGTTGAGGTAAGTTATAATGGTCAAGAGTTTTTTCTAAAATTGAAATATCAGTTGACGCATTATGTGCAACGATATTTTTATTATCAAAATAATGTTGTATTTCATTCCATATTTCATCAAACTCTCTTTCATTTTCAACATCATCTAATCTGATTCCATTTATGCTTGAGTTGATTGGACTGAATTGAAGATTTATAGGTTTTATCAAAGAATAATATTCTGATATGACTTTTCCATCAACAAATTCCACAATTCCGATTGAACAAGGAATATGTCCGTACGAAGTTTCAAAATCTAAAGAAGTAAAAGTTGTTATCATTATTTTATTAAATCTAAAAATTCATCTTCTGTTAGAATCTTAATTGTATCAAATTTTTTAGCTTTATCTAATTTGCTCCCTGCTTTTTCTCCAGCAACTAAAAAATCTAAATTTTTGCTTACTGCAGAAAGGTTTTTACCGCCATTTTTTTCCACGATAACTTGAGCTTCGTCTCTTGTAAACTTAGTTAAACTTCCTGTAAATAGAAATGATTTGTTTTCAAAAATATTTGATAAAAGCTCCTCTTCTTTTAAATTGAATTGAAGACCTGCAAGTTTAAGATTGTTTATTATTTGTTTGTGTTTTTCAACCGAAAAGAAATTCACAATACTTTCTGCTATTTTTTCGCCAACATCTCCAACAGAAGCAATTTCTGAAAGATTTGCAATAATTAAATTATCAATAGACCGAAATTCTTTAGCTAATTTCTTTGCTACAGTTTCTCCAACGTGCTTTATTCCTAAAGCGAATAATACTTTTTCAAAAGGAATATTCTTGGATTCTTTTATTGAATTAATTATTAATTCTGCTGATTTTTCTTTAATTCCAACTCTATTTCTATCGGCAATACTTGCAATAAAACCTTCAAAGTCTTTATCTTCAATATGTTTATTGTTTTTAAGTATTTCATCTATAAAGTCAATGTTGTCAAAGTAATAATTAGAATTATCAAATAACGAATCTGATTTGAAATATTTTGGAAATTTCAATTCTAATAAGTAATTTAAAGAAACATAATTTTTAAGTGAAAAGTAATTTCCATTGATGTGAGAATTTGCTTTTATGAATTCTTGTTTAAATTTTATGAACTTTTTATTTGAATTATTTACAAGAATTAAATCTTTGATATTATTTATTTGCGTGGAAATTTCTTCGGCTTCAATTATTGTTAAATTCCCCCATTTTTTAGATAAAGCAAAAATTGCTTTTGATAATGGAACTTGTAATTGATTTTCATCTTTAAACCCAGCTTCCTCGTTATCTAACCATTTTTCAAGACCAATAATTTCTTCTTTTTCCAAGGAATATAAGTCAGAATAATTTGATATTTTATTGTTATGATATAACAAATCAATAGTTCCTCCTCCTAAACCTTCAATATCCATTGCTTTTCTACTGACAAAATGTTGTATTCTACCAATTATTTGGGGTTTACAACCATCTTCATTTAAACAATAGTGAATTGCTTGACCAGATATTCTATAAAGTGGCTTTTTACATTCTGGACATATTGTAATATATTCTATTTCTTTACTCAAATTGTCTCTTTTCTCTGTATTCACGCCAACAATCTTCGGAATAATCTCCCCACCTTTTTCTACATAAACAAAATCGTGTTCGTGCAAATCCAGTTTTTTGATGATATCTTCGTTGTGAAGTGATGCGCGTTTTACCGTTGTTCCGGCTAATAAAATCGGTTTCAGATTAGCAACAGGTGTTATCGCGCCGGTTCTTCCGACTTGATAGGAAACACTTTGCAATTCGGTTTCTACTTTTTCTGCCTTGAATTTGTAAGCCATTGCCCAACGTGGCGATTTGGCAGTATAACCTAGTTGTCTTTGCTGTTTCAACGAATTGACTTTCAAAACAATTCCGTCAATTTCAAAAGGTAATTTGTGTCTTTCTGTATCCCAAAATGTAATGAATTCTTTTACTTCATCAAGAGTTTTACACAATTTTGCTTGGTCTTCTGAAACTCGGAAACCCCAATTTTTGGCTTTTGCCAAGATTTCCCAATGCGTATCTGCAGGAAATTCATCCGAAATATATTGATATAAAACTGCCGAAAGTCCACGTTTTCTAACTTCTCCCGAATCCTGCATTTTCAAACTTCCGCTGGCTGTATTTCTAGGATTCATAAACAAATCCAAACCTTCCTCTTCACGAGCTTTATTGATTTTATCAAAGTTTTTCCTCGTCAGATAAATTTCGCCTCGTATAAAAAATCGGTCAGGGAAATCGGCTTTCAAAGTCAAAGGAACATCAGAAATCGTTCTCACATTATTGGTAATTTCATCGCCTTGAAAACCGTCCCCACGCGTTACAGCCTGTGACAATTTTCCATTTTCGTAAAGAATAGAAATCGATGCACCGTCGTATTTTAATTCAGCAACAAATTCTACAGGTTCATCAATGGTTTTGATGATTCGTTTTTCCCAGTCTTCAAGGTCGTCAAAATCATAAGAATTGTCCAGAGAATACATTCTAAACTGGTGCTGAACGGTTGGGAAATTCTTCGTGATTCCACCGCCAACACGTAAAGTCGGAGAATTAGCATCAAAAAATTCAGGATGCGCCGTTTCCAACTCTTGAAGTTCTTTCAGTTTTTCATCAAATTCAAAATCAGAAATCGTATTATTATCAAGAACATAATAATTATAATTATGCTGATGAAGTTCTTCTCTTAGGGATTCTATCTTTTGCTGAATGTTTTCGGACATTGGGAAATTATTTAACGCAAAAATAACCAAAACAAGGAGAACGACTAAAAATAAAATGAGTAATTTGGTTCTTCATAAAAATAAAACCACATAGTCACATAGATTTGAACTTCTGTGAGCTTTGCTAAGTTTTATGCCTTTGTGAAACTTAAAAGAGTTTAAATAATCAAAAAAATCTTTGCGGACTTTGTGTTCAAATTTATTCAATAATAAAAAAAATGAAGAAAGTATTTTGTAGTTTAACCCTTGTCACGACTATGTTTATCAACGCTCAAACTCAGATTATCGCACATCGCGGTTTTTGGAATACACAGCCAAAAACTTCGGAAAATTCGATTCAGTCATTGGAAAATGCCCAGAAACTGAAGATTTATGGAACCGAATTCGATATTCATATGACCAAAGACGGAAAATTGGTAATCAATCACGATGAACATCACGGGAAAATGGAAATCTCGGAAACCGATTTTTCTGATTTAAGAAAACTGAAATTATCCAACGGAGAAAAACTTCCAACCTTGAAAGATTATCTGAAACAAGGCAAAAAAGATGCTTCCGTCAAATTGATTATCGAAATCAAACCAACCATATCCAAAGAACGTGAAAACGAAATCGTAACCAAAGTTCTGAAAACAGTAAAAGAACTCGGACTCGACAGTCAAAGCGATTACATCTCGTTCAGTCTTAATATTTGTAAAGAAATCAAGAAACAAAATCCGTCTGCAAAAGTCCAATATCTGGAAGGAAATCTTTCGCCTCAGCAAATCAAAGCTGAAGGTTTAGACGGATTGGATTATCATTACAGCGTTTTCGAGAAAAACCCGACTTGGATTTCGGAAGCTAATTCGCTTGGATTGATTACCAATTCTTGGACTGTGAATGATATCAAGGTTTACGAAGAACTCAAAAATCAAGGAATCAATTTCATTACGACAAACATTCCTGACCAATTGAAAGATAAATAGTTTTACCGCAAATTCGCAAAATATTATAATTCAAATCTTATAAAGTAGCAAAGAAAAACTTTGCGACTTTTTTATTTTCTACAATTAATTCAAATTGCGCCTTTGCGATTAATTACATTTCCAATTGAATTCCTCAATGATAAACTTGTATTAAATCATAAGACTTTATTCGGATTTTAAACGTGTGTTTGGTAAATTTGCACCTTCAAATTTTATAAATCAGATTATGAATCTTAAAGGTAAAAATGCCATTATCACTGGCGGTGGAAGAGGACTTGGAAAAGCTGTAGCTCAGATTCTTGCCAACGAAGGCGTGAATGTTGGTATCACAGGAAGAAACGAAAATTATCTCAAAATAGCAGTTAACGAACTGAAACAAACTGGCGTGAAAGTAGCTTACGCAGTTTTTAGCGTCGATAACGAATTAGAAGTAAAAGCCGGAATCGAATCTTTGGCAAACGAATTAGGCGGAATCGATATTTTGATTAACAATGCAGGAATCGGTGACTTCGGAAGCATCGAGGAAATGGCTTCTGATGTTTGGGAACAAGTTATCAAAACCAATCTTTTCGGTGTTTATTACACAGCCAAAGCGGTTTATCCCTATTTGAAAGAAAAAGGACAAGGTGACATCGTGAATGTCGCTTCCACAGCAGGATTGAAAGGCGGACCAAATATGTCGGCTTACGCAGCTTCCAAAGCGGCAGTCGTTTCTCTTTCGCAATCGATGATGGCAGAATGGAGAAAGCAGAATATACGTGTGATTACGTTGACTCCGAGTACGATTGCTTCCGATATGAGCATCAATGGTGGTTTGACAGACGGTAATCCGGACAAGGTTCTTCAGCCGGAAGATTTCGCAGAATGGGTAAGAGATATCCTGAAAATGAACAGACGTGCATTGATTGCAAACGGTTCTATTTTCTCGACTAATCCTTAATATAATTAAGCTTAGAATCACATTAATATTACAGTAAACGTCTCTTTTTCGAGGCGTTTTTTATTCATAATCCTTACCTTTATCGGAATCAAATAAAAGATATGAAGAGAAACTCATTTTTAGCAATGTCTGCTGTTTTCTTTGCAACGCAAATCACCTTAGTCAACGCTCAAAACAAATCCGAAGAAAAACTCAATCCAATTGTTCAAAGTTTTGTCAACGAAGCTAACGATAATTCTCAGTTGGAAAATACGGCTTACGAACTTTTAGACGGTATAGGACCTCGTCTTGTTGGAACACCTGAAATGTTAGCTGCTAACAATTACACAGTTGACAAATTAAAATCTTGGGGAATCGATGCTAATCTTCAGCAATTCGGAACTTGGAAAGGCTGGCAGCGTGGCACGACTCACGTTGATTTGGTTTATCCAAGAACTAAAACATTATCAGCAACACAATTAGCTTGGAGCCCAGCCACTAAAAAAGCAGTAGAAGCAGAAGTCGTAATTCTTCCAAAAGTATCTTCCAAAGCCGAGTTTGACAAATGGCTGCCTTCTGCAAAAGGAAAAATTGTTTTGATGGCGCAATATCAGAAAATCGGACGTTCTGATGAACAGATTAAAGAATTTGCAATACCGGAATTATACGAAAAACTGAAAGCTGAAAAAGAACAAGCTAAAAAAGATTTCGCAGATTATATCAAGACCATCGGTTATGATAATACAACCTTGCCCGAAGCTCTTGAAAAAGCAGGAGCTGCAGGAATTGCTATTTCCAATTGGACAGGAATTCATAGTACCAATCGTATTTTCGGAGCTAAAACAAAATCAATTCCAATGTTTGACATCGATTTAGAAGATTATGGAATGTTATATAGAATGGCAGAAAAAGGAGCAAGGCCGAGAATAAAAGTAGATGCGCAATCCAACGTTTTACCAGAAGCTAAATCTTTCAACACCATCGGAATGATAAAAGGTTCAGAAAAACCGAATGAATATGTGATTCTTTCCGCTCATCTCGATTCTTGGGATGGCGCGCAAGGTGCTACAGACAACGGGACGGGAACCTTGACAATGCTGGAGACAATGAGAATCCTCAAAAAATATTATCCTAATCCAAAACGAACAATTGTCATTGGACTTTGGGGAAGTGAAGAACAGGGTTTGAATGGTTCAAGAGGTTTCGTTGCCGATAATCCTGAAATCATCAAAGGTGTGCAGGCGGTTTTCAATCAAGATAACGGAACTGGTAGGGTAGTGGATATCAGTGGGCAAGGTTTCAAAGATTCGTATGCTTATATCGGAAGATGGCTAGATGCGGCGCCTAAAAAGGTGAAAGACCAAATCAAGTCAACTTTTCCAGGAATGCCTGGAGGAGGCGGTTCTGACCACGCATCGTTTGTAGCAGCGGGAGTTCCGGGATTTTCTTTGAGTTCGCTTAACTGGGGTTACTTTGGTTACACTTGGCACACGACCAAAGATACTTATGATAAAATCGTTTTTGATGAATTGAAAAATAATGTGATTTTGACCGCAACTTTAGCTTATATGGCTTCGGAAGACCCAGAATTTGTGAGCAGAGAAAAACGTGTGATGCCTAATGATGACAAAGGAACTGCTGTAAAATGGCCGGAAGCAAGAGAACCGAAAAGAAGCAGTAAGGATTATTAATCTAAATGAAACTTGATATTGGAGTTTAGAAGTTAGATTTCAATCGAAAGTAAATAAGAAAGTGACAATATCTTTTGTCGCTTTTTTTAATTTAGAAAATTAGATTGGTAATAATGGTCGGAAATGGACATACACCTTTTTCTCTCGGATATAATAACAGACAAGCAAAAACAAAATCGCCATAGAAAACCAAATCATCAGAGAGTAATAATCCATAATAGACCTTAATAAAATCTGATTGTCGAGTTGTGTTTTAAACACTTTCTGTGTCACAAGCGGAACGGTTTTGTCCTCCAAACCATTATTTCCGAGATAAGCCTTAATCTGATTGATTTTATCCAAATAGTATTGATTATTGTAATTGATATAATCCAAGAATCTATTGTAGTGCAGATTATAATGATAGACGCTGAAGTATTTAGTCAAAAAAGTACTGGTTGTGTATCCTAAAAATCTTATAATCAATCCAAATGCAGCTGCAGAAGGTGCAAGATAATAAGGAACAATACTGATAATAAACAAAATCGTAGGAACCATTATAAGTCCGACACCCAATCCGTGTGCAAATAGCGGAATACTGTAGTATCTTTCATTTCCTGCATTATCCAACATCTGTGTCATACAAATGTGATAAATCATCAATGAAACAAAACCGCACATCCAAAGCCAGATGACATTCGATTGTTTGATTTGATGCCAAGCTGCCAAAGTCACACCGACAATTATTCCAATTAGATTAAACACAAACATATACGAGATATGTCTCGGGTCCATATGAAGGACACTTTTGTAAAAACTCCCAACATAGGTAAAAGAGAATCGCTCGATGTACATAAAGAACAAGAGCATTGCGCCCCACAGATATTGTTTTTGTTTAAAGATAGAAAAATCAATGTAAGGTCTTTTTAAGGTGAGTTGACGAACAGCAAATAACAATGTCGCCAAACCAACCATTACCGAAACCTGAATAATTTTAACACTTTCAAACCAATAATATTGTTGTCCATAGACACTCAAGTAGCCCAATCCAATTAAAATAACAGCCAGCAAAATAAAACTGCTCATATCCAACTGAATCAAGGTATGCCGGTGAAATACTTTGGCAGAAGAGATACAAACCAAAACAATGATTACGCTCACGGCAAACATCACCATCGATAGTTTATAGACAATGTCAAAATTATATTGGTCGATGAGGTCTGCTGTAATCAGATTGTTAAAAGATGTCGTACAAAGCAACATTCCGAAAAACAAACTATAAGTAACTTCTTTAGCTCTGTAAGATTTCATAAATCTGATAGCCATCGACATATAAAGATTCACGGCACTCGCAAAAAGCATTCCTTGCACAAATCTGACAATGAAGACCCCCAGCAGAATTTGAGAGGAGAACAGCAGATAACAACACAACAATTGGAACAACTGAAACTGTATAAAGTATTGCTTAGAAGTGAAGTAATTATAAAATCTCCTTTCCAAACAGTAGAATGATGCAAATCCTGCATAGTAAAGAGAAATCGTAAACTGAATGTCATTCGGTTCTATGCCATAATAACCCGCAGCAACGTCCTCATTTGCCATTGGTAGGAAAAACATAATCATATTGGGCAACAGCAATGTAAAGAGAATTGTTTTTGCCAGCCAGTTCGGAACCCATTCTTTGAATAATGTCATCGTTGATGTTAGATTAATGATGAGGGATTGTGACAGTCACATTCATCCCGGAAAGTATTTTTGAACGCCATTCTTTGCTGAGGTTAATGATTTCTATCTTAACAGGAATACGCTGAACAATCTTCACAAAGTTCCCAGTGGCATTATCCGGAGGAAGCAGAGAAAAACTAGAACCTGTTGCCGGAGAGAAAGCCAGTATCTTTCCTTCGAATTTCTCATCAGGATAAGCATCTACCGTGATAGAAACCTTGTCACCAATTCCGAAATGTGAAATCTGAGTTTCTTTAAAATTAGCCATAATCCATTTAGGGTTTTCATCATTCACGATGTAGCAGAGGTGTTCTTCATCATCAATCATTTGTCGTTTTTCGATTTTACGTTTCCCGAGTCGTCCGTTGTATGGCGCGGTAATTACGGTATAACTTACGTCCAGATTTTTGCGTTGTTTTACCTCATTCAACCGTGATTTTTCGGCACCTATGATGGCTTTTTCCTGATTAAGGTCTTCCGCTTTTTCTTTTGCAACTCTGTAGTGTTGTTCTGCTTGTGATAAGTCACTTTTATAGATATTAAGACTGGCTTCTATCTGTTCCAGTTTTTGTGCTGTGGCAGATTTTTCTTTGTATAGTTGCTTGTATCTTTCATATTCCAGATTTTCTTTCCATACTTTGATTTTGGCAGCTTCTATGGCTTGGTAGGCTTCTTTTGCTTCGGCTTCCAAGGTTTGTCTTTGTTGATTCAGAACTTGGGTATTGGCATTTTGTTTCTGAAGTTCTGCACCTACTTGGTTGGCATCCAGCTTATATTCGCGATTATCGATGATGAATAATGTGTCACCTGCTTTCACTTGGTCATAATCATTGAACCGCACTTCTCTTACATAACCACTAACTCTTGCAATCACAGGGTTGATATATTCTACCACCTGAGCATCATTGGTCGTTTCATTATGTAAGAAATGATAGATGGAGATGGCGGCTTTTATCATAACAAAAAGTACAAAAATCCACGCGACAGCAGAGGTGAATTTGACTAAGGTTTTACGATGAGATACTTTCATTTTATAGGGTTCCGGTTTCGTATTTTAGAGAGTAATAGCTTTTCAGGATGTTCATTTTGGATTGTTCCAGTTCAAATTGGGCTTGTACTTGCAATAGATTGGCATCCAATAGGTCTGTGATGAGAGTGGTCTGGTTGAAATAAGCGTTTTTCAGAATCCTTGCATTTTCATTAGCATATTGCAAGTTTTGTTCAAAGACTTTTTCGTGTTTCAGAGATTCATCATATTCGTAATAAGCTTTGTAGATGCGGGTTCTTATGTTATCATTTGTGAATTGATGATGAAGCTGGGCCGAACTCAATTCTATTTTAGCTTCCTGAACTTGATGCTTGTTATGGTAGATACTGCTGATGTCATAAGATGCTTGCAGACCTACAAGTCCTAGACTGTACCAACTTGGATTATAGTTGTATAAGAACACTTGCGGATTGGCAAATTGAAAAGAACCTATCAGACCTACTTTAGGATAATAATTGCCTTTGTCAAGTTTTAATTTGGTTTCTGCCACTTGGATATGTTGTTCAGATAATTCTGCATCGTAGCCTTTTTCCAGAGCTATTTCGATGTAGTCATCTACTGATAAAGCTGTTGTTTCTTCTTCAATAGACGCTATTTCTGGTTCAATGATGGTTTTGTCATCTTCTCCGGTTAAGACATTAATCTGTTGTTGCAAGACGATGATGCTGTTCTCAATCTCGGTAAGGGTCATTTCCCTTTTGCTAAGTTCCAGCTCGGTACGCAGAACGTCACTTTCCAAGATGATTCCGGCTTTGTAGATATTTTTGATTTCAAGCAATTGATGTTCTTTTTCAGCAATATCGCTTTGCATTGTGGTTTTCCATTGATATTGCATGTAGAGGTCTATGAAGAGATTCGTGGCTTTCAGTTTTGTCAGACTGATTAATTTCTCTTTATCGGTTACCGAAATATCAGAAAGAATCTTCGCCAGTTTGATTTCGTTTTTTAGTTTGAAACCATCAAAGAGATTCATATACAGATTGGTCTCTGTGTTGTAAAGCGTATGGATGATGTCGTGCTGGGCAGGTTTGTGAAGAATACCATTCACATAGACAGGCATATTGGAGGCGTGTCTTATAGAACCGGTGATACTTAACGTTGGGAGCTGATTAGATTTAGCTTGTTTAATTTTGGTTTCAGCCAATTGTAGTTTTAGTTGTTCCAGAGCGATTTCTTTGCTGTGGGTTTCAACTTTGCTAAAGAGTTGAGGAATTGTTAATTGCTGTTCTTGGGCTTTAAGAAAAGGCTGGTATAGACAGGCTGATAGTGCTAGGATAAGCCTGTATTTTTTACAAAACATTCAGTGTTTAATTTTAAAGTGCAAAACTAAAGGCTTTTGTGTGATGTAATTTTATATAAAATAGACTAATTTTTGTTAGTTCCTGCCATTTTTATTTACCTTTGAGTATGAAATTACTGGATATCCTCCAAGAGATAGATGGCTCACCCAAAGATGTCTATCTGGTACACGAGCGGTTTGAGAGGCATTATGATATGCATACTCATAAGCGTGACCAACTGAGTTTTGTCGAAGGAGGTGTGGCGTATGTAACCATTGAGAATGAATATCTTGTGGTTCCGGCAATGCACTTTTTATGGATTCCTGCAGGGGTGCCTCATAAGCTGGATGTGTCACATCACGCGACTCAGTTGCATTCTTTTTATTTCAAAAGTTCAGGGATGGCCTTTTACAAGGATTTGAGAATTTATCCAGCTAATCGACTAATTATCGAATTGATTAACTTTTCCCAACGCTGGTCTCATCAGTTTGTGGATTATCAGGAACCTCATGCATCTGCACTTTTTTCTTTGTATGATATTCTTCCTTTGATGGCAGAGCAGCAAATCAAACTACAGCTTCCTACGTCCGAACATCCTAAGATAGAGCAGGTTTTGCAGTATATCCATCAGAACTTCCATACGCCATTGACCTTGAATGAAATGACTGAGCAGTTCTATATGAGTGAGCGGAGCTTTTGCAGATTATTCAAAAAAGAGCTACATATTTCTTTTATTCAGTATCTCAAGACTTATCGCATTATTCAGTCGATTAGCCTTTTACAGAAGCGTAAAGATAGTTCTATCGAGGAGATTGCCAACGCAACGGGTTACGAATCTCTTGCGGCTTTCAGTAATGCTTTTTACGAATATACAGGGATGCGACCATCGCAGATGAGGAAGATTATTACTTAATCAAAATTATTTTATTAATGATTAAAGCCAGATAGCTATTAGTTTCAAAGCTTTCCTTTTCGCTTCAAGACCTTACCTCGAGGTTCATTACCTTCATAGAGTGCAATCTCAGAATGCAGAAACTGAGCGGCTGAGGCAGAATCTTGTACTTTTACAGAACTTCTTTCTATCATTTCTGATTCGAATGAGGTTAAGACACTTTCTCTGATACCTTTTTCTTGCCAGTTGGATTGTGGTCTGCAGGCTTTGGAGATGGTACGAGCCAGAGATAATGCGTCCAGCAAAGCTTGATTGGCACCTTGTCCTTTGAACGGACTCATCGGATGGGCAGCATCGCCAATTAAAGTTGCTTTTCCTAAGTTTTCCAACCATTCTGACCTTAGCAATGCACGGTCGTAAACGGGATAGCCTGAGATTTGAGTTTCAAGTGTGGCTGATAAAATCTCTGGAATAGGACTATGCCATTGTGTTCTGATAACAGCTTCATTCTTCAAGGCTTTTGCTCCTTTTGTACTTAGATGCTTAGCATCTTGTTCTGTCATTGGAAAACTCAATTGCCACATTACGGAATCTGAATCATAAGGCATCATATAGATACGTTCATTACCATTAGCTGTCTGAAATACTGTGGCAGAATCCAGCAAATGACTGTCTGCATTTTCAAGGGCGCTCAAAGGACAAATCCCTAATATCACAATACAACCTAAATAACGTAATGGTGATAGTTCTTCGCGAATCAGTAAGCTACGGACTACACTTCGAATACCATCTGCACCTACGATGAGGTCAGCTTTATCCGTTTTTGCTTCGCCATTGACTTGGAAATTAATGTCAAGTCTGCCGTCTTTGTTTTCTTTAAAATCAATGAGTTGATGTCCCCATTGTATATCGTTATCATCACCTAATTGTTGAATTAATGATTGTCGCAAAGACTGTCTGGCGATGTGGATATTGGTTTTTTTAGGAGAGGTTTTAGGACTGTCCCGCATCCATTTTCTCATTCCCCATTCAGCAACTACTTTGCCATCTGGGTTATGGACAAGATGTCTGGTAGAAACTACGCCTTTTTCCAAATTAAAAATTCCAAATCCTTCCATCGCTTTACTGGCTTGCTGTAAAGTCAGTCCGTAACCTTGGGAACGTTCATTAAAACTATTATCCCGTTCATACAGCGTAAAAGGAATTCCTCTGTGAAGGCAGGCTACTGCAAGTGCTACGCCACCAATTCCTCCACCAATGATGGCGACGTGAGGATAATTCTCTTTATCAGGCGTTGGAAAGTCTTCAGAAGAAATCAATCCAGAGCCAAAGCAAGTAGGACAGGTATAGAGAGGCGCTTCTGGACGTATAGGAGCAATTCCTTCTCCATTGTTTTTTTCAAACAGCTCCAATTCTGACAAATAACGAAGGCGCAGACTTTTTTTAATTCTGCGTTTTTTTTTGCCAAGTCCCATACAATTGGGACAAGTGGTGAAGCAATTCATTTTAGAGAATTGATTTTTTGATTAATAATTAGGATTAGAAAACCATTGTCAACTGAATTCTCTTCCTAGATTCATCCACTTCCGTCACTTTTACCTGCACGTGTTGATGGAGTTTCACTACTTCATTCACATCCGATACAAAACCATCTTTCAGCTGAGAGATATGAACCAGTCCGCTTTCTTTGATTCCCAAATCTACAAAACATCCAAACGCTGTAATGTTATTCACGATGCCAGGAAGTATCATCCCGATTTTTACATCTTTGATGGATTTTACATTCGGGTCAAATTCAAACACTTTAGCTGCTTTTCTTGGGTCTAGTCCTGGCTTTTCTAATTCTTTCAAAATATCCTTAATGCCGAGCATTCCAATGTCATTAGTCACGTATTTTTCAGGATTGACTAAAGCAATTTTCTCTTTATTGGAAATCAAATCTTCAGTTTTCAATCCCAAATCTTTTGCCATTTTTTCTACCAACTTATAAGCTTCTGGATGAACTGCAGAATTATCCAGAGGATTTTTAGCGTTCTTGATTCTTACAAAAGCGGCTGCTTGTTGATATGCTTTTTCGCCCAATCTTGGGACTTTTTTCAAATCTTTTCTTTCACTAAATGCTCCATTTTCCATTCGGTAAGTCACAATGTTTTCAGCCATCTTTTCTCCAATTCCAGAAACATAGCTTAGGAGTGATTTACTTGCAGTATTCAAGTTGATACCAACTGAGTTTACAGAACGGATAACTGTATTGTCTAATTCCTCTTTCAGCTTGGTTTGGTCCACGTCATGTTGGTATTGTCCTACACCAATGGATTTAGCATCTATCTTAACAAGTTCTGCCAAAGGGTCTGCTAATCGGCGTCCAATAGATACTGCTCCACGAACAGTAACGTCATAGCTTGGGAATTCTTCTCTGGCAATCTTACTTGCAGAGTAAACTGATGCACCAGCTTCTGAAACCACAAAAACCTGAATCGGTTTGTCAAAGGCGATTTTCTTGATAAAGAACTCCGTTTCTCGGCTGGCAGTTCCGTTTCCGATAGAAATAGCTTCTATGTTATAGGCATCTACCATCGAGCGGATTTTCTTCATCGCCATTCCGCTTTCGTTTTGGGGTGCGTGCGGATAGATATTCTCGTTGTGCAGTAGGTCACCTTTTTCATCCAGACAAACCACTTTACAACCAGTTCTGTAACCCGGGTCAATAGCCAAGATTCTTTTTTCTCCTAAAGGTGAAGCGAGAAGCAATTGTTGCAGATTCTCGGAGAAAACCTCGATGGCTTTTTGGTCTGCTTTTTCTTTAGCTTCCTGCAGTGCTTCGTTGGAAAGTGCTGGTTCTAATAATCGTTTATAAGAATCAGTAATAGCCAATTCTATCTGTTTGGCGGATGAATTATTACTTTTAATAATCGCTTTATCAATCAAATCAAGTGCTTCATCTTTATCAATATCCACAGATGCTTTTACAAAACCTTCGTTTTCTGCACGTAACATAGCTAATAATCGGTGGCTTGGGATTCTATTGAGAGCTTCTTGCCATTCAAAATATTGATTGAATTTTTGAGCAGATTCTTCATCTTTCTTAGCTTTCACAACTTTGGAAGAGATGATTGCTTTTCTTTGAAAAAGTCTTCTGAGGTTTTTTCGGACATAGAGGTTTTCATTTACCCATTCGGCTATGATGTCTCTTGCGCCTTGCAAAGCTTCGTTTTCATCAGCAATGTCATTATTAACATATTTAGATGCGATGAAATTAATATCATCATTTCTCTGGCTCATTATTATTTTAGCCAAAGGTTCCAATCCTTTTTCTCTGGCAGCATCGGCTTTGGTTTTCTTACGTTTTTTATAAGGCAGGTAGAAGTCTTCCAGCTCCTGCAGGTCAAAGCTTTGTTCTATTTTTTGCTTAAGTTCGGGAGTCAAAGCATTTTGTTCCTCAATGGATTTTAGGATACTTTCTTTTCTTTTGACGATTTCTCCAAATTGCTTATTCAGTTTAAAGATGTTCTCAATAGCCACCTCATCCAGATTGCCTGTTTTATCTTTTCGATATCGGGCAATGAAGGGAATAGTGCAGTCTTCTGAGAGAAGCTGGAGTGTCGCATCAATACTTTTAGTGGGAATATTAAGTAACTGTTGTATATAAGCAGAAGTCGTCATTTCGGTATTTTGAACAGCGAAAATAGTGTTTTTGTAATGAAAAGGTAACTTATCATCACTCGAACATTCTCAAAAACAGAATTAACGAAATATTGTTAAATGTTTTATTGAATTAAAGAACAAATTTTCATTCTCCTTCCGAATTTTCTTTTTTTAATAACACTATGAAAAGCCATGAAAATGCAATAATAGGTACCAATAATTCGAATCCGAATGCTCCAAAAATTCTTACTGCTAACATAACTGAATGTTTTGTCAAAAGTAAAATGATTTTGTAATTCGAGATTAAGTAGAAATACTGATTTTTTCTTTAAGTCCTATAGAAAGTTGTTGAGGGGTATTTTACGGTAATCTATCATCATAGAAAACTGGTCGTTGCTTTTCCTCATCAAATCCTGTGATTATTACTTTGTATTGTTTTGCAGAATCATTGTTATAGAATTCTATTTTTGATGATGATTCAGATGGTAATTTGAAGTTCCAATATAGAAGACTTCTGTTGTCTTTCAGGTTTTTGATAGCAGAATTATTATAATCAATATTCTTATAAACAGATGGTTTGTCATAGCCTGTCAGAGTGAAAAATTTAAGTCCAGTCATAGATTTGGTAACTTCTTCAGAACCTGTGTTGCCGTTTTTTGTATAAATCAATATAGCGCCATTTGAGTTTCCAAAGCCTCCGAAAAAGTCATCCTTTACGACTTTTATCATAGCAATATTAGAAATGTTGAATCCTCTGATAACTTCTAGGTCGGTTTTAACCTCGTCCAGATAAACATCCACTTTTTTGTTTCGGATGATGGCATCTACATCTGCGCCCTCTCTCTGGATTTGAAGTCCGGCAACACGACCTTCCAGCCAAAGTAGGATATCAGGAGAACCATTACTCAAAGTTTTGTCATTTACAAAATCAAATACCGTTTCAAAAGGACTTTGGAACATCGGACTGCTGAGCTCATCGTTGAATCTGTCTGTCGGAGATTGTTTTTTTGCGGTCAGTTTCACTTCCTCTATATCGGTCACTTTTTCGTTGAGGTTTTTCTCAAACTGATTGTTGGCAAGAGCGAGAGAAGCTTCTGGAGTGGGCGAGTCATTAGCATTTCTTTTAACCAAAACAAAATCACTTTGTGGTAATTCTTTCTTTAGTGGGACAAAGGTCACTTTTGGGATAACTACAACATCCGCATTGTCCGCTTTTACCTGATAATAGATTTTCTGAGGTTCATAGAATGCCATATTTTTCAGACTAAGGTCGCCGTTGTTATCCGTTGGGATAGACAATAGTTTTGATCCCGATTTTTCTCCGTCAAACATTAGATTTACTGAAGTGTTTCTTACCGGAGCACCGTTGGATGTGATTCTGATATTGTACGCGATATGTTTTTCGGGTTTATTTTTAATAATAGGAAGTTTCCCAGCGATGAGGTCTTTCCAGTTGAATCGCGTCCATTGTTCGGAAATTAATAAGGCATCAAGAGCATCTGTATTTCTATTCTCAGAAAAATATTGTGCAGGAGCATGTATCTTATCTATGAAATCGCCTGTCAACCAATAGGCACTTAGGATATTTTCATCTTGATTAAATCTTGCTTGGTCATAAACTGCAACAGCCAAATCAGAACTGATATTATCAGATTTTATTTCAAAAGAATTCAATGTTTTTGGTTGTTGGTTTAATGAAATCGATTGCACAGCTGGCTTTAAAATATTGAATTTCTGAGGTTGTATAAAACAAAGTCTCTGAGCCAAAACGTTTTCCTGCTCATCAAACAAAGTGAATTGCAAAACACCATTGATTAACTGATTAGTCGGTATAGAGAACACCTCGTCATTGGCGTTTTTTTTGATTCGGGCTTTATAGACAAAACGGCTTCCGATGGTCGCAACTATTTTGTAATAGCCAGATTCATTATTGATTTCATTAGATTTAATCTGATATTCGATTTTATCTGCCAGACTTTTAACCTGCAGATTGATTCCGCTTTCTGCAACTTGTGGTAAATCTGTAGTCTTGGTTTTACCATTCTTATCTGTGACAATCAGCTGATATTGCTTTCCTTTTTGAGGGGTAATGGTAAACAATCCAACATTCTGGTCAAAACCTTTGAAATCGACAAGATGAACATTAGGTTTTTCTTTGTCTATTACATAACCGTTCCAGTCTTTTGGTGTTTTTCCATTGGAACGAATACGGACTGCAAACTTAGTATCAATTCCATCTACAAAAGTTCCACTTTCCGGATAGACCTGAGCTATCCACTCTGCTTTATCATTTCTAATTAATCTTTCAGGCGAACTAAGATTATAAACAGCAATGGGTTTGATGAATTGAAAATCTTCATTGAAATTAGTCATCCACGTGGTATAAGCTCTCACATAATAGACATTCTCTTTCAAATCATTGGCGAGTGCAAAATTGCCGGCGCCTTCGCTGTTGTAAAGTGGGATAAGTTTTTTGTCAATCAGTTTTTTATTACTGTCATAGAGTTCTACAAAAAGCGTAGTGGAGATCTTGGATTGGCTGTAACCATCAAAAACAAAAGCTTTGAACCAGATGTTATCTCCAACAGCATAACTATTTTTATCTAGCATTAGATACACTTTTTCTTGAGGGAAATTCTGGTCCAAATTCTGAACTGCCTGTTCTGCTTTGTCCTGTGAAAAGCTGAAGGCGGATGTAATTATCAGTAGAAAAAGAAAACTTTTACAGAATAATTGATTGAGTTGTAACATTAGTTCTTATGATTGAAATTTCATAAAATAAAATTACAAATGTTATTGAATTGTAAATACTTACTTAATGAGTTTAACGCAACTTTATAACAGATTAAAGAAGGCTTAAAATATGATTTTTATATTTGAATAAATATCAATACAATTCAATATTTTTGTTCCAGCATATAGATTTTTACGATTGGATAATCATTGTCCAATCGACAACCTTTCAATATATAACTAATGAAAAATCAATCCCCAATAATAGAAGTTGCTGAACTTTTTACGAAATCGGAGAATCTCAATCTCAGAATTTTTGATGTCAGAACTGGACCGGATTCAAAAGGTGAATTTGAAAAGAAACATCTCAAAAATGCAGTCTATGTTGATTTGAATTCCGATTTGGCAAAAATTGATGACCCGAAAAATGGAGGTCGTCATCCACTTCCGAAGTTTGAAGATTTTATCAAGACTTTAGGCAAATTAGGAGTTGATAAAGATTCTCACGTGGTCATCTATGATGATAAAAACGGAGCTAATGCTGCTGCGAGATTTTGGTGGATGTTACGTGCAGTTGGTCACAACAATGTTCAGGTTTTGAATGGCGGTTTGCAATTCGCAGAAAATCAAAATTATCCTTTAGCTTCTGGCGAAAATTTTTATCCCGAAGCTGAATATGTTTCTGATTACCAAGATTGGCAATTGCCACAGATTTGGATTGATGATGTTAAAAAAGCGACTCAAGATTCTGATGCTGTGATTGTTGATGTTCGAGAATCACAACGTTATCAAGGAATTACAGAACCAATTGATTTAGTTGCTGGACATATCCCAAATACCAAGAATTTTCCTTTTTCAGATAATCTGGATGAAAATGGATTATTCAAATCGCCTGAAACGCTTAGAAGTCTGTATTCTGAATTGTTTAATCAACATGATAAAAGCAAAATCACGTTCCATTGCGGAAGTGGTGTAACGGCTTGTCATTCTCTTTTAGCTTTGGATTACGCAGGCTTCGATATTCCGAATCTGTATGTCGGAAGCTGGAGTGAGTGGAGCAGGAATGAGTTTTAGGGTTTGAGAGTGAGAGAGTAGGAGGATTTGAGAGTTTGAAAGGTTTGTTTGAGTTGTTATGTTGGATATTTCCACAGGTTTCACCTGCGGCTACTCAAATTAAACCCTTCGGGTTTTGCAACTCTCTCTCTCTCACTCTCTAACACTACAACTCTCAAACGCTCAAACTCTCCTACCTAAAAACTGGCTCGGATTTGCATACTTCCGATATGAATGGTTCTGTCTCCGGAATTTCGACCTTCGTAATTAACATTAAGCTGAATGAAGGAGTTGATAGCTTGCTGGATATATAAAGTCCAGACTTGATTTTTTCCGACTTTCAAACCTTCTAGCATTTGATTTCCGACGATGCTGAAACTATTGCCTGTAAAATCATTGTTAATAAAAGAAAAGTTGGTTCTAATGGATGTTTTTGCTTTTTCCCATTGTAGCGTTCCTGAGATTTCGTAGGTTTTCAAAAGTTCCTCGCCATCGGTTCTTTTCTTTTGACGAAGTGCACCGAATAGTTCTGTTTGTAAAGTTTCTGTTAGTTTGTAGGTTGCTTTTGGTTTCGTTTCCCAGTTTTGAAGAAGGTAATTTCGTGTGTTGTAAACTTGTGAACTATTGGTTACATTTTGCAAAGTATTTTCCCAATCTGCACGGAAAGCCTTAGTAAAAGAATAGCCAATATTCATAAAATGAGACTTCTGAGAATGTGCTTCATTGCTAAAATTTGCATTTACCAAATTGTCATTATCTGTATATCGGTAACTTCCGTTCCAACCAGATTTATCATTAGAATTAAATAAAGCTGAAGCCAGAATATTCTGTGTTCTCAGTAATTGGTCAGCCTGTTTTTCGAATGGATTCCAAACCAAAACCTTGCTACCTTTCATATAAGAATTCTGAGAAAGTAATGATAAATTGAAATTCCAACGCTTCAAAAAAGCATTCTCTGAACTGATAATGACTGAAGGATTCACAAACAACGCCACTTGTAATTTGTTTTTGTTAGAAGCCAGATAATTCACGCTATTCGTATAAACTCTAATGTATTGAGCCAAATCAGCGTATTCTGCTACTTCAAATTCATCTAATTGTTGAACGCCATCGTTGTTGTAATCTGTCCACTTGTAAACACCTTGTCCATCGGTCACTTTGATGTATTGGAATTCTCGTTGCGCTTCCTGACCATTTCCAAGCTCGTAGAAAAATTGAAGACGCATTCCGTTTTTGAATAATTGCTGATTGTATAAAATATTTCCTACCACAAAATCCTGATTCTGGTCATTCGCTAAAGTCTGATTTTCATAATAGAATTTTCTATAATGAACCAAAGTTGATAATTGCGTTTTCTCGGTTTTGATGATTTGACTTTCTGCCTGAATCCCAAGAATATTATTCATTTTCTTAAGGCTGTTATCCTGAACCGAATCATTTTGTCGAAGATAAATTTTGGTTAATAATTTGGTTCTTGCAGAGTCAGCTATTTTTTTCTGAATAAAAACTTCTTTCCAACTGAAACTTGTGACGTCCAACAATTGGGTTGCATTGTATTTTTTCTCGTTATGTTCCATAGAACCGCCGAGCATCCAACTACCTTTTTTGCCAGCTAACTCAGTTGAAACTGCGCCTCTGATGAAATTTGTATTAAGGTCAGTTGATTTGGTGTCCAAATAAGAAATCGCAGCAAGGTTATTCAGCTTTCCAATTCTCCAAGCGATATCAATATTATTTTTGATTCCTTTGTAAGTGTCGGTTTCTTCAAGGTAATTCAATTTATAATTGATTTTTGAAGTCTTGTTAAAATCATTAAGGAAAGAAAATATGAATCTATTTTGAGTAATTTGACTGAATTCATTAGTCAAGTTAAAATCTCTCCAGAAATCAACATTATTAATTCTGTCAAGAATATGGAAGTTCTTTTGAATCACTTGATATTCTAGCATTGGCGTTCCTGTCCAAGTGTTTTTCTTGAAAGTTTTGTTGGCATAGATTCTCGCTGCGTAACCAATATTTTGCTCATTATCTTTTGAAGAGAAAGCATTGAGGTCATAATTACTCAAGGAAACATCTGTTCCAATGACACCTTCATTTAGTGCATATTCTACATTGGCAGAATAAACTTGAGATTTTTCTGGCGCAGGTAATTTTCTAACTGAAAGATAATCGCCCAACCCAGTTCCCACATATTGAAAAACTCTTCCATTGTTGGTGGTTTGTTGTAACTGATAATCGCCTTTTCCGCTTCCAAAATAAGTGAAAGAAACCTGATAAAGGACTTGGGTTTGGTCGGTTGAAAACTCGTAGTAGAAAGACTCGCCGGAGAATATTTTTTTATAAAGGATTTTATTCACATCATATTCTGCTTCCACGCCGGACTGAGAATACATTAGAGTGGGGTCATTGCCGGCATTGACGAGTTGTTGCTGGTCTTCTTCGCTAAGATTGAGTGAAAGTGGAGCATTCTTGTTGTCATTTTCCATAAACCAGCTGAATCCCGCTTTCAGTTTTTCCCGCTGATGTTTTATGTTTCCGGTTATTAGAAATCTGGTGTAATTTCTATTGGTATAATTATAAGAAACATTGATGAAGTTCTGCTTGTAGATAGGGCGGAAACTCGTGAATGTAATTTCGCCTGTATTATAATTAATGACGTAATCTTGATTTTCGCCTCGCTTCATTAATATTCCATCAATGAAAACCTGTTCCGAACCAGAAATGATTGTAATGAACAATTCGCCATTTTTCCCAGTTAATCGATAAGGGCCTTGATTACCTTCAATCCCTTGGAAACGCATTCTGAAAAACTCACTTCGGGCGACACCTCCAGAAACATCTACCGAAGTTTTGTTACCATTCTTCTCCCAACTCGTGAGAAATTGCAATCCCATACTTCGTCTTTGGTAACGGCCAAAATAAGTCGTTTCATCATTAAGGTCGAGATGTCCGGCTCTTATGATACTATGATTTTTGATATTAAGCTGAAGATAGATTTTATCAAATTCCTGCAAAGTCTGTGTATAACCATCAGCTTGAACAGGAAGATTATGGTCTGAAATGGATGCTAAAATCGAAACATCGGGACTCAACTTTCCAGAAATCTGCATATCCATAGAACTTTGAACCGATGAACCTTGATTATTCCCAAAAGTAATTCCTCTAATAATAGAGCCTTTGGAGTTGAGTTCGCCAAGGATTCTTTTCTTATCGTTTTTTACCAGTACTTCTTCATCATAAATCACGCGATTCTGCTTTTTGATGAAGTCAAGCGTGTCTTTGGTAAAAAAATCTTGATTGATTTTAGAAATTAGGATACTGTCTTTTTTAAGAGAATCTTGTGGGATATTTGGGTTTTTCCAACTGAATATCTGTGCATTAACCGAGATTAGTGCAAAAAAAGTATAGATTATTAGAAAAAATTTAATTATCTTCGACACCCTTTTCTTATGATGTGTAAATGTACTAATAATAGGCTTTACAGCGAATTAACAATTATTTAAAACGGAACGGAGCCCTATAAAATTGTAACCGACATTAAAATTTTATATTTGCCACTCCACAAATGAAAATAAAAACAATAACATTTTTAAACTTTATATTATGACAAAATTTTATTCTTTATTAGCGGCAGTTGCTTTAACTGTAAGTAGTAATCTTGTTGCACAAACAGCCACAGTAACTATTGATGTTGCAAGCATTGGTGGAACTGCAGTTCTTGGAACAAGTAATTATAATGGTGGAGCTGAGAGAACTTGGACTACTAACACTATTGGTTTTGGTGGAAAAGCTATTACGGCTAATGCAATTAATACTCCGACTACCGGAACTGTTGCTGGAACCAATATTCAAACACAAGCAAACCAAGGTGTTATTTATAACACGACAGCTTTACCAGGGAAAATCCTTAGTGTAACTATCAATTCTATAGGTACTGCCAGAGAATCTTCTCTTTATGGAGGAACGGGACGTTTGGTAAATACTACGGCTGCTAATTATGATGTAACTGGAGGTACTCAAGTAGGAGCAGCTTCTACTACAGGGTGGACAACTACGGATCTTACAGGGACAGATTATAAATTCTTCGCTATAAAAAGAGGAGCTAGTGCAGGATATATTACTTCTATTGTAATTGTATATGAAAATCCTACAATGGCTGTAGTAGATGCTACAAAAGGAAAAGCTAACTTGGTGAAAAATACAATTGTATCTAATGATATCATCTTTGGTGCTTCTGCAAAAGTATCAATTTATAACACTGCTGGACAAGTTGTAAAAACTGCTGAAGTTGCTGAAAATGCTAGATTAGATGTTTCTGCTTTACCAAAAGGAAATTATGTGGTGACAGGTCTAGTAAACGGACAGACTATTTCTCAGAAAATTATCAAGAAATAATCATCATTATTCCTAATAATATGCAACGCTACCAATTTTGGTAGCGTTTTTTTTTGTTAAGTAAATATTATGTAAGAATGAATTTAATTAAAATTATATATGATTGATTATTATTATACTATTAATATTTTGTCAATCTAGGATTGCTATGGATTAGAATAGATTTGTCGCAAACAAAATTCAATAAACTTAATTATGAAAAAGATCTATTCTTTATTAGCTGTAATGGCTTTAGCAACAACAGCAACTGCACAAATCTATTCAACAGGATTCGAATCCAGCGAAGGATTTACATCTAGTACTGTTTATAACAACACTACTTTATTGGTAAGTGGGGCTAGTGGAAAACAATGGAGTACATTTTTTGGAACACCTTCTACTACTTCTGCTTTATCAGGAAACCAGTCTATGCAAATGAGATGGTACACAGCTTCTGCAGCAAGTAAAGGTTATACCATGACAAACTTTGCAACAAGTGGTGTTGGTTCTGTTACTTTTAATGCAGCAAATACCGCAGGGATTAACGTTATTGTATCTTATTCTGTCAATGGGACAACTTGGCTTAGCCCTCAGACCTTTACTTTGACGACTACAAGTACATCTTATACCTATAATGTACCAGCTGCTGCAACAGGGGCGCTTAGATTCAAGTTTGAGTTAACTTATACTACAGCACCATCGGCGACTTCTAGGCTTTATATTGATGATGTCAAATTCAATGCGCCTACAATGGCTGTGGTAGATGCTACAAAGAGAAAAGCTAACCTTGTTAAGAATACAATCGTATCCAACGAATTGATCTTTGGAGCTTCTACAAAAGTTTCAGTTTATAACACAGCGGGTCAAGCTGTGAAAACTGCTGAGGTTGTTGAAAACTCTAGATTAGATGTTTCTACTTTACCAAAAGGAAATTATGTGGTAACAGGTCTTGTAAACGGACAAACTGTTTCTCAGAAAATCATTAAAAAATAGTTACTTCCTTAGGCTAATATTAAGCCAGTATTCTTCCTGAAAGAATGCTGGCTTTTTTAATGATTTAAAACAGGCTTAACATTTGATTTAACTAATATGTTTACTTTTGTGGCAATAAAAAGGGATGCATTTTTCGGTTGTAGATCTGTTAATTTTTAGATCATATAATTTTGTATCATTGATTAATTCTAAACCTAAGAATGCGTAAATGTTAAAAAATAAAGAAAATTTTGCGGAATGCATTTTTTTATTAACTTAGCATCCCTTTAATTATTATAATAAAACAATTTTTAAACTTTAATAAAATGAAAAAAATCTTTACAATTTTAGCTGTTTCAGCTTTAGCTTTTACTGCACAAGCTCAAGAAACTTTTAGTTTTGTTCTTAACAATCAAGGTTTCACAAATGCTCAAGTCCTTACGACTGGTAATATTGTTGCGGGAAAGCTTACTTATGAGGTGCTGAAGAATGCTGCTACTACTAACCCTGCATTTTATACTGGAAATGGAGGAGCATTGAGACTATATTCTCAGAATACTTCAGGCGATGGTAACTCATTTGCTATTAAAGTAGCAGGAAGTACCAAAATTACTACTGTGAAAATCAAGACAGCTGGAACACTTGGTGCAGACAACTATGCTCCATCAACTGCTGTTATAACTGTAGATGGTAATGTTGTTCCTACTGTTTATGATCCAGCTGATGCTACTAATGCAACTTACTTAGTTTCTTTTGCTACTCCAGCATCTAATGTAACTATTAAAAATGGTCAAACAGGAACGTCTGCACAAATCAGAATTACATCTGTAGACATAACTTATGGCGAAAATCTTGCTGTAGCTGATTTTACAAAAGCTAACTCTATTCTTGTTAAAAATACAATAATTGGAGAATCTATCGCTTTCGCTAAAACGGCTGATATCCAAATTGTAAATGCTGCTGGACAAGTAGTAAAAACTGCTAAAGTAACAGAAGGTTCTACTCTTAACGTTTCTTCTCTTGCTAAAGGTGTTTACATCGTTACAGGTTCTGTAAACGGACACGCTGTATCTCAAAAAGTTGTTAAAAAATAATTTGAACACAAGCTTTTAAATACAAAACCACCGATATTCTCGGTGGTTTTTTGTTTTAGGATTTCTTTTGAAAGGTGGCCAGTTTGAACTCATCCTTTATCATCTTCTCCGGTCGGAAGGCTATTCTCGCACTCTTGATGCTGGGGGCGCCATTTTTGTTGGTTTTTTTTCTTGTAAGGTAAAGTGCTCTCCTACATAGACTGTCTTGCCATCTTCTTGTAATAATCTTAAATGTAATCGGTATAATGAAAATTGTTTTTCTTATTAAACATTTGTTTTTTTATAACACAGTAAATGTGGTTTTTTTCTAATACGTACGTGTATTTTAAAATAATTTTAACAATATTAGGATTTATTGTTTATGATAATGTGTATTCTCTAGAGAGATTTGAATTGTAACTCTAAGTTGACTGTCATGTTGAGCCTGTCAAAGCATCTTGTAGTGTGAAAGACTTCTCTTCGTCAAACTCAGAACTTCATCTGAGGCCTGAGCCTGACAGTGTACTGTGTTATCAATAGCGATAAGATTGAGCTTTACAAAAAGCTTTTGTATGTCTTTTTTTAACGGGGTAAAGCCTATTTCTATTGATTTTGATAAAAGTTGTCATGCTGAGCGGATTCGAAGCATCTTTAATAATCTATAATTCCTAATTTTATAGCTACAGCTATCAATTGTGCAGTACTTGTGACATTCAGCTTAAAGAAGATATTTTTACGATGGGTCTCTACGGTATTTACACTTATGAAAAGTATCTTGGAGATCTCTGTGTTGGAATGTCCCTTGCTGATGGCTATCACGATCTCTTTTTCACGGGGACTCAGAATGTTCTTTTTAAAATGGATATTCTGGAAATCAATTTCTGCTGAATAATAGAACTTCTCGTTCTTATGGTAAAGATTATTCACAACTTCTATCAATTTTTCTTTGGGCGTAGTTTTCAGAAGATAAGCATCCATATTATGTTTGGTTCCCATATTTTGAAAGCTGCTCATCACGATGACCTTGATACGAGGTGACCTCTCTTTTATCAGATGTATCAGCTCCAATCCGCTTATCTCCGGCATAGATATATCGGTGATCAGGATGTCAATTGTTTGTTTTTGGATGTGTTGTAAAGCTTCCTTCGCATTATCTACCGCAAAAACAATGTTGAGATTCTCTTGGGCTGACAAGATCGAGCGTATTCCATCCAGGAACAATACATGATCATCTACAATGCCTATGTTTATCATATCTTAAAAGTTATGCTTATAGTGGTACCATTATTTGGAGAAGAATCTATTTCTAAACCGGCATCAAAAGTCTCCAACCTCTCCCTGATATTCTTGAATCCTATTCCTTCTACATTATCATTGCGGAACCCCCTTCCATCGTCTTCTACCATTAGGCATACAAATTTGTTGTTTTGAGTGATGCTGACCTGTACGCTCTTGGCACCAGCATGCTTACGGATGTTGGAAAATAGTTCCTGAACAACTCTGTATAAGTGGGTTTTCAGCTCTTCATTGATATTATCAAGGGCATCTTCAGGAAAGAATAAGACTTCTGTTGGTAATCCATTTTCCTCATTTTGCTTTGCTAAATATTGCATTAATTGATAGAAGGTTTTTTCCATCAGAAAGTTGTTGCTAAGGTCATGAGATATTCCCCTTATCTCGCCATGCAAGGTAATGATATGGTCTTGGATAGAAGATATTTTACTATTTTGCAATAGATCATTCTCCTTATCCAGTAAAATATTGATCCACGCCAGGCTCCCAGCGATACTGTCATGAAGCTCTTTGGCAAGACGATTACGTTCCTTGTTTTGACCTTTAAGAACATCTTTGGTGTGGTTAAGTTCCTGTTGCTTTATATGTAGTTTTTGCTGGGATTTCAGTTTGTTTTTATAAAAAAAGAAGCCCAGTAGCAATAATAGGGTCATTAGCCCAAGAACAAAGTACACTCTTGTTTTCCTTACTTTCTGCAACTCGTTTTCTTTACTTAACAATTGTATCTGGCTGTTCTTTTTATCCACTTCATATTTTGCCAGTAAATGATTATAGTTCTTTTCTTTTTCGATGGTGAAGAGGCTGTCTTTCAGCTTATAAAGTTGACTTTGATATTCGTACGACTTTTGGTAGTTATTATCTTTTTTATGAATGGTAATTAGATTTTTTAAAATGTCTAATTTTTGATTTATTGGTATCCTTTCCGCATCATATGTATTATAGGACAACTCGTAATATTTGATGGCGTTTGGTATATCATTCTTATTCATGTAATAGGCACCGTAATTGAAATACAGATAGAAGTTGTAAAGGTCTTGATCATCTAACTGTTTCAGAAGTTCTTCTGATGCTCGTAAGTACGATAATGCTTTTTCGTTGCGAGATGGATTATGCGGATTTAAAAAATTATTACTCTGATTGAATCTGATGCTGAACAGCTCTTGTTTATCTTTGGTCAAGCTGGCCAAAAAAAATGCCTTCTCATAATATTCATGGGCTTTTTGATGATTTTTGGTTTGTAGAGTATTGGCAATAGCATTGTAAGCACTTAATATCCTTGCGGTATCCTTTGCCAATGCAGAGTATTTGGAAGTCTGCTGATAGTTTTTGATGGCAGAGATGGTATCGCCTTTGGCAAGGAAAAGATTTCCAAGATTAAGATATAGAATACCATAGTACTTGTTATCGGGTTGTTTCTTCAGATAGAACAGGGCTCTTTGAAATTCACCAAAAGCTTTATCATATTCACTACTTTCAAATAACGTTACGCCTTTCAGATTATAGATGCGATAAAGAGTTGTAATATTGTTTGCTCGTTTTGCCAATACTAGTGCATTGTCGTTGTACGCTTTGGATCTAGAATTGTTACCAATATTATAATAATAGGTAGCATAGAGAAAAAAGCATCTGGATGCATAATAATCATTGCCTATTTTTCTATTAAGATTATATGCTTGTCGACAATAGTAGTAGGCAGAATCGGAATCTTTGTTGATTACAGAACTGAATTTTTCAAAAAGGCTATCCAGTTTTTCTATCCTTTGTTGAGGAAAAGCGAAAAATGTATTGAAAAAAAATAGTAGTAAAAATGTTTTCTTCATGAAAAAATCACGGTACTACGTGATAAAAATATTTTAACTGTCCTTATATATTTGTTAAAGTTAATGAAAACTTTATGAAAACAGGCCTCTTTGTGATAATGTCCTTTTTGTTCCCATTTTTTAAATCACAAATAATATGCTATTATACAGAAGAATATCCTATATCGCATGGCTTTGCATGCAATGGGAATATTTTGCTCTTTACGAATTCTGTAGACACAACTATACAGGGAGAGGTTTCTGCATCAGACCAGATAATTGTAATACCAAGCCAAGGCTATGGTATTGCTATTTTACCGACCCAACTTTGCGAGAGCTGTTCGGATACCGGAGGCACTACCATCGGAACTAAAAAAGGAGGAAATGGTGGTGTAGATAAAATACAAAAAGATTTGATGGCAAGAGCAGAAAAAGATGAACTAAGGATTGAAAAAAATCCAGTAGACGATATATTGAAACTCTCTATAAACAAAGATGTTTTGAAAAATATAAAAATCTATAATATCAATGGGCAAGAAGTTTTGAACAAAGACAGTAATGACAAAATAGCAGTAATTGATGTATCCAGACTTACTAAAGGAGTTTATTGGGTAAAGACTATGACAAATGAAAACCAGACCTACACAAAACAATTCATAAAAAAATAACATTTAAAAATTTTTAAAACTATGAAAAAACTATTTTTATTTAGCTTTTTAGCAATTACGGGAGCTGCAAACGCACAATGGTCTTTGACAGGAAATGCGGGAACTAATCCTACAAATAATTTTATTGGAACGACCGATGCAAAAGACCTGGTTTTTAGAACAAATAATGGTAATGCGGCTAGAATTTTGGGTAATGCTAATCGGACTTTTGTAATAGGTACAACTAATCCGAATCCAAATCATGGTTATAAACTATATGTAGCAGGGAATACAGGAATAATTGGTGAAACAAATATATTCGGAACTATGGCCATTGGAGATACTAGCAGTAATCTTGTTGCAGGTGAAAATTTAATTTTAGGTTATTCCTTAGATGCCGCAGATGATGCTAATTTACTATACTTGGAAAATTCTAACTCCCAAAACTATGAGTTGAGTAGTAAGTTTGTTGTTAAAGCGAATGGAAATGTTGGTATAGGAACTACAAGCCTATCTTGCTCTTCCTGCTCGGGCTATAAACTTTTTGTAAAAGATGGCATCAGAACAGAAAAAGTAAAAGTAGAAATAGCTGCTGAAAACGGATGGGCAGATTATGTTTTTGCTAAAGATTATAAGCTAATGCCTTTAAAAGAAGTAGAAAATTATATCAATAACAATGGCCATCTACCAGAAGTGCCTTCTACAGAGGAAGCAATACAAAATGGTATAGAACTAAAAGAAATGAACATTTTGCTTCTTAAAAAAGTAGAGGAGTTAACATTACATCTAATAGAGCAGGATAAGAGAATAGAAGAATTAGAGGCAAATAATAAAAAGTAAAGGTATGAGAAAGTTTTTAAAAATTTTTATGCTTTTATGGATAACTGTTTTAACCAAAGCACAGAACAATCAATTTTCGATAAACTGTGCTAATGATTCGGAGAATGTAGATGAAGATATTTTAAAATCAAGAGAATTAGCTTCAACAAATTGTGGTAATACCTCACCATATTATAATCGTGACCTACATGGAAATAATCTATATCTTCCTAATACTAATGATGGGGTCATATATGTGAAATTGAATTTCATATTCTTGACCAAACCTGATGGTACCGGCAATTTCGAGGAAAATAATCCCGAGCATATAGAATTCATAGACAATATAATTGCTTCTTTCAATGAAAGGTTAGAACTATTGTACTCTCCTATTGCTGGATGTGAGGTCTATCCCCAACCGGGAACAGATACAAAAATCAGAGTCGTTGTTAATAAAATTTGGAAAGCAGATCCTGCCTGGGATTACCTTATAACCGGCTATAACATGTCTTGTGGCGACCCAGAGGCGTGCCCTAGCAACCAAATGTTATACCCACCCAATACATCCTTGTATTACTACAACTATCTAGATAATGATCCTACTATTCCTGAAGGAATAAATATTACTTTTTCAAACAATGGTCAAATATATTCTGATTATCAAAATGGAGATTTTAGCAAGGTTCCTTTAGATTGGGCAGCATCGCAACGTCCTTCTTTTAATACCTTTAATAATAAACAAAGACAATATTGGCCTGATGTTTATAATGGTTTTTTATTTAGAAAACACTTTAAAGTGGGAGATCCGACCCCTACTTGGGAAACTGTCAAACAATATTATTATTTTGATATCGGAGCAAGAGCAATGGTTCATGAGCTAGGACATAGCTTTAACTTAAGCCATCATGATTGTGTTTCCAACATTATGAGTACAATTGAAGGGTGGCATGACTATCTCAGTTTACAAGACGTTTCAATAATGCACCAGAGTGCATCGATATCAAGCTTAAGACAATATTTTACAGAAGATTCATTCAAGAATACCAATATCAATGTAGGGAGTAATGAATTATGGGATTTAAACTTCAGACTATATTCTAATGTGAAAATTGATAATAATTCAAGTTTAAAAGCAACCTGTAAAATTATCATGGCTCCCCAAAGTAGATTTATTGTGAAAGATGGTAGTAATTTTATCATTGAAGGAGCCGAAATAACATCTGCAAATAACTCCACTTGGAACGGAATTAAAGTAGAAGGTAACGGTTATCTTTTGATTAATCCAAACACTTTGATTGATTCCAATCATTTTTATGCTTATGCTGATAATACTCCTTTGCCAGATGGAAAAGCTAGCAATAGTTTTGATAAAACCAATAAAGAAATAATTGAAAATACCATTGTAGATAAAGATTATAGGATTTATCCAAATCCAACAGGAGATTTTATTAATATTGAAACTAAGAACAAAATTACCAAGGTTGAAATATATAATCTCTTGAACAAATCTTTTTCACCAATTTATAAGGATAATCAGGTAGATGTTAGAAACTTGGCTCAAGGTAATTATATTCTAAAAATATACAGTAATTCGGGAGAAAAAGCAATACATTTTATTAAAAAATAACCACCCAAAACTAATAACACATTTTATATATATATTGTAAACCACTGGATTTTTAAAGTTCGGTGGTTTTCCTTTCTAATAAATTCCTCGTCTCAAATTATTAATCAACGCTCCAAGATTAAGAACCAAAGTGTATCGGATTCTGTAACCATAATTTTTAAAAGACGGTTCAAAGCCTAAACTCGAAGCTACTGGAAAATAAACCTCAAGAAAATCAGGAACAACTTTTACTTTCACACCAGAATCCCAAATGAACTGGGTTGCTCTGTTTTTGTTCTTATAAACGCCTGCATCAGCATAGAGATTAAACCATTTCCAAAGATGAGAATCCACGTTCAAACTGGTGATGAATTGATTAACAGATGTATTAAACATCGATTTGAAACCACCTTCTGCCAAAATAAACTGCTGAGAAAGAATCCCAGAAGTTGCACTTTGTCCCAATAAGCCATAAGAAAAAGAGTAGTTGGAAACTCTCGATAATCCATAATTGAACAATGCATTTTTGGTATCATTCTTAATGAAATATCCCGCAAACCAACGGAAACTGATTTTCTTATCCTTAGAAAATTCCCAACGATAAAAAGCTTCAGCCGAAATCTTCTGAAAATCTTCCATCCATTGCAGATTAGTCGAGATATATTTCTCGTGAATCAATCGGTTGTCGGAATAAGAATAGCCTAAATTCCAAAGATTATATTTTGAGTACAAATTGTTCTCAATCATTAGTGGAGTTAACTCTCGGTCATAATAGTTGTAAGAAAAATACAAACTTCTTCCAATCGCACTTCTCGGATTTTTATTAAAATTAATGGAAGTTCCCGCACCGAATCTCTTATAAGCCAAATTGGTATTATAATGGAAATATGAACCAGAAACAGCAAAATTCCAACTTCTGAAAAAACTATTTGGAGGTAAAATTGAATAACCAATTGCGCCCGAACCTGTCAATTTTCCTGTTCCTGAACTGTAATATGGCGTGAATGAATAATCAAATTTCTGGTCAAAAATACCTTGATTTTTAAAGTTCAATCCAAGTAAAACCTTGTCATATGCATTGAAAGTCAATCTTGGTGTCAGGAAAATCTCATTATATTCTGGATTTTGAACATCCTTTACGAGTTTGAATCTTATCTTTTTTGTATTGGAAAATAATCCTTTTGTGTAGAGGTAATTGTCTCGGAAATTAGCTTCTGGGAAAGCGTAATTATCATTCAAAACAATTTTATTGACATTCTCTTTTGGAATGGTAAGCGTATCTTTTATTTGAGAACTTCCTTCTTTCCAATATGTTTTCTTTTCGTCATTTTTAGTCTCAGATTCAATTTTCAGAGGAATATTGGAAGCGTTTTTGTCCTTAATATGAACAACATAATCTTGGTTTTGTTCTTTAAAATTCTTTAGGTTAAAATTGATTCTGTGCTTTTCACTCATCATTTGATTTAGAAAAGTTGATTTTTCATTCGTGAATTTATCCAAGTTATCTAGAAAATCTTTCCCAGTTGTTTTGGTTCCATAAGTTGATGATAAATAGGATTTAAGGAAAAAATAAAAAGAATCTGTTCCTTGATATTCCGAGATGTAATTCAAGAGATTTCCCATTTCAAATTGACTGATTGCCGTCGTATTGAAATTACTCAACTGATGAAAAGGCGTGTCAATTTTCTGGTCAAGATTCTGAGTCGAGAT
The DNA here is from genome assembly GCA_963530025.1 of uncultured Weeksellaceae bacterium. Taxonomy (GTDB): domain Bacteria; phylum Bacteroidota; class Bacteroidia; order Flavobacteriales; family Weeksellaceae; genus Epilithonimonas. Next base: position 116,429 of record CAUSBY010000001.1, read on the forward strand.
GTAATGATACGCTAATCCGTAACGTTCGGAAAGTTTCAGTTTGGAAGCGTGAAATATTTTCAAAGGTTTGATTCCGAAGAGACTTGCATTATCTGGGAGATTTCCCAACAGCTTATGATTTGGATAGAAGTTTTTCAGATATTGAATTTCGAGATAAGACTTCAAACCGTTTTTCAGCCAGTGTTCCTGCGTTTTGTTGGTGATGAAATAATCATCCATTATTTTCTTCGAAACGGCACTGAAATAATCCAAATCCGTCTTTTCATAATCCGTAAATAATTGATATTTGAATTTCCAGAATTTGATGTCATCAATCCCGATAAACTCTTCTTTATTCAAGAATTTTTGAGTGATAAATAATTTGTCAGGAAGATTTCCGATTCTTGCTTTTATGAATTTCAGATGATTTGTCAAGACTGAACTTAAGATTTGTCTTTGATATTCAGAAACCTGATAACCCAATTGAATATTGATTTTCTGTCCGTTAACATCTAATGAAAATTCAGGATAGATTTCATTTGAAATTTGAAATTCTGGGTCATTGATAGAAACTCCTTCGAACTCAGAATCATTATTTTGATTGAGGTTAGAATAGATTTTCCAATACTTTGGAACTTCGAGATTGACTTTCCAAAAAGAGCCAGCATTGGCAGTTTCTTCCGTATCGCGATAGAAAGAATTGCTTTGCTTTTCATTTTCGTAAGTTTCGGGAACTAGGAAAAAATATTTCAGAAGAATATGATTTGCATCCACACCATAACCTGTAAAACGGGCGTCAGGAAGCTGAATCTGATATTTTAAATTAAGTTTGATACTTTTTCCAGATTCTAAAGGTTCAGAAAGTGGAATAAAGATGTTTTCCTGAGTTTTATTAAGGATTTCCGAAGATGTGTTTCCGTAAGAATACTGGAGACTTTCCAGCTTTCCCAATTGGTTATCTTTGGCAAAATAAAGGTCTTTTTTGCGGTCTTCAACTTTACGTTTTAATAGCGGTGTTCTTCTTTTTTGATAAGCTGAAACCCAATTCAGAAGTTTGATTTGATTGATGGATTTCTGATGAGGATTATGATAAATCAACGTCTGTTCTACCGAGATTGATTTTTTGTCTTCATTAAGTTTTACATTAAGCAAAATACTGTCTTGCTGAGACTTTGCCCAGAAATTTGTCAACAATAAAACCAAACACAAAAAAAATCGCTTCATCAAAATTAATCAGTAATTAAAACTACTAATTTTTTCTGATGAAGCGGGATTTTAGATTGTTAAATTTATAAAGAAGCTTGATAAGCTTTCCAGCCTTCGGTTTTATAACGTAATGCTTCTAATTCGGGTTCGTCTGATTTATAAATTCCGCGTCCAACGATGATAAAATCGGTATTGTAATTTTTAATGACGTGTTCCGGAGAGTTATATTGCTGTCCTTTGTCATCGCCAGTTGTTCCGAGGTTTACGCCTGGCGTGAAAAGAAGAAGATTATCAGAGATTTGATTTTGAGCAACACAACCAATGATATTTGGATGATTTTTTATTACTTTCATTGCTTCTTCACGATAGTGAGAATCCGTCAAAGTGCCTTGAGAAGACATTCCTAAAATCGCAACCACACCAACATTGATGAAGCAGTCTAAGCTTTTGCTTCCACCAATCACGTGAGAAGTTACAAGGTCTGCCCAGTTTGAAATCTTATAAGTTCCATAAGAAAATTGCAATTCCTGAGTATTTCCAATGTCAGCAAATTTTCGGTCTTCCATTAAAAGGAAATTATGTTTCGTTGCCAAGTCTTTAAGCGGAAGAATCGTTTCATCAGCATCGAAATCATTCAGAATATCAATGTGAGTTTTCAGCGCGACAATGTGAGGTCCAACAAAATCTGCGAAATCTAGTAATTCTTTAGTCGTAATAAAATCGGCCGAAGCAATCAAGTTTGACTTTTTCTCAATAGCAATTTCAAGGATTTTCTTAGCGAAAGAATGTTCAGCAACTTCCAATTTCTGTTCGTAAGATAAACGCTTTTTTTCTTCAAAAACAACTTGATTTCCATTCACAAAATCTCGGATTCTTGCTACTTCCTCATCATCGATATAATTAACTTCTCTCAGGATTTCCACAACCTCAGAAATATTGAAAAGCGAATGAACTTTGTAACCTTTCTCCTCCAATTTTTCTTTCCCACCTTGTTCTCTGTCAAGAACTACAACAATATCAGAAACTTTGATGCCTTCATTTTCAACTTCATCAATCGTCTCAACCAAAGATTTTCCGGATGTAATCACATCTTCTACCAAAAGACAGTTTTGTCCTTTTTCGTAGATACCTTCAATCAATTTTTTTGTTCCGTAAGATTTAGCTTCTTTTCTTTTGATAATCAATGGAATGTAACTTTCAAGAGACATAGCAGTTGCCATTGGAAGCGCCGCATAAGGAACACCACAGATAATATCAAAATTATCCAAAGGAAGCATTTCCAAAAGATAATTGGCTAGTTTTTTTAGGATTTTTGGGTCAGAAGCGAGAGGTCTCAAATCCACATAAAACGGACTTTCTATTCCGCTTTTCAGTGTGAAACGCCCAAACTTGATTATCCCGAGTTTGTAACACTCGAGGAAGAATTCTTTTTTACTTTCCATTTACTTTCTTTAGATTTCTACAAATTTAAGGCTATTTTTTAAACCACAAAAGACACAAAATTTTATTCAAAAAACACTTAAGTCTCTTAAGATTTAGTAAATATTGAAAACTAAGTTCACGTTAGAAGAAAATCTTTGATTTTCAAAACTTAATTGCGCTAAAATGAACTTTATCAGGAGTGTTTAATAAGAGCTTAAGTGTTAATTTAAATCTCCTTCCATTTCGGATTAGTAGCAAAAATTTTCTCATTGATTTTACAACTGTCAGAATGTGCACCTTTCAGAAAACCAATACTCATCAGAAACTCGCCAACAATTTCTCCACCTGTGAATCTGAATGTTTTCTTGAACAATTTTACCCATTCTTCTTTCGTTTTCGGATGATGGTGTTCCAGCCATTTTTCAAAAGAACCAAATTCTTTTTTCAATTCCAAAATAGTTTTTGCATTTTCAATCGCCGCGTTTACTTTTAATTTATTTCGAATAATTCCTGCATCGGACAACAGACGTTCTCTGTCTTTTTCAGTATAACCGGCAATTTTTTCGATACTGAAATTACTGTAAGCCTTACGAAAAGATTCTTCTTTTTTCAGAATCGTTTCCCAGCTCAATCCTGCTTGATTGATTTCCATAATCAGTCTTCCGAAAAGTTCACCATCATTATGAATTGGGAAACCATAATGATTATCGTGATATTTCTTATGCAATGCTTTTCTTTCTTCGGGTTGCATTGTTTCTATAGCTTGGCAATATGACATCGTTTTTATTTAAAGAGATTTTCGGTTTTTGTTAAGAATTTTTCCATTGCAGTTTTGATATCAATATCCATTCTATCAGACAAATTAATTATCCACCAGATTGATTCTGCTAATTTATGATCTAATTCAGCATCAGAATTTGCTTTTGACCAAGTTTTTTCGTGGGACATTGTATTTCTGCCGACTAAACCTGCATCGGATAAAAATCCCAAAGCATCTTGTTCTATCGTCCAGACTTTGCCGTTTTGCTTCAGTTCCAGTTCGTGATATAATTTACGGATATTGATTGACCTTTTTACGATTTCGTCAAAATTATCATTTACCATCTTTAATATTTATTTGAAACAAAAGTACAAAGTAAATGTGTGCTTATAAGTTACTTTTTATCAAAATCCTTATCTTCGTAAAAAGCTTTTTCAAAATGAACAAAACATTATCTTTTTCTTTTTTCCTTTTCTCTTTAGTCTTTTTCAATGCTCAGATTGAAGAAAAAAAACTGGACGAACTCATTCAGAATTCTTTAAAAACCTTTGATGTTCCGGGAATGTCAGTTGGAATTGTAAAAGATGGGAAACTGATTTATGCTAAAGGTTTTGGTGTTCGCTCACTTAAAAATAATCAGCCAATGGATGATAATACATTGGTTGGAATTGCTTCTAATAGTAAAGGTTTCACTTGCACGGCTTTGGCAATTTTAGCCGATGAAGGTAAAATAAATTGGGATGACAAAGTCAGTAAATATATTCCTGAATTTCAAATGGCTGACCCTTACGTTTCTCAAAATGTAACGATAAAAGATTTGATTACTCATAGGGCAGGATTAGGATTAGGACAGGGCGATTTGATGTTTTTTCCAGAAGGTGGAAATTTAACTGTAAATGATATTGTTCATAATGTTAGATTCCTTAAACCAGAAAATCCGTTTCGTACGACTTTGGATTATAACAATATAATGTTCATTGTTGCTGGAGAAGTCATTCACAGAGTTTCCGGTTTGCAATGGGCAGATTTCATCGAGCAGAGAATTATGAAACCGATTGGAATGACAGCGAGTTTTGGTTCTTATAATAGAGCAAAAAATTCCCAGAATATCATTGATGCGCACGCTCCCGTTGACGGAAAAGCAATTGCGGTTCCTCACGATTGGAACGAAACAGCGAACGCCGCAGGCGGAATTATGAGTAACATCCAAGATATGACAACTTGGGCAAATTTTCTTCTAAATGGATTTGTGACCAAAGATGGGAAACGTTTGGTTTCTGAGAAAAATGCTCACGAACTTTGGAGTCTTCAGATTCCTGATAAAATAGGAATTATTTCGCCTTATGATACCCATTTTTATGGTTATGGTTTAGGCTGGTTTTTAAGCGATGTGAAAGGTCATTTGCAAGTCCAGCATTCTGGAGGTTTGATTGGAACTGTAACACATTTTACATTGATTCCGGATTTGAAACTTGGAATTGTAGTTTTGACAAATCAACAGTCTGGTGCCGCTTTTTCTACGATTACAAACTCTGTGAAAGATGCTTATCTCGGCGTTGAAAATCGTGATTGGTTAAAGCTTTATGGAGACAGAAATAAGAAAAACGAAGAAACTTTCGCAAAGCAGAAAAAAGAAGTTTATGATAAAGCTTCAAAATTCAAATCTGATTTGAAAGATGACCAATTCATTGGCTGGTACAAAGATGAATGGTTTGGTATTGTTGAGGTTTCCAAACAAGGTAAAGGTTACAGGATTATTTCTAAATCTTCTCCAAGACTGAAAGGTGATTTGATTCCGTATTCAGCGAATTCTTTTGTGGCGAAATGGGACGACAGAAGTTATGATGCGGATGCGTTTTTTACTTTGAATTTTGATGAAAACGGAAAAGCGGTTTCTGCGAAAATGAAACCAATTTCTGATGTGACCGATTTTAGTTTTGATTTTGAAGATTTGGATTTGAAAAAGATTAATTAGGATTCATTTTCAATCTCATTAGAATGGCAAAAAAATTCCCAATACAATTTATTTCAGTTTTAATTTTATTTCTACTAATAAATACATCTTATTACTGGGAAGGCGAATTTGGAATTTTTGCACTCATAATATTTTTTATCCTTTTTGTTTCCTTTTTTATTTTATCAATAGAATTAATAAGACAAATATATATTTCTACTAAAAATAGATTTATTGAGAAGCCAAGAAATTACTTGATTGGATTTATGATTTTATGTTTGACATTAATTATTATAAAACCAACAGGAGTTATAAATTTCGATAAACTTGAAGGAGAAAATTTATTTTTTGCTCAAGCAGAAGGAGCTGCAAATTGTACTTCAACGCTGAAGATAAAAAAAGGCAATAACAAGTTTATTTATGAAAGTATTTGTTTTGGGATTGAGAAAACAAAAGGGACTTATAAAATAATTGATAGAATTATATATTTCGACAATTACGACAAAAGAAAGTTCAATTTCATCTATGGGAAAATTGATAAAAGCAAAGGTTTCATAGCTTTGTATCGAAGTCAGAATGATTCTAATCCTTTTCAAATTCCAATCATAGAAAAACAAAAATAATTTCTTTTAATGCAAGAATTACAAAACCATAAAACCGAAATCTCAGAAAAAGGATTTACAATCATCAATGATGTTTTTTCTGAGGAAGAAATCAATCAAATCATTAATGTGATTGAATCTATTGATACTTCAAAAGAAACATTCAGAAAGTCTGAAGACCTTTTTGCGATAAGACAATTTTTGAAAGAAGTTACGGAAAGTCATCAATTCATCTTTAATGATAATATCAAGAAAATCATTAATGAAGTTTTTGGTAATGATTATTTCGTAGTCAAAAGTATCTATTTTGATAAGCCTGAGAAATCTAATTGGTATGTTTCTTATCATCAGGATTTGACTATTTCGGTTGATAAAAAATTAGATTTGAATGGCTTCGGACCCTGGACAAAGAAACAGAATCAATTTGCAGTTCAACCTCCGATTGATTATTTGAAAAATATATTTACGATTAGAATTCATCTCGATGATACGGATGAGAATAATGGCGCTTTGAAAGTGGTTCCGAATTCTCACAGCAAAGAAATCTATCGTCCTGAAACGATTGATTGGAATGTTGAAACAGAAGAAATCTGTTCTGTGAACAAAGGTGGAATTATGATTATGAAACCGCTTATTTTACACGGTTCCAACAGAACAGTAAATAAAAAAAAAGAAGAGTAATCCACATAGAATTTTCTAACCTCGGATTACCAAAAGAGTTGGAGTGGTCTGAAAGATTAAATTAAAAAAAACGCCTAAACATTGTTTAGGCGTTTTATATTTATAAGAGTAAACTCAATTAAATTTCTTTAAATTGTAAATTCTGTTCTTGAACTTGTTTGTCTGCTAAGTTTTTGTAATAACCAGTTTCTAACTTTTTGTAGATAGAATCAAAAGCTTCCAATGTTTCGTTGATTTCAGCATCTGTGTGAGAAGCCGTTGGAATCAATCTTAAAAGAATCATACCTTTCGGGATAACAGGATAGGAAACTACTGATGTAAAAATCAAGTAATTTTCTCTCAAATCTCTCGCCAACATCATCGCTTCCATTGGACCTCCTTTGATGAAAACAGGCGTTACACAAGTATTTGTATCTCCAAGATTATAACCGATTTTCTTAAGTCCACCTTGTAGTTTTTCAACATTTTCCCAAAGTTTAGCTTTGATTTCGGGTCTTGACCTCAATAGTTCCAATCTCTTCAAACCTCCGATTACCATTGGCATTGTCAAAGATTTTGCGAAAATTTGAGACCTTAGATTGAATTTCAAATAACGGATAATTTCTTTGTTCCCAGCAAGGAAAGCTCCGAAACCAGCCATAGATTTTGCGAAAGTCGAAAAGTAAACATCAATCTGGTCTTGACATCCTTGTTCTTCGCCAGCACCAGCACCAGTTGCACCAAGTGTCCCGAATCCGTGTGCATCATCTACCAAGATTCTGAAACCATATTTTTCTTTAAGGGCACAGATTTCTTTCAATTTACCTTGTTGTCCTCTCATTCCGAAAACACCTTCAGTAATTACTAAGATTCCACCCCCCGTTTCTGCTGTTACTTTTTGAGCTCTTTCTAAGTTTTTTTCAAGACTTGCTATATCATTGTGTCTGTATGTAAAACGTTTTCCAGAGTGCAATCTAACACCATCTACGATACAAGCGTGAGAATCTACGTCATAAACAATCACATCGTTTCTAGAAACTAAAGCATCGATACAAGAAACCATTCCTTGGTAACCGAAATTCAAAAGATAAGCTGATTCTTTTTGAACAAATTCTGCCAATTCTCTTTCCAATTGCAAGTGCTGTTCAGTTTCTCCGGACATTGCTCTTGCGCCCATTGGATAAAACATTCCGTATTCTGCAGCAGCTTTTGCATCAGCTTCTATAACTTCTGGGTGATTGCAAAGTCCTAAATAATCATTAGCACTCCAAAAAATCACTTCTTTCCCTTGGAACTTCATTCTCGGGCCAATTGGTCCTTCTAATCTTGGGAAAATATAATAGCCTTCTGCGTAATCTGCAAATTGTCCTAGTGGACCTGGATTCTGTTTTATTCTTTCAAAAATGTCCATTTTTTCTAACTGATATTTTTTGATTTTATTAAAAAAACCTTTTGTATTTACAAAAGGTTATAAATATTGTGATTCAATTTTATTTGATGATTTCTGTTTTGAAAACTTCGTCATAGTTGTGAAAACAGTTGTTGATGAAACCTTGTTCTTCCATCCATTTATCGCTATAAACTTTGGTAATATAGCGAGAACCGTGGTCTGGGAAAATCAAAACAATCAAGTCATCTGCTTTGAACTCGTGAGAATTAGCATATTGAATAAGAGCCTGAGTCACTGCACCCGTTGTATAACCGCCCATAATAGCTTCTTTCAAAGCAATTTCGCGGGTTCTATAAGCTGACATCTCATCATTTACTCTTACATATTCATCAATTTTATCAAATAAAAGAGCGCCTGGAATTAAGTTTTTTCCAAGACCTTCAATCTGATAAGGATGAATTTCTGTTTTATTGATTGTCCCTGTTTCGTGGTAAGTTTTCAGGATAGAACCATCTGCATCTACACCAATTACTTTGATGTCAGGGTTTTGTTCTTTAAGATATTTTGCAGTTCCGGAAAGTGTACCTCCAGTTCCTGTACAAGCAAAAAGATGAGTGATTTTGCCTTCAGTCTGTTCCCAAAGTTCTGGACCAGTCGTTTGGTAATGTGCATCAATATTCAATTCGTTGAAATATTGATTGATGTAAACCGAATTAGGTGTTTCGCTCGCAATTCTTTTGGCAACTTCATAGTAAGACCTTGGGTCATCTGCAGGAACAGAAGCTGGGCAAACATAAACTGTTGCACCTAACGCTTTTAGATAAGCGATTTTCTCAGCTTTTGTTTTGTCGCTAACCGCAAGGATACATTTGTAACCTTTTACGATACAAACCATTGCAATAGAAAAACCTGTGTTTCCAGAAGTGGTTTCTACAATGACTGAACCTTCTTTTATAAGTCCTTTCTGCTCCGCATTTTCTATGATGTGAAGCGCAATTCTGTCTTTTGTAGAATGTCCCGGATTATAAGACTCTAGCTTAGCGTAAACTGTCGCAGGAATGTCCTTGGTAACTTGATTTAACCTGACCAACGGTGAGTTGCCAATTAAACCAAGAATATTATCGTGTACATTCATCATTTTTTATATCATTTTTTCTCTCAAAAACTGTCTGCAAAAATAAAAAAAAAATCGCAATGTTTTTGGTTTTGAGACATTAATATGACATAAGTCTGACAGAATGTAAATTATTAGGTTAATTTTCACTCATTTATAAAGTTTAATTTTTGTTAAAAACACCGATAACTAAATCAAAAATGTTAATTTCGCCGATATTTCTTTTTACAATATGAAGAACTGGACTTTTAAACAATGGAACACCATTCTCGGATGGGTCGTTTTTGCAATTGCATTCATTACTTATTTATCAACCATAGAGCCTAATTTCAGTTTTTGGGATTGTGGAGAATATATTTCTTCAGCGGTGAAACTGGAAGTGACTCACGCTCCTGGAGCAGCACTTTTTCAGTTGGTTGGAGCTGTTGTGGCGTTGTTCGCATTTGGTGATGGACAGCATTATTCTTTGGTGATTAATGCAATGTCAGCTTTGTGCAGTGCTTTTACGATTTTGTTTTTGTTCTGGACAATTACACATCTTGTAAGAAGATTATTGAATAAAGAATTCGAAAATATTACGATTGCGGAAGAAATCGCCACTTTGTTTGCTGGAGCAGTTGGAGCGTTGTGTTTTACATTCTCGGATTCGTTTTGGTTTTCTGCTGTTGAGGGCGAGGTTTATGCAATGGCAAGTATGTTTATTGCATTAATTGTTTGGCTAATTACAAAATGGGAAAACGAATATCTTGAGAAGGACAACGAACGTTGGATTATTCTATTGTTCTTTATTGTTGGACTCTCTGTGGGAGTGCATATGATGTGTATGTTGGCGCTGCCAGCAGTTTGTTTGATTTATTATACAAGAAATTACAAGTTCACTTGGAAATCATTTTTGATTGCCAATGCTGTTACTTTGTTAATATTAATCATTGTTTTCAAAATTATTTTCCCGGTCATAATGACTTTGTTTGGGAAGTCTGAAGTGTTCTTTGTGAATGGTTTGGGTTTGCCTTTCCACTCTGGGACAGTGTTTGCATTTGTTATTCTGTCAGTTCTTTGTTATTTGTTCATTACTTATACAAGAAAAACGGGGAAATCACTTTATCAAACGATTGCTTTGTCAGTAGTTTATATGATGATTGGATTTTCTTGTTGGTTGGTAATTCCAATCCGTGCGATTGCAAATCCACCGATGAACCTTAATGACCCAGACAATGCTTTGGGAATGTTGGATTACTACAACCGTGAGCAATACGGTGACTGGCCAACGCTTTACGGTCAAAACTATACCGCTTATCTGGACCCGAATGGAATTCAGAAAAATGAAGATGGAAGTTATAAAACCGAAAAAACTGGAGATACTTATGAGAAAGACCCTGTAACAGGACGTTACCGTTTGGTAGGAGAGAAGTTCAATTATGTTTTTAGTCCAGAACACGTTAGCCTTTTCCCAAGAATGTTCAGTGAGGACAAATCTGTAATGCCGAACTACATTTCGATGTATGGTGCTCCGGATTTCACTTTCAATTATGGAAATGAGCAAATCTCAGAAAGTCCAGAAGCGAAGCAATTCTTTGATGAACTTCGTCAAAAATACGAGAACGGAACCATCAAAATGGATGACTATCTAAAGGCGAAACAATTCGGTTTGATTAATGTTCAACGTCCGACTTTGGCTCAGAATCTTGATTATTTCATCACGTTCCAGAATTATTTTTACTTCGTAAGATACTTGCTTTGGAACTATTCCGGAAGACAAAATGATGTGGAGGGACATATGGAAAATACCAATGGAAACTTCATCACGGGTATTCCTTTCATCGATAACAATATGTGGGGAGACCAAGCTGAGATGCCTGCGAAATTCCAAAATGAAAGTACCGTTAAGTTCTTTATGTTACCATTGATATTGGGATTAATCGGGTTTTTCTTTCAACTAAACAGAGATTTTGGAAGATTCTATTCTATATTGTCATTATTCATTTTAACGAGTGTAATGATTGTGTTTTATACAGGGATGAAGCCATTTGAACCTCGTGAAAGAGATTACGCAATGGTAGGTTCGTTCTATGCATTTGCCATTTGGATTGGTCTTGGAGTTGCCGCAATCTATTGGTTGCTTCAGAAAAAAGTGAAGAGCAAAGGCGCTCAGATTCTTGTTGGTGTTGTATTGTTAGGAGTTCCTTTGATGATGGGCTTCCAGAATTACAATGTTCACGACAGGAGCAACAGATATGCAGCTTATGATTATGCTTATTCTAGTTTGAAATCTCTTCCAAAAAATGACATTATGTTTGTTTATGGAGATAATGATACGTATCCTGTTTGGGCAATTCAAGAAACTGAGGAGTTCCGTAGAGATGTAAAAGTGGTCAACTTTACACTACTTTCAACCCCTTGGAATATCGATCAGGTTAAAAGAAGGACTTACGATTCTATGCCAGTTCCGTCAACGTTGACACACGAGGATTATCGTGAAGGTAGCAACGATCAGGTTTATATGATGTCAAAAGACGACTGGTCCAACATCTTTGCTAACTTAAAAGGTCAAGGTGCGTCTGATACAGAGTTTGCACAGTTTAGAAAATATTTGACTCAGGATTCAATCACTTTGAAAGAAGCTGTTAATTTCTTGAAAATGAAATCTCCTGAAAAAGATGAGATCGTGAAAATGATCTTTGGAGAAGAGCGTTATGAGAAATTCAATTTCCTTCCGGTTTCTAAGTTTGTTCTTCCTGTTAATGTTAACAATGCTGTGAAAGCAGGAATCATCACACCAGCAGAAGCTCAGAAAGCGGAGAAACAAATCGTTATTAATTATAAAGGAACAAGCATGTTCAAGAATAATATGATGATGATGGATATCTTGGCCAACTTCGATTGGAAACGTCCAATCAACTTCTCAAGTGGTGGAATCTATGATCCAAGCAATCTTTTCTTCCTTTCCAATTATCTTAAATTTGATGGTCATAGCTACAGGCTTGTTCCTATTAAAACGGAAGAATCTGTAGATGGTGAACTAGGAATGGTGAACGCAGATGAACTTTACAACACGGTGAAAAACTACAGATGGGGTAATTTCAAAGATTTAAATGTTCATTTTGATGAAACTTGTACTCAGAATATTGTAAGCTACAGGTCGTCTGCAAGTAGAGCAGCAGAAGCTTTGGTTCTGAAAGGCGAAAAGCAAAAAGCGATTGAAGTTCTTGATTTAGCAAATAGAGAAATTCCGGTTTCAAAATATAATGACCCAAGATCTTTGAGTTCTATTGTTTACGCTTACATCGTTGCAGGACAAGAACAAAAAGGTTTGAAATTAGCAGAAGACCTTAAAAAGGGAATTTTTGAAGAGTATGATTATTACACCAGATTATCGCCTCAATTCCAAGTTTATGCTGCAAGGCAGATGAAAACCAAACCAATGGAATATTCCCTTGTAGTAGGTGCGGTTTCCGATGCTTACAACAAGATTGGACAGAAAGAAAAAGGCTATCAATATCTTGTAAACTCTCTGAATGTTATTGATAAGAGATTCAATACTTTCATCAAGGATTTGCAGGAGATGGGTAAAGAAAAGGCTTTCAAAAAAGCCGATGACGTACAGCAAGTGACATCGTTCTATTCTTATCTTTTCGATATTATGAAGGATTATGACACCACTTATGAAGGTGAAAAGATGGATGAGATTACAAAGAAATTGATGAAGGTAACTCAATAAAGTCTTATCTATTCAAACGATACCAACCCTTTCAGAGTTCAAAACTCTGAAAGGGTTTTTGTTTTGATTAATATTATTTAGTCAAAGTTTAAAATGTAATTTTGTTAATATCTAATATCTAATATCTAATATCTATGAAAAATTTCTGTGCTTTTCTCCGAGGTGTCAATGTCAAAGGAACCAATATGAAAATGGTAGACGTCTGCAAAGTCTTCTCAGAAAATGGTGTTCAGAAGGTTTCATCAGTTTTGGCAAGTGGGAATATTTTATTTCAATCCGATAAAAATTCGGAAGAACTAAAGGCGATATTAGAAAAAGCAATGTCAGAACATTTTGATTACGAAGCTTTTTTGTTTATCAAAGATGAGAAAGAAATCAATGATATTCTTAAAAATGACCCATTTTCACCTATTGAAAATTTTCATAATTACATTTTTATTGGTAGCGAAAAAGTAGAAGAAACACTTTTAGAAGAATTCGAAAAATCTACCAAGGAAGAAGGCGAACAAGGGAAAATTGTCAACGGGATATTCTATTGGCAAGTTCCAAAAGGACAAACCCTCAACTCAACTTTCGGAAAGGTTTTGGGAAAGAAAAGTTTCAAAGATAAAATGACGAGCAGGAATGCCAACACATTTGAGAAAATTATCAATAAATTCGGGAAATAGATAATTTCAACCTTTTCGATAGTTTGAACCTGAAAAGGTTTTCCTGCATTAATTCCGTATATTTGTACCCGAATTTTAGAACATTCAAAATCTAAAATCCACAATTTAAAATCAAAAAAATGATACAATATCTTGATAACATTCATCACAAAGATTCCAAGAATTTTTTTCTGATTGCAGGACCTTGCGCTATCGAGGATGAAACAATGGCTTTGCAAATTGCAGAACATATCGTGAAGCTTTCTGACAAGTATAATATTCCTTATATCTTCAAAGGTTCTTTCAGAAAAGCGAACAGAAGCCGTGTAGATTCTTTCACAGGAATCGGTGACGAAAAAGCTTTGAAAATCCTAAGAAAAGTAGGAGAGACTTTCAACGTTCCTACGACTACCGATATTCACGAGAACAGCCACGCCGCTTTGGCAGCAGAATATGTGGATGTGTTGCAAATTCCGGCTTTCTTGGTAAGACAAACCGATTTGTTGATTGCAGCGGCAGAAACTGGAAAAGCTGTGACGCTTAAAAAAGGACAATTCCTTTCTCCGGAAGCTATGAAGTTTGCCGTTCAGAAAGTGAAAGATTCCGGAAATGATAAAACGGCAATTATCGAAAGAGGTAATACATTTGGTTATAGTGATTTAGTTGTTGATTTCCGTGGAATCCCGACGATGAGAGAATATTCTCCGGTGATTTTGGACGTGACACATTCCCTTCAACAACCTAATCAGAACTCTGGCGTTACAGGCGGAAGACCAGAGTTGATTGAAACGATTGCTAAGGCGGGAATTGCAGTTGGTGCGGACGGATTATTCATTGAAACTCATCCAGACCCATCTATTGCAAAATCTGATGGTGCGAATATGTTAAAATTAGATTTGCTTGATGACTTGCTTGGAAAACTAACAAGAATAAGAGAAGCGATATTATAAAAATAATTGCTCTATAAAAAACAAAGAAGTTTGGGATTCCCAAACTTCTTTTTAATTTAAAATTATCACGAAAAACACTTATTTCATCACTTTGAATTGTTGTTTTGAAGTCTCGTCACTAACTTCTATAATATAAAGTCCTTTTGTCAATCGGCTAAAATGATTACCGATTGATATAGATTTTGTTCCTTTTGCAGAAGTGTTGAAGTCTTCTAATATTTGTCCAAAATTGTTATAGATTTTCACGTTTACATTTCCTTTAATTTCTGTTGTAGAAATGATCTGTGTGTTTTCATTGATTGGATTATTTGACAATTTGAAGATGTTTTCTGCTTGTGAAATAGAAGCTTGATCTTGTATAATATTTTGTTTTTCAGAGATCACAAAACCATTGATCAGGTCTCTTTTATATTCATTCTTTATTTCGCTGGAGATACTTAGTGAGTAAACTCCTTTTGGAAGATGATTCACATCCGCAATGAAATCCAACCCCTTTTTAATGAATTTGATATCAAAATTCTGAGGCTTTAAAACTTCCCCTCTTAAACCTCCAATTAAATATGCTTTTGCAGCAATAGAGATTTGACTTAGCTTTTCGCCAGATGTTTTCGGAAAATTTAATTGTAATTTATTGTCATCTAATATGTTGTAGTTCATTGGCTCATTAATGTCATCAGTAATGAATGCAACATAATTATTATCGGCATTGATCTTTAATTTCTGTGATGAAGAAGATGCTTTGTTTAATTTTTGTAAAGCTTGATTTTCTCTATTGGCAGAAAATTGTTTCACTTTTTGTGACGTTACCGCATCTATGATATTCACATTGTCATTTTCTTTTTCAGTTATTAACTGGATTTCATATTGTTTGGATTTTGGAGAAAGAAGGGCGTAAGTATCTTCATTGGAATTTAATATTTGATAATTACTGGAGATCTGATGTCTGATTTGACTTTCTACAAAATTGTTTTCATTAGACTCTTCATTCATTCTTCCATAAGAACCGCTTAAGATTGGTTTCACAATATCGTCCCAAACATCGTCAGATAATTTCACATCACTATGATTTAGGTAAGTGCGATCATCTGAAGAAGAGAAAACCTGTTTTCCACCGGGCCTTGTAGAGCTGTAAAAAGGTGTCACTCCATCATTTTTTCCACCACCGGCAGCGTAGATTATTCCACCAGCTGGAATCATCGCATAAGATGTGTCTCCAAAAAATCTTGCATATCCCCAAGCTCCAACATCAAAGAATTTTTTCGGAAGATTATTACTTTTATTATCAAAATAAGGACGGAAATAACCATCACAATAATAAGTTGTAGAAAAGCTGGCTCCTGTGCCCAAGCCTAATAGATTTACGAGCCAGCTAATAGCCGGACTAGATGCAACATCAGCGATCTGTGTTCCTCTGAAAGGTGTGGAAAGTGTAACAACTTTGTCCACAGAGCTGGCTTTGTTATATTCGAACATAGCAACTTCAGAAGCTTTTCCACCGTTACTATGTGCAACGATGGTAACTGTAGAAGTTCCAAGATAGGTTTTGATTTGATCGATAGCTCTGGAAAGAATCTCACCGTTCACCCAATCTCCTTCGCCTTTTGTAGCTGATACAAATGCTGTTTTATACCCCGCTTTATAAGCTTCTTTATACATATCGTTATCCAAAAGGAATGTGCTGGAAGTGGAAGAAAAACCGTGGATGAATACCAAAGTTTTTCCATTAAAGTTAGGTGGCGTCTTGCCATATATAATATTTCGCATATTATTACTGTTATTATACACGGAAGAAGAATTTCCCGGAGCTGGCAACTGATAGTAAGCTAAACTTTGTGAATAAGCATATACAGCTGATGTCAAAGCAATAGAGAGTAGAAGTTTTTTCATCGGTAATATGGTTTTAATTAATTATTAATCTAATGTTACTAAATTATTAATAAAAAATTTAATTAATAAAATAAATTTTATCAAATTTTAAACTGAACTTTATTTTTAATTGAACAAAATGACAATTCAATTAAAAAAAACAAAATTTAACTTGTTTTTTAAAGTTATTAAAATGACTAGAAATCGTATATTTATCCCCAAAAATTAACAGCATTGAAAAATTATTTTCTACTATTTTTATTATTATTTCCTATCGCTGCATTTTCGCAGATCAGTTTAAAAGTTCTTGATGAAGACGGGAAATCGGTTTCCGAGGCGCAGGTTACTTATAACGATCAAACTTATCAGACCGATAAAAACGGATTTATAAAAATTCCTCTTGCTAATTCTGAGCAGACTTTGAGTGTACAAAAAGAAAACTTCAAAGGGTTCTCAAAAACTATCAAGACAACTCCGAAATCTCAAACAGTCAATGTCCTTTTTTTACCTGTAACAAAAGATACAGAGATTCAGGAAGTTGTTTTCCAGAAAAAAGGAATTAGAAAAACCAATGATTTGACTTCTGTGGAAATTTCTCCTAAAGAAGCGAGAGAGGTGGTATCTCTAGGTGGAGGTGTAGAAGGTCTTTTGAAAAGTTTACCTTCCGTGAATTCCAATTCAGAATTGTCATCTCAGATTATGGTAAGAGGTGGAAATTATGATGAGAATCTTATTTATATCAATGATGTTGAATTATATCGCCCATTCTTAATTAGAAACTCTTTACAAGAAGGTATGAGTATCATCAATCCTGATATGGTTGGGATGATCAACTTCTCAGCGGGAGGATTTGAACCGAGATATGGTGATAAGATGTCATCCGCACTTAATATCTATTACAGACAACCTGAAAAATTTGAGCTTTCTGGAGAAGCTAGTTTAATTGGTGGGAGATTGACAACTGGTTTTGCTTCAAAAGATAAAAAATTCACAGGATTGATTTCTGGTCGTTATAGAAATACAAATCTTGTTCTTAATACGCTTAATGAGGATACAGACTTCAATCCGAGATATTTCGATCTGCAGTCTTATCTTAATTATCAGTTCAATGACAAATGGTCTTTGTCATTCTTGGGCTATTTTGCAAAGAATGATTATCAAATGGTGCCGAAACAAAAAGAAGTTGACTTTGGAAGTGTTTTGCAACCATTGAAACTGACGGTTTTCTATAACGGGCAAGAAGATGACCAGTATAAAAGTATGATGGGAACGGTAAGCGTTAACTTCAAACCAAGTAAGAAGTGGCATTTTACATTAGATAATTTTGCTTATCAGAATAGAGAAAGAGAATATTATTCTTTGGCATCCGGTTACATTTTGGAAGCTTTTGATGAGGAGGGAAATCCTGTTGCCGGTTATGATGCTGGAGGGCAAATCGATCATGCTAGAAATGACTTATTGGTAAGAGTTGCAGGCTCACAGTTCAGAACTAAGTTTTCTCCGAATGTGAATACTGACTTTGAAGTTGGTGTAAAATTCGAAAGAGAAAGTATCAAAGATTTCACTAATGAATGGCAGTTTGTAGATTCAATCGGTTATAGTAATCCTAGAGATTTTGTTTTACCGGGACAATTGGATGCGTCTCAACTTAATCTTATGTATCATATTGCTGGACAAAACGATATCAATGTAAACCGAATTTCAGCTTATGCCCAGTTTTCGAAAAAGTTCTATTGGGGAACCAATAAGATCTTTGTAAATGGAGGAGCTAGAGTTCAGAATTGGAGTTTTAACAAAGAGACTTTGTTCAGTCCAAGAGCACAGTTCGCTATCAAACCGAATTGGGATATGGATATGTTATTCAGAGTTGCTGGAGGTGTTTATTACCAAGCACCATTTTATAAAGAGATCAAAGATTTGACAGGCGCTTTCAATTCAGATATCAAGGCTCAAAAATCTTATCAGATCATCATTGCCAACGATTACGAATTCAAAATTGGAAGCAATGAAAACAGAAAGCCTTTCAAATTGACGACCGAAGCTTATTATAAGAAAATGGAAAACTTGATTCCATATTACCTTGATAATGTAAGAGTAAGATATTCTGGGAAAAATAATGCAGAAGGTTATGCTTATGGATTGGATGCGAGATTATTCGGGCAATTTGTTCCCGGAGTTGATTCTTGGGTTTCTGCGAGTTATGCCAGAGTTTATGAAAATATAGAGGGAATGGGATATATCCCGAGACCTACAGATCAGCGTTTCAAATTCTCTATGTTCTATCAGGATTATATGCCGAAGTTCCCAAGTATGAGAGTTAATTTGACCTTGACTTATGCGAGCGGATTGCCATCTGGAACACCTGTTCTATTTGATTCTGCAGGTTTGCCGGATTATTTAGCAGCTTATAATTATCAAAGAACTTTGCCAGCATACAAGAGAGTGGACATTGGGTTGACCAAAGTTTTCATCGATCAAAAAGATAATAAGGCGACTGGTGATTTCTGGAGAAATTTCAAAGAATTGACATTAGGTGTTCAGATCTTCAATGCGTTCAATATCAATAATACGATTGCGAATCAATGGATAAGTGATGTGAACTCTTCTCCACAGGTTTATTATCCAGTTCCTGTAAGATTAACAGGGAGATTCTTCAATGTTACAGTAAACTTCAAACTATAATAGTCAATATGAAATCAAAAGGTATCAAAGATCCATCCGAATTAACTGACGAAGAGATATTGAAAAACGTGAAGCTGACCAAATCAGTTTTGATTTCTTTCTCTGCTATTTTCGTATTGCTTCTTGCGACTTGCTTATACATTACTTTTACCAAAGGTTTTGGAGTATTTTCGGTTTTACCATTGACATTTTTTCCTATTTTGGTAACCAACATCATCACACATAGAAAGATGAATGATGAAGCTAAAAAGAGAAATTTGATTTAAAATATTGAGTCTTGATATAGAAAAAGCTTCCAATTTGGAAGCTTTTTTATTTAGAAATAAGATCTGATGAACCTTAATTTATGCGTATGCTTATTTTGATCTTTATTGAAAATGCCGCTTGTGTCAAGGCTATCAATTCGCACTTTTCCATGCGCATGAATGATTTTCTGATCCGCTAAAATGAATCCGACATGGATAATTCGTCCGTCTGCATTTTCAAAAAAGGCAAGGTCACCAGGTTTTGCTTCTTCTATAAAAGTTAAAACTTCTCCCAATTCAGCTTGTTGATAAGTATCTCTTGGAATTTTGATTCCGTGGATTTTATAAATGATTTGCGTAAAACCACTACAATCGATACCGAAAAAGCTTTTTCCGCCCCATAAGTATGGAACATTTAGAAACTCTTTAGCACAGTTCACAATGCTTTCACTGAGGTCTGCACCGCGAGTTGGGGAAATAGGATCAAAAGAAACTTCCGAACCGATAGAAACCAAAGTTCTCCCATTTTCCAGCATTGCAGATTGAAAAGGTTCTTTCACTAGATTGACTTTTCTTGATGACAAAAATTCATCAGAAACAGGTGAAATCTGTTTCGTGTCCATCCAAGCTTCATAATTATCGTAATGTGTTTTTATTTTGGTCCAATTGTCTTTAACCTCAAGAATATCTGCAGATTCTCCGTAAAGGAGTTGCGATACGATTTCGCTTTTGTCAGAACTTTCGGCTCTCATTGGAGCAATGGAAACATTACAAATGCCTTTTGTCATTTTAATCAATTATGAATTTAAAAATACGAATTATTTCTTTCTTATCAGGTGTAATCCGTCTCGCAAAGGTAAGATTAGATTTTCGAAATCCGAATCTTCTGCAATGATTTTGTTAACGAGTTTAATCTGCTCTGTTTGTTTGTCTTTCGGATTGTTTTCGAGAACTTTCCCATACCAAAGAACGTTGTCAATAAGAATGATGCTTCCTGAACGTAGATTTGGTTTAATGAGTTTCAAATATTCCAAATAACTTTCCTTATCAGCATCAATGAAAATCAAATCCCAGATTTTATCCAGTTTCTTGATTTCTTCTTTGGCATCTCCGATTATGAATTCGATTTGATCTTTATGATTACTTTCTGCAAAGTATTTTTTTGGAATGTATGCCAACTCTTCATTCTTGTCAATTGTATAGATTTTTCCGTCTTTTGACAGTCCTTCTGCCATACTCAAAGCGGCATAACCTGTAAAAGTTCCAATTTCCAAAACATTTTTTGGCTTGATGATATGCGACAAAATACTTAATAAACGACCTTGCAAATAACCAGAAATCATATGTGGTTGTGTGGTCTTTTGGTAAGTTTCTCTTCTTAATTTTTTTAAAATGGCTGGCTCTTCAGAAGCTGTTTCTTCCAGATAGCGATCCATTTCTTTGTCCATTTCTTCGAAATAACTCATTGTTCAAAGGATTAAAGTTCAAATTTAATAAACAAAAAAACCTTGCCAAAATCTGACAAGGTTTTTTATTCTGACAACTATCAACAGACAACTGTCAACAAATTTTATTTCTTAACTGGAGCGATGTCCATCAACTTCATAAACTCATCCAATTTCGGCATAATGATGATTTCCGTTCTACGGTTTTCACCTCTTCCAGAAACTGAAGCGTTTGTAGTCTTAGGGTTGTACTCTGATCTACCACCAGCTGTGATTCTGTTAGGATTCACACCGAACTGCGTTTGTAAAACTTTTGCAACTGCAGTAGCTCTAAGTGCGGAAAGATCCCAGTTGTCTTTTGGTGCATTGGCACTGTTTAATGGCGTGTTATCGGTATTACCTTCAATCAATACACTGTAAGTATCATAGTCGTTGATTACTTTAGCAACCTTAGCTAAAACATCTGCAGCAGCTGGCTGGATGTCATATTTTCCAACTTGGTAAAGCATCTTGTCTGATAGAGAGATTAACACCACACCTTTCAGAACTTTAACATCTACATCTTGGTCTGCAACGTTGTCAAGAGAACGTTTCAACTTGTTAGATAAAGCCAAATTCAAACTGTCGTTTTTGCTTTTTCCAGAAATCAATTGCTTGATGTAAGCATTGGAAGCGTTGATTTCTCCGACCAATTTATCAATATTTGCAGAACCTTTTCCTGCGTTGGATAAACAAGCATCTAAACTGGATTTAAGCGCATTGTTTTGTCCTACAAGTAGGTCGTTTTGACCTTTAAGAGAAGAATTTTCTCCTTTCAAATCCTGGATTTGGCGCATTCTTTCTCCTGCATCTTCAATACATTGTTTGTAGTTCAGATTAAGAGCATCGAATTGTTTTTTGCTGACACAAGAAGCCAGAGAAAGTCCCACAGCTGTAATTGTCAAAATTTTAAATAATCTCATAGTAAATATTTATTTGTTTTATTGTTTTTATTGAGCGGTTATTGGTTTTTAAGTCGTTTCAAAAATAAGGATTAATAACTGTATATTTGTGGTTATAACTTAATATTTCGTTATAAAATTGTGTTAAGTCTCTTAAAATTTCAAAACGCCTTGGAGCGATTGCTCAACCAATCACAACAAAAAACATACCTTTTGGCTGTAAGTGGAGGAGTGGACTCGATGGTTTTGGCTGATTTATTTCAGGTTTCAGGTTTTAATTTTCACGTTGCACACATCAATTATCATCTTCGTAATGAGGATTCTAACCTTGACCAAAAGCTGGTTGCCGACTTTTGTGACCAACATCAAATTCCTTTCCATTTATACGAAGTTTCGGAAAATGATAATCAACCAGAAAATTCGATTCAGAATTGGGCAAGGGAATTGCGTTATCGGTTTTTTAGAGAAATTCAGGAAAAAGAGAATCTGGAATTTTTGGTTACAGCGCATCATCTGAATGACCAAGTGGAAACTTTTATTATTAATCTTTCCAAAGCTTCTGGAATCCGAGGGTTGAGTGGAATTCCACAAAATGAAAACGGGATTATCCGTCCACTTCTAAATTTTTCTAAGGACGAAATTTATGATTTTGCAAAACAGAATCAAATTGAATTTCGTGAAGATAAATCCAATCAAAAAACAGATTATCTTAGAAATAAAATCCGACACAATATTGTTCCTGAATTAGAAAAAATCAACTCGGATTTTCTGACCAATTTTTCAAAAAGCATCAATTATATTAATCAAGCTAAGGATTTTATTAATGAATCTGTTGACAATAAAATTGAAATTCTAAAGATAAATTCTGATGAAAATCAAATCATTATTGATAAAGAAAAATTCTCACAAGAATCTGAATTAATTCGATATGAGATTTTAAAAAGATTCGGTTTTACAGATGAAAACGAAATGCAAAAAGTTCTGACTGCACAAACCGGAAGCTCATTTTTTAATTCTGAATTTCAATTAATCATCAATAGAAACGAGTTGATTTTTGAGAAAAAACTAGAAGATAGAAGTGAGAAGATAGAAGAAATAATGATTGAAATTTTTGATAACAAAGTCATTATTCCTGAAAATATTAAAAAAGAAATCCAAGAATTTGGCAGTTGTTTTTGGAAAATCAATAAAGCAAAAGTCCAATTACCTCTGAAATTTAGAAGAAAACAAGAAGGTGATGTGTTTTTTCCTATTGGAATGATTGGTAAAAAGAAAATTTCGAAGTTTTTTAAGGATGAAAAATTGTCTATTTTAGCGAAGCAAAAAATCTGGCTTCTTTGTGATGCTGATGAACAAATCTTAGGAGTGTTGCCTTTTCGTCAAGACGGAAGATTTGGTTCTGAAAGTTCGGATTCTCTGGAAGTAAAAATTTAAATTCAAAAAATGAAAGATTTCAAACTAGTGTTTTCAACACTTTTTCTATTTATAATAACCATTTTCAATGCGCAGATAAAAAATCCGGTTAAGTTCAAATTCGATGTTAATCCTGTTGGAAAAGATGAATATGAGGCGGTTTTAACTGGAACAATTGAAGATAAATGGCATATTTATTCTCAAGATTTACCACCAGATTCCGGAATTCCTACCGAATTTAAAATTACTTCGAAACAAGGAATTCAATTAATTGGAAAGGTTCAAGAGATTGGAAAAAAGCACGACGAATTTTCGGAAGCTTTCGGCGCTCAGATTGTTTATTATTCCAATAAAGTGGTTTTCAAGCAGAAATTCAAACCA
Source organism: uncultured Weeksellaceae bacterium (assembly GCA_963530025.1). Taxonomy (GTDB): domain Bacteria; phylum Bacteroidota; class Bacteroidia; order Flavobacteriales; family Weeksellaceae; genus Epilithonimonas. The sequence continues at coordinate 139,804 of CAUSBY010000001.1, forward strand.
AAAGATGCTTCCAAACCTGCGACAATTACAGCTGAAATAATGTATCAGACATGTAACGACCGAGTTTGTCTGGCTCCAAATACTTTGGAATTTGAAAAACAAATTGAAGGAAGTAAAACGGCGGTTACACAAGAAGAAAAAGTTGAGAAAACAAAAGATACAGTTTATGAAGTTGCTCCTGCTGGAAAAGTTGGAACGGTTTTAAAACCTACAAATATTGAAACGCCTGCTGTTGCAAAACAAGACGGTTTGAAAATTAATTCTTTGGACTTCAAAAATCCTTTGACCAATTGTGGAACTGTTCAGGAAAAACCGAATGATGACAATTGGCTGGTTCTTGGATTAGGTTTCTTGGGTGGATTAATTGCATTGCTTACACCTTGCGTTTTCCCAATGATTCCGTTGACGGTTTCGTTCTTTACAAAAGGGAACAAAGACAAAGCGAAAGGTAAAAGAGATGCTTTTATATACGGGTTTTTCATTCTGTTGATTTTCGTTTTATTGAGTATTCCATTTCATATTATTGATGGAATTTCGGGTAATATTTTCAACCAGATTTCGACAAATATTTGGCTTAACTTATTTTTCTTCGCTATATTTTTATTCTTTGCATTAAGCTTTTTCGGTTATTACGAAATCACTTTGCCAAGTTCAATTGCCAACAAATCTTCCAAAGCTGAGGAAGCTGGCGGATTGATTGGGATTTTCTTTATGGCTTTGACTTTGGTCATCGTTTCGTTCTCTTGTACAGGTCCGATTTTGGGAAGTTTATTAGGCGGAGTTGTTGCTGGAGCGACTAATGTTCCAACATTATTGACATTTGCTTTAGCTGGTTTTGGATTGGCTTGGGCATTAGTTTTTGGATTGTTGGCGTTGTTTCCGCAAGCTTTACAAAGTTTACCAAAATCAGGCGGTTGGATGAATACTGTGAAAGTTGTTCTTGGTTTTATCGAGTTGGCTTTAGCTTTAAAATTCCTTTCAAAAGCGGATTTGGTTTCCAAAACATTCTTATTGAAAAGAGAACTATTCATTGTGCTTTGGATTATCATTGCGATTGGATTAGTTGTATATTTATTTGGAAAAATCAAATTTCCACACGATGATAAGAAACCGAAAATAAGCTTAACAAGAAGGATTCTTGGTGTCTTTGGAATTGTGTTTATTGGCTATTTAATTCAAGGATTAATTCCTTCAGAAAAACCGAAATTACAAATGTTGAGCGGAATTCTTCCTCCGTTAAATGTCAGTTATTTCCACAAAGAAGAAGACGGAATTTTGGGTTTGAAACCTTATCATAATTACTTTGAGGCGATAGAAGTTGCTAAAAAAGAAAATAAACCAGTTTTGATAGATTTCACAGGTTACGGTTGTGAAAATTGCCGAAAAATGGAAGAATTTGTTTGGAGTCAGGATGATGTTTTACCGATTCTTCAAAATGATTTAATCATTGCTTCGGTTTATGTTGATGACAAGGAAGAATTACCAGAAAACGAGCAAATCAAAATCGATATGGGAGAAGGTCAAATGAAGAAAGTGAAAACAATTGGTGATAAATGGAGCTTGTTCCAACAGGTTAATTTCAACAATAATTCCCAACCGCATTATGTTTTGGTAACGCCGGACCAAAAAGTAATTAATACCCCGGTTTCAGGTTATATGCCGAAAGAAGATTTCAAAAAATTTCTGAAATGTGGGATTGATTATTTCAAGAATAAATAATGATTTTCAGAGAAGCCAAAATTGATGATATTCCACAAATGCAGATTGTCCGCAATTCGGTGAAGGAAAATCAATTGTCCAATCCTGATGTTGTAAAAGATAAAGATTACGAAATTTATTTAACAGACAACGGAAAAGGTTGGGTTTGTGAAATTGATAATGAGATTGTAGGCTTTGCAATTGTAGATTTGGTTGAAAATAATATTTGGGCTTTGTTCGTTAATCCAAAATTCGAGAATCAAGGTATTGGGAAACAATTGCATAATATGATGTTGAATTGGTATTTTGAACAAACAAAAACTTCGGTTTGGCTCGGAACAGCACCTGATACAAGAGCTGAAAAATTCTACAGATTCTCTGGTTGGGAAGAGATTGGAACTCACGGAAAAGAAGTCAAATTTCAAATGACTTGGGAAAAATGGAAAAATTTATAATTTAATAAATAATATTTTGCAATAAAATAAAAAATTAGGTACATAATTTGTATTCAAAAATCCATAATGATAACAAATCGTTATGGATTTTTATTTTCTATTACTAATTACTAAAATTTAAAACTATGGCAGAAGTACAAGTTAATGACCGCTCAAATGGAAAAAAAAGAAGCGGTAGAATGGGAATCAAAGTAGATATGACTCCAATGGTGGATTTGGGATTTCTGCTAATTACATTTTTTCTCTTTTCAACCAATTTCTCCAAACCGAATGTGATGGATTTGGGATTACCTGCAAAAGGTCCACATACAGAGACAGACATTGATTATAGAAACTCAATAACGTTCATTCTTGGGAAAGACAGTAAGGTTTACTATTATCAAGACGAACGAAAAAATCTGAATGATAACAGTCTGAAAGAAGTTTCTTTTGATAAAGCTCAGGTTGCAAAAACAATAGAGTCGGCAAAAGCAAATGCACCGAAAAGGGAAAACTTCACAGTGATTATAAAACCAGCCGATAATTCCGAATACAAAACTTTGGTGGATATGCTGGATGAACTAGCAATTACAAAATCCGAACGTTACGGAATCTCGGAAATGAACGATAAAGAAAAAGAATTGTATCAGAAAAAAGTTCTGTAATTAATACAAAAATTTTATAAAGAGTGTCTATCAGACGCTCTTTTTTATTTATTTTCGTAAGGAAAATTTAAAACTATGAAAAAGCTTTTTCCAATTCTTACTTTGTTATTAATAATTTCTTGTAAAAAATCTGAAGAAACATTAACTCCAAAAGTGGACAGCGCAAAAATTATCGATTCAATTAATCTTGCAAGAACCAAAATCAACGACAGTATTCTCAGTAGTCGAAGTTTCAAAGATTTGTCAGGAACACATTCTTTGACTCACGACCAAGTGAATGGTTCAGGAAAAATCAGCTTTACAAAAATCGGTCAAGACGAATATAAAATCTCTGGCGAAAATAAAGCAGGAAGTAATTTTGTGAAAATCGACGGAACCGCAAAAATGACTTCTCCAAAAAATCTTAAATTCGACGGAACCATTACGCAGAGTATTTCTGACTATGATAATGGAAAATTGGATGTGCGAAAAGGCAAGAAAAATTTCTCTACAAAAGATGGAGGAAAAACTTTCAAACTTTACGAATCTGTGAATAATGCAGGATTTGGAGATAAAATAATTATCAAATTGTAAATACTTCATTAATCATTCGAGAGTTTAAAGATAACAAAGATAGTATTGTCAGTCGGAGGCTCTCAAAGACAAATAAAAAAATTATGCTCAATTACGAAGTACAAGGAAACGGTTCAGAAAACTTAGTTCTGCTTCACGGATTTATGGAGAATCTGTCGATTTGGGATGATATGATTCCGTTTTTGTCGGATAAATTCAAGTTGATAAAAATCGATTTGCCAGGTTTTGGGAAATCAGAAGTTGTAGCTGAAATCCAAACCTCAGAAATAATGGCTGACGAAGTCAAAAAAATTACTGATGAATTGGTTTTGAAAGAATTTCATTTGCTGGGACATTCAATGGGAGGCTATGTATCTTTGGCTTTTGCTGAGAGATATCCAGAATCTTTGAAATCATTTACTTTATTTTTCTCTACTTATTTTGCGGATGACGAAGCGAAAAAAGAAACCCGCAGAAAAGGTTTGAGAATCATCAAAGAAAACCTTCGCGCTTTCGTCAATGCCGGTGTTCCAAATCTTTTCAACCCAAATGAACACGATATTTTGGAATCAAAAATCAAACTAGCGAAAGAAACCGCTTACATATCTTCCGTTGAAGGTGTTCTAGCATCACAAAAAGGAATGATTGAGCGTATTGATAGAAAATCGGTTTTAGAAACCTTCGAAGGAAAAATTTTAGTTTTATCAGGCAAACACGATTCTGCAGTCAATTCAGAAAAAACAATCAAAAACCTTCCTGATAGAACCAATATCAAGTCTTATGTCTTGGATTGCGGACACAATGGACATTGGGAAAAACCAGAGATTTGCGCTTCTATTATCAATACAGAATTACTGCATCATTTACCAAAAAAACTCATTTTCTAATGGAAATCATATCAAAAATCCTCATCGCAATCGTCGCTCTAGAGCACCTTTACATACTTTATATGGAAATGTTTGCGTGGGAAACCTTGGGCAAAAAAACATTCAAAGGCTCATTACCAGACGAGATGTTCAAGCCAACCAAAAAACTCGCTGCGAATCAAGGTTTGTATAACGGATTTCTTTCGGTTGGACTGATTTGGAGTCTCTTTATTTGTGACCAGATTTGGGCAAAAAAAGTTGCGATTTTCTTTCTTGGGTGCGTAATTACAGCAGGGATTTACGGCGCACTTTCTGCTTCGAAGAAAATATTTTTTGTTCAAGCGTTGCCAGCAATTATTGCGCTGATTTTTGTTTTATTAAGATAAATTTTTAGGAGCTTAATCCCGCTTTTCGTTGCAATCTTTTGCTTTTTCATATGTGAAAAAAAAGCAAAAGGATTTCCACTGCAATCGGGGCTATGGGGCTTGTCAACAAATCGACGATTTTCCATTTAAAAATAAAATTGTCATTCTATAGAAATCGAAATGCTCAGATTCTTACAGAATGACAAATATGATGTTTAAAGGACTAGATTAAAAATCTTCGGCTTCGATTTTCTCTTTGAAATCCTCAATAGTATCTTCTATAGATTTGAAATATTTTCCGCCAGAAGCATTGATGTGCCCACCACCGTTGAAGTGTTTTCTAGCAAACTGATTCGTATCCACAGAATCCTTAGAACGGAAAGAAATCTTGATGAAATCCTCATAAAGGTCTTCCATAAAGAAAACTGCCATTTTAGTTCCAAGAACGCTTAATCCATAATTAACAAAACCTTCTGTGTCGCCTTTGTCGAAGCCATATTCTTTTAGTTCAGAACGTTTCAGCCAAAGAATGGCAACTTTTCCTTCTTTCGTCAATTCAATTCTGCTAAGAACTAATGAAAGCAAATGAAGACGAGAGATTGTATTCGTGTCCCAAGTGTTTGACGTGATAATTGCTGGGTCAGCACCTTTCTCAATCAAATCAGCAACAATTCTGTGTGTCGTTGCACTTGTAGAACGGAATCGGAAACCTCCGGTATCAGTCATTATTCCTGTATAAAGACATTGCGCAATATCAAGATTGACAAGGTTTTCATCATTATTCGCTTGGATAAAATGATAAACCATTTGACAAGTCGCAGGAACAGTTGTGTCAGAATAGACATAATCAAAATTTTCCGGCATCTGATGATGGTCAATAAGAATCTTTTTTGCCCTTGCTTTTGTAACCCAATCGCCAAGAAGCCCAATTCTTGTAGGTGAATTAAAATCAAGACAAAAAATAACATCTGCATTATAAATCGCTTCTCCTGCTACTTTTCTTTTATATTCTCCGATGACGATTTGTTTTGCTTCGGGCATCCATTTCAGAAATTTTGGAAAGTCGTTTGGTGTGATTACAGTTGCATCAATTCCTTTTGCTTTCAAGTAATGCTTCAGACCAAGAGAAGAACCAATTGCGTCTCCATCGGGATTATGATGCGTTACGATAACGATATTATTTTCCGGAACGAGAAGATGATTGATTTCTGAAATTTCTTTGTCTGTAAACATAAACGAATATTTGAATAAAATGATAATCTCCAAAGGTAGGACTTTAAAATAAAAAAACGGCTCAAAGTTGAACCGATTTTTTTATTATGAATTAAGGATTACTTTTTAATAATCTTTTGAACAGATTGTCCATCAACCTTGAGATAATATATTCCGGAAGTTAGATTTTTGATATTAATTTCAGTTTTTGAAGCTTTATTAGAAAACGATTTTAACAATTTTCCAGTATTATCAATTAATTCTATAGAAGAATTTGGTTTTAGATTTTCTATTTTCAAAATATCAGAAACAGGATTTGGATAGACTTTGATACTTGATTTTGATATTTCAGATACCCCTAATGCTTCTTTACTATAAGTAGCGATATCTCCATTGTGTTTTGTGATGGTAAGTTTTTCTCCATCCGCAGAAACATTATAAGAATATGGATAGCTGTTGCTTCCTGCTCCAAAAAAATTACCTAAATACAGTCCGTCGAATTGATTGACTTGAGGGTCTCCACTCATAGCCAAAGTTATGTTCATACCTAATAGGGTAAATTTGTTATCGGAATAAAAACCAACACTTCCACTTCCTGTATTAAAATAGCTCGTTTTTATTCCACCTTCGGATGAGATAGTTGTGTCGCCTCCTTCATATTGAGATGGTTTGTTATAATGGACATTATTGATGTCCAAAGAGGATATTGACCATGTTTGTGAAGTGAGATTACTTGTTGGAGAATAGAAGCTGTAGATTATTTGATCTCCTTCAATATTTTTCAAGGTTAGTTTATGGCCAGTTGATGTTTGTTCTATATCATAAGTTATTTTATTAGGAACGGCAGGGATCTCATACTTTGTAAAAAATAAAGCATAATTACTATCAAAATCAGCAATATTACTGGAAGAACAGCCATTTGAAAATGTTTTTGCAGATGTTATGACAAAATCATCAGAATTAGTATTATAGGTCGCATGACCATAATTTTCCGAGCATAATTTACTGTAATAAGAAAAAGATGGTGCATTATAAAAATTGATAAAATATCCGGAAGGATCTGTAGGAGCATCAATAGTATTGTTGTTAACTATGATTTTTTCTACTTTCCAATTTCGGTTAAATAAAACTGGATTCTGAGAAAATCCAAATAGCCATAAAAAGCTAAATAATAATGTGTAAAGTTTTTTCATAGGCGTAAGTTTTTAATTTGAGAATAAAGTTAATAAAAAAAATAAAAATAGTATTGTAAATAATTGATAATTTGCATGTTGAATATTTTAGAATCTTTACTTTAAAATTTCAGTACCTTTGCAGTTCATTTCAATTTTATTCAAAAGATAATGCACAAAGCAGGATTCGTAAATATCGTCGGGAAGCCTAATGCCGGAAAATCTACACTTCTCAATCAATTGATGGGAGAGAAGTTGGCTATTGTAACCCAAAAAGCTCAAACCACAAGACACAGGATTTTCGGAATTTATAATGAAGAAGATCTTCAAATCGTTTTTTCGGATACACCGGGTGTTCTTGATCCAAAATATGGGTTACAAGAAAAAATGATGGATTTTGTAAAAGATTCTTTGCAAGATGCAGATGTTTTCTTGTTTATTGTAGATGTTACCGATAAATCCGAACCATCCGAATTTCTGATTGATAAACTGAACAAAATTCCTGTTCCTGTTTTACTTTTACTCAATAAAATAGATCAAACCAACCAGCAAGATCTTGAGAAAATAGCAACAGATTGGCATGAAAGGATTCCGAAAGCGGAGATTCTTCCGATTTCTGCGTTAAATGATTTTAATCTGGATGTTATTCTTCCAAAATTAAAAGATATGTTGCCGGAAAGCCCAGCATATTACGATAAAGATATGTACACAGACAAGCCTGAACGTTTCTTTGTAAATGAGGCAATTCGTGAAAAGATCCTTCTTAATTATGATAAGGAAATCCCATATTCTGTAGAAGTGGTGACGGAGATTTTTAAAGAGAAAGAAGGTGTTATTTTAATAGATTCTATAATTTATGTGGAAAGAGATACGCAAAAAGGAATTATCATTGGTCACAAAGGTGAAGCTATTAAAAAAGTAGGAACAGAGGCTAGAATTGATCTTGAAAAATTCTTTAATAAAAAACTTCATCTCAATCTTTTTGTGAAAGTCAAAAAAGACTGGAGAAAGAATGACAGAGATCTCAAAAATTTTGGTTATAGATAAAAATCCTTTGTAATAAAGGATTTTTTTGTAGTTTTGATAGAAATATTTTTAAAAACACCAAATGAAAAATATAAATTCTGCAAAACCTAATTCTAATCTGACAGATGTAATGATATTGATAATTCGGGTTTTTGTAGGTCTATCAATGTTGACGCACGGGATTCCGAAATTAGAGATATTAGTGACGAGCAATCAAATCCAATTCATGAGTTTCCTTGGGATGGGGTCTATATTTTCTATGGTTTTGGCGGTTTTGGCAGAATTTTTATGTTCATTGCTTATCATCTTCGGCCTTTTTACAAGAGTTGCCTGCGTTCCTCTGATGATTACAATGCTGGTGGCTTGTTTTGTAGCACACGGAGCAGATACATATAGAGAACAAGAAATGAGTGTTCTGTATTTCTTTATCTATTTTGTGATTCTGATACTAGGTTCTGGAAAGTTTTCGATAGATCAATTGATGACCAAAAAGGCGGAGGCTTATTAATCAAACCATTGGGCAACGTAATCTTTGATGATTACCCAAAAGTTTTTGCCCAAAAAATAAATCAATGTAGAAGTGATAATTCCTTTTACAGTAAAAAAAATAATTCCTCCAATTCCAAATTTTTTCAGCAGACTTTTCCACTTCGGCAATTTCTTTTCTTCGGTTGTCTGTAGTTGGTCTTCCATTTTTATTTTTTTCAAAAATATGAAAACTTCTGCAATTTAGACTTATTCAAAATTATAAAATATCCTTAATTTATAGATGTTTGAGTCGCTATTGTTAAATTATATTTAGTGATATCTTCCTGTTTTATAAATTAATTATCTTTTTTGTGATTTCATTCTTTATTAATTCCTAATCAGTTACTAACGATTGTTAGTTTTTGATTTTGCTGGTCAAAATATATTTTTATCTTTAGAGACTTCAAAAATAAAAAAATATATGTCCTCAATTTCAATATCAGAAAGTCTTAAAAGATTAGGTATTTCAACAGAAAACAATGGAACTTCAACTGGATTAGAATTCTTCTCATCTGGCCAAAATATAGAAAGCTTTTCTCCGGTAGATGGAAATCGGATTGCTTCCGTTAAAACTTCGGATGTTTCAGACTACGAAAAAGTGGTGCTAAAAGCACAAGAAGCTTATAAAGAATTCAGACAAGTTCCTTCACCGAAACGTGGTGATTTGGTTCGTCAATTCGGTAATAAATTGAGAGAATATAAAGAAGACCTTGGGAAACTCGTTTCTTATGAGATGGGGAAATCTTTACAGGAAGGCCTTGGTGAAGTTCAGGAGATGATTGATATCTGCGACTTTGCGGTTGGATTGTCTCGTCAGCTTCACGGTTACACAATGCACTCGGAAAGACCCGGACACAGGATGTACGAACAATATCATCCGCTTGGAATTGTCGGCGTTATTTCAGCTTTCAATTTTCCAGTTGCGGTTTGGAGTTGGAACGCTGCTTTGGCTTGGATTTGTGGAAATGTTGTCATTTGGAAACCTTCAGAAAAAACTCCACTTTGTGCTATTGCTTGTCAAAATATCTTTGTTGAGGTTGCAAGAGAAAACGGACTTTCGGAAGGAATTTCAAGTTTGGTAATTGCTGACCACGAGATTGGAGATAAATTGGTTAATGATAAAAGGATTTCTCTAGTTTCTTTCACAGGTTCTACTAGAGTGGGAAGAATCGTAGGAAAAAATGTTGCGGAACGTTTCGGAAAATCCATTCTGGAATTAGGTGGAAATAATGCCATCATTATTACAGAAAATGCCGACCTTAATATGTCAATCATCGGTGCAGTTTTCGGCGCAGTTGGAACAGCTGGACAAAGATGTACTTCTACAAGAAGATTGATTATCCACGAATCTGTTTATGACGAGGTAAAAAATCGTTTGGTAAAAGCTTACGGACAATTAAAAATCGGAAATCCTTTAGATGAGACTAATCACGTTGGTCCATTAATCGATAAATCGGCTGTTAAACAATATCAGGATTCTATCGAAAAATGTAAATCCGAAGGCGGAAACTTCATCGTAGAAGGTGGCATTTTGGAAGGTGATAATTATACTTCTGGTTGTTACGTAAAACCTTGTATCGCTGAGGTTGAAAACAGTTATGAGATTGTTCAGCACGAGACATTTGCGCCAATTCTTTATTTGATTAAATATAAAACTTTGGAAGAAGCAATCACAATCCAGAATGATGTTCCGCAAGGTTTGAGCTCTGCAATTATGACTCAGAATCTTCGTGAAGCAGAATTGTTTCTTTCAAACGGAGGTTCAGATTGTGGAATCGCGAACGTCAATATTGGAACTTCAGGCGCTGAAATCGGAGGTGCTTTTGGTGGCGAAAAAGAAACCGGCGGTGGAAGAGAATCTGGTTCCGATGTCTGGAAATATTATATGAGAAGACAAACCAACACCATCAATTACACAACCAGTTTGCCTTTGGCACAAGGAATTAAATTCGATTTAGATTAAAATAATTAAAATTTTTATGGCAGCTTAATCCGCCTTCCGCTCCCAATCTTTTTTGCAGAAGATTTCAGATTCAATAGAACTTGAGTATTGGCAAAAAAGGATTTCCGCTCAAGTCGGGCTGCAGATTCAACATAAAACCAAAAACCAACATCAATTATTAAAATGAGCACACTTGTACACGAGAATAAAGTAAAAGAAACATTAGGAAAACATATCCTGGCCGACGGTTTCGATTTTGTAATGGATTATGAAAAATCCCACGGTTCCTACATCGTTGACCGTTTGACAGGCAAAGAATATCTCGATATGTTCTCTATGTTTGCGTCGGCTTCCGTCGGGTATAATCATCCTTACATTTTGGAAAAAGCCAATTGGCTTGGAAAAATGGCGATTTATAAACCAACTTTAAGTGACGTTTATTTGCAGGAATATGCAGATTTTATGGAGGTTTTTTCCAGAGTTGCGATTCCGAAAGAATTGCCTTACTGCTTTTTTGTAGAAGGTGGCGCTTTGGCTGTAGAAAACGCTTTGAAAACAGCTTTTGACTGGAAAACTAGAAAAAACTGGCAGAAAAATATTGATAAAGAAGGAAGTTTAGTTATTCATTTCAAACAATCTTTCCACGGAAGAAGTGGTTATACTTTGTCTTTGACCAATACTTCCGACCCAAGAAAACATCAATATTTCCCAAAATTCGATTGGCCAAGAATTACAAATCCAAAATTGAATTTCCCAATTACTGAAGATAATCTTGAAGAAACCATCAAGCACGAGCAATTAGCATTGTTACATATTCAAGAAGCAATTTTGTCGAATCCGGATGAAGTGGCTTGCATCATTATTGAGCCAATTCAAGCGGAAGGTGGAGACAATCATTTCAGAAACGAATTCTTTACCGAATTAAGAAAAATCTGTGATGAAAACGAAATCCTTTTAATTCTTGACGAAGTTCAAACCGGAATTGGAATGACTGGAAAAATGTGGGCTTTCCAACATCTAGATATTATTCCTGATGTAATTACTTTCGGTAAGAAAACTCAGGTTTGTGGAATCCTTGCCAATAAAGAAAAACTCGACGAAGTTGGACATCACGTTTTCAAAGAAAGTTCCAGAATCAATTCTACTTTTGGAGGTAATTTCATCGATATGCTTCGTTTTCAATTAGTTTTAGAAATTATTGAAAATGAAAACCTGGTTGAAAATTCTAGAGTTGTAGGAGAGTTTTTACTAGATGGATTAAAGCAGTTGGAACAAAAATATCCAGACCATATTTCTTCGGCAAGAGGAAAAGGTTTGATGTGTGCTTTTGACTTGAAAGATGGAGAAAGCAGGGAATGGCTGAGAAGCAAACTTTACGATGAAGGAATCATTATTTTAACTTGCGGTGATCAGTCGTTGAGATTCCGTCCGCATCTTAATGTAACGAAAGAAGAAATTCAAATTATTTTAGATAAAATTAATTCAATATTTGAGAATTTAATATAAGGAATTTTAGATTTTGATATTTTTTTCATAAATTGCTATGCTTTAACAAAATCAAAATCAAAAATTATGGATGCAACAACTAGAGTAGCTGTCTACGAAAGTAGCAGTCCACAGGAGATTCAGCTTATGAAATCTAAGCTGGAAGATGCAGGAATCAAATGCGATGTTGAAAATTCTTACTTAAGTTTTTTGTCAACTCCCACTGCAACCAATACTTTTATTAAAGTTGATATCAATGACGAGAAAAGAGCGTTTGATATCATTGATGAATATTTAAAATCAAATCAAAATTGATTTCATATTTTTAAATTTTACGTTTTACAGAAGTCGGGTTCAAATTTATTTGAGCCCGATTTTTTTATTTTAAATTTTCATTAAGTTTTTAATATTTGTTCAGGTAAAATTCTTATCATTGTAATCGCAATGGGGGATTAGCTCATTTGGCTAGAGCGCTTGCCTGGCAGGCAAGAGGCGACCGGTTCGAATCCGGTATTCTCCACTTAATGTTAAACTTCTGAATTTCAGAAGTTTATTTTGTTTTATGGCAAGAAATTTGTATTCATTATTTCAAATATTCGAGTTCATAGAAACCTGATTATTGATTAAAGGGGGCACTAGTTGCCCTCTTAATTTTTTATAGGACATCAAACTATTAATGCTTCAAATAATTCATCGTAAAAAAATATTATCAATTCAAAATTTCTTCTAAATTCAAAACATAAATTCGCTGAAGAAAAATTCCGATATTTATAAAATAGAACTACTGATGAAAATCCTGATTATAGAAGACGAAACCGAACTGGCAAAAAGTGTTGCAGAATACCTTTCCGAAGAGAACTATTTGTGTGAGTTTGCAGAGACTTTCACAGAAGCAATGTATAAAATAGAAACATTCCAGTACGATTGCATAATTCTCGATATTATGCTACCCGACGGTAACGGACTCAAGATTTTGGAAGAATTGAAATCTCAAAATAAACAAGATGGTGTTATCATTGTTTCGGCGAAAAATGCTTTGGATGATAAAATTAAAGGCTTACAATTGGGCGCAGATGATTATCTCACGAAACCCTTTCATTTGTCGGAATTGATGGCGAGAATCTACTCTATTATCCGCAGAAAACAATTTAATAATTCGAATATCATAACTCAAAATGAGTTGCAAATTGACCTTTTGTCAAAAACAGTTTCTGTCAATAATGAAGTGATTGCTTTGACGAAAAAAGAGTTTGATTTACTCATTTATTTTATCGGAAATAAAAACAAAGTTATTTCAAAAAGCACTTTAGCAGAGCATCTTTCAGGAGATTTTGCAGATATGCTGGACAATCACGATTTTGTGTATGCCCACGTCAAAAACTTAAAGAAAAAACTGAATGATGCTGGTTGTGGACAATACTTAAAAACAGTTTACGGAACTGGCTACAAATGGGAGGCAAATTAGTTATGAATTATAAATGATGAATTATGAATAAAAAGAAAAATGTTTTGAAGGATAAGAGTTTTAGTTTTGCGATAAGAATTGTAAAACTTTACAAATATCTTGTAACAGATAAAAAGGAATTCGTATTAAGTAAGCAATTGCTAAGAAGTGGAACTGCAGTTGGCGCATTGATTCGGGAAGCTCAGAACGCAGAGAGCAAAGCCGATTTCATTCATAAACTTGCCATTGCTCAAAAAGAATGTGACGAATCTATTTATTGGATTGAGCTTTTATTTCAAACTGAATATTTGTCCTCCGCAGAATATGAGAATATTAATAATGACGCTTTAGAAATATTGAAAATGATTCGTAGTGCAGTCATCACAACAAAAACAAAAAACTCATAATTTATAATTCTTCGTGAAACCGCTACTTAGTAAAACCACCAAACCCTTTATTATCTATGTCCTGATTATTCTGGTCATAAGTGTTCCTATTTACTACCTTGTTGTGGATGCTGTTTGGAAACACGAGTTGGATGAGCACAACGAAATTGTTGCCGAAAAAACTACACTTCAAATCAACAGTTTAAAATTGTCCGATGGAAAACTGAATGAAACTATAAAGTTATGGAACGACGTACAACCCACTACAAACATCCAAAATGTTGAAAAAAATGACAATTTCAAAGACAGCATTTTCATATTAGAAAAACCACACGATTTTCTTCACTTTGAAGATATTGACAGATTCCGATGTTTGTCCAAGATTATTTATCTCAACAAAAAACCTTATCGTTTCAATATAGAAACCAATATCGAAGAATCTCAGGAAACCATTTTTTTCATCTCGGCAACCACAGTTTTTCTTTTTATTTTGATTGTTGGCGGATTATTAGTTCTTAACAGAAGACTCTCAAAATCAATTTGGAAACCTTTTCGAAATACTTTAGACAAATTAAAAACCTTCAATCTAAATCAACAAACTAAAATTGAATTTTCCAAAACCGATGTTTCTGAATTCGATGAACTTAATCAATCTTTGAGCAAACTAATAGAACAAAATATTTCTGTTTACAAAACACAGAAAGAGTTTACAGAAAACGCTTCTCACGAGTTGCAAACGCCTTTGGCGATTCTGAAAAACAAACTCGATATTCTTTTACAAAATCAAGATTTGACAGAAAAACAATATCAAATTGCCGAAGAAATGAACCGCGCTTTGTCTAGAAGTTCAAGAATCAATAAAAACCTTTTATTATTAGCAAAAATTGAAAACAATCAGTTTGAAAATTCTGAAATACATCTGGACGAATTACTGAATCAAAGTATGGAAATTTTGCAGGAACATTTTGAACAAAAAAATATCTTTGTAAAATCCGAAATTTCTGATGATGTAAAAGTGAACGGAAACATTGGATTAACCGAAGTTTTGATTAATAATTTGATTCTAAATGCTATTCGACATACTCTGATTAACGGTTCTATTTCTATCAAATTAAACACTTCCGTTTTCGAGGTTTCCAATTCCGGAACAGAAAAACTGAACTCGGATTTGCTCTTCAAGCGTTTTTCAAGGTTCTCGAAAGACAATAACGGAAGCGGACTTGGACTCGCTATTGTGAAAGAAATCTGCAAATCTCAGAATTGGACTATCGATTATAGATTCGAAAATAACAATCACATTTTCTCGGTAAAACTGTAAATTCAAAATATCTTCTAAATCAGGTTGCACCTTTGTAAAGTAAAATTTATGGTGTAACCTTTTTTATTGATAAAAAATGATTATTGAAGTTATTTTATTGTTCTTCGGAACCATTCTCGCATTCTGGCTGAGTGCGATTTGCGGAGGCGGTGCAAGCCTTATTTTAATCCCAATTTTAAATCTTTTTTTACCGGCCTCTGTTGTTCCTTTTTCATTGACAATCGGGACGTTTACGAGTTCGGTTTCAAGAATTGCGGTTTTCAAAAAACATATCAACTGGAAGATTTTCTTTTGGTTTGTTCCGTTTGCGATTCCTGCGGTTTTGATTGGCGCATACCTCATCAAATACATCAATCCGAATTATCTTCAACTGATTGTCGCTTTTTTCCTCATTGCCAATGTTCCTCAACTTTTCAAAAAAGTAAAAAACGACGAAACTGATGAAAAAGCATCTCCAAAATATGTTTTGGCAATCATCGGTTTTCTGGCTGGATTTGTTTCCGGAATTACTGGCGCAATTGGACTTTTGTTCAATCGATTTTACTTAAAATTCGGATTGAAAAAAGAAGAGATTGTTGCGACTCGCGCGGTAAATGAAGTTTTCCTTCATCTTATCAAACTTGTGATTTATATTTCTCTTGGGTTGTATTCTAATCTTGCTTTGTGGTTGGGATTGGCGATTGCTGTTGCGACGATTATTTCATCTTACACGGTGAAATATATTCTTCTTTATCTGAGTGAAAATCTCTTCAGGAAAATTGGTTACGGAGCTATGGTTGTCGCAGGAATCACTTTATTGATAGGAACTTCTGATAAAATCATCCAACAAGACAAATTAGGTGTTACGATTGCAAAAAGTGAATCCATTATCTCGTGGAGGTCAACAGATTTTGTGATTGAATTTGCCTTCGATGACGGTTTTGAAATCGAAAGGCCGATACATCCGGAAGAATTACCCAATCATCTTAAAACCAAATATGATTCTCTGAAAAATCATTACGATGTCATTCATCTGGAAAAGGTTTTCACTTTCCGAAGCGACCCTTCCTACGAATTCTATTGCTACAAAGACAATCAGCTTACCAAATTTGAAAGTTAATTTAATTCAGAATTTATGAAATCACCATTAACCAAAATTGGTGCAAAAACACAAATGATTTGGCGGTAACATATGACCTTAAAAAACAATAAACAAATCCATATGAAACTAATATTCTCAGGCTTATTAATTATTTTATTAAGTTCTCAAAATCTTTTAGCTCAGGACAGTTTAGCTATAAAAAATGACTCGAATGACGGTGTTTTCGTTCCTGAATTACACACAGATAACACACATCAATTCAGTTATAAAAAGCTCATTATTCCTGCAACTTTTATAGGTTATGGTGTTGCAACTTTGAAAATTGATAAATTAAAACAACTCAATTTCTCAACAAGAAATGAAATCAATGAGCATAAGCCAGACCACATCCGACTAGATAATTACACACAATTCGCACCAGCAGTTTTGGTTTATGGATTGAATGCTTTTGGAGTTGAGGGAAAACATAATTTCCGGGACCGAAGCATCATTTACGGAACATCATTGCTATTGGCTTCTGCTGTCGTAATGCCTACAAAACATTTAGCAAAAGAAGAAAGACCCGACCAATCCAACCGCTTGTCATTTCCTTCCGGTCATACCGCTTTTGCTTTTGCATCAGCGCAGTTTATGTACAGAGAATATAAAGACACTAATTTCTGGCTGGGAGTTTCCGGTTATTCTTTAGCAGTTTTCACGGGCGTTTACAGAATGTTAAATGACAAACATTGGTTCAGCGATGTGGTTGCTGGTGCAGGAATTGGGATTTTATCAACGGAAGCTTCTTATTGGTTATATCCAAAAATCAATAAGTTATTATCTGGAAAAAATAAGAACTCTTCTACGATGATTATGCCTTTTTATCAGAATAAAACAGCTGGAATTGGGTTGGTGAAAAATTTTTAAGGACATTAATCCCGCTTAATTTACTTTAGATTATGAATTAATAAATCCAGAATTCATTTCAAACTCTTGTTTAATTTAGATAAGTGTCCTATTTTTGTTAGGTAATCGGAAAATGAATGTTATTGAGGAAAAACTATTTTTAAAATTTAATTAAATGAAAAAATCTGTACTACTCATACTTTTCTCGATATTTATGGTGTCTTGTGGAACTTCAAAGTCTGCAAAAAAATATTCTTACAAAAAACCTTCAACAACTAATAAATCTGCCAATCTCAAAAAACTGAATTCAACATATTCTGGTAATGTTTCTGGAACAAGAGCTTCTATTATCAGTGATGCGGAAAATTATCTCGGAACACCTTACAAATACGCTGGTAATACAAAAGCTGGTTTCGATTGCTCAGGCTTGGTCTGCAAAGTTTTTGATGAAAACAATATGAAAATGCCGAGACGTTCCCAAGACCAAGGAAAATCCGGAAGCTCAATCAATATCTCTGAAGCACGGCCAGGAGATTTGTTGTTTTTTGCAACTGCAGGCGGTTCTGCGGTAACTCACGTTGGGATAGTTCACGATATTCTGAATAGTGGGGAAGTTACTTTTATCCACGCATCTACTTCCAAAGGTGTTATTATTTCGTCACTTAATGAAGCTTATTGGAATAAAGCATTTCTTTTTGCAAGAAGTGTTCTATAATTTATTATTTTTGCCAAAGGATATAATGATGAGGTTCAATAATTTTTTATTGGACTTTTTTATTTTATCAAAATCAATTATTAATCAATTATAACTTAGAAATGTCTTTACAGGAAAAAATTGAAAAAGCTTGGGATAACCGCGAACTTTTGAAAGAAGAAGAATATCAAAATGCCGTAAGAGAAGTAGTTGCGAAACTGGATGCAGGAGAACTGAGAACAGCTGAACCAACGGAAAACGGATGGCAAATCAATGAGTGGGTGAAGAAAGGTGTGGTGATGTATTTTCCAATCCAGACAATGGAAACTATAGAAGTTGGTCCTTTCGAATTCCACGATAAAATTCCTTTGAAGAAAAATTATGCAGAAAAAGGAGTAAGAGTAGTTCCTCACGCTATCGCAAGACACGGAAGTTTTGTAGCGAGTGGTGTGATTATGATGCCTTCTTATGTTAATATCGGAGCTTATGTAGATTCAGGAACTATGGTTGATACTTGGGCAACTGTAGGAAGCTGTGCTCAGATTGGTAAAAACGTTCACTTGAGCGGAGGAGTAGGAATCGGTGGAGTTCTTGAACCATTGCAAGCGGCGCCTGTAATCATCGAAGATGATGCATTCATTGGTTCTCGTTGTATTGTTGTAGAGGGTGTTCGTGTTGGGAAAGAAGCTGTTTTAGGAGCTAATGTCTGCTTGACAATGTCTACTAAAATTATTGATGTTACAGGACCAGAACCAATCGAAACAAAAGGTTATGTTCCAGAACGTTCAGTTGTGATTCCTGGAAGTTATACCAAGAAATTCCCAGCTGGAGAATATCAGGTTCCTTGTGCTTTGATTATCGGAAAAAGAAAGGAATCCACAGACAAGAAGACATCCTTGAATGATGCGTTGAGAGAAAATAGTGTTGCGGTTTAGGATTTAGAAAAAATAAAAACTGCCTGTCAAATCTGATAGGCAGTTCTCTAATACTAATGACCATTTTGTGAAACAAAAGTTTTTAAAATTTATCTCAGATTACAGAATCATCTTCGTAATCTATATTATTGTTGCAGGTCTTACTGCATACAGCAAATACAAAAGAGGAACAGGCGGTTATAATAACTACTTGATTTTTAAAGGTGTTTTCTACAACACTTTGCAGGAGAAAAATATTTTCCTCCAATATCCCGATTTGTTTTTTGACAGTAATCATTACGGCGTATTTTTCAGTCTGTTGATTGCGCCTTTTGCAATGATGCCAGACGGTTTCGGAGCAGTTCTATGGAACGTTGCGAGTACTTTGGTTTTTCTATATGCCATTTACAAACTTCCATTTTCTGACAGGAAAAAATCATTTTTTGCTTGGCTTTGTCTGCAGGAATTTATTACTGCGGCGACCTATTTTCAGTTTAATATTACTTTGACTGGATTGTTGATGTTGTCAGCGATTTACATTTACGAAAGAAAAGAAGCGCAGTCTGCATTTTCGATTCTTATTGGAACATTTGTCAAAGTTTATGGAATTGTTGGTTTATCAGCTTTCTTTTTTATTAAAAATAAATTTAAATTTATACTAAGTTTCATCATCATAGCAATTCTATTTTTTGTTTTGCCAATGCTGATTTCTAGTCCAAAATTTGGTGTTCAATCTTATATCGATTGGTACGTTTCTTTGTCTGGAAAAAATCTTGAAAATCAGGCTTTGGGAACACGTCAGGATTATTCATTGATGGGCGTTGTGAGAAGGATTTTACAAAATCCCAATATCTCGAATCTGGTTTTTCTGATTCCTGGAGCAGTCATTTTTATGTTACCATATCTCAGAATCAAGCAATATAAACATTTACCATTTCAGTTAATGATTTTGGCCTCAACATTACTGTTTGTAGTGCTTTTCAGTTCGGGTTCAGAAAGCCCAACTTACATCATTGCAGTTGCAGGAGTAATGCTTTGGTTCCTGATGCAGAAAAATATCAGTAAAATTGATATTGCAATATTGATTTTTGTAATAGTTTTGACCTGTTTTTCTTTCTCGGATTTATTTCCAAAATCGGTGAAGGAAAATTATATTATCAAATATTCTCTGAAAGCTGTTCCGTGTATTGTTGTTTGGTTTAGAGTGATGTACGAGTTATTAACCCGAGATTTCGAAAAAGATTATAAACTAGATTAATGAAGAAAATATCGATAGTTATACCGGCTTATAATGAGGAAGGCAATTTGACCTTGATTCATTCTGAGATTAAGAAAGTTTTTCTTACACTTCCTGATTACGATTACGAAATCATTTTCGTGAATGATGGTAGTCGCGATTCTACTCAGCAGACTTTGGAAGAGATTTCTAAGGACTGCTCGAAGCTAAAATATCTCGAGTTTTCTCGAAATTTCGGACATCAAAATGCAGTAAAGCTGGAATGGATTACGCTGACGGCAATGCTGTGATTTCTATGGATGCTGATATGCAGCATCCGCCAACAATGATTCCTGATATGATTAAGAAATGGGAAGAAGGTTATGATGTGGTTTACACGATTAGAAAATATTCAAAAAATATAAGTTTCTTCAAAAGAAAAACGTCTGATTTTTTCTACCACATTTTATCAAATTTATCAGATGTTGAACTGGAAAAAGGAAGTTCAGATTTCCGATTGTTAGATGCTTCTGTCATTGATGTGATTAGAAAAACAGGAGAGTCCGATATTTTTCTGAGAGGATTGATAAAGTGGGTTGGTTTCAAACAATATTCGATTGATTTTGTTGCAGGTGACAGGTTTTCAGGAGACAGCAAATATAATCTCGGAAAAATGATAAAGTTCGCTTTTACGGGAATTACCGCTTTTAGTGTGAAACCACTTTATTTAGCAGCTTATCTGGGATTTTTCTTTTCATTTTTGTCATTACTTTACATTCCGTATGTAATTTATGCCTTTCTGAATCATACAGAAATTTCTGGCTGGGCTTCAATATTGATGACAGTTGTTTTCTTTGGTGGTATCCAGTTGATTATTTTAGGAATTATCGGAAGTTATATGGGAAAAATATTTAAACAAATCAAAGACCGACCAAATTATATTATCCGTTCGAAAAATTTTTAAGATTTAGTTTTACGCAAAGATTTTCTAAGATTAAAGTTTCCAAAGAATCAATAAATTGATTTGATTGATGAAGCTTGAAGAAAAATCTTGTCGCTTTTAAATTTATTTTGGAGAAATTTATTTTTAATTTAAATAAAATTGATACTTTGATAATCGACTTGTCGATTCTTTGGCATCTTTAAAAAAGCTTTGTTCTTCATTTTCTTTGCGTTAAATTAGCGTGAAAATAAAAACAAATGATGACCGAAAATGAAATCTCCTATAAAATTATTGGAGCTGCGATAGAGCTTCATAAAGCGATTGGTCCAGGATTATTAGAAAGCGTTTACGAAACAGCTTTAGCTTATGATTTGAAAGAATTAGGCTTTGATGTGAAACAACAAGTTCCAAGGCCGTTCATTTACAAAGACTTAAAAATGGAAACTGGTTTTAGAATTGATTTGTTAGTTAATGACAAAGTAATTGTTGAAATAAAATCTGTAGATAAAATTATAGATGTTCATTTCGCTCAAACATTGACTTACCTCAAACTTTCTAATCTTAAACTAGGCTTAATAATTAATTTCAGAAGTTCCATTTTGAAAGATGGTGGAATAAAAAGAATCGTTAATAATTTGGACAGTTAACAGCATTAGCTTCATAAAATAAATTTATTGATTCTTTGGAAACTTGTATAATTCTTATTTCTTAAAACTCTTTGCGTTAAAATTCAATTATCTATTAATACATTTGCAAATATCAATTAATTAATGATTTTACTAAGTTTCGACATCGAAGAATTTGATATGCCTTTAGAATATAATGGCGAGATTCCTTTGGAAGAACAATTGGCTGTTTCCAGAAAAGGTTTGCAAAATATTCTTAAAATTCTGAACGAAAATCAAATCAAAGCTACTTTTTTTTCAACGGTTGTTTTTGCTGAGAATAATCAAGATTTGGTTCAACAATTACTAGCTGAAGGTCACGAGCTGGCTTCTCACACTTGGTTTCATTCGGAGTTTGAGGAAAAACATTTGGCTGAGTCAAAACAAGAATTAGAAAAATTATTCGATACAAAAGTAGTCGGACTTAGAATGCCGAGAATGAGCCCGGTTTCGGAAGATGCGGTTTCTAATGCAGGTTATTTTTATAATTCATCCATCAATCCAACTTATTTACCAGGAAGATATAATAACTTCAAAGTTAGTCGAAAACCTTTTTGGCAGAAGAAAGTTTTACAATTTCCGGCTTCGGTTTCTATGTTGGTTAGAATTCCGTTGTTTTGGCTAAGTTTTCATAACTTTCCACTTTGGATTTATAAATTTTTGTCCAAATTATCATTAAGTTCGACAGGATTTTTGAATATTTACTTTCATCCTTGGGAATTTGCAGATATTTCAAATCCAAAATATAAACTGCCTGCATTTACTTTTAAAAACACAGCAGAAGCTATGGAAAGTCGTTTTGATGATTTTATAAAATGGGCAAAAAAAAATAATTATCAGTTTTCTACAACCAGAGATTTTTTGGAAAATTGGACTCAAAAAAAATAAAAATTAATGAAGATTGCTTACGACGCCAAACGATTATTTCACAATCCATCAGGTTTAGGTAACTATGCACGCGATATTGTCCGAATACTCGCGACTCGAAAACCAGAAAATCAGTACATTCTTCTTAATAAAAACAAATCGGGAAAAGTCAATCATATCTTGTCTTTACCGAATGTCACTTTTGTCCCAACAACTAAAGGCAAATTTTCCCGACAATTGAATATGGGAAAAGATGCTCAGAATCTTGGAGCAGATATTTTTCACGGTTTATCAGGCGAAATTCCTCTAAGATGGAATCAAAAACCAATCAAAAAAATCGTAACCATTCACGATGTCATTTTTGAAAGATATCCTGAATATTACAGTTGGATTGAAAGGAAAATCCACTTTTGGAAATTCAAAAAATCGGCTCATTCTTCGGATAGAATTGTTGCAATTTCTCAACAGACAAAAGACGATGTTATTCATTTTCTGAAAGTGAAAGAAGATAAAATCGATGTTGTTTATCAAGGTTGTCACGCAAGTTTCAAAGAAAAACCAACACAGGAATTCTTAAATCAAGTAAAAGAAAAATTCAATCTTCCGGAAAGATTTCTCCTAAATGTTGGAACTGTTGAAGACCGAAAAAACCTTTTGAATGTCGTTAAAGCTCTTAAAGATACTAACATTCCATTAGTCGTTGTAGGAAGTAAAAAGAAGAAAAAATATGTCAAAAAAGTAGAATCCGAAATCAAGAAAAGTGGAGTAGAAGTTCTTTTCTTGAAAGGTGTTTCTATGGAAGAATTGGCTTTGATTTATAGATTGGCAGATGTTTTTATTTATCCAAGTTTTTTCGAAGGTTTTGGAATTCCTGTTATTGAAGCATTATTCTCAGAAACGGTTGTTATTACAAGCAATACAAGTTGCCTGCCTGAAGCTGGCGGACCAGATTCTGTTTATGTCAATCCAGAAAGTGTTGAAGATATCAAAGCTAAAATTCTTTTCCTTTGGGAAAACAAATCTGAGAGAAATCGTCGTGCAGAAAAAGGATTACAGTTTGTTCAGAAATTCAACGATGAGGTAATTGCTGATGAGATGATGAAGGTTTATGAAAGTTTAATTTAACCACAAATTCTACAAATATTTTCACGAATGTCACGACTAATTATAAATTAGAAAATAATTTGTGTCCCTCGTGAAAAAACTTAGTGTTCTTTGTGTTTAGAAATAATTCCTTTCTCCAAAAATAGCAGAACCAACTCTTACAGAATTAGAGCCAGATTCAATAGCAATCGGAAAATCGCCGCTCATTCCCATTGAAAGAGTTTCCAAAGGTTTTAATTGAGATAATTCATCAAAGAGATTTTTCAGAATAGAAAATTCTTCACGGATTTGAGTTTCATCATCTACAAAACTTGCCATTCCCATTAAACCTTTTATTTCAATATTTGGAAAATTACCTTCAAGATATTTGTTGAAAATATCTTTAACTTCGTCAGTTGTTAATCCAAATTTGGTATCTTCTTTAGCGATTTTTACTTGAAGTAGAACGTTGATTTTTCGATTGTTCTTTAAAGCTTCTTTATCAACTTCTTTCAATAGTTTTTCGCTGTCAATACTTTCTATCATTGCAACAAAACCAGCAATATATTTGACTTTGTTGGTTTGAAGATGACCTATCAAATGCCATTCGATATCGTTTGGAAGAACGGGTTGTTTTTCCAACAATTCCTGAACTTTATTTTCTCCGAAAACTTTTTGTCCCAAATCATAGACTTCTTTTATTTTTTCTGAAGGATGATTTTTGGAGACTGCAACTAGTTTTACATTTTGAGGAATCTGAGAAAATATATCTTGATAATTTTGTTCGATTGACATTATAATTGAATTTAGAAAAATCTGATGCAAAAATAGAGATTAATTATCTTACGAAAATCAGTTCCAAAATTCGTCCAAAATTCGTAAATTTGAGGAAATTTTATTTCGAATAATAATCACAAAAAATATGAGTCAATTTGATGTAACCGTTATCGGTTCTGGTCCTGGCGGATATGTGGCAGCAATCAGAGCTGCACAATTGGGTTTCAAAACAGCAATTATTGAGAAATATCCTACTTTGGGCGGAACTTGCCTTAACGTAGGTTGTATCCCTTCCAAAGCTTTGCTTGACAGTTCTGAACATTTTGAAAAAGCAAAACACGAGTTTGCTGATTACGGAATCATCATCAACGAGCCGAAAGTAGATTTGGCAAAAATGATTGAGCGTAAAAATGGCGTAGTAGAGCAGACAACAAAAGGTATCAACTTCCTAATGGACAAAAACAAAATCACTGTTTTTGAAGGCGTTGGAAGCTTCGAATCTGCAACTCAAATCAAAGTGACGAAAAACGACGGTTCATCAGAAACTATCGAATCAAAATATACAATCATAGCAACAGGTTCAAAACCTTCAAGCTTGCCATTCATTACACTTGATAAAGAAAGAGTAATTACTTCTACGGAAGCTCTTAATTTGAAAGAAGTTCCTAAACATCTTGTTGTTATCGGTGGTGGAGTTATCGGATTAGAACTTGGTTCTGTTTATTTGAGATTGGGTTCTCAGGTGACTGTGGTTGAATTTATGGACAAAATCATTCCAGGAATGGACGGAAGTTTATCTAAAGAATTACAAAAAGTTCTCAGAAAACAAGGAATGAAATTCGAGCTTTCCACAGCGGTTTCTGCAGTGGAGAGAAACGGAGATTCTGTAAAAGTAACAGCTAAAAATAAGAAAGGCGAAGAAGTAACTTACGAAAGTGATTATGTTCTGGTTTCTGTTGGAAGAAGACCTTACACAGACGGACTTGGATTAGAAAAAGCTGGTATAGAGCTTGATGAAAGAGGCAGAGTTAAAACAAACGACCATCTTCAGACTAATGTTTCTAATATCTATGCAATTGGAGACGTTGTTGCAGGTGCAATGTTGGCTCACAAAGCTGAAGAAGAAGGAACTTTGGTTGCTGAGATTTTAGCTGGACAGAAACCTCACATCAATTATAACTTGATTCCTGGAGTTGTGTACACTTGGCCGGAAGTTGCTGGAGTTGGTAAAACAGAAGAGCAATTGAAAGTTGAAGGTGTTGCTTATAAAGTTGGAAATTTCCCAATGAGAGCTTTGGGAAGAAGCCGTGCAAGTGGAGATACAGACGGATTTGTGAAAATCATTGCTGACGAAAAAACTGACGAAGTTCTAGGTTTCCATATGATTGGAGCTAGAGCTGCGGATTTGGTTGCAGAAGGCGTTATCGCAATGGAATTCCGTGCAAGTGCAGAAGACATCGCAAGAAGTTCTCACGCGCACCCAACTTATGCAGAAGCGGTAAAGGAAGCTGCTTTGGATGCGACTGGAAAGCGTTCGATTCATATGTAAGATTTTACATCAATATATTTAGAAAGAGAAGCAATTTTGCTTCTCTTTTTTATTTTAATTAGTTTATATTCAGTGGTTTAAATTTTTATTTACTGAAATTGTTATTTTAATTGATAATTTGGCATATTTGTAGAATTAGACTGGATATTATAAAATAAATTATTAACTATGAAAAAAATATTTACTACTTGTGTCGTTCTTTTGAGTTTAGTGACTTTTGCTCAAGAAGCAGGAAAAGCTGGCGAACTTCTGAAAAATGAAGCTTCTAAAAGCGAAATGCAGACTCGAAAACCAGAAACATCTGGAAAAAGAGGAAACGGGACATTAGATAATTCAAATTACAGAACAAATCCCAATAATAACAATAATATTCCCAACAATAGACCAAATCCAAGCTACGATTGGAATCAAAATTACGGTTATGGTTATGCGGAGATATTCTTGAGAATTCCTGAGCGAGGTTTTTACACAGTTGAAGTTGGTGACCAGATGTCTGCTAATTCTTCTGGAAAATACAGATTTTTTGATATCATTCCAGGTTTGGTTCCGATTTCTGTTTATGCAAACGGATATTTGCTTTATAGAACAAGAATCAATGTTCGAAACAATTCCAGATTGGTCTTGGATTTCTTTAGCAATCGCGGATTATATCTGTTGGGAACTTATCAGCTTCAAAACCAAGCTTACGGTAATTATGGCGATATCTGGAATGATATGTGGAATTCTCCGTACAATAATGGTAATTCTGGACAATGGGACCCATATTACGGAATAGGAAATCAAGGCGGTTACAATGGAAATAATCAAGGAAATTATTATGGAAATGTGATGAATAGTGCAAGTTTTAATGCATTTTTACAGGTCGTTAAAAATACCAAATTTGCTGATGATAAAGTTTCCGTTATCAAACAACAATTAAGAAATGCCATGGCAACATCTGAGCAGATAAAATCCCTTCTCGAAGCTTTGACTTATGACAAAGATAGAGTTGAGGTTGCCAAATATTCTTATTCCAGATGCGTGGATCCGGTTAATTATTTTGTGGTTTATCCTGCATTTCAATTTCAAAGTTCTGCTAGGGAATTACAAGATTATATTTCAAAACAATAGATTAAAGAGAGGCAATTGCTTCTCTTTTTTATTTTACAACATTGAAATATTGATTTGGGCAGCTTAATCCGCCTTCCGCTCCCAATCTTTTTACTCCACTACGTTGCGTAAAAAGGATTTCCGCTCAAGTCGGGCTGCGAGCAATTCGTCACCAAACAAGAACCGAATATTGCTAATTTGTTCTTACTTTTGTTAAAATTTTGGTTATGATAAAAGAACTGGATAAAGATTTCACAAGTCTTAATGAATATATAAGTCAAATCAGTCCGAGTAAAATTTTTATTCTGGTTGATGAAAATACACACGACTATTGTCTGCCAATTTTACTCTCGAATCTGGAAACCGATGCGCCTTTCGAGGTTATTGAGATTGAAGCTGGTGAAGAAAATAAAAATATAGGAACAGCAACTCAGCTTTGGGAAATCTTCTCAGAAATGGAAGCTGATAGAAAATCACTTCTAATTAATCTTGGCGGAGGCGTTGTGACGGATTTGGGTGGATTTGTGGCTTCAACTTATAAAAGAGGTTTCAAGTTCATTAATGTTCCCACAACTTTGCTGTCGATGTGTGATGCGTCAATTGGCGGAAAAACAGGAATCGACCATCAGTATCTTAAAAATATCATCGGAACTTTTGCTTTGCCGGAAGGAATTTTCTTTTATCCAAAATTCTTAGAAACTTTAAAATTCGAAGAATTAAGAAGTGGTTTTGCAGAGATGCTGAAACACGGATTAATTGCAGATTCTAATCATTGGAATGACCTTAGTTCATTATTTAAAATTACACCGGAAGATATTGCGCCTTTCATTAATAGGAGTATGGAAATCAAAAATGAAGTGGTGACAAAAGACTTTAAAGAAGAAAATGTCCGTAAGATTCTCAACTTTGGTCATACAATTGGGCATGCTGTGGAAAGTCTTTTTATGAAAAAAGGAGAATTAATTCCTCACGGTGAAGCAGTTGCTCTCGGAATGATTTGTGAGACGCATTTAGCTTTACTTGCAGGTTTGATAGATGTTCAAGTTTCATCAACCATTATTGCTAAGATTCAAAGATTTTTCCCTTACATTGATATATCAGAATTTAAAAATGGAGCAATCATAGATTTGATGTTTAATGACAAGAAAAATCAAGATGGAAATATCAATTTCTCATTAATCAATGGAGTTGGTTCTTGCCTTTTTGACCAAAAATTAAGTGCTGAACAAATCATTTTAGCCTTAGATTTCTATAAAAATATCAATTCTAATTAATATTCTTATTTATTAAATAGTGTTTTTAATTCACTCATAATTAATTATTTATAATTTTATTTTCTGAAAATAGCTTTTGATTTTATTTTTTTGGCAAAGAATTTGGAAGTATCCTTTCCGTAAAACAAAAATTTAAAAATTTGAAATTATGAAAAAGTTATTTTTAGGATTAGGTCTTGTAGCTGGAACATTTGCATTTGCTCAGATTACTCCAAAGTTTGGTATTAAAGGTGGAATAAACGTAGCTTCAATTTCTGATGATGGCTATGATGATGCAAAATCTAAAGTTGGTTTTGCTGGTGGTGTTTTTGCAAACATTCCCGTTTCAGAAATGTTCAGTATCCAACCAGAGGTAATGTATAGCCAAATGGGTTCAAAAATCACAAATAGTGTTTCAGGAACTGTGTTAGGAAATACATATGAGGCTAGATCAACAGCAAAGCTAAATCTTGATTACATAACAGTTCCAATTATGTTTCAGTTCAGAGCAACGCCAGCTTTCTATATAGAAGCAGGTCCAGAATTTGGTTTCTTGACTAGTGCAAAAGCAAAAGATATCAATACAACTTATGTCAATGGTTCACCAGAAGATTCTTCAACAAATACTTCTGAAGATATGAAAGATTCTTTTTCAGGATTTAATATGGGAGCGGCTTTAGGACTTGGTTATGATATCACTCCAAATTTTGGTATTAATGCTAGATATGTAGCAGGTTTCACTGATATCAACAAAAAAAATAATAACGAAGACGGTAATACTTCATTGCAAAATGATGGAAACAAAAACAGAAATAATACTTTCCAAGCCGGAGTTTATTTCAAATTCTAATAAATCACAAAATATTAAATATTCTTAAAGACCGATTGTTTCGGTCTTTTTTGCTTTATAATTTATATTTTTGTTATTCATAAACAATTATATATGAAGAAAATTTTTGGATTGTTGGGGCTGACTGTTATGTCTTTGGCTTATTCGCAATCATTTGGAGTAAAAGGAGGTGCTAATATTTCTACAATCAGTAAGGAGAATAGCTGGGGAGATAAAAATTCTAAAATTGGTTTCTATGTAGGTGCTTATATGAATGCTCCTGTAAATGCGGTGCTGAGTATCCAGCCGGAATTGATTTATAACAACATGGGTGTGAAATACGAAAATGGAAAGACTTCCCATACTTTGAATCTTAATTATGTATCCATGCCAATTATGTTTCAGTTTGAGTTGATTCCTAAGTTTTATGTAGAAGGTGGACCTCAGTTTGGCGTTTTGGTTGGTAATAAGAACAAATATGAAAGTGATAGCAAAACTATTATCGAAAAGGATAAAGATGCTTACAATCAATTAGATTTGAGTGGAGGAATTGGACTTGGATTCAAATTCAATAATATGGCAATTGGCGCTAGATATGTAATTGGATTTACTGATATCAAGAAAAGTGGTTCTACAAGCTGGAATAATAGTGATAAACAACTTAGAAATAGTGGTTTCCAGATTGGATTGCAATATGGATTTTAATTTGATTTAAATTAATTTTTTGAACATAAAAAAACCAACTTCGAAAGAAGTTGGTTTTTGTTTTTATAGTCTTATTGATTATTTAACAATAAGATTTTTACTAGTTGTTTCTCCGTTGTTAGAAATTACAATTCTGTAAGTTCCTGTTTTCAAATTAGAGATGTTCACTTGGGTTTTTTCATTTTCCAAAGAACCGTTTGAAACTAATTTTCCAGAAAGGTCAATAATCTGATAAGTAGCTCCTTTTGTGGCTTTACTTAGAGAGATGTTTACTTCTCCTTTGGCTGGGTTTGGATAGATTGCAAAACCTTTGTTGAAAGCTGTTTCGTTTACAGCAAGAACTTTATTGATGTTAAATCTCGTAGCATTAACAGCGAAATAAATATTGTTAACTGCTTTTACCATGATTCTTGCATTGGAATTGTCTTCATTTGGAAGCGTTACGTTCGCAGTTCCAGTATTAGGAACGCTCTCGGCAAGAACTGTAGGATATGTTAGTCCATTGTCTGATGATAACAAGATCTGAACATTTTGTGTGTTGATAGGAGAGGCTGTAGTACCTGCTACATCCCAAGTTACAGCAAGAGATGAATCTCCATTATAATTAGCAGCAGCAGATTGTGAAGTTACTTTGAATGGTCCTGTTCCTGTAACACTAACTATCATGTTAGCTCTAGATGCTTGATTTCCTGTTGCTTTGTTGTCATTTACAAAAAGAGAGAAGTTTAGGTCTCTTTCAATAGTTGGGATTACTTCCCAAGTTGGAGCAAGATTTCCAGCAGCAACTGCAGACATTACTGGAAAGTAACGAGAGTTGGATACTGTAGGTGTGTAAGATCTGAATACCGATCCTGAAGCTTGTGTTGCAGTAGGAGCTGTAGATGTCGTTGTAGTTCTTGTGTTGGTTTGTTCCCAAAGATATGTTAAAGCATCTCCATCCGGATCTGTTGCAGTTCCAGTCAAAACAAATGCAGTTCCATAAGGAATAGAATAATTGGTCAAAGTCTGGATTACAGGAACCTGATTATTATTAGCTGTTTTCACTGCACATCCTGCACCTGTACCGGTAGTAATATTACTATACATTTGGTTAACGCTGACTACATGGAAATATGCATCACTATTGCTTTGGATGTTTGGTGCGCATATTCCTGCATATGCCATGATTGTACTACCACTTCCTGGTTCTACAGAAGTAGATGCACTTCTGTTGTTGCTGCAAGAGTTGTCAAAGGTATGTTGTGCTCCCCATTGGTGTCCCATTTCGTGAGCGACATAGTCGATGTCAAATGCATCAGTTCTAGGCGCAGAACGACCTGTAACTCCGCGCGCTTTGCTCGTCGTACATGGTGATCTTAACTGAGCAACGCCCCCACCTCCAGTACTGAAGATGTGTCCGATATCATATGCCGAGCTTCCAATTGTTGCATCTATGAACGCTTGATTCTCATCAAGAAGAGCATACCCATCAGTATTGGTGAATCCAGGGCCATAAGCATCCACATCAATTGAAAGTAAAACATCATTGTTTGCTATCATAGTCATTGTAAGAGAGATGGTTTTTTCGTAAACGCCATTTACTCTTGTCATAGTTGTATTCATAGCAGCAAGAACAGCTTCCTTCTTTTGAGCTATTGTTCCCCCACTTAGACCTGCTCTGTTGATATGGTATCTGGAATATTCCATCGTCGTAGCTAATGCAAGACGATAATTTCTGAATTGTCCATCTTGTACCAAAGATTGTGGTGTTGGATCTGATATAGCATTTTCTTCCTCAGAATTTTTATATCCACAAATAAATCCTTCCAAATTAGCTCCAAGATCTTCACGGTTATAGACCATGTAAGTAGATTTGTCCTGAGTATAAGCATCTAGATATGCCGTTTTTCCAGAATTGTAATACATGACGTTCACACCGTCATAAGGTGAAACACTGAAACGGATAGAATTTCCCGAATTTCCTTTTTCATATCCTAGATATGATCTCAAATTAGGATATTTTGCCTGCAAAACAGGATCCATGACAGAAGCTTCTTGGATCACATAATCCACTAACTTTCCTTCTGCTGTTGGGAATTTTAATACCAATGATTCATCATTAGAAAAGCGTTTTGGGGCTTTTACAAGGTCTGCTTTTATATCATCTACATTTAGCTGATACAATTTGTACTTTGAAGGTGTTGCAGTTTTGTCATAAACAGGTAGCCTGTTGTCAACAGCTGAAACTTGCTTCCAGTAATTTTTCTGCGAGAAGAGCATTCCCGAGAACATTACGCCTACTGAAAATAGTAATTTTTTGTTCATTGTTAAAATATTTAATTTTTCTATTTTTTGAATTTTATGCTAGTGCAATTTTTTTAATTTGATTGTTAATGCTGGATAAATTAAAATTGATAAAATTAATATCAATATCATTTCTTTCATCCAATCCATAATATTTCAAAGTATATTTAATAATAATTGGATTTGATATTTTGATAATGAAATGGTGAGTAAATAAAAAAAAGCATAAAATAAATATTGATTTCGTGCTTTTTTTTGCTAAAATAAGAAAAAATATGCAATTCATTCGATAATTGTGAGAATCATTTTGTCGATTGTATTCATATTAACATAAAAGAGGTTGCAAAATTTTACAACCTCTTTTTTAATTATATCCTGAATTTATTATTCTTCGGAAATCAAAACTTTCGTTCCCTGAGTATGTGCACTCATTTGCGGAGCGTAGTAATTCTGTAAAGTTGTAATTCCGTTTGAGAATTTTCCACTTGCATTCGCAACATAATCGTATTCGAAGACATATTTTCCTTTTGGCATATATTCGATGTAGAAGTTAGTGGAAGCGTCTTTTGTAGATTGATAATATCCTAGATTATTTTTCCATTGATAACCGGAAATCACATCCAAGGGTTCAAAACCTGCCGCTCTCATATCTTTTAGATGAATGAATTCCATATTTCTGTCGGTGTTCAGAATCATTCTTACAGTGACTTTATCTCCAACTTTGATTGGCGAATTTTCATTGATTTTAATTAATTGTTCTCCATTTTCGGTTTTCACTTTCTTATACAATTCCTTAGAAATCGAAATATAACTTTCTGAAGATTTTATTTTATCAAGGTCTTCATAATATTGCCAGAACAGTCCTCCTTGAACATTGCCAGTACTTTCTTTTTTGATTGTAACTGTTGAAAGGTTTTTATCGAGATTGTCAGAAGTTACAGTTTGTTTGACGTAACCAGTCGCTTGCGTTTGAGGATTTAATGATTTTCCACCCCAAGTGATTTCAGCTTTGTCACTTTCATTAGAAGTCCAGGATTTTCCTGAATTCAAAATCGTAAATATAACTTCCGCTGTCCCTCTGGAATTTCCCCAAGAATTCACTTCTTTCTGAGTAATCAACCAGATTTTCATTTCTTCAATAAAAGTTTCATCAGTTGGTGTTAATTTTTGGAACGCTTCAATTGCTCCGGCGTGATTCACAGTTTTAGAAGAATACCAACCCCAATCATTCAAATTTTGTTTCCAATAAACACCTTGAGTTTCTGATTGAGTTGATGTTTCTTTAAGATAAGTCATCAGTTTTTTCGAAACATCTTTCAATCCATAATTGTTGAATAATAAAGCAGAACGATGCAATCCAAAGAAAGTAAAATCAGTAATTTTTGCTTTTTTAACTTCAGAAATTATAACAGTTTTCAAAGTTGCTGGCTTACCTTTTAATGGATATTCTTTTTCCCAATAGTGTCTTGTATCAAGATAATCCAAAACATAATTTGATAAATGATTTTGAGGTCTTGCATTGAAAATATCTACATATTTATTCACTTCATTATCCACATAAGAAACCAGTTTTTTGACCATTTCTTTTTGTTCGGAACTTTGATAATCAGAAAGATTTCCTTTCAGCCATTCATTGATTCTACCAAGATTTTTCAAAATATAAAGTGAAGTATAATAAGAACTTGGATAACCTTGATACCAACTGAATCCACCATCGGGATTTTGTAATTTTACTAATTCTGACCAATCATTTTGGATTGAATTTCGCATTGTATTCGCATCGAATAATCTTGCCAGTTTCTGCATTTGTTCCGTTTCATTTTTCGATTCCAAAACCCAAGGCGTTTCATCCAATAATAATTGTTTCAATTCCTGATTTTTCTCAAGATTCGAAGTCAATAAACCTTTGGATTGATATTCATCAAAAACAGTTTTCATTTTCGGATTCGCTTTGAAAATCTCCGAAGCCAAAACATCCGCAAACCATTTGTTGAAAACAACATCTGCTGAATTGTTAGTATCATCTTTCAAACTTGGAAGCGCAAACATAATTTCCCAAATCGGATTGGTTGTTAATTCCAAAGTATTGGAAACATTGGTTAATGTTTTAGAATCAGAATTTTTCAGATTTTCCAAAGTG
Source organism: uncultured Weeksellaceae bacterium (assembly GCA_963530025.1). GTDB lineage: Bacteria > Bacteroidota > Bacteroidia > Flavobacteriales > Weeksellaceae > Epilithonimonas. The sequence continues at coordinate 173,870 of CAUSBY010000001.1, forward strand.
AAAGTTTTCGTCTGTCCTTCTTTTACAAAAATCGGAAGCGCATCTGTCACCAACATTCTGTTTGGAAGAACGGCGATTGCTTTTTGTTCACCGTCTGAGAAATTGCCAGCTTTCGCAACGATTTTAATGATAATTGAAGAAACATTATTTGGAACTTTCAATTTCCAAGTTGCTGACGTATTTCCATTTTCAGCTAATGAAAAAGATTGTTCTTTGTTATATCCTGAAACTGCAGTCAATTGATTAATTCCGAATTTATCTGAAATATCTTCATTAGTAAAAGCATCCAAAATTTGCAATTGTGCAAAACCATTTAATTTTTGATTGACCAGACTTGAGATTTTAGTCTGAAGATTCAATTCGTCACCTTCTCGCAAGAATCTTGGATAATTTGGTGTGATAGAAAATTCTTTCTGTGTTACGACAGATTTTTCCAAAATTGCACTTCTTGCATCTTTTGTATGAGCTAAAAACATTACTTTCCATTGTGTCAAAGCTTCCGGAGACGTAAACTCAAAACTTACATTTCCGTCTTTGTCTGTGAGAAGATTAGGATAGAAAAAGGCTGTTTCGTTGAGGTTTTGACGAACTGGGATTTTGTTTAGATTCTCTTCTTTTCTCCTATTCACATTTTGACCGTTTATTTTGGTTACATTACCATTGGAGTCTTTTTCCATAACATCCTCATAAACCTGATTTACAGAAATTTTAGCCTTTGTCATTACTCTGCTAGCAGATGGAGGAGGAGCTGGAGCGTACGATGCCGATTTTACACCTTCTTGAACAACATTCAATCCTGCAACTCTTCCATTCAAAACATTGTCAATATTATAAAGCCTTCCATCAAACCAATTAAATTGTGGCGAATTAATATCATAATTCTTCAAAAATTCAAATCTCTTATTATAATATTGTTGTTCTAGTCCATTTCTCAATTCATAAGAACTTTGATAAAAAGGAGAATAGAATCCCTGCCAATTCCAAGAATTAGACGCAAATTGGTCAAGCGATTTGTCGTACATATTTGCTAGAACTTCTGCATTGATTTTTTCTTTATCAGCGTCAGATATTTTTATCGTCCATTTTTCTTTTTGTGCAGGTTGTAATTTGTCTCGGAAAGTTATGGTTTCAATTTTCAAATCATCTTTGCTGTCCGCGATTTTCAAATCAACAGATTCGGTTTTTACATCATTAAATGCAACCAATTGGAATTGTAAATTCACTCTCGAGATACTTTCATCTTTCGGAATCATAGTTTCATATTCCAAAATTCCACTTTTGAAAGATTTGGTTTCGGTAACAGTTTCTCCTTTCCCATTTTGAATGAAAATGTTGACCAAAGCATCTGGAATCACAGAATAAACAAACACTTTTGCTTTTTCTCCTCGTTTGAAATCCTGCGTTGGTTTAATCACTTCCAAGAATGGATTTTGATTTTGCCCTAACGATTTTTTATCCCAAACTTTGAAGAATTGCTCAGTTTTTATTGTGTCGTTTCCTTCGATGTTATAAAATTGGAGTTTGTAAGTTCCAGCTTCTAATTTTCCCAAATCTAATTTAGAATTGTCAGGCTGAGGCTCTCGAAGCCTTTCAATAACAACCTTTTCAACATTCCAATTCTTCACATCATCATTTTTATCGAATCTGTCGTGAGGAAATTTTTGTACAAATTCTTCCTTAGAAAGTTTTGGCAAATCCTGAACAACGGAAGCAAAATTCTCTCTGAAAATCTGTTTTGGTTCTTCCAGTTTTTCCAGTTTTACGGTGTAAGATTTTTTCAGAATTTGGTCGTTGTAATTTTTGGTGTCAACATTCAGTTTTACAGTTTCGTCGGAAAAAGTATTTCCAATTTCATTCGCAGTAATATAATGAGAAACTGAAGCCACTTTCACATTCGTATTGGCAGATTGAGTTTCTCCATTAATGTCCGTCACAGAAGCATTAATTACATAATTATCAATCTGAATTCCTTCCAGCGTTTCATCTTTTTTTAACTCAATTTTGATGATGAATTCTCCTTTTTCGTTGGTTTTTATATCTCCAAGAATTGAGTTTTCGTTATCGTTTTCACGAGGATACCACCAGAAATATCTCCAACGGATATTCTGTTTTTTGATTTCATAATTGACTGTAGAATTACTCAAAGGAACGCCGGAAAACATCATTGCTTTTCCTTTCAGCTCAATGGTTTGGCCATATTTGTATTCGTCTTTTATCGGGTCAAAAGTGACTTCAAATTTCGGACGTTTATATTCCTCAACATTGAAATCTGTATAGCCTGAAATATGATAACCAGAATTATCATCATCATTATCAACTTCAATATTGAAATTTCCATTCAGCTTATTTTTAGGAAGCGTAAAACTTCCATTAACAGAACCAAATTCGTTGGTTGTCAATTTCAAAGTCTGTAATTCTTCACCATTAGCATCGTTCAAAGTAATATTCAACGGAACTTTTTCCAGAGTTTTTACTTTCTGAGTTTCAACATTAATTCCTGTTGCAATGACTTTAAAATAAATGATTTGCCCCGGTCGGTAGATTTTTCTGTCAAGGAAAACTTGTGCAGATTCTTGATTCTTAGATTTATCTATACCATAATCGTAGCTATTAACATTTATAATAGAATAATTATTTCCGTTTTTGACGAGATAGTTTCTATAATACTCCTTATCATCAGACATAGGGAATTGAAAATCTCCAGATTTGTCAGTTTTCAAAGTGTAATTCAGAACTGATTTTCCCCTTACATATTCAATGATTTGGAGATTTTCATTGGAGAAAGCTTTTCCGTTTTCATTGTTTACGAGTTTTAGAATATTTTGGTCGTTTAAATTATCATTCTGAGAGTTTCGAAGAATACCTTTTTTAGAATAAATAATTTTCGAATCAGAAACAATCAAATAGAAACTTCTTTGAACCGAATTTTCTACAACATATTCAGCCAAATAAATCCCTGCTGGTAGTGCTTTCAGTTCCAAAGATGTTTTGTGAGTTTTGAAATCAAAAGATTCTGGAAGTGTGAATTGGTCTTTTCTTACCAACGTTTTTTTGACTTTCGCAAAAGGTGTTTTGTAGGAATCAAAAACTTGATTCAGAAAACCTTGTGCATCATCTTTGACTTCATAAATATTCAAAGAAAATTGCTGAACATTTTTTCCTTCTGCAACAATGTGAATCGTTTTGTTGGATTGAGTTTCATTCTCATAAAATAGATTAAGCTGAGGATTTTTAATCTGATTTTCTTTGTTGGTAATATTGCTTAGAAACTTAGATTTTGGAAACATTTCTTTTGCATCATTAATCCAAATCAGAGCCAGTTTGTAATCCTGTTTTTGCTGAAGAATTTCAATCATATCATCGATAATCAAGACTTTGTAATCGCCTTTTACAGATTCGTCTTCAACCAGTTTTTCAAGTTTTTCAAATTTGTCTTTGCAATTATTGAATTCACAATTATAATTGATTTTTTGATGTTTGAAATACAATTGAGAATTACCAGAAAGTGAAGTGATTTCCGAATCATAAATGCCATTGATTTTTGTCGAATTGACTTTTAATTCATTCGGAGTAAAGAGGTTTTGATTTCTTAAGAACTCAATATAATTGTAATTATACCAATCGGAAAGTGTCGGAAAATAGTCTAGATTATCAGATTCGTCAAAGATTTCCTTGTATTTCTGCATCGATATTTTCTTCAAAACAGAATTTTCTTTTTCTAATTCTGAATAATTCTTCGACAAATAATTTTTGAAATCCAACTTGCTCCAAGTTTCAATTTGTGACAAATCAGCGTTATCAATATTGGTTTTTTGATTGATTTTCCAAGAATTATTTTGATAATAATCTTTGATGAATTCCAAAGTCAGAAGATGAAACAATTGCTTTTCATCACCTTTCAATTTGGTTTCTGTGCTTTGAAGTTTCGCAAAGAATTTAGAATTTTCGTCATTCTTCGTATCATCATAAGTCTGTTTTGTAATACTGAATTCAGCTTTCAGAGACTTGATAATTTGTATAGCATTATTGTCTTTCAAAGCTTGATTTTGTATTTCCAGAATAATCGGAAGATTGGATTTGTAAGTTCCTTTTTTATAATTGTCTTCGATTTTTTTCCATTGTTGGTCGTAGTAGTTTTGTGCGGAAAAATTCATAGTAGCAAATATCAATAAGAATACTAATAAGGATTTTAGGATTTTCATATATGTCTTTTATTTTTTTAAATGAGTGAATGAATCACTTTATAAAGATGCATTATTTTATCGTAAGGTTGGAAATGGAAATAATTTTTTTGAAATTTAACGTTTTGAAGATTTCATTTATTTAGAACAATTTTTCCGACATTTGTTAAAGTAAAATGTCGATTTTAAATTTAGCAAAAAAATATCTCATTGACAGTCAGGTTTATGTTTCATTAATGGGAACTTTTCTGGCTGGTTTTTTTATGCTGGAGCAAAAGATATTCCGTTGGCCGACTTTGCTATTGATTTTCATTACTTATTTCAGCGGTTATCTTTATACCAAATATCAGTACGACAAAAAGAAGTTTTTTAAGATTCTGATTTTCAATTGTATTTGCGGAATTATCAGCGTGATTCTCATTCTTAAAAATCATAATGAATACAGACTTTTGAAATGGGCAATTATTGTGATTCTCGGTTTGCTTTACAATTCTTTTTTTCTGGAGAAATTTATTCGGAAAATCCCTTTATTAAAGGTTTTCTATGTTGGATTGACTTGGGCTTTGATTAATTCTTGGTTGATTCTTCCTGAATTTAATTGGCCGATTTTTTTAATTTTGTGGTTATTCATTTCGGCATTGGTTTTACCTTTTGATATCCGAGATATGAAAAGTGATGATGTCGTTACTTTTCCGATTTTGATTGGCGTTCAAAAAACCAAATTTCTGGCTTATCTGTTGATTTTTATTTCTGGGTTGTTGAGTGTTTTTTACCTTGATTTAGAATTTGGAATTTATTTTTTCTTGACGATAATTATCACATTTATATTGATTTATTTTTCTGAAAATAGCAATCAAGAATCATACTTTTCTTTTTGGGTAGAGAGTTGTAGCGGATTACCTTTGTTATGGCTTTTCGTGCATTGGCTTGTAAATTGCTAAACAGATTTTGTTGAATTTTCCGATTATTGATGAACAAATCGATTCTGATTTTTATTTTCGTTTTAAGTTGCTTTTCTTTTGCTAATGCTCAGGAAGGAAAAGACTCGCTTTATTATAAAATCGAGGAGTTTTCTGATAAAAGAAAAGTTACTAAATTCATTCATCGTTTTATATTTCGTCGCGAAGCGGATTCGGCTTCTGTAAAAACCAGGACAGACAAACAATCTCAGGAAACTTACGACGGAAGGTATATCCGAAATATAAAAATTGAAACCATTGACCCTTTTGGATACGGTTCCAAAGACAAAAAAGAAAAGTCCAAATGGTACGATTGGTTCACGAATCATCTTCATTCCAACACAAGAGTTTCGACGGTTAATAATTATTTATTATTTAAAAAAGGCGAAGAATATAATGCACAAAAGTTATACGAATCCGAACGTTTGTTGAGAACAATGCCTTTTGTAAATAGAGTTAATATAAGTGTTTCCGACAGCACTTCTACCAAAGATTCTATTGATGTTGTAGTAAAAGTCCTCGATTCCTGGAGTTTAAAGCCGAGAGTGAGTTATTCCGGAAGTAAAATTGGACTTGGAGTAACAGAAGAAAATTTCCTTGGACTTGGTCACGAAGCGGATTTTCTTTACAGAAACGATTCTAAGGAAAAACAGGATTATATGTACGGAAGTTATACGGCTTATAATCTTTTTGGTTCTTACATCAATGCTCAGGTTTTGGGTGAACGTGATTTTGCTAAAAATGAAAGAATCAATTTCAACGTAAAAAGAGATTTTTTCTCACCATTAACAAAATGGGCTGGTGGTTTTACTTTCGAATATTTTATGCGAAATGTTCTTCTTCCGATAGAAACAGATACCACTTTTCCTGAAGTTCAAATCAAAGTTTACAGTCAGGATTTGTGGGGTGGTTATCAGATTCCGGTTTCATCTAATCCAGATGAAAAAATCTCTAGTAATATTGCTTTAATTGGTCGTTTTCAAAATTATCAATATAAAGATAGTCCTTATATTGACCAGTTTGGGTATTTCCGTTCTTACAGTAGCTTTTTGATGTCTGCTGGGTTTATTCAGAGAAAATTTTCGGTTCAGAAAAATATTTTCCAATATGATTTGCCGGAAGATATAGCTTACGGAAATACGCTCAGCCTAACAGCTGGAGTGTTGTCAAGAAGTAATGAAGTGATGCCTTACGCTGGTATTTCGGGTTCATATGGCGACTTTACTAAGATTGGTTATTTTAATATTAAGGCCCAGTTTGGAAGATTCTTTAATGAAGACAGCCAAAACCGAGAATCTTTCCGATTGGACGGAACTTATTTCACAAATCTAATGGATTGGAAATTTGCTAAGGCAAGACATTTCTTTTCTCCGACTTTAGCACTTGGAAATCCTCAACATAACTATTCTTACAGAGACAGAATCAACCTTTCCTCGGCTGAAGATTTTCCTGTTTATAATGCAGATTACATCGGAACAAAGAAATTGGTTTTGAGATATCAACTTCAACTTTTTGTTAATAAAACTTGGAAAAATTTCCACTTTAGTCCTTATTTGACGACTGCGGTAGGTTGGCTGGGAATGCCTGATGATAAATTACTAAAGACTACTGCTAATACAAAAATCGGAATTGGAGTTTTGATTAACAATCCTTATTTGGTTTTTAACAGAATTCAGATTTCTTTTACTTATTATCCTCGTGTTCCTTTTGATAATAACTCGGTTTTTGATTTTAATAGCAACCGAAATAATGTTTTGCCATTGAATAATTTTGGAACAGATATTCCGCACTTTGTGAATTTTGGGAACTAAATTCTTTTTTAATAATAAATTTTGAAAGCTTTTATTTTTAAACGATTTTTGTAAAATCAATTTCAAGAATGGTCATCAACAAACTTTCACTCATCAATTTCAAAAATCACTCGGAGCAATCTTTTGATTTTTCGCCTCAAATCAACTGTTTTGTAGGTAATAATGGAGTAGGAAAGACCAATATTCTGGATGCGCTTCATTATTTGTCTGTTGGCAAAAGTTTCCTCGGAAATTCTGACCTTAATAATGTGAAATCTGAGGAAGATTTCTTTGTGATTGAGTCCGAAATTCAAAATGAAGAAAAAGAAGATATTATCAAAATCCTTCAACCAAAGGAATCCAAAAAAGTCATTAAGAAAAATGATAAATCTTACGATAGATTAGCTGACCACATTGGTTATCTGCCGAGTGTGATGATTTCGCCTTATGACTCCAATTTGATTTCGGATTCTGGAGAAAGTAGAAGAAAGTTTCTGGATGCGATGATTTCTCAGACGGATTCTTCTTATCTTTTTGATTTGATTCAGTATCAGAAAACGATTCAGCAGAGAAATGCGTTGTTGAAATATTTTGCAAAAAACAGAACCTTTGATAAAGATTCTTTGGAGATTTATGATGACCCAATTTCAAACTTCGGAACTCGAATATTTGAAAAAAGAAAAGATTTTGTTGAAAAACTGAATCCAATCGTTCAGCATTTTTACGAAATCATTTCAGGCGGAAAAGAAATCGTAAATGTCATTTATGAATCTCATCTTTTGGATGGCTTCGACTCCGCTCAGCCTGACAGATTTTTTAAGGAACTTTTATCAAGTTCAATTGATAAAGACAGAGCTCTGACTTATACTTCCAAAGGAACTCACAAAGATGATTTGTTGTTTGAAATGAATGGAAATTCAATCAAAAAGATTGGTTCTCAAGGTCAACAGAAATCATTCTTAATTTCATTAAAATTAGCTCAAATCAACCGAATCAAAGAATTAACAGGAAAATCTCCAATTCTCCTTTTAGATGATATTTTCGACAAACTAGATGACACAAGAGTTTCTCAATTGATAGAGTTAGTCAATAAAGAAAGCTTTGGACAAATTTTCATTACAGATACTCATAAAGAAAGAACAGAAAACGTTGTGAGACGCATCAACGAAGAGAGTAGAATTTTCGAAATTTCGTAATTCTCTTTTTCTGAACCCAAGTTAATTTTCTCCAAAACAAGATAAATATCATATTCCAAAATACTTTTTGGTGAGAAGAACTCTATACTTTTGCGAAGTAATTTTTAATTATTCTAAATAAAATTATTATGAAAAAGTTTTACGTTCTTCTCTTCTTCTTATCTGCTATGATTAGCAACGCACAAAGTTTTGAAGAAATTTCTCAGCCCAATCTTAAAAATTATTTCTATTCTGCAGCGGCAGTTGCAGATGTTGATAATGATGGATTTCAGGACATCTTCTTCACTGGTGCGATAGATGCTGATGGAGATACTAATGTGGATACGACTTCCAATAGTCTTTACAAAAATACAAACGGAACATTTTCGTCTATTCAAGATTTTGGAGATAATTCAGTTCATTTGAGTGCTGTTAAATTCATTGATTTTGATAATGATGGACTTTTGGACGTTATCACAACTGGTTTAAGTTATAATGATATCGTGAATTATCAACAATATAGATGGAAAAATACAGGTTCTGGTTTCACGTTGATGGATAATGCTGCCGGTAAAATCTATGGCGGTTTAGATGTTTTTGATTTCAACCACGATGGAAAACAGGATTATGCAGTTAATGGAACTCAGTATGTTGAAGACGTTGGTTTTACACACGATTTGGATTTATATCTTAATAATTCACAAGGTTTTCAAAAAAACGAAGCTTGGGCGGCAGGAACACAAAATGGTAGTTTTAAAGTGATTGACATCAATAATGACAATGAGTTAGACTTAATCGTCAACGGATATAATGCCGATTACGAAGGTACTTTCTCTGTTTATATTAATGAAAATGGAACTTTGGTAAAGAAATCTGAACTTCCTGCGGTTAGTGACAGCAAAATGTCTTTTGCAGATTTCAACGGAGATGGTTTTCAGGATTTTGTAGTGGCAGCTCAGGATGAAAATTATGACCCATATTTAGCAGTTTTTATCAATGATGGACAAGGAAATTTTACCGAAAATAAAATCGAGGACGAAGGTTTGTCTGGCGGTGGAGTAGAAGTTGGAGATTTCAATAACGACGGTTATTACGATTTCGTGGTTACTGGAGATAATGATTATGTGGCTTATTCCAAAGTTTTCCTTTATAATCCACAACTTCAAAAATTTGAAAAAGATGAAACCGCTAATCTTTATAACTTAGGAAGTCAAGGAACTGTGGCTGTCTTTGATTATGATAATGACGGAAATCTTGATATTCTAGCAAATGGTTTTGATTGGGAAGACCCAGACTTGATGCCTTACACCAAATTATTCAAAAATAAAACGACGGTGACCAATCAAAAACCAAATGCGCCTACAATCTTAACTGCAACAGATAGCGATGGAAAAATTAAATTCACTTGGTCTGGAGCAACGGATGATAAAACGCCAGAAAACTCTCTTCAATATGAATTATCTGTAGGTTCCGAAGCTGGAAAAGCAGACATCGCAAAATACATTGTGACGACAAAAAACTGGTATCTGGACAAAACTAATTTACCCTCTAAAATATTCTGGAGCGTAAAATCTGTGGATGCATCTAAAAAGTATTCGGATAAATCTCAAGAAAAAGAATTGGCTGTTTTAGGTGTTGCTGATGTTAAAAATACAACTGTTTCTATCTATCCAAATCCTGTGAAAGACGTCTTGAATGTAAAATCTACAAGCAAAATCAAAACTCATAAAGTTTATAATCTTGCAGGACAAAGTGTGAATGCAAAACTGACATCAGATTCTACAATTGATTTCTCTCGTTTGGAGAAAGGTGTTTATGTTGTAGAAATTCAATTGGAAAATGGTAAGAAAACGACTCAGAAAGTGATTAAAAACTAATAACCAAATTTTCATATCCATATCTACATTTTAAAAAGAAAAGCCCATTCAGATTCTGAATGGGCTTTTCGATTTTTTATATCGTTGAAAAGAAATACAAAATGTCAACATAGCCCTGATGGAAACGGCATCCTTTTTGCGTGGCTTCGAGAGCCCAAGCCTGACATACTAAACGTTCTAGCGCAAAAAGATATAGTGAACAGCAGGTTGGGAAATCTCTAAAAATAGACCAATCGTCTTGCTCCTAAAACTTATAAAAAGCTTCCGTCAAATGAGAAAGGTAACAGGTCTCTGATAGATTTTGTTTTGATGATTTCTCCGTTTGGTGCAGCAAAATAGATTTCGATTTGTTCTTTTTGCTTAGCTTCATATTCCAAAATTGACTGTCTGCAGCCTCCGCAAGGTGGAATTGGAACGGTACTCAAAGCATTTTCAGGTCCTCCAATCACAAATATTTTTTTAATTTTTACATCCGGATAATTGGCTGAAGTCCAAAAAATAGTAGTTCTCTCCGCACATAATCCTGAAGGATAAGCAGCGTTTTCCTGATTGCTTCCTGTGATTATTTCGCCATTTTCCAGAAGCAGTGCGCATCCAACAAAGAAATGGGAGTAAGGTGCGTAGGCTTGTTTTCGAATGGTTTTAGCTTTATCAAATAGTGTTTTTTCTATATCGGTGAGTTCTTCGTAACTCGGGATGACTTCAAAGTTGATTTTTATCTCTTTTTCCATTTTTTAAAATGCAGGGAGGTAAAAATACAAGTTTTGTGGAAAATATGATTGTTTTTTTTGAAATTTATTTAAGATTCAATTAAAATCTAAATTTTCGATTGTCTTTCTTCTCAGAAAGTTTCTTTTTGTTATCGATTCGTTTCTGAACTTGTCGTTTCGAAGGCTTTGTCGCAAGTCGTTTTTTATGAACGAAAAGTGATTTTTCAACTAATTCCAGCATTTTCTCAGTCACAATTTTTTTATTTTGAAGCTGAGTTCTGCTTTCGGAAGATGTCATTTGTAGCAGACCTTCAGAATTGATTCTGTTTTTCAGTTTTTCTGAGATTTTCAGTTTTTCATCAAAGGAGAAAAATTGACTTTCCATCACGTTCCAAATTGCTGTTACAGCCGTTTCTACCTTGTTCACGTTTTGTCCGCCAGCTCCGGAAGAGCGGGAGGTTTTGTAGTTGATTTCGGTAGAAAAATCTTTCATTTTAGTTTTGTATTAATTTCTTTAATTCAAGACGATTCACTTTTCCGTTGGGCGTTCTTGGAATTTGCCTTACAAAAATAATCTCTTTTGGCTTATGAAATGATTTTTGAAATTCTAAATTTTGGATTTTAAATTTTAGATTTTCATCAGATTCTCCTTCTATTATGAGAATTAATTTTTGTCCGAGTTTTTCATCTTCTAATCCAAGGAAAACAACTTCATTCGGAATGTTTTGTTTGATTAATTTTTCTAATTCTTCAGGAAAAATCTTGGCGCCTCCTGAATTAATTACGTTATCAATTCTCCCAAGAAATCGGAATTGCTTTTTATCATTAATTTCAACCAAATCATTCGTCTGTAAAATGTCTGAATTCAGTTTAGGAGCAAATATTTTCAAACAACCTCTTTCATCCAAAGAAATATCAACGCCTTCACAAACTGTAAACCAATCTTCCTGATTTGGGAAAATTTGTTTTAATGCAATATGAGAAAGCGTTTCACTCATTCCGTAAGTCTCGAATATTTTAGTTTGAGAGTTTGAGGATGTGAGAATTTTAGAGATTTTTTGTTTTAAAGTTTCAGAAACTGATGCACCGCCAATAATCAGATTTTTAATCAAATGAATTTTGTTCAAAGAATTTTCAACCTGTAAAGGTGTCATTGCGCAAAAATCAATTTTTTCATTGATATTTTCTAAAGGACTAAGAGAAGTTGGAGCGATTTTCAGTTTTAATTTTCTCGAAATACTTCTTACGACCATCATTTTTCCAGAGATATATTCAATCGGAAGACAGAGTAGAGCTGAATTTCCTTCTTTCAAACCTAAAAAGTCACAAGTCATCTCTGCCGAATTCAACATTTTTGATTTTTCGATGTCAAAAACTTTCGGACTTCCGGTAGAACCAGAACTCTGAATTTTCACTGTTTTTGACTCCGAAAACCATTCTTTTATGAAGTCTAAAACTTTGGTTTCAAATTCGTTAGATGAGGTTTGGTCTTGTGGTAAAGCTTTGGAAAGGTCGATTAACATTAGATTGAGCGAAAAATTATTTTATAAAATTATGCATTTTTTTTATAAATAATTTGGAAGTTAAAAAAAAAGCCCTAAATTTGCACCACAATAAACGACAGACCCATGGTGTAACGGTAGCACTTCGGTTTTTGGTACCGCCTGTCGGGGTTCGAATCCCTGTGGGTCTACAAAGTTTAGCTTTAAACGCTCTGAATTTTCAGAGCGTTTTTTGTTTTTAATCGTCATTTCTACTAACAATTTTGTAAGTTCTTTGATGCAGAAATCTTGTTCTCTAGCTTTGTCCAAAAGTTTACAATATGGATTTACAAGATAATATCATCGGTTTTCATCATTACTCAATTAAAGCTGAAAATATAGATGGAACAATTAAGTTTTATGAGACCTTAGGTTTTAAAGTTCTTCATTCTTGGTCGTTGTCGGATTTTAATCTTGAAAAATGTGTGATGATGTATAATTTTAAAATCAATTCTTATATTGAAATCTGTGACAAAAATGCGGATATGCCAAGTCAGGGAAGAAAAAGAAAAGCGAATGAGGAATTTGTAGAAAACTCAATTTTGCATATTTGTTTTGTTGTGAAAGATGCAGAAAAGGCTAGAGTAGAAGCTTTGAAGAATGGCGCGAAAGATTTGAGTGAAGGCGTTTTTGAAATTGATTTGAGTAACAATAGTAAAAATATCAATGTCCGAAATAGTTTAGTTTACAGTCCCAACGGCGAAGTAATTGAATTCTTAGAATCGGTTTCTTTTGAATGATTATCAAAATCAATTTTATTGAGTTCATCCAAATAATCTAAAATCTTTTTACCTTTTTCGGTTAAAGAATAAATCGACTGCGTTTTGTCTTTAGAATTTAATATAATTTCATTAGCTTCCAATTCTTTCAATTGTTTCGTCAAGATTCTGTCTGTGATTTGCGAAAGGACTGATTTGAATTCAGAATATTTCAAGTTATGATTCTTCAATAAGAATATCAAAGAAATTTTCCATCTTCCACTAATTTGAGACATTATTTTGTGAGCATTACAATAGTCTTGCAGTACTTTTTCGTTGATGGAATTGGTTGAATTTTCTTTGCGCATTTCCAAATATAAAAATCCATTAGTCCAAAAACAAAAAAACTCCGCCAAAAGCAGAGTTTCAAATTTATATTTCGAATAATTTTACATTCTATTCACTACATTAATTCCTAGCAAAGAAAGTCCTTTCTTAATCGTCTTTCCAGCCAATTCAGAAATCTGAAGACGGAATTGTTTCGCATTATCATCATCTTGATTTAAGATTGGATTGTTCTGATAGAAAGAGTTGTAAGCTTTCACCAATTCATAAACATAATTAGCGACTAGAGCAGGACTCAGAGATTCCGAAGCTTTGGCAATCACATCTTTGAATTCCGAAAGAAGCATAATCAAATCTTTTTCTCCAACATTTGGAAGATAAGCATCAGAAAGTCCTTTTGCAGAATAATTTGCCTTATCTAAAAGCGACTGAATTCTCGCATAAGTATATTGAATAAACGGACCTGTATTTCCATTAAAATCGATACTTTCTGCAGGATTGAAAAGCATTTTCTTTTTCGGGTCAACCTTCAAAATGAAATATTTCAACGCTCCTAATCCAACCGTTTCGTAAGATTTCTCTTTGTCTTCGTCAGAGAGATGTTCCAATTTGCCCAATTCCTGAGATTTTTCTTTCGCAGTCAAATACATTTCCTGAACAAGGTCATCGGCATCAACCACAGTTCCTTCACGAGATTTCATTTTTCCTTCTGGCAATTCAACCATTCCGTAAGACAAATGATAAAGGTGGTCTGCCCAATTATAACCGAGTTTTTTCAAGATTTTAAACAAAACTTGGAAGTGATAATCCTGTTCGTTTCCAACCGTGTAAATCAATCTTTGGATGTTATTGTCTTTGAAACGCTCAACAGCAGTTCCCAAATCCTGCGTCATATAAACCGAAGTTCCGTCAGAACGCAACAATAGTTTTTGGTCAAGACCTTCGTCCGTAAGGTCGCACCAAACAGAACCGTCTTCTTTTTTGTAAAGAACGCCATTGTCCAAACCTTGTTGAATCAAATCTTTTCCCAAAAGATAAGTATTGCTCTCATACTGAACTTGGTCAAAATTAACACCCAATCTCGCATAAGTCTGATTAAATCCTGCATAAACCCAAGAGTTCATCATTTCCCAAAGTTTGCGAACATCAGTATCATTTTGTTCCCATTTCAAAAGCATTTCCTGAGCTTCGATGATAGAAGGTGCTTGTTTTTTTGCTGTTTCTTCATCTATTCCGTCAGCAACTTGTGCTTTGATTTCGGATTTATATAATTTATCGAATTCCACATAATAGTTTCCGACCAATTTATCGCCTTTCAAACCTGTAGATTCAGGCGTTTCTCCGTTTCCAAATTTTTCCCAAGCCAACATCGATTTGCAGATGTGGATTCCTCGGTCGTTGATGATTTGAGTTTTGATAACATTATAACCGTCTGCTTTCAGGATTTCAGCCACAGAAAAACCGAGAAGATTATTTCTGATGTGTCCTAAATGGAGCGGTTTGTTGGTATTTGGCGAAGAATATTCCACCATTACCGTTTCGTTTTTGGAAGGTGTAGAATCGAAGTTCTTTTCCGTTTCAGAAAACTCTTGTAAGAAAGCAGAATCCTTAACTTTCAAATTCAGAAAACCTTTCACGATTCCGAAATTTTCTATGAAATCAATTTGATTTTTGATTTCTTCTCCAAGTTCATTTCCAAGAACATCCGGACTTTTTTTTGCCAGTTTTACCAGCGGAAAAATCACGATTGTGAAATCGCCTTCAAACTCGGTTTTGTTCTTCTGGACTTCCAGCGTCACATTCTCGATGCCGTATAATTTGGAAACGATTTCCGATATTTTAGATTGTATATGTTGTTTGATAGTCATTGTAAAATATTGAGTTGCAAATTTAAAAATTTAAAATAGGTTTTTCACGCAAAGTCGCAATTATAATTTTTGTAATTATTTGGGCAGTTATTTCCGCCTTCCGCTCCCAATCTTTTCACTCCACTTCGTTGCGTAAAAAGGATTTCCGCTCAAGTCGGACTGCGAGCAATTCCCTGTTCCAAAATTGTGTTGTCATATTACAGATTTAGTTTAATTCAATTTCTTAAATCTGCAAAATCAGCACAATCTGCGAGAGACTTTAATGATTAATTAGTCAAAGCCAAAGCTTTCCTCTTGCTCAACCTCAAAAATCTAATCACCAAAAGAACCGCAGAAATCGTCAATCCAATTCCCAGTGCAATCCACATCCCAAATGCTCCCATTTTCATCGTCACACAAAGGAAAAATCCAACCGGAATCGTAAAAACCCAATAAGCAATAAAAGTAATAATACTCGGGATTTTCACATCTTGGATTCCTCTAAGGCAACCTAAAGCTGTTACTTGGATTCCGTCTGATAACTGGAAAAGCGCCGCAATAATCATTAATTTCGAAGCTAAATTGATTACGAGAACATCACTTTCTTTTGTGAAAAAATGAGGCAGGACATTTCTGAAAAGAATGAACATCAAACCACAAAATCCCATATAAATCAAAGTCAGTTTGAAGTTATTAATCCCAATTTTTCTCAAACCTGCATAATCTCCAACACCCATTTTGTTTCCAATCATAACCGTGGAAGCGACACTGAAACCAATACAAAGATTGAAGGTAAATGAAGCCATAGATAACGCAATCTGATGAGAAGCAATATCAGTCGAACTAATTAACCCACAAATGAAAGCCGCCGCTGCAAAAGCTGTAACCTCAAAGAACATTTGTAAAGCTGTAGGAAGTCCAAGCTTAAACATTTTGCTAAACATTTCTTTTGTGAAAAGACTAATTTTCAATGAAAATTCTTTGATGTATTTTCTCGTTTTCGGTTCTTTTACCAACACAAAATATAAGAAAACCACCATAAAGATTCTTGCAATCAAAGTAGCTAAAGCTGAACCTTGAACACCCATTGCCGGCAATCCGAAAAGTCCTTTGATGAAAACGTAATTCAAGGCAATATTAATAACGTTCGCAATAATAGTCGCTTTTGTTACGCCAATTGTAAACGACAATCCTTCCGAAACTTCTCTCAAAGTCTGGAACATCATAAACGGAATCATCGTAAATGCCATTATACTCAGGAAACTAATTGTATTCGGAATAATTTCTTTCGGCTGGTCAAGATGATAAATCAAAGGAAGTGCGGATAATAAAATTATCATCAGCAAAATCCCGATTCCAAGATTAATGACAAATCCGTGTCTGAAAACCGAATTGATTGTGTCATGTTTTCCTTGAGAATTAGCTTCAGAAACCAAAGGAGGAATTGCAAAAGAAAATCCTAAAGCCAATACGAAAATCGAGAAAAACAAGGCATTGCCAAGGGAAACCGAAGCCAAAGCCTGCGCTCCCAAAAGTTTTCCAACAATGATGTTATCGAACAGGTTCACAGATACTTGTCCAACCTGTGTTAGCATTACAGGAAGTGCTAGTTTCAGTCCTTCCTGTGTATATTGTTTATTTAAAAAGTTCATTTTGTTTCATATATTTTTATTAAAAGACAAATCATAATTGATAAATCTTCATTTTTATTCAAAAAAAAACCGCAGAAGAAACTGCGGTTAAATATAATATTTAATTAAGTTTACTTCTTTACAAAATTCGAGACGTCGTCAGCAGTCACAGGGTCAGCACCCAAAATGATCAATCTTTCTACAACGTTTCTAAGTTCTCTGATGTTTCCTGTCCAGTCATATTGCTGTAAAGCTTTGATGGATTTTTCATCAAATTTCTTTGGAGCAGAACCATTTTCGCCAGCAATTAGCTGTGTGAAATATTCTACAAGCAAAGGGATATCTTCAACCCGGTCATTCAAAGACGGAACATTGATTTCAATAACAGAAAGCCTGTGGAACAAATCTTCCCTGAATTTTCCAGCTTCGATTTCTTTAGCCAGATTCTTATTGGTTGCAGCAATCACACGGACATCTACTTTGATTTCCTTATCGCTTCCAACAGGAGAAACTTTACTTTCCTGCAATGCTCTCAACACTTTTGCCTGAGCTACCAGACTCATATCGCCGATCTCATCCAAGAAAATAGTTCCGCCAGTTGCCTGCTCGAATTTTCCTGATTTATCTTTGATTGCTCCAGTAAAGGAACCTTTTACGTGACCGAATAATTCGCTTTCAATCAATTCTGAAGGAATCGCAGCACAGTTCACTTCTACCATTGGTCCGCGGGAACGTTCGCTTTGGGAATGGATAGCGTGCGCCACCAACTCTTTACCGGCTCCGTTTGGTCCTGTGATCATCACTCTTGCATCAGAAGGTGCAACTTTGTCGATGATTTCCTGGATTCTTTTAAGCGCAGATGATTGGCCGATCATCTGATATTTTTTATTCACTTTTTTCTTAAGCTGAGAGTTTTCCTGCTTAAGGTTGGAATTGACTTTTTGAAGATTGCCTTTGTCAAGTGCATTTTTCACACTTGTTATCAATCGGTTGATATCAATCGGCTTGGAAATGAAATCGTATGCACCTTCTTTCAGACAGCTGACAGCAGTATCAATATCTGCGTGACCGGAAATCATTACAAATGTGGTGTCAGGTTTCAGCTGAAGGCTTTGTTTCAAAAGTTCGGTTCCTGAGATTTTTGGCATTTTGATATCAGAAATCACCAGAGCAAAGTCCTCTTTCTCTATGAATTTGAATCCCTCAAAACCATCTTCGGCTATTTCGAATTGGTAATCAGGTAGTTCGTCTGATAAAATGCTGTGTAGAACTCCGGATATTGCTTTTTCGTCTTCTACTATTAAGATTTTTTGCATAGCGACAAATATAGTGATTTTAGATTTCGTAAAACGAATTAATTACGATTGATTATTTCAAAATTTGAAAATCTTCATAGCAAATTGTCTGCCGAATTTTTTGACTAATGTTTCAATGTGTGGTGCAATAGCGATAGAAACGGCTATCCTTTTGTCTTGTCTTGCAAGACGAGACGAAAGATAATAGTGGATAGCGCGACCCAGGCTGTGGCAAATACGTGGGCGAGGGGATTGCCAAAATAATATTCAAATCTTAAAAAATTAAGAAATTGAAAATCAAATTTACCCTAATCAACTATGATTTTCTTTGTAATCAGCTGGTCTTCGATTTTGAAAGTTCCAAGATAAATACCTTTCGGAAGTTTGGAAATATCAATCCTTATTTGATTCTCTGTTTGACTAACAGTCTTCCCTTCCAGGCTTGTAATCGTAAAGTTGAACTTCTGATTTTTGCTATTTGGAAAGTCTAATTGAATGTAATCTTTTGCAGGATTTGGAGAAACTGTGAAACTTGAGATAGCTTCTTTCGCTGTATCAACACTCAACATCTGACTTGCAACTGCAAAATGCTGAACTGCTCCAGTTGTAGCTTTCGCAATGTTATAAATGTAAACCTGGTCTAAGTTAGAATATTTGTCGTTAACTGTGTGTGCATAAGGCGTTTCGTTGTACTCAAACAAACCGGTGATGATTTCTCCATTCGCTTGAAACGGCATATAGTCTGAAGCATGGGCGTAGCTTAGATTGGTTTTTAGTGGCGAATACAAAGTAACACAGCTCATTAATTGTTGTGTAAACGTATTAGACGCTAAATTATTGGAACTTGGATTCGTATTTTCATCTCTTTCGCAAGTAATTGTATCGTTTGTTTGGCCTTTGATTCCACCCACTTCATCGATATTAAGAACCAGACGGATGCTCATTTTTGGACTTGTTGCGTTCACAACACTGGAAACGTAATGCGCTGAACCGAGGAGACCTTGTTCTTCGCCAGAGAAATTGATAAATTTTATTGAATATTCTGTAGGAACGTTTTTGAGAAGTCTCGCTAATTCCAGAATCACGGAAACACCGCTTCCGTTGTCATTGGTTCCTGTTCCGGTGATTGTATCGTAATGTCCGCAGACAATAACGTAGGTATTTGGGTATTTGGTTCCTGTTTTTGTAACAATAATGTTGGACGTTGATTGTCCACTGTAAGTGAAGGTATCTTTTGTGATTTCAGCTTCGGAATATCCGAAAGAAAGATATTTATTTCTCAGCCAAGTGTAAGCATTGTTGTTGGCTGTAGAACCTGTAGTTTTCACACCCAAAGCTTCAAATTCCTGCAAATAGGTATTGATGTTGGTCTGGGAAACCAGATTGCTGACATTCGCATAATCTTGATTGAATGTTTGAGAATTTGCAAAAAATCCTAAAAATAAAACCGAAAATAGTAAGTTCTTCATCTTCATTGATAATAATTTTGCAAATATAATTAAAAAGGAGAAGACTTTTTAAATGCCTTCTCCTTTTCGTGAAAAACTATTACTAACTTAAAACTAATTCGTTGCTTTTCTGACTTCTGCTTTTACATCTTCAGCTGCATCTTTGGTTTTTTCCCAAGCGTCAGATGCTGTATCTTTTGTGCTTTCCCAAGCTTTGTCTGCGAAGTCTTTTGTGTCTTCCCAAGCATCGGACAGGTTAGATTTCAGATTTTCGAAGAAACCGTCTTTCGTTGGTTCTTCATTTTTACTTTTTTGTTCATCAATATAAGCTCTCGCTTTATCTGCATATTCGTTCACTTTGTTTTTTGCTTTGTCAGCGAAATTTTCTAGTGAATTTTCCGTCTTATTTACGGCGTGCTCAGCATCATTGTATTTTTGTTCTTGCGTGCTCATAATATTTTGTTTTAGTGATTAATATTGAAAAATTTGATTTGATGTTATCTGTATATCCAATTAGAATGCCGAGAAATCTTAATGAACGTTAATGTTTTGTTTTGAATTTATAATGTTTCCTAAATTGACATCAAAATTAAAAGCAATGGAAAAAATTAGATGTGCGTGGTGCGGAACAGATGAACTTTATCAAAAGTATCACGACGAAGAATGGGGAAGATTGGTAACGGATGATGCAACAATGTTTGAGTTTTTGATTCTCGAAAGTTTCCAAGCGGGATTGAGCTGGATTACAATTCTAAGAAAGAGAGAAACTTTCAGAAAAGCATTTGATAATTTCGATTATAAGAAGATTGCAAAATATGGAGAAGATAAAATCGAAGAACTGATGCAAGACACAGGAATTGTAAGAAACCGATTAAAAGTAAATGCCTCGATTTCCAATGCGCAGAAATTTATGGAACTTCAGAAAGAATTTGGGAGTTTTTATAATTACATTTCGACATTCACAGGTGGAAACCGAATTGTGAATACTTGGAAAGTTCATACAGAAGCACCAGCGACGACAGAATTGTCTGATGCAATAAGTAAAGATTTAAAGAAAAGAGGATTCAAATTTCTGGGTTCAACGGTTATCTATTCTCATCTTCAGGCTACTGGAATTGTAGATGACCACATAGAAAGCTGTTTTGTACGGGATACAATTTAACAATGAAAAAAATGTAACAATTTACCAATGAATACTAATTGTTAGATTGGTAAATTGTTACATTTAAAAGATTGTGTCTACTTAATAATTCTATCAAGTACCCACTCAATCATCATTTTTTCTGATGCGTGATGGTCGCTTGCAAATTCGCCACGTCTTCTGTTGGCGATAACGCAGTTTACAGTGATTGCTTTGTGTCCTAACAATTTTGATAAGCCATAGATTGCCGAAGTTTCCATTTCAAAGTTTGAAACACCTAGGTCATTTAGAGTTTCAAGGAATTTGTCATCCAAAGCTTTCAATCTCAACTGACGACCTTGAGGTGCATAGAATCCAGGGAAAGTTGCTGTGTTTCCTCTGTATTTTGCATCCGCATAATAATCAGCGATATCCTCTGCCCAATCTGAGAAATACAACATTGGCTTGATGTTTTCGTAAGGAAACTTCTCCAAGAAATTTTTACTGAACTCATTTTCAAATTTATAATCCTGATAAAAATGAAGAAGTCCGTCAAGTCCAACTACATTTTCTGTAACCAGCATATTGTTAACTTCGATGTCAGGATTCACACTTCCGCAAGTACCCATACGGAAAAGTTCTAAAGATTTATGTTCTTTTTTGAATTCTTTTGCCTTCAAATCGATATTAACCAAAGCATCCAATTCGTTCATCACGATATCGATATTCTCTGTCCCGATTCCTGTTGACATTACCGTGATTCTCTCGCCACGCAAAGTTCCTGTATGAGTATAGAATTCTCTTTTATTCTTTTTAACTTCGATTGTATCAAAGAATTTAGAAACTTTCGGAACTCTGTCTGGGTCGCCCACAAGAAGTACTTTGTCTGCAAGGTCTTCAGGAAGAAGATTCAAGTGGTATACACTTCCGTCGTCATTAAGAACCAATTCGGAATCTGCTAATTTGTTTATCATATTTATAATTTATTTTATTTGAATATTTTGAAAATAAAAAGGTCTTAAAGTTAACAAAATTCTTCATCCGCAAACTACAAATCTCAAAAAAGCTTTTCTTGAAAGTTTAACACAAGGCTCACAAGGTTTATTTTAAATTCAGAATGTTTTAAGGCACAAGGATTTGACTACGGTAAATAATAAAAATGAAAAAATAAATAGTGTCCTTTGTGAAAAATCTTTGTGGTATTTGTGTTTAAAAACCCTTCGCAATTGCATTAGCTACAAAAAATCCTGTACTGAAACACGCTTGCAAAAGGTAACCGCCAGTTGGAGCTTCCCAATCTATCATTTCGCCAGCACAAAAAACATTCGGGAAATTGCGAAGTTCTAATTTATCATTCAACGCTGAGAATGAAACGCCTCCGGAAGTCGAAATCACTTCATCAATCGGTCGGAAATTCAGAATTTCTATCGGGAATTTCTTAATTGTTTTCGATAAGTTTTCTATGTTGGTATAACTTTCTTTGTCTAAAGTTTTCAGAAGATTGAGTGCGGTTGTTGAAAGTTTTAATTTCCGTTTCAAAACCTGACTAATCTTTTCAGTTCCGTTGAGTTGTTCAAAGATTTCTTCTTCTGAGAGATTTGGTTTTAAATCGATGTTGATGATTAATGGGAAATCGTGTTTTCTTGTGAAGCGATTGAGATAATAAATTGGACTTCCTTCAATACCGTATTTTGTGAAAACCACTTCACCGATTTTATCATTATTCTCAAAAGAAACTTTAATGTTTTTAAGATACTGACCTTGTAATTGATGGAATTTAGAATCTGTATTGTAACCAGAATTTGCAGATTCCAAAGGTACAATTTCTATGTTTTTTGATTTTAAAATCTCAATCCATTTAGCATCGGAACCTGTCTTTTTCCAAGAGCCACCGCCCATTGCCAAAATCAATTTTGAATATTCAATTTTAAGTTCTTTCTCTCTATTTTTAAGAGTGACAGAATTCTCATCAAAATCTAAGAAAGTATGCTCATAATGAATCGTAACGCCCAATTGTTCCAATCTATCTAGCCAAGCTTTCAAAACCTGAATCGGTTTAAAATTCTTCGTAGGAAATATCTTCCCAGAACTTCCAATATAAGTCGTAACGCCCAAGTCAGAAAGCCAATCGATAACTTTTTTGTTATCAAAATTCTTCACCATATTTCGGATTTCTGGCGCATCATATTTTTCGATAAAACTTTCTAATGCTTCGCTATGAGTCAGATTAAAGCCACCATTTCCTGCAACCAAGAATTTTCTTCCAGAAGCTTTGTTTTGTTCATAGATTTGAACTTTGAAACCTTTTTCGGCAAGGATTTGTGACGCCATCAATCCTGCAGGACCAGCGCCAATGATGATGATTTGATTGTCAGAGATTTGTTTCAAGGATTGTTTTTTCTGAAGAGGTTAGAAGTCTGGAATTAAACACAAAGGCACAAAAGGTTTATTAATGAATAGGATTGTGTTTTTAAGGCAAAAAGTTTAGCTTCACTGATATAAAAATCAAAGATTTTTCCTTGTGTCTTAAATTATGATTTATGATAAATAATCCTTCGTGTCTTTGTGTTTAACCTCCAAGGATAAAATCATTTATCATTAATAATTATTCTTATCCTCCGACACGTTTTGTTTTGTAACCCATTTCTTTTAGGATGGTCATTATTTTGTCACGATTGTCGCCTTGGATGATAATAACTCCGTCTTTTTCCGAGCCACCGATTCCTAATTTGGTTTTGATTTTTTTTGAGATTTCTTTCAAACCTTCATCATCGCCTTCCCAGCCTTCGATTAGGGTTACAGGTTTCCCGTTTCTGCCTTTCTTCTCGAATTTGCAGACCAAAGGTTCTTTCTGTTTGAAATTTTCTTTCGCTTCATCAGGCATTTGAAAATCCTGTTCTTCGTGTTCGGGGAAAAGGTTTTTTAGTTGGTCTCTTAGGTCCATTTTGTATCTTTAAATGAGGGTTTAAAATTACAGATATTAGTTGAGTGATGAAAGTTAAGTTGGGAAAATGTGATAAAGGTTTTGGCTTAATGAAAACTATAAGACGGATTAATAAGTTTTTTTTACTTTTACAATGTATCAACAGTTTAATCTTACACAAAATTAAACTGTTAACTTAATAACTAAATTCAATTAAATATGAAAGAATTAAATAAATTTTACGATGAAGCAATTTTCAAAGAAGCAGAGGAAAGCAGTGCAAGGAACAGCGTTCTATCAAAATCACTTGCAATTGAAAAATACCTGTCAATATATCTCGCAAGAATTTTAGATATTAATAATCATTTAGATAGCAAATCTTTTGGAAACACTAGTAGCGCATTATCTTTTAATCAAAAAACACTTCTTATTAGCGATTTAAAATATTTGGATAAGGATGATAAATTAAAACTTCTTTCATTTGCAGAAATAAGAAATAATTTTGCTCATAATTCAGATTGTTTAACTTTCAAGGATGCTTTTACTGTTGATTTAAAAAACAGAATAAAAAAATTCTATCCCGCTCTAAAATCGGATGTCGCTGTAGAAAGCGATTATGAAGGTGCTGTTATTTTTTTATTTAATGAAATAGAAAATATCTTCAATAATCTTAAAGACAAAATATATAATGATAAGAGTATGGATTATTTATTTGAAAGCTTAAATTTCCTATATAATACGACATTGGATAATATTAGAAAAAATCCCGATAAATTTGATTTAAGTGTATTAAATTCAATAATTAGTGAAGTTAGTGCTTTAATGTCTACAAAATTTAATACGGGAAAGGAAACTTTTAGAACTGATTTAATTGTCCCTGAACCTAAATATTTAAGAGAAGACTAATCCTAATTGGTTCAAAACTCTTTATAAATAACGAGCTAGAACCTCGCCCTAGCGATTCAATCAAAAATATCCCTGAAAATTCCCCAATCCCCATTCCATTTCGTAAATTTGTGGTAACAAAACAAAATTAAAAATGTCAAAAAAAGCAATTCTTGCAATATTAGATGGCTGGGGAATCGGTCTTAATGACAAAGTTTCTGCATTGGCTCAGGCTAATACGCCTTTCATAGATTCGGCACTTAAAAACTTTCCTAATACAACACTTGAAGCGAGCGGTTTGGCGGTTGGTTTGCCAGCTGGACAAATGGGGAACTCGGAAGTAGGACATATGAATCTTGGTGCAGGTAGAGTAGTTTACCAAAACCTTGTAAAACTGAATATGGCTGTGGAAAACGGAAGTCTTGGAAAGGAACAAGTCATCCAAGAAGCTTTCGAATATGCTAAAGCCAACAATAAAAAAGTACATTTCATTGGATTGGTTTCCAATGGTGGTGTACATTCTCATATCAATCATTTGAAAGGGTTATTGACAGCGGCGCATGAATTCGGATTTACAGACAATGTTTTCGTTCACGCTTTCACAGACGGACGTGACTGCGACCCAAAATCAGGAAAAGGTTTCGTTGAAGATTTATTAAATCATATGAAATCTACAACCGGAAAATTGGCTTCTGTGATTGGTCGTTATTATGCGATGGATAGAGATAAGCGTTGGGAGCGTGTGAAGCTGGCTTATGATGTAATGGTTAATGGCGTAGGAAAGGAGTCAAAAGATTTCGTTCAGGCAATTCAGGATTCTTATAACGAAGATGTTACGGATGAGTTTATCCTTCCAATCGTGAATGTTCAAAACCATTTCCCAATTGCAAAAATCGAAGACCACGATGTTGTGATTTCTTTCAACTTCCGTACAGACAGAGGTCGTGAAATTACAGAAGTACTTTCTCAGCAGGATTTCCCAGAGTATGGAATGAAAAAGCTGGATTTGTACTATGTGACTTTGACCAATTATGATAAAACCTTCCAGAATGTAAAAGTTGTTTTTGATGAGAATGTTCTTCAAAAAACAATGGGCGAAGTTTTGGAAGGTGCTGGAAAATCTCAAATCAGAATTGCTGAAACTGAGAAATATCCACACGTGACATTCTTCTTCTCTGGTGGTCGCGAAGCTGAATTCGTTCAAGAAAGACGTTTGCTTTGTCCAAGTCCGAAAGATGTTCCGACTTACGATTTGAAACCTGAAATGTCGGCTTACGATATCACGAATGCTATTGTTCCGGAATTGGAAAAAGAATCTGCGGATTTTGTGGTTCTTAACTTTGCAAATACAGATATGGTGGGTCACACAGGTGTTTTCTCTGCGGCGGTAAAAGCGGCGGAAGTTGTGGACGCTTGCATTCAAAAAGTGGCAACTACAGCTTACGAACACGGTTATGCGGTTTTCATTTTGGCAGACCACGGAAACTCTGATGTGATGATAAATCCAGATGGTTCTCCAAACACGCAACATTCTACGAATTTGGTTCCGTTCATCGTGATGGATAAAGAACACACTTGGAATTTGACGCCAGGAAAATTAGGCGATGTTGCTCCAACAATCCTGAAAGTTATGGGTATAGATATTCCTGAGGAAATGACAGGAAATGTTCTTGCCAACTAAAAGTTTAAACATAAAATTAAAATAGGAAAGTCGGTTTTTTACCGACTTTTTTAATATTTGGTGTAAATTAGTTTCGTTAATTCGAGAATGGATATGTTTCGCAGATTTTTTTTCTGTTGTTTTGTGGTTGCTAATCTAGGTTTTGGGCAGAATATTTTGTCCAATGATAATGATTTTAATAAAAAGAAAAGTGAAGAACTGGCAACTTTGGCGGTTTCTTATTTCAAAAGTAACGACCTTAAGAAATCAACAGAATTACTTTTCAAAGCCAAAGAATATGCTGAGAAAACCGATGATTATGCACTGATTGCAAGAATGAACGGTTCTATCGCGCATCAATATATCCAATTGAATCTTAATGATAAAGCTAAATTCTATCTCGATAACGCCATCAAACAAATCAACAAATTACCTGAAGGCGACAAGAAAAAACTGCTAAAAACTTTATCTTATCTGGAAATCGGAAACATCGATTTTGATGAAGAAAACTATCAAAAAGCCAGCGAATATTACAAAAAATCTCTCCGCGAAATTGAATTAGTTAAAAATCCTGACGAGCAATCGATTTATCATCACAGACGTTCGCTTTACAATATTGGAAATTCCTATTATTATATCAAAAATGATTCCGCGGAAATCTATTTGAATAAAGCTTTGGCTATCAAAAGTAATTATAATGAAGAGATAAATTATTTCATTTATAATGCTTTGTCTCAGGTTTATGCAAGTCGAAAAGAATATCAAAGAGCGATTGACACTTTGAAGATTGTTTTGAAGCACAAAAATGATTTGGACACGCGTCTGCTTTCCGATGTCTATTACAATCTTTCGCAGGATTACAAAGCTTTGAATGACCAATCTCAATATTCTCTTTACAATGAGGAATTTATAAAACTCAACAGAAGCATCAGAGAAAGTGAGATGAAAGCGATTTCGTCTGCCATCAATGCAGAGCAGAAAGATTATAAAGATGCGATTTCGGATGCCGATAGTTCTAAGAAAAATATTGTGATAATTTCGACGGGTTTTGTTCTGGTTTTAGCTGGTGCAATTATCTTTTTGCTTTACCGAAGAAAAAAAGAAAGAAAGGTTTTTGGGAATATCATCCATAAACTCGAATCTGATAAAATCATTTCGACTGAAAATAAATTGGAACCTGTAGTAGAAATTCAAAAAGATTCTGCTGTTCAGATTCCTAATTCTGTAGAACAGGATTTGCTGGAGAAACTTCAGAAGTTTGAAGAATCCGAGAAATTTACCAATTCAAAATTGACGATTGCAAGTCTTGCGCTTCAACTCAAAACCAATACAAGTTACCTTTCCGAAGTCATTAATAAATACAAAGGCAAGAATTTCAATACTTATATTAATGAGTTGAGAATCGCTTATATCTGTCAGAAAATTTATAATCATAAGGAATATCAGAATTATAAAATAAGTTACTTGGCAGAGGAATGTGGCTTCGCTTCGCACAGTGCTTTTGCGACTGTTTTCCGAAATATTACAGGAATTTCGCCTTCCGTTTTCATTCGTGAGGCTTCTAAAAATCAATCTTCATAATATCTAAATTTTAAAATTCAAAATATTGATTTTCAGTATTTTGAATTGTTATTTTTTGTTTCAAAATCAAGGATTTCGAAAGTGTTACAGTTGGATTTGCCGATATTGTAACATAGTTTAGCCTAAGATTAATTAAAACGATATTATTTCTAATTCGGTTAAGAAAAAGACATTGGTTTGCTTTGATTGACTTCGTAATTCTAAATCTAGGTTTTAATTAATTCGATTATAAAGAATGAAACAAAAAATGCAGGTTGCCGAAAATGCAAATCCAGAGTAGGCAAAAAATTATCTATATGAAGAAAATCTATTTTGAAAAAAGAAAAGTAAATCTGAAGGTTTTACTGTTTGCTTTAGGACTTGTTTCCGCTTACAGTAATGCGCAGTGTCCTAATGGTGATGTGGTACTGTTGAATCAGTCTTATGTTGATGGATTCGGGAGCAGTTATCCAAACTGTACAAAACTCAATTATTCTTTAAGAATCGGGGCAAACAACAACGGAACTGCGAGTGATATTATAGATTTGTCACCTATTGCAAAAATTACTGAGGTTAATGGTTCTTTGATTGTTCAAAATAATGGTGAACTGGAATCATTGAATGGATTGAAAATCACCAAAGTCAACGGAAGAGTTACGATTGGAGGTGAGTTTGAGGATATTTCTAATTTAAAATTAAAAAATCTTGACGGACTTAATCAATTAACCAGTATTGGAGAGTTTTTGATGGTTCGTAATAATCCTGTTTTGGAAAGCCTGAATGGTTTATCGAATTTAGCAAGTATTGGTCAAGATATTGATGTTTCTGGAAATACAGTTTTATCGGATATTTCCGGTTTGAAAAATGCAACTTTCAATCCTACTTGGGGATTAGGGTTGACGATTATGAATAATCCTGCTCTTGCGGTTTGTAATCTGCCCAATTTCTGTGGCTATATTGCTAATCCAGAAGATACACATCCAAGAGTTATTTCTGGTAACTTAGCAAATTGTCTGGACGAACAAGCTGTAACAACTGCGTGCAGTAGTTCTACAGGCTGTTCTTATGGCGTTGTATCAGACGGGATTGCAAATGGCGAAAATATCTCAACGGGCGGTACTTATGAATATACGTCTGCATCTGATTTTGATATTGAATTTGGAAAAATTCTGACCGTGAACAATGTGAAATTCAATGCACTGAAAGGAACTGCTGACCTTAATTATGTTAATATTTATTTCTATGCAGACAATGCCGGAAAACCTGGAGATTTGATTAAATCTTATGAAAATGTAGTTCCAACTTCTCAGACATTCAAATATACTTTTGAAGATAATTCGGCTTACGAAATCAATGTCGATTTGCCAACCACTTTTGATTTGCCAAAAGGTAAATATTACTTGTCTGTACAAGGAAAACCCGGAGATTCTACACCTGCAAGCTGGGAAATCAATAAGCAAGAAACGACCAAAGTAGGTAGATTCGATTTTTCAAAATTTGGTTCCGAAGATTGGTTTGGTGGTTTCTCTTACTATGACCACGTTTTCCAAGTTTCGGGGATTTGTTCAACAACTGGCGAAACTCAACCTGATTATGGAACGCCAGCAAGTCAAGGGAATTTAGCAAACAATCACGAGACAGGTGGAAGTATGCCGGGAAGGTCTTTGGCGGACGATATCATTGTTCCAGAAAATACCAAGTTTACGCTTACAAACTTCAAAATATCAACATTACAGTTAGGAAACATCAAGAATGCGACAATCAATATCAGAGCTTCTGTTGATGATACGCCGGGAGAGATTCTTCATTCTTTCGAAAATATCGGACCTAAAACTGAAAACTATTTTGGCTATTGGCCAGTTCCGGGTTATCCATTGGATGTAGTTGCGGTTGATTTGGATTTTGAACTTCCTCAAGCGGTTGAATTAACTTCTGGTAAATATTTTATCGAAGTGAAAGCTACTCAAGTTCCT
Source organism: uncultured Weeksellaceae bacterium (assembly GCA_963530025.1). Taxonomy (GTDB): domain Bacteria; phylum Bacteroidota; class Bacteroidia; order Flavobacteriales; family Weeksellaceae; genus Epilithonimonas. The sequence continues at coordinate 203,488 of CAUSBY010000001.1, forward strand.
TTCACGGATTATCTTCGTTGGGAAGCAACTTCTCACGCAGGAATTGGAAGTGATTCTTACACATCTTATGATGGAGGAGAAACCTGGGAAGTTAATGAAGGTTATAATTTTGTTTTCAATGCAATTGGATTCTCAAAATCTTCTTTAGCTGTGAGCGATGTTGATAAAAATAATTTCAGTTTCTATCCAAATCCTGTAAAAGATGAATTGACAATCGTTTCTAAGGATGAAGCCAGCAAAATTTCGATTTACAATATGGCTGGACAATTAGTAAAAGCTTCTGAAATCAAAAATAATAAAGTCAACGTTTCTGATTTAATAATTGGAAATTATATCGGAAAGATCACTTTGAAAAACGGGCAGACACAAACCATAAAAGTTATTAAAAAGTAAAAATATCTTCATTTTTTTAAATTAACTAAATCCTATTCAAATGATTCAAAATCTGCTGAATAGGATTTTTGTATTGAATTAAACTGATTTTGAATCATTTGAGGAAGATTTTATTAAATTAATTAAGGTAGAAAATGAATTTCGGTGGGTGTTTTCTCATTCTAATATTTTGTATATTTGCAACCATTTTTAATAACTATTTAGCCAAAACCAGATGATTAAAAGTAATAAAAAATTAGCAATTGATTTCGACGGAACTATCGTAGATGATGCATATCCGGGAATTGGAAAAGCAAAAGTTTTTGCTTTTGAAACATTGAAAAAACTACAAGGAGAAGGTTACAGATTGATTCTTTGGACTTACCGTCACGGCAAAGCTTTGGAAGAAGCTGTGGAATTCTGTAGAAAAAATGGATTGGAATTTTATGCTGTTAATTCAAGTTTTGAAGGAGAGGTTTTCGATTCCGAAACACAATCCAGAAAAATTGATGCAGACCTTTTCATCGATGACAGAAATCTTGGTGGATTCCCAGGTTGGGGAGAAATCTATCAAATCATCAATGAAAGAATAGAATTTCAAGTCGCAGGAGGAGAAGTTCATGCTTACTCCAAAATGAAAAAAGAAAAGAAAAGAGGGCTTTTTTGGTAGGTTTTAGAAGATACAAGAAAAAAGGCAAAAGATTCAGGGAGTAAAATACTGATGATTTAGAATGAGAGAGAATGATTTACTTCATCGGACATTTATTTTTGGAGTCAATTGTTTGAAGTTTCTAAAAACTTTGCCGAGTTCTTATGAACTGAATGTTATAAAAGTTCAGCTTTCTAAATCTTCAACTTCAATTGGAGCCAATTATGAAGAATCTCAAGCTGGTTCTTCAAAGGCAGATTTTAGAAACAAAATCAGAATTTCTTTAAGAGAAAAGCCAGAGAGTCAAATTATTGGCTCAGAATTATTAAAGCTTTAGAAATAGTAGATAATGAGGAGCTTTCCAAACTTTTGCAGGAAAGTCTTGAAATTAAAAATATTCTGGGCGCAATTTTAAATAAAACAAAAACAGATAATTAAAAAATAAGATAATTAGCAAGAAATAAGATGATGTATCTTTTTACTTTTATCTTAATTCTTGAGAATTGTATCTTTTTACTTTTATCTTGATTCTTATAAGTATGATTCAACTCAAAACAATAGAGGAGCTTCGATTGATGAAGCAAAGTGCAAGATTGGTTTCCCAGACTTTGGGGATGTTGGCAAAAGAAATCAAACCGGGCGTTACGACGCTTCATCTTGATAAATTGGCTTACGATTTTATAAAAGACCACGGTGCGGAACCTGCATTTTTAGGCTATGGTGGATTTCCGGCATCACTTTGTATCTCTCCGAATGACCAAGTCGTTCACGGAATTCCGAATGCTGAACCAATAAAAGAAGGTACGATTCTATCCGTAGATTGTGGTGTTTTCTGGAATGGGTTTGTTGGTGACCACGCTTATACTTTTGAAGTTGGTGAAGTTTCTGATGAGGTCAAAAAGCTATTGAGAGTTACGAAAGAATCATTGTATAAAGGAATTGAGCAGTGTGTGAGAGGAAAGCGTGTTGGAGATATTTCCAATGCAATCCAGAAACATTGCGAAAAAGAAGGCTATGGTGTTGTCCGCGAGTTAGTTGGTCACGGTGTTGGAAGACAAATGCACGAAGACCCACAAGTTCCGAATTACGGAAAACCTGGAAGTGGAAAAGTTCTGAAAGACGGAATTTGTCTTGCAATCGAACCGATGATTAACCTTGGAACTGAGAAAGTGAAATTCCATAATGATGGGTGGACAGTTACAACACTTGATAATCAACCGTCTGCTCACTTTGAACACGATGTTTGCGTTTATAATGGAAAACCTGTTCTGCTTTCTACTTACGAGTATATTTACGAAGCTTTAGGAATTAAATCTGACGAAGAAAAAGCTTTCCAAGTTGATTTTTAGTTTTTAGAATATTGTTTGTGACGCAACGAAGTCGCGGAATGTCGGTAGAATTTAAATTGTGCGAAATATTTGAGCGACGAAGTCGCGACATATTGGTAGAAACGAAATATTGGTAATTAAGAAGGTGCGAAGCACCGAAATGTTGGTTAAATTCTATAAATAAATTCAATTACTATGGCAGAATCCAACGCAACTTATTCTCAAATTCATATTCAATTAGTTTTCGCTGTTAAATTTCGAGATGCTTTGATTCAAAAAGATTGGAAAGAGGAGCTTTATAAATATATCACAGGAATCGTCCAAAATAACAACCATAAGTTATTATCTATAAATGGAATGCCCGACCATATTCATATTTTAATTGGATTGAGACCTAATCAAGCACTTTCCGAATTAGTCAATCAAATTAAGAGTAATTCTTCAAAATGGATTAATGATAAACGTTTTTTGCCAACAAGGTTTGAATGGCAGAAAGGTTATGGTGCATTTTCGTATGGTAAATCTCAAATTGCAGATGTCATTAATTATATCAGTAATCAAGAAATCCATCATCAAAAAAAATCTTTTAAAGATGAATATTTGGATTTTTTGAATAAATTTGATGTAGAATATAATGAAGAGTATATTTTTAATGAATTAATGTAATACCAATATGTCGGTGCTTTGCAATTCTACCAACATTTCGGTGCTTCGCACCTTGCTTTGACAATGAATAGTTCTACCGACATTTCGCGACTTCGTCGCTTCCTATAAAAATACAAATTGAAAAAGTTTACCAAATTTCTCCTCAATAAAATCCCGAGACCAATGCTTATTAATCTAAGCCTATTTTTGCGTCCGATAATTGTATTGTTTTTCAAAGGTAATAATTTCACAGACCCAATTGATGGACGGTCTTATCGCAAATTTTTGCCTTACGGTTATGGAAAGCAAAGAGCAAATGCTTTGTCTCCAGGAACATTATCTTTAGAAAGACATCGCCAAATGTGGCTTTATCTTCAAAACGAAACTAATTTCTTTACTGAGAAATTAAAAGTTCTTCATATCGCACCAGAGCAAGAATTTCTTAGAAAATTCAAGAAAATGAAAAATCTGGATTACACTTCTGCAGATTTGTTTTCGCCCATTGTGGATGTGAAAGCGGACATTCTGGATTTACCTTTTGAAGATAATAGTTATGATGTGATTATCTGCAATCACGTTTTGGAGCATATTGTAGATGATAGAAAAGCAATGTCTGAACTTTACCGTGTGATGAAACCGAAAGGCTGGGGGATTGTACAAGTTCCGATGAAAAATTCTCTGGAAAAAACTTACGAAGATTTCACAATCACAGACCCGAAAGAACGTCAAAAACATTTTGGACAGTATGACCACGTTCGTTGGTATGGAATGGATTATTTTAACCGTCTGAAAAGTGTTGGTTTTGAAACTGAAATCAATTTCTATTCTCAAAAATTCTCAGAAGCTGATATCAAAAGATTTGGTCTTAATAAGAATGAGATTCTTCCTGTTGTAAGGAAATAATTATTCTGATTCTATCTATTTTTCTGTAAGAAATTTATACTTGTTGATGAAATAATCAAATATTCCAACGCATAGATAATAGATTCCGCCGAAGAGCATATTCATCAAAATATCACGATTATCAAATAAAAAATAAGATAGTGATATGATTAAAAGGAAAAACCACAAAAGCAATTTTCCAGCATAAATACCTGCAAATCTTGTTGTCATTTCTTCGTCTTTTATGGTTTGAGACTGAATCAAACATTGGATTAACATTACAAGATATCCGCACATTAATTCCTCTTGCTTGAACAAATCAAAGGAATAAAAGTATAAAACCGGGCCCAACAAAACCAATCCAAAAATCAAAAATTTAAAGAACATATTCGCTTTTGTCATTTTTGAAAAAATCAAAGTCGAGAAAATGAAAAGTGGATAAACCAGAAAAATCGAATACAACATATATTTGTAAATCAATAGTTCGGGCGTTTCTTCTCCATCCGAAATCCAAAATAACCTAAAGTACAAAAACGATAAGTAAAGCGAATTGAAACTGAATAGAATTGGAAGTGTTTGAGGTTTCATAAAATTATTAATTGAATTTATTCTAAAATAATTTCTATACCATAATCTTTGAAAACTTCTAAAATTTTTTTAAAATGATTTTTGAGTTTCCATCTGCTTTTCTTGGAATTTTTCCAATAGATTCTTTTAATATCATTGCCTCCGAATTCGGGACTTGTAATACAATCGATTAATGCATTGTAGTTTCGCCCAAAATAACCACCAAAACCATTGATAGCTTCTCCAAGCGAACAATAAAAGTCTTCAACAGATTTGATATGTTTTCCGTCAATTGTAGCTTCGGATTTAGGAACTGAGTTTTCTACATTTTGAAAAGCCATTGCAAGTTCCAGCCAACCTTGTCTTTCAGATTGTTTTAGATTTGTCCACAGATTTGGTTCTTCAATTCCTTTTGAAAAATAATTTTTCCAAGCTTTCATTACACCTTTTGATGCACCAAATGTGAATGCTTTTAGAAGTATATTATTGTCCTCAATACTTATTATTTCGTGAATATTGATATGGTAACATTTATGATTGTTGTTGTCTTTAAAAATAATTCCGAAATCATATTCATCAGTATTCCAATTGCTTTCAATTATTGATATTAAAGATGTAAGATTCTCTACATTTTCTAAAGCCAGAATTGTGTTGTAGTCTAATGTTTTAGCTTTATTTTCAAGACCTTCTATGTTATCAATTTTTGATAAAATTTTAAGTTCTGGATAAATTATTCCTATTGATAACATTTGGATTCTTAATATTTATATGTTCTCAAATATCCAAATTAATATTCATTTTTCAAAAACTTTCGGAAACTATCAAATATAGATTTAATCCAATTTCTTCAACAAATCAATCCATCTTTGTTCCTGATGTAATATCTTAAAATCAGATTGTTTTAGAAGTTGAGTTTTGGTTAATTTTCCTCGGAGATACAACAAATCCAAAAAGTCCAAAGCAATACCTTTATATTTTCCATCTTTGTCAACTTTCGCGATTTTCGAAAACAAAATCGAAGCTTCTAAGTTATCATTATTGCTCATTCCGCCAAGGAAAGTGGAAGCTGTATTGTAATCATCATAAGCCTTTTGAAATTCCTTTGTATTGTAAGCTTTATTAGCATTATTCAACAATTCTTTAACTTGTGAATTGTAAATTGATTCTCTTTTTGCAAACTCTTTTGAATCAATAGGTTGATAAGAAAATCCATAAATCAAAGAATAGATTTCCAAAGGTTCAAGTCCCAATTTTTCTCTTCTTTTATTCGCTAAATCTTCTCGTATCATTGGTCTGAAACTAGATGCTTCTCCATTACCTGACCAAATTACCTGCGTCCCATACAATTGTTTATAATTCAAATTACATTGAACTCTATCATATAAAAATGCGTAATTTTCCAAATTCAGTTCTTTTGTTCCGATTAATTTTTCCATTTCCGACAAAGCTTCGTTTTGAAATAGGACATCTTGGTCAGCGTGCTGAACAATCAGCCAAAGATTATTTTGTCCGTCTTTTCCAATCTCCGATATTTTTGGCCAGCCATATTGCTTGATTATTTTTTTTGCTTGAATCAGATTGAATGAATCCGCTTCATTGATTTGATGGTCAATCGTTTGGGCTAAACTTTCGTCTGTATTTTGTGATTTTTTATATCTAAGTTTTTGGTCATTCAGACACATTAGATTGATTTCTTTTCTCAAAGCAGGAAGTTTCAAAGTCTTTTCATATTGCTTTTCCTGAGCCATAGCAATCGCTTCTATTTCTTTCCATTTCTCAGGATTATTAGTTCTCAGATAATCAAAATAAGGGTCAAATAACAACCAATCGGCTTCAGTCCAGCCTGAAGATAAAGATGTTCTCAAATATTGGAAAGCTTTTTCCGAATCTTGATTTAAAGAATATATTCCAGCCACTTTATAAGCTGTAAGCGCATCAGGTTGTTGTATTTCGAAAGCCTTTTCGTAGAGTTGAACTGCTTTTTCAGGATTTTTTTGAAGATGCAATAAGCCTGCCTGAGCGATTAAACTTTGATAAGTTTTATTGGATTGCGCATTTGATGAAATATAAATTAATGTACAGAAAAAAATAAGTCTAATTGATTTCATATTTTCATTTTTATTAATGACAATCTTATAATGAAAAATATTACATTTTTACAATTAAATTAATAATATATCAAGCAATAGTCACTTTCAAATACTAATTAATTCAAACTAATTTTTTGAGTAAAATTGGTAAGTTAATCAGTAATTCTGGTAATAGTTTTTTATTAAAGGTGGAGTAGTTTTGCTTCATTAAGAATCTTTAGAGAAAAATAGCAATCAAAAAGCTTTCAAAAAGCTAAGTTATTGTCAATTTTTAACATTCTGTTCAAACATTTGTTTGATAGAATTGTGTTAAATATTCTTTAAAATTATTTTTTAAGTTATTGAACATCAGTAATAATAGTTTTTGTTGATTATCTTTGATAGATATTATTATTAATTACATAACATAAGTCTTGTAGATAATCAATAAATTTGAACGTTTGTTTGAAAACACATCTAAAAAATTAGTATTTATGAGGAATATCGCGCTTAGCTTTTTTGTTGTTTTGGGTCTTTTGACATCTTGTTCGAAGTCTGAAAATAAAGACGACAAAAAAGAATTGCCGCCACAACCATATCAATATATCGTTGCGAAAAGTGGTCCGGCTGAGAATCTTACCCAATATCCAGCAAGACTGGAAGGTGTAGAAAATGTAGAAATCCGTCCAAAGATTGACGGTTTCGTGGAAAGAATTTATGTAGATGAAGGCAGTCAGGTTAGCAAAGGTCAACTTTTATTCCTTATCAGAAATCCGCAGTATGAGCAATCTGTATTAGCGGCTCAGGCAACTGTTAATAGTGCAAGAGCACAAGTTGCAACAGCTCAAATGCAGGTAACAAAAACTAAACCTTTGGTTGATAAAAAAATCATTTCAGCTTACGAGTTACAATCTGCAGAATTGGCGCTTCAGTCTGCAAAAGCGGCTTTGGCAGAGACTCAGGCTCAATTGACCAACGCTCAGGTTAATCAAGGTTATACAAAATTATTCAGCCCTGTAAGCGGTGTTGTTGGAACGTTGCCTTATAAAGCAGGAAGTTACATCAGTGCAGGTACAGCACAACCTTTGACAACAGTTTCGAATGTTTCAAAGATATTCGCTTATTTTTCTATTAATGAGAAACAACAGCTGGAGTTTTTCAAACACGCAACTGGTGGTACAATTCAGGAAAAAATCAAGAATTCTCCTTTGGTAGATTTAGTTCTTTCTGACGGAAGCAAATACGACGAAAAAGGAAAAATCGAATCTATCAGTGGATTGGTTGACCCAAATACTGGTTCATTTTCTATGAGAGCTACATTTCCAAACAGCAAAGGTCTTTTGAGAAGTGGTTACAGCGCGACAGTTCAGATGCCTAATAATTTAGAAAGTGTAATCATCATTCCGCAAGCTGCAACTTATGAGATGCAGGGCAAAGTTTTGGTTTATCTAATCGGAGCTGATAACAAAGTGAAATCTACGGAAATTAAAGTAGAAAGTCTTCCAGATGGATTGACTTATGCTGTTACATCAGGATTGAAAGCTGGTGATAAAGTCGTGGTAGAAGGCATCGGGCTTCTAAAAGATGACACGCAGGTGGTTCCAAAAGAAACGACTTTGCAAAACGTAATCGATAGAAAATAGTCTTTCAAATTATTTTATTAATGTCAAAAGTGAGAATTTGAAAGTCTTTTGTCTTTCCTCTTTTCTCTTCTAGTCTAAAAAATATATGTTTAAAAAATTTATAGAACGTCCGGTATTGTCTACCGTAATTTCCATTATCATCGTGATTCTCGGTGTTTTGGGAATTGTGACTTTACCGATTTCACAATATCCGGATATTGCCCCGCCAACGGTAGTTGTAAGTGCAAGTTATCAGGGAGCGAATGCCGATGTAATCCTAAAAAGTGTAATTGTTCCTTTAGAAGAACAAATCAACGGGGTAGAAGGGATGACTTATATGACCTCTACTGCGACAAATGACGGAAGTGGTTCGGTAACGATTTATTTCAAACAGGGTGTAGACCCGGATATCGCTGCGGTAAACGTACAAAACAGGGTTTCCAGAGCGACGCCTTTGTTACCTGCGGAGGTTACAAGAGCCGGAGTTACAACAACTAAAAGACAAAGTTCTAACGTATTGATTTTCTCGCTGTACAGTGAGAATCCCAATTACGATATGACTTTCCTTCAAAACTATACCAACATCAACATCGTTCCTCAAATCAAAAGGGTAACTGGAGTTGGAGATGTAACGGTTTTTGGAACGAAAGATTACTCGATAAGAATTTGGCTAGACCCGAATAAAATGGCGTCTTATGGCTTGGTTCCTTCTGATATCAATACAGTTTTAGCTGAACAAAATATCGAAGCTGCACCAGGAAGTTTAGGTGACGAAAGTAACGAGAGTTTCCGCTATACCTTAAAATATAAAGGACGTTTAACAGAAATCCCTGAGTTTGATAACATCATTCTAAAAGCTACAGCCAACGGACAAACATTGAAATTAAAAGATGTTGCCAGAGTAGAATTAGGAGCACAAGATTATACAGGAACTAGTGTTACGGACGGTCATCCATCCATTGGTATGGCGGTTGCGCAAACTGCGGGTTCTAATGCGCAAGATGTAATTAATCAATCCATTGCAGTTTTGGACAAGGCTCAAGAATCTTTTCCAAAAGGTGTAAAATATGTAGCGTTAGTTAATGCCAACGACTTTTTGGATGCGTCAATTGAGAAAGTAATTCATACTTTGTTTGAAGCATTTATTCTTGTATTCATCGTAGTTTTCTTATTCTTACAGGATTGGCGTTCGACAATGATTCCGGCAATTTCGGTTCCTGTTGCAATTGTTGGGACATTCTTCTTCCTGAGTATTTTCGGATTTACCATCAATTTGTTGACGCTTTTCGCATTGATTTTGGCGGTAGGAATTGTGGTCGATGATGCAATTGTTGTTGTAGAAGCGGTTCATACGAAATTGGAGCAAGGCGAGAAATCTCCTTTAAGGGCTTCTGTGAATGCGATGGACGAAATCAGTAGTGCGATTATCAGTATCACATTGGTAATGGCAGCGGTTTTCATTCCGGTTAGTTTTATCTCTGGTTCGGCTGGAGTATTTTATAAGCAATTTGGTTTAACATTAGCAATATCCATTATATTATCAGCCGTAAACGCATTGACATTAAGTCCTGCGTTATGTGCGATTTTCCTTAAACCTCATTCTCACGAAGAAAAGAAAAAGAATTTCTTGCAGAGATTTTTCACCAATTTCAATATCATTTTTGATGCAATGGTCAAAAGATACTCGAGAGGGATTTTATTTTTGTTGAGAAAAAAATGGATGGCATTTGGAGGCCTCGTAGTTTTTGCTGGAATCTTTGTTTGGTTAATGAACACAACACCTAAATCCTTCGTTCCAAGTGAAGATATGGGAGGGATTTTTATGGATATTTCGCTTCCGATTGGTTCCAATGAAAACAGAACGAGAGAGGTTCTTGCAAAAGTTGAAAAAATTGTAGAAAAGCAACCAGAGGTACTTCACATTTTCAAAGTGTCTGGAAGAGGGATGATTTCAGGAAGTGGTTCTAACAACGGGATGCTAATCGTAAAATTGAAAGACTGGAAAGACAGAACCAAAAAAGGCGAAGATTTGCAATCTTTTGTGGCGAAAATGTATAAATTGACTGCGGATATCAAAGATGCAAAAATGACCTTCTTCGGAAGACCAACGTTGCAAGGTTTTGGTAATGCTGCAGGTTTCGAAATGCAGATTCAGGACCAGAAAGGAGGAAGTATCGCTGACTTAACTAAGGTTACGAATGATTTTATTGATAAAATGAATCAACAACCGGATATCCAAAGAACGTTCACTTCTTTTAATCCGAACTATCCTCAATATATGATTGATATTGATATTCCTGCTGCAAAAGCTGCTGGATTCTCGGTGTCAGATATTTTGGGAACAATGCAAGGTTATTATGGAGGAGTTTACTCTTCGAATGTCAATTTATTTGGGAAACAATATCGTGTGATTTACCAAGCGCCTTTTGAAAATAGAGAAAATCTGGAAAGTTTCAATATGATTCAGATTAGAAATTCTAATGGAGAAATGGCACCATTGAATAGATTTATCACAGCGAAAAGAGTTTATGGACCGCAAGCAATTGGCCGTTTCAACTTATTTACAGCCATCTCTCTGAATGGAACACCAAATCCAGGTTTCTCTTCTGGAGACGCCATTGCTACAGTGGAAAAAGTCGCGAAAGAAACATTACCACAAGGTTACGGTTACGAATTTTCTGGTTTGACTAGAGAAGAAGTTACGGCTGGAGGGCAAACGGTTTATATCTTTATTTTATGTTGTGTATTCGTTTATTTCCTTTTGGCGGCGCAGTATGAGAGTTACATTTTACCATTCGCGGTAATGTTGTCATTGCCTGTTGGTTTGGCTGGTGTAATGATGTTCAGTGCGTGGATTGGAGGTTCTAATAATATTTATACTCAGATTTCCCTCATTATGTTGATTGGACTTTTGGCGAAGAATGCGATTTTGATTGTAGAATTTGCCTTGGATGCTAGGAAGAAAGGTTACACCATTGCACACGCAGCAATCAGTGGAGCAAAACAAAGACTCCGTCCGATTTTGATGACATCTTTTGCCTTCATTTTTGGATTGATTCCGTTAGCGATTTCAACCGGAGCTGGAGCTGTTGGTAACCAATCGATTGGAATTGGAGCCATTGGAGGAATGTTATTCGGAACGATTTTCGGAGTGTTCTTTATCCCGATTTTATTTGCGGTATTTATGTATTTGCAGGAAAAAGTGAGTGGTAAAAAAGACCTTGAAAAATACGAAGGAGAACTTAGCGAATAACCTAAATTAAAGTTAAAGATGAAAATTAAAATCATAAATTTAGTTCTATTGGCTGGTATCGCTGGTTTCTTTTACTCTTGTAAAGTGACGGATACTTACAAAGACCCAGAAATAGAACAAAGCTGGCAGGATAATCTTTTCCGTCAGAAAACAAGTAACGATACGATATCGGTTGCGAATGTAGCGTGGAACCAGATTTTTACTGATGAAAAGCTTCAAAATATTATTAATAAAACCATTCAGAATAATCTTGATTTAAAAGTTGCTGTTGCAAGAATTCAAGAAGCTAGTGCGGTTTTCAAACAATCGAAATTGCAAAATCTTCCAAGTTTGGATGTTGCAGCTTCGGCTACTGAGACAAAAAATAGTGGAGCAGCACAAGGCGGTAATTTTGTAATGCCGGATTTGTTGGTTTACAGATTAGGACTTTCCACAGGTTGGGAAGTGGATATCTGGGGAAGAATCAAGTCTGTGAAGAGGTCTGCTTATGCAGGATTGCTTCAGACCGATGCTGCGAAAAGAGCTGTTCAGACACAAATGGTAGCACAAGCGGCAACTTTGTATTATCAGTTGATTTCTTTGGATAAACAATTAGAAATTACAAAACAGACGATAGAACTTCGTAAGAAAGATGTTGAAACAGTTCAGTTGTTGATGGATGCGGCTTATCTTACTGGTGCGGATTTGGAGCAGAGTAAAGCTAATCTTTATTCGGCACAATTGTCGGTTCCGGATTTGGAGTTACAGATTCAACAAGCGGAAAATTCTTTAAGTATTTTGATGAATGACAATCCGCAATCTATTGAGAGAAATTCTATTGATTCTCAAGTAATTTATACAGATTTGAAAACGGGTGTTCCTGTTTCATTATTGAAAAACCGCCCAGACGTTCAAGCCGCTGAATTGACGTTCCGTCAGGCATTCGAGAACAAAAATATGGCGATGGCGCAGGTTTATCCTACGTTGAGTATCACAGGGACTTTAGGATTGTCATCCAGAACTTTGGAGAATTTCTTTACCAATTCTTTGTTTTATACTGCAGCAGGAACTTTGACTCAGAATATCTTTCAAATGGGAAACCGAAAAGCGCAAGTCAGAATAATGGAAGCTCGTAAAATGCAGGCTTATTATACATTTGAAAAGACTTTGTTAACAGCAGGTTCCGAGGTTTCAAACTCCTTGTTGTCTTATCAAAAAGCGAAAGAAAAAGAATCAACAAGACTTCTTCAAATCCAGTCTTTGGAAAAAGCGGTTGAGTTCAACAAAGAGTTGTTAACCTATTCATCTAATACAAATTACGTGAATGTTTTGACATCAGAGCAATCTTTATTAGCTGCAAAATTAGCTGGAGTAAATGATAAATTGCAACAGTTACAAGCCGTTACTGAGTTTTACCGAGCACTTGGCGGTGGACAATTTTAGACACTAAATTTTTTTACTATACTTGTAAGCCCAGCAATTTTTGTTGGGTTTTTTATTTTAGTTTTATCAAAAAAATTCTTAGTTTGGTAATCTTAAAAAAAAATGCAAATTATGAGCAAATTTTCTATCGAATCTTTTGTGAACGAAACAAAAGAAAATCCACAAGAAAAAGACTATTTCGAACTGGAAAAACCGGAACTTTTAGAAATCAATCTGAACAATCAAGCCGTTTGGACAAAGGCAGGAAGTATGGTTGGCTACGTTGGAAACATCAATTTTGAAAGACAAGGAATGCTTTCTGGTGGATTGGGTAATCTTCTAAAAAAAGCAATTTCAGGCGAAGGAACCAAACTGATGAAAGCCGAAGGTTCAGGCAGATTGTACGTTGCAGACAACGGCAAAAAAGTAAGAATCCTACATCTTAACAACGAGTCTATTTCTGTCAATGGAAACGATGTTTTAGCGCACGACCAAAGCATCAAAAGCGACATCAAAATGCTAAAAAGCATCGCAGGAGTTATGGCAGGCGGACTTTTCCAAGTTAAACTAAGTGGAACAGGTCACATCGCCATCACAACCCACGGACATCCATTGACGCTGTTGGTAACGCCAGAAAATCCAGTTTTCACAGACCCAAATGCAACAGTAGCTTGGTCCGGAAACTTAACACCAGAATTGAAAACCAACGTCTCTTTGAAAAGCCTTATCGGCAGAGGAAGCGGCGAAGAGTTCCAGATGAAGTTCTCGGGAAACGGTTGGGTTCTAATCCAGCCTTACGAAGAAGTTTATGTTGTTGCTAGCAAATAATTCAAGACAGTAAAAATATATAGGAGCTTAATCCCGCTATCCACTATATCTTTTTCTTTTTTGGCCAAAAAAGAAAAAGGATGCCGCTACTATCGGGGCTAAAAATAAATAACCTTTGAGAATTTTCTCAGAGGTTTTTTGTGATTTTAACATTTGATTTGTGATTTTAATATTTATTTCTGAATGATATTAAAGTAATTTTAAAAAATATTCATAATTAGTCTATATTTACAAATAAAGAAATTTAATAATTATGAAATCAAAAATTTTTCTGATATCTTTTGTTTTGATTTTAGCATCGATGTCTGTTAATGGACAAAAACACGATAATAGTCAGGGCACGTGCAGGTTATTCAAAAATTCTGCCAGAGGCGAAGCTGATACTTGCCCTGCGTGTTTGGTCATTATAAAGAAAGAGCAAGATGCAAGGGATGCCGAAAACAAAAGGAGAAACGATGCCATTACTAAAAAAGCAGATGCAGAAAGATTAGTTAAAGATGCGGCTTATAAGAAAGAAATGGCTCTACGGGAGAAAAATAGGAAAGTGACAGAAGTGAAGGTTGTTATGCCAAAAACTACAGAAAAGTCTAGTTCTTTAGAATCTGAAAGCGATCAATTGAAATATTATAAAGTGGAGAATGAGCTTAAGTTATTGGAAAGAATGAGTGAACAGAAAGCTTATAATACCAAAATTTTCTATAAAGATAAAATTGTATTTGATTCCAATGAATTTCTTTATTTAAAAGCTGTTTGGGGGAAGCTTCTGTTTGTTGCAAATTATCCGAAAAATAGTGACTCTTGTAAGGAGTCTGAATCGAACAGATCCGTCCTTTTAGATAAAAATGGAAAGAAAGTAATTTTAGATAGTATTGATAGATTTGGTTATTATAGTAAAAATGATGACAATGACAACTATTTTGATATCGTTGTCTATACAGGAGAATGTACCTCGGTAGAAAATGACAGATATGCTAATGCGGATTGGCATACTACAATTTATACTTTTGATTACAGTACTAAAAAACTGATAAGTTCAAAACCTTCTTGGCAACATAGTAGCTGTCATTGTAATTAAAAAAAATGGATATGAAAAAAATATATTTCTTTATTTTGATTATGATTTTCTTTGCAATAAAGGCGCAAAATATCTCTTATGAAAAGTTAGACTCTATATCGGTAGATATCAGCAGGTATCAACTCAAATCAGAAAATTTGATTTATAATACTAATGAAAATGAATACGAGCTTGGATTTCCTGAGAATAATTTTCAGATTTTTTACAGCACTAATACGGCTACAAGAGTTGTGAATAAAAAAAATGGTGACAAGGAGTTTGTCTTTATTACAGAAAATATAGATTTGTCCAAAGTGGATGAGATTTATCAAGCTCAATCTTATGGTAAACTTGGTATTGTGAGAATGAATTTCCCAAAAGGTATAGATACTCAGATCTACACCAACGGAGTTTATACCAATACAATAAAAGAATATTCTCTTGAGTTTTTCTATAATCGAAATGAGGAAGGTTCCCGAAATAAATTGTTGACTCAATTAGATAAAACCTTTAGCATATTAAATCTCGGAAATAAAATATCTAAAGACGAGTTTTTAGCAGAAGAGAAAATAAAATTTGATAAACCAGAAGAGACTTCAACGAAAGAATTGACGATAGATGAAATTGTAGAAAAATATGTGAAAACATTGGGCGGAGAAGAGAAGATTAGGTCTATTCAGACGCTCACTATAGAAGGTACTCTTGAAACACAGGGGATGAAAATTCCTATTAGAAGTTGGATGTTGCATAATCAGGCAATGCGTATGGATATGGAGATACAAGGTAAGGCAAATACCACAGTTGTTACCAATAATTCCGCATGGACTCTTTTTCCTATGCAAAATCAGAGAAAAGCTGTTAATGCTGATTTTGTCGTTGCAAAAGAAGGTATGGAGGAATTGGATCTTACCGGAGATCTTTTTGATTATAAGTCGAAAGGCAATACTGTGGAACTAATTGGCAAAGAATCTATCGATGGTAATGATGTCTACAAAATAAAACTTGTCCGAAAAAGCGGGACTGTTGTAATGCTTTTCATTGATGCGGATACCTATTTTTTGACAAAAAGAATAATGAATAAAAATATGCAAGGGAGAACTGTAGAGGTAACAGAAACTATTGGTGATTACAGAATAAATGATGATGGATTTGTCTATGCCTCCTTTTATCAATATTCTCCCGCAGGAACCAGCGTGAATTATAATAGTTTTCTGGTAAATAAAAGTATTGACTCAAAGTTGTTTGAAAAACCATAGTTTAAGATTTGAATTGGGAATTATTAAATTTGCCAAATGACTGCCTTAGAACAATTCGGTGTTGATGTTTTTACGCAACACAATATTTTCGAGAGAATATCTGCGGACAAACCTTTCCGTCCTGAAAATCCGGCTTTTATCTTTATTAAAAGCGGTTCTATAAAGCTTCGTCAGCATTTCAGCGACCTTGAGCTTTCCGCCAATATGTTTATGGTAACAGACCCGCAAACGGTTTATGAGCTGATTTCCGTAAGCGACGATTTTCAGTCAAGAATGGTGTCTTATAAGCGTGAATTTATTTCTACTTTATCATTGAAATTCAATCGGTTGATTACCTATCGTTATTTTCGTCAACAGATGAATGTCGGTGTTCCTTTTCATCAGAATGATATGGATGTTGTTTGGAAAAGCGTCAATTTTCTGAAATATATTCTCGATTCCGAGACGGAAATGACCTACAAAAAAGAGATTGTGGAGCATCTTTTCTCGGTTTTCTGTTATCAGATGGCAGGAATTATTTCTAAGGAAGACAACAACTCGATGAATCAAATGTCTCGACAGGAAGAAATTGTTTTTGTTTTCCTAAACGACCTTGCCAATCATCATCTTAATAATCGGAATGTTGAGTTCTACGCAGAACGACAGTCGATTACAACCAGACATCTTTCATCTGTTATCAAGTCAATTACTGGAAGGTCGGCAAGTCAGATTATTGCTTCCATCGTAATTAATGAGGCTAAAGTGTATTTGAATTCATCTAAAATGTCTATTTCAGAGATTTCAACGGTTCTTGGATTCAGCGACCAGTATTCGTTTTCGCACTTTTTCAAGAAGCATTTGCAGATGAGTCCGAGTCAATACAGACAACAATATCAATAATCAAATCCTACATTTGAACATCTTTTTCCAAAATTCAAACATTTGTTTGAATGTGTTCCCGACATAACTTTGCATCTGTAAAACAAGGTAAAATGGTTAAGAACATAAAAACAGCACTATCAGTTTTGATAGGTCTTTTTCCTGCGCTGTTTTTTTCACAAGAAATAAAACAGATGACAGCAGATGAAGTTGCCGAACTGGCAATTCAGAATCATCAGCAAATCAAAGTTTCTGCTCAGAATATCGACATTGCTAAACAGCAGACTGATATTACAAAACTTCAGAAACTTCCTACAATCACAGCTTCCACAAGTCAGTTTTACTTGGGAAATGTGGTCGCAATTGACAAAGATTTTTCTAATTCCACCACGATTCCGATGCCACATTACGGGAGTTCGTATGCAGTTCAAGCGACTCAATTAATATTCAAAGGTGGATTGGTGAATAAATCTATTGAATTGGCCGGACTTCGTGAACAACTTTCTGAATTGGATTTAGAGAAAAACAAACAAGATGTGAAGTTCCTGGTGATTTCAAATTATTTGGACATTTATAAAATCATCAATCAGGAAAAAGTTTTTCAGAATAACAAAAAACTGGCTCAGGAAAGATTAAAAAACATCAATGATTTCTACAAACAAGGAATGATAACGAGAAACGAAGTCATCCGTGGAGAATTAAATATCAAAAACCTCGACCAAGGAATTTTAACCTTAGTCAACAACAAAAAAATCCTTAATTATAATCTGAATATTGCTTTAGGGTTGAATTCTGAAACGCAGATTGTTCCTGTGGAAAATTTAGGAAACAAGGAAGCAGGAATCGGAATGGATTATTACCTGAATCTAGCTCATGACAGCAATCCTCAGATGAAATCGGCAAAAACCAACATCGCAGTTGCGGATAAAAATATCGAAATCATTAAAACCTATAAAATGCCGACGCTCGCAGGTTTTGGAGGTTACACTTTGCAAAGACCGATTACGACGAGAAATCCTGTTCTGGATATGTATTCCAGCGGTTGGCAAGGCGGCGTTTCTTTGAGTTATAATATAGATAATTTATATAAAACCAAAGAAAGAGTAAAGCTTGGAGAACTTCAGAAAAATCAGGTGAATGATACAATGACTTTGGTTCAGCAAAATCTCGATATGGCTGTTAATGCGGCTTATACAAAATATCAGGAAGCCATTCAACAAGCAGAAATTTTGAATGATGCTAAAAATTTAGCCGATGAAAACTACAAAATTACAGAAGCTAAATATTTGAATCAATTGGCTGTTCAGGCAGAAATGATTGATGCGCAAAACCAAAAACTGCAGTCGGAATTAGATTTTGCCAACGCAGAAATCAATGTGCTGTATCAATATTACAATCTGTTGAAATCAACAGGAACTCTCTAATTATTAGAATTTAAGTAATCCAAAAGTCGTGGTCTTTGCTAAGTGAAACGGCTTTGCGAACTTAAAAACAGTTAGTAGTCAAAAAACTTTGCGCACTTTGCGTTAAAAAAATATTCAATTTATTAAAACTGAAAATCAAGATAATGGAAAACAAGGAACAAAATACTCAAGATACACAACCTGCGGTTTCAAACGCAGAAGCTAAGAAAAAACAAAATAAAAAGAATAAAATAAGAGCCATCATTTCAAACGTTATCGTTTTTGCGGTGATTGGTTTCGGATTGTATTGGCTGGTTCGTCAGTACTTTCACATCGGTGACAAAACTTATACAGAAGCGGCTCAGGTGGAGGAATTTATTAATCCGATTAACACGAGAGTTTCGGCTTATATCAAAGAAATTAAATTTATCGAGCATCAACAAGTGAGAAAAGGTGATACTTTGGTAGTTCTGGATGACCGAGAAATTCTTACACAGCTTGGTCAGGCGGAAGCGGCTTATCAAAATGCAATGGCTCAGAGGTCAGCAACAAGTTCGTCTGTGAACACGGTTTCGAATAACGTAAGTGTGATGGAATCTAATATCGCCGGAGCAAAAGCAAGACTTTGGAATGCCGAACAAAACTTAAACCGATACAAAAACTTATTAGCTTCTGAAGCCGTGACAAGACAGCAATACGACCAAATGAAAACCGAATATGATGCACAAAAAGCAGCATACGAAACTTTGGTCAATCAAAAGCAGTCTGCAAATCTTTCAACGACAGAAGTGAAGTCTAAATTAGGAATCAACGATGCGGAAATTAAAAGAACAAAATCTGCATTAGATATGGCGAAAATCAATCTTTCTTACACGGTAATTACTGCACCTTATGACTGTGTGATGGGAAGAAGAATGATTTCTGAAGGTCAGCTGATTCAGCCAGGACAACAGGTCGGAACCATCGTTTTGAATAATCAAAAATGGGTAACCGCCAACTTTTTGGAAAGCCAAATGCCGAATATCAAAATCGGACAAAAAATTAGGATGACAGCCGATGCTTTGGGCGGAAAACAGTTTGAAGGAACAGTCACTGCGGTTTCTGCTGCAACAGGCTCAAGATACTCAAGTGTTCCAACAGACAATTCAACAGGAAATTTCATCAAAGTTCAGCAGAGAATTCCCGTAAGAATTGAATTTACAGATTCCAACAAAAAAGAAGATGTTGCGAAATTGAGCGCAGGAATGAATATGAATGTTTCTATAAAAGAGCCAAGTAAAAAGTAAAAAGAATCAAGTACAGAGTGAAAATACGAACCACGAAGTGGTTCGACAACAATAGCCGTAGGTGCAACCTATGGAAAAAAACATCAAGTGTGATAAAAGAACCACGAAGTGGTTCAATAATTTGGCTCTTTTGCCTTTTTACTTGATTCTTAAAAAAATATTATGTACAACAAAGGTCTTTTCAGCGATTGGGTTCCAAAACCTGTTCAGCTGTTAATCATAGTTTTGCTTCTCACAGTAGTGATGCCTTTAGGAGGTGTTTACACAGGAAACATCAGCTTTATGGTAAGCGGAACAGGACAACTTACCGAATATTTTATGTGGGCAAATTATGCTACAACCATCGGAATGGGCGCTTGTATGCCGGTCGTTCTCAGGTTCAAAATGAGATATAAAGTCCGTGATAAAGTCGTGCTTTTACTCGTACTTTTGGGGTTGCTGAGTTACATCAACGGTTCTACAATGGAGCCTGCAATTATCATTGTAAGTGCTTTGATTATCGGATTTTTGAAAATGATGATTACCATCGAACTGTTTTTGCCTTTGATGGCGATGATGGGCGGAAGAGGGGGTTTCTACGGCGTGTTTTACACTTTTGTTTTGACGTTGAATCAGATTTCAAGTTATTATGCAGTCGAAATTTCCATACTTTACAATTGGCAACAGTTTTTCATCATCACGGCAATTCTATGTTTTGTGATGGCTTTGATTTGCTGGATTTTTATGCACGATAAATATTTTGCTTTAAAAGTTCCGTTGCATTACATTGATTGGTTAAGTATTTTATTATTCGTTTCCACGTTTATGTTTTCGGCGTATGTTTTTTCATTCGGGAAACAACAGGATTGGCTGAATTCAAGCAAAATTATCAACGCAAGTATCGTAGCATTCGTCAGTTTTGCACTATTGGCAATCCGACAAATGACTTTGAAAAGACCATATCTATCTTTCAAGATTTTTACAAGAAGTAATGTTCAGAATGGATTGTTTATGCTTTTCTGTTTGGGAATGTTTTTAGGAACAACTTCCATTCAGAATATCTTTTCAGTCGGCGTTTTGGGTTATGACCAATTGACCAATGCGAAACTTAATCTGATGATGATTCCAGGATTAATTTTGGCAGGAATTGTCGCAGTTTTCTGGTTCAAAAAAGAGAAGCCGCTCAAGATGTTTATTTTATCAGGATTTTCATCAATGTTAGGATATTCCATTATTATGTATTTTTCAATGGTGTTGGAATTCAATTATGAAAACTGGTATTTACCAATGTTTTTGAAAGGTTTCGGGATGGGTTCACTTTTTATTTCCGTTTGGTATTACACTTTGGATAAACTGGAATTAGATGATATGTTAGCCGCCATCGGATTGGTTTTGGTATGGCGAACTTTCCTTGCAGTAGGATTTTTCTCCGCCTTATATTCGTGGTTTCAATATCAGTTTCAGGTTGAAAGTTTCGGTGATTTGGCGGTCTATTTAGACGGAATGACACTGACTTCACAAAATCTTTCTTCCAACTTAAAAAGTATTCAGCTCAATGCTATTCTTTCAGCCAATAAGAAGATTTTTGGATACATTATTGTAGCTGGTTTCGGAGTGTTGCTGTTTGTGTTGACGCATCACTTTGGAGAAGAGAAATTCAAATATCCAAGATTGATAAGATTGGTAAGCGGAAAATCGGTGATTGCGAGAAGAAGATTGCGAGAGAGAAAAAGATTGTTGGAAGAAATAAAAGATGCTGCTGGTCCTGTCATGTAAAAGTTAACCTTGTTTTTACTTGTGAAGTCCTGTTTTGTTTTCAAAGCAGGGCTTTGCTTTTTACGAGTAATTTTCAGGAGCTTAATCCCGTTAGTAGTTTATCCTGAGCTTATCGAAGGGCTATATCTTTTTTTGCCAAAGCTTTTTCCCAAGCAGAAAAAGGATGCCGCTACTATCGGGGCTATGAATGAAAAGAACCTTAGAGCTATTTCTTCAAGGGTTTTACTTTGGAACTTATCATCATTCGAGAGAGATTGCTACATTTGTGAGGTAATCTTCACAAATTATGAAAAAAATCGTACTATTCTTATTTTTCTGTTTGGCTGTTCTATCTTACTCGCAGGATAATTATGTCAATTCAATTACAAAAAAACAGCAGTTTCTGAATCTT
Source organism: uncultured Weeksellaceae bacterium (assembly GCA_963530025.1). Lineage (GTDB taxonomy): Bacteria > Bacteroidota > Bacteroidia > Flavobacteriales > Weeksellaceae > Epilithonimonas. Next base: position 225,107 of record CAUSBY010000001.1, read on the forward strand.
TCAGGAAAACCACTAACAGATAAATTTACCAATATGAAATCTGTGAAAGTGGTTTATGATTATGCTGCAAAAAAGCTATATTTTTTCAATAGTACGAGATATACATACCATTACGATTTTTGTTCACAGGTTTTGGGCTTCGGCGAGGATATAAGCGAGTTCAATAAACAATCTTACAACGAAACGAATAAACGAACCTATCTTCTGGCGAATATCAATTATCTTGAAAATTCTGATGATTGGGTAATGGAGCTGGCTGCATCTGATGAAATGAATGCTGGTCTGATTAATTTCTTTTTTAATGAGGTCAACAAGAATGTCTATTTCAAAGATAAACTGAAGTTTTATTTAAATTCTCCTCACGTCATTCTTCTTAATTCAAAAAAAGAATTGAAAATTCCGACTGTCCTTTCTGATTTTATTTTCAAAAGAATTACAGAACAATCCATTGAGAATGCTTTCAGTGTTGGGATTCTCAAAAAATATGATTTGCAGAAAAAAGAAGATTTTAATCCAAAATCTAATGAAATTATTATCATCAACACTACTCCAGAATTCATTCCTACTGTGAGAGGAATTATCATTACAGAACTTCAGACACCTTTGAGCCATTTGGTTTTATTGGCGAAAAACAGAAATATTCCGGTATATGTGGATACAAAAGTTTGGGATAAACAATCTGTTAATAATCTTTTAGGAAAGAAAGTCGAATTGATTACGAAGGAAAGTTCTTATTCGCTGAAAGCTTCACAAAAACCAATTCCGGTAAAAAAAGCAGTTAAAGAAATTATTCTGAAAAGAGATTTTTCTGTGACAGATTTGGTTGATTTAGAAACAGAAACTCCAATAAATATTGTTAATTCAATCGGGTCAAAAGCAACTAATCTTGGTCTTTTAAAACAGATTCAGAAAGAAATGAAATCTTTCAAAACACCAGAATATGCTTTTGCGATTCCGTTTTATTATTTTGATGAACATATCAAGGAAAACAATCTTCAAGACAAAATCAATGCGTTGTATGCCATTCCGAAAGATTCTGTAAAACTTTTGGAAAAAGAATTGAAAGCCTTTAGAAAAGCAGTCAAAAATTCAAAAGTGAATCCTGAACTTCTAAAGAAAGTCGATGAAAAACTGAATGCTCAAAGTGATTTCAAAAATTTCAGATTCCGTTCTTCTACCAATGCGGAGGATATGGAAGGGTTCAATGGAGCGGGACTTTATGATTCTAAAACTGCAATTATTGACGACCCCGACAAGACCGTGGAAAAAGCTATTTTGGAAGTTTGGTCTAGTTTCTGGAATTTCCGTGCGTTTCAGGAAAGAGATTTGTTCGGAATCAATCACGAGAGCTGTGCTATGGGGATTTTGGTCCACCGCTCATTTCCGGATGAGAAAGCAAATGGAGTCCTGGTTACAAAAAATATGTATCGCGACAGATACTCGGGAATTACTGTGAATGTTCAGTTGGGTGAAGAGTCAGTTGTAAAGCCTGAACCAGATGTAACTTGTGATGAGTTTTATTGTCATAATTTCAACGGATTTGGTTCATTCGTGGTAGATTATCGTTCCACTTCAAGTCTTAATAATGGGAAACCTATTCTCAATGAAACGGAAATCAAGAAACTTTTTAATCTTTCTCCAGTTTTAGAACGTAAAATGTATCTGCTTTGGCAGAAAAGGAAAATGGCAAAAAGAAGTTATCCATTAGATATCGAATTCAAATATCTGGGTGATGAAAAACAACTTTATATAAAACAGGCAAGAGCTTATATGGATTGATGAAAATCTTAATGCGAAACTTTTAGAATCACAATATTATCATTCAGATTGATACTTTTGATATTATAACTGAAGTTTTTTAGTTTGGTTTTTTCGGTAAGAACTCTTTTACGTTCGGATTCTTCCAATTGTAGAAAATCCAAGGAAGAAATAACCTCAATTGAACTTTTCTCGGAAACAATTGGCGATTTTTTCTCGAAATAATTTAAAACCAAATAAATTATAACAATTGTAATATTGATTCCTAAAAGGATTTCAAGATTTTTAATAGGTAAAAGTCCGTCTAAAAGGGAAAGTGTAATCGAAACAAAAAGAAAAACAATCGTCTGAATGGTAAATGTTTCTGTCCTGAAACGCAAAATCGAAAATATAGCAAACAACCCGAACCCAACTCCCAAACTGTATTCTGCTTTTGTAAAGACAAGACACATAAAAAACGTACAAATGCTAATCAATCCCAAAAGTGGATGTAATCTGATGTTGCGGTTTCTGTTTGAAAAATAATAGAGTGTGAAAATCGAAATACAAAGTATCGATAAGCGTTCAAAAAGTTCCTGTAATTCCAAAGTTGTGTTTTTAGTTTTAACAAATATACAATTTAGGATGAAAGTTTAATGCAAAAAATAGACAGATATCAAATAAAAAAGGAAACATAAACTCTCAATAATTTACGTTTCCTTGATGCTTTATAATTTATTGAAAATTAACTTCTAAAAAACTGTCCAATCCCAGCAGATTCAAAGTTGAAATTAGAAGCATTCTCAGACTTATCTAATTTTTTGCTAATCGTCAAAGCCCAAAGAACCAATTCTTTGCAGAAGTTTTTATCGTTATCGTCTAATTCAGAAACGTTTTCTTCAATCAAAGTCGATAAAGGTTTTATGCTGTCTAATTTGCTGTAGAATTCTTTGTCCGTATCAGAATAGTTCAGTTCCAGATGATTGTTGTTGAACCATTGGATGATATCGGTGTAAGGTGTTTTCAGACCTTCTTTTTCTAATTTAGAAATTCTTGGGAAAAGACTTTCAAACTGAACCATAATAGCATCATCAATCAGAATTTTTGCAACATAATCCGCACCTTCTTGTTCACCTTCATAAACCAATTCTATTTTACCGGTAATCGACGGAATAATCGACATAAAATCCAACAAACGAATATTGGTTTTATCAGAATCAGATTCCAGTAATCTCAATTTTGCTGCAGCAATAAGATTTTCCATTGCACTGATAGTCAACCTTGCACTCACACCACTTTTTGCATCTACATATTCACTTTCTCTGGCAGCAAAAGCCACTTCTTCCAAAAGATTTCTTGCCAAATCTGGAACTTGGATTTTTGCTTTATCATCTTCAGAAATCAATGCTTCTTGTTCTGTGATTTGTCTCGCCAATGCGATTGTTTTCGGATAATGCGTAAAAATCTGAGAACCAATTCTATCTTTTAAAGGCGTTACGATACTTCCTCTGTTGGTATAATCTTCAGGATTGGCAGTAAACACAAACTGGATATCCAAAGGCATTCTCAACTGGAAACCTCGGATTTGAACATCGCCTTCCTGTAAAATATTAAACAAAGAAACCTGAATTCTTGCCTGTAAATCCGGCAATTCATTCAAAACAAAAATTGAACGGTTTGCTCTTGGAATCATTCCGTAATGTAAAACACGCTCGTCAGAATAAGGTAGCTTCAAAGTTGCTGCTTTGATTGGGTCAATATCTCCAATTAAATCTGCAACATTCACGTCTGGAGTCGCCAGTTTTTCAAAGAATCTTTCCGAGCGATGAACCCAAGAAATAGGCATTTCATCTCCCAATTCAGCAATCAAATCTCTTGCATATTTTGAGATTGGTTGAAATGGACTGTCATTAATTTCCGAACCTTTCACGATTGGCATATATTCGTCCAAGAGATTGACCATACTTCTGGCGATTCTGGTTTTTGCCTGTCCACGCAAACCTAAAAGATTGATGTGATGTCCAGCCAAAATTGCTTTTTTCAATTGTGGAATCACGGTGTCTTCGTAACCCCAAAGTCCTTCGAAAACTGGTTCTTTAGCTTTTATTTTTGCAATCAAGTTCGCTTGGATTTCCTGATTGATTGTTTTGTCTGTATGTCCCGATTGTTTTAATTCTTTGAATGTTGTATCGTTCTTCATTTTATAAATGATATTATTTTGTTTTATATTTTTACCACAAAAGTCACAAAAGAAATATTTGAAAATTTATCTTATTAAAAGTCCAATAAAGTTAATCGCAATTTTTGGTAAAGCTTTTCTTTACATTACAAAAAAAATGACTTTTGTAGTTTAAATTTTCAAATTGAAACTTGATTCTTTTGCCCTTTAACTTGTCTCTTTCTAAATTCTTTTAATTCTATTTTTTTCGTAATCTTCAAAAATCATTTGTCCCAAACCTGAAAGTCCTGTTAAGAAAGCTTTTCCTTTGTTTTGAGCCGTGAAGGCTTTCACAAATTGTCTCAAATAAGGGTCTTGCGCAATCATAAAAGTGGTGATTGGGATTTTTAGTTTTCTGGCTTGTGCTGCTCTGTTGAGACATTCGGAGACTATTTTTTCATCCAGACCAACGCTGTTCATATAATATTCTCCGGTTGGGAGTTTTAGGCAACTTGGTTTTCCATCAGTAATCATAAAGATTTGCTTGTTCGTATTTCTTTTTCTTCGGAGAATATCCATTGCTAATTCCAATCCTGCGACCGTGTTAGTATGATAAGGTCCAACTTGCAGATAAGGCAAATCCTTAATCTGAATTGGCCACGCATCGTTCCCAAAAACAATAATGTCAATGGAATCTTTCGGGTATTTTCTTTTGATGAGTTCCACTAAAGCCATTGCTACTTTTTTGGCAGGCGTGATTCGGTCTTCACCATACAAAATCATCGAGTGGCTGATGTCAATCATCAAAACCGTGCTCATTTGCGCTTTGTGTTTCGTTTCTTCTACAATGAGGTCGTTTTCCGTTAACCTCAAATTTGAAATTCCGTTGTTGATTTGTGCGTTTTTAATACTTTCTGTTAGATTAACCATTGCAAGGTCATCACCAAATTGGAAATTTCGGTTTTCACCATCTTTTTCGTCACCGACTCCGCTTTTGTTGGTTCTGTGATTTCCAACACCGCTTTTTCTCAACTTTCCAAAGATTTGGTCCAATGCATAATCTCGCAATGCTGCTTCCAATTTGGCTGTCAAAATGTTTTTACCACTTCCAGAACCTGTATTACCATCTTCTGGTTTGATTTCTTCCTTGATGTAACCTCGTTTTTTAAGGTCTTCGATAAAGTCATCCAAACCATATTCTTCATTGAAGATGTCGTATTCTTTATCCAGCATATCCAACCAATCGAAAGCCTCGTCCAAATCTCCCGAAGTGTGGATGAGCAAGTCTTTGAAAATTCCAAATACCCTGTCAAAATGAGAAACCTCTTCCGGAATATGCTTACTGAAAGTAAATCCCGTCTGGAAGTTTTTATTTTTATCTGTCATAGATTGATTTCAAATTTGAGATACAATTTAGGCATTATTAGCAAAATCTGAACCGTAAGGAAATAGAAAAAAGTAATGACAATGATAAACTTATACATTAAACACAAAGACACAAGGTTTTAATTTTAATCAATAATTCTTTTAAGGCACAAAAGATTTCAAGTTTTTTAAAGTTGAAATCTTTTTGCGAAAATATCTTTGTGCCTTAAAAACGAATCGAAAAAAAATATTTTGTGCCTTTGTGTTTAACTTAAAACTACGAAACTAAAATTCTATCTTTGCAAAAGATTTATCGCTATGAAAGACCTAATGGGACGCGCAATCTGGGATTATTATCACAAAGAAAATCCTGAAGATTTGCAAACCGAAACTTCGATTTCTGAATTGGATGAACTTCCTGTGGATTATCTTTTTCGAGATTTTGATGAGATGAATAAAATTGAACAAAAAGCTTTGAAACTAGCCATCGGAAAAGTTTTGGATATTGGAGCAGGAGCGGGTTCGCATTCTATTTATCTTCAGAATGACAGAAAACTTGAAGTTACGGCATTGGATATTTCTCCAAAATCAATTGAAGTTTGTAAATTGAGAGGAATCAAGAATGCGGTTGCTGAAAATATGTTACATTTTTCAGAAGGCAATTTCGATACGATTCTTTTATTAATGAATGGAACAGGGATTTTTCAAAGTTTGAATGTCATTGATATTTATCTTAAGAAACTTTATTCATTATTGAGTTCAAAAGGTCAAATCCTGATTGATAGCACCGATATTCTCTATATGTTTGATGAGGATGAAGACGGTGGTTTTTACATCCCAGCGGATGGTTATTATGGCGAACTCGATTATATTGTTCATTATAAAAATGAATCGGAAGAACCGATAAAATGGTTGTATCTTGATTTTGAGACTTTGAAAAATGCGGCTGAAAATAATGACTTTAAAGTAGAAAAAATCCTGCAGGATGAAGATTCTTATCTGGCGAAACTAACCAAGAAATAATAAAAAACCTCAGAGTAATTTCTCTGAGGTTTTTATTTTAATCTTTAGGTTTTCTTTTTCGATTTCTCCATTTTCTGAATAAAATAATAAGAATTGGAATGATTAATAGGAATGGCCAATATGAAATTAATCCTAAAATGAAACCGACAAAATTATTCCAGCCTTGCGCTACCGAATCTACAAACTGACTCCCAAAACCTATCTTAGAGGTGACAGAATTTCTTGGTTTGTTTTTGATTAAAGTTAATTCGATTGTGCTGTATTTTACTTTGTCATCTATGAATTTCAGTCTTCCTTTTGATGATTCTATTTCTTCTTCCAGATTACGGATATTCTCCTGAATTTCTAAAATATCTTTTGTAGTGGTACTTTTTTTCAGAAGGTCTCTGTATTTTTCAAGATAAGTTAGTTTGTTCTCGAGTCTTATGGAAACATCCGTGTATTCTTCTGTAACATCATCTGCGCCTATGTTTTTTGAAATGACATTTCCAAGTCCTTCATCCATTGATTGCAAAAGATTATCAAAATTCTCATTAGGAACTCTGATAGTCATTTTCAACATTTCCTGTTCTTCGCTATTGCTGAAAAATTCGCCTTGTTTATAAGCGTTTAATTTTTTTAGGTTTTCTACAATGATTTTTTGAGCTTTGTTGATATCCCCAACTTCAATTTCTATTCTTCCGGTTTTAATTATTTTTTTTGGAATCTTTTGAGGATTATCAGAAATTTCTTTTGATTGGACGGATTCGGTAGAAGGAAGTAGTTTTGCATCCATTTCACTAGGTTCGTTAGCTACAGCCATAGCACTAACTGTTTCTAGTTTGTCATAATTGTCTTGTTTCCCACACGAAAGAATTGTTGCAAAAAGATAAAGGAAATATATTTTTCTCATAAATAGGTTGGAATTTTTTTAACAGTATCAAAAATTATGCACAAAAAAAATCTTTTAGATAATTTCTAAAAGATTTTTATATTAATAATGTTATTTTGATTTTATCCAATCTCGATGCCGTTTTCTACGGTTTCATCAGGTGTTACGAAAGATAATTTCCCATCTGGTTTTGTTGTTAGCAAGAACATTCCTTGAGATTCTATTCCGCGGATTTTTCTTGGCGCGAGATTTAGCAAAATCATTACTTGTTTTCCAATCAGTTCTTCCGGAGAAAAGCTTTCTGCAACACCAGAAACAACCGTTCTGATATCAACACCTGTATCCACTTTGAACTTCAATAATTTGTCTGCTTTCTCCACTTTTTCAGCTTCAAGAATTGTAGCAGTTCTAAGGTCGATTTTAGAAAAATCATCAAATTGAATTTCGTCTTTCATAGGATTGGCGTTTGGATTTGTTTTCTTATTATTTTGTTTGGTGTTTTCTAATTTTTGGATTTGAGCTTCAATCACATCATCTTCGATTTTTGAGAAAAGAAGAGACGCTTCATTGATTTGATGTCCGCTTTCAATCAGGATGTTTTTGGTTTCAACATCGTTCCATTCAGATTTTTGAACATTGAACATATTCAACAATTTTTCTGAACTGAAAGGCATAAACGGTTCTGATAACTGAGCCAAAGCCACAGCAATTTGCGCTCCGATGAATAAAGAATTTGCAGCTTTTTCTGGGTTGTCTTTAATTGTTTTCCAAGGTTCTTCTGTCTGAAGAAACTGGTTACCGAATCTTGCCAAATTCATCAACGCTGACAAAGCATTTCGGAATTCGAAGTTATCCAAGAAAGTTCCGATTTCTTTTGCCGCTTTTTTGATTTCGTTCAATTCCTCTGCATTATTATTTCCTTCTGGAACAACTCCGCTGTAATACTTGTGAATCAAAACCGCCACTCTGTTGATGAAATTTCCAAAAATTCCAACCAACTCAGAATTGTTTTTGGTCTGGAAATCTTTCCAAGTGAAGTTGTTATCCTTAGTTTCCGGAGCCGATGAAAGAAGTGCATATCTCAAAACATCTTGCTGATTTGGGAAATCTTCAACATATTCGTGCGCCCAAACCGCCCAGTTTCTTGAAGTTGAGATTTTTTCATTTTCAAGATTAAGGAATTCGAAAGCAGGAACATTTTTTGGCATAATGTAATCGCCGTGTGCTTTCATCATACTTGGGAAAATAATACAATGGAAAACAATATTATCCTTTCCGATAAAATGAATTAAGTCAGAATTTTCATTCTGCCAATAATCTTTCCAGTCTTTTCCGTTTTTCTCCGCCCATTCCTGAGTGAAAGAGATGTAACCAATTGGCGCATCAAACCAAACATAAAGTACTTTTCCTTCAGCATTTGGAAGTGGAACAGGAACGCCCCAATTTAAATCTCTTGTCATTGCACGAGGTTTCAGTCCGTCATTTAACCAAGATTTTACTTGTCCGTAAACGTTGGTTTTCCAATCGTCTTTGTGACCTTCGATAATCCATTTGTTTAAGAAATCTTCGTATTCGTTTAATGGTAAATACCAGTTTTTGGTTTCCTTAAGAACAGGAACATTTCCACTCAACATGGATTTTGGATTGATTAATTCCGATGGAGAAAGGGTAGAACCACATTTTTCACATTGGTCACCGTAAGCATTTTCGTTGCCACAATTTGGGCAAGTTCCCACGATGTATCGGTCTGCTAAAAATTCGTTGGCTTGTTCGTCAAAATATTGTTCAGAAACTTCTTCGGTGAATTTTCCTTTATTATATAATGTCTTGAAAAAATCCTGACTTACATCGTAATGTTTTTTGGATGTCGTTCTGGAGTATTCGTCAAAAGAGATTCCTAAATCCGAGAAAGATTGTTTGATAATCTCGTGGTATTTGTCCACGATATCTTGCGGAGTTACACCTTCTTTTTTTGCTCTGATGGTAATCGGAATCCCGTGTTCATCCGAACCGCAAATAAAAGCGACATCTTTTCCCGTTCTTCTCTGGAATCTAGCATAGACATCAGCCGGAATGTAAACACCCGCCAAATGCCCTATATGAACCGGTCCGTTTGCATAAGGCAAAGCGGCGGTAATCATTTTTTTGTTTGACATTTTTTAATTGAAAATTTGAGTCGCAAAATTACGATTTTTCATTTTAAAAATAGGATAGATATTAAATATATGTATATACCTGAAATTGATACTTTTTCCATTGAATATCTGATTTGGTATTGTTAAGAACTCAAGTTAACAATTATGTAAATTTTTCACTTGCCTTTATAAGTCCTTTCTATATACTATGTTCGTCCCTGGTTCGACTCTCCAGTATTTGCTTGAAATAAATTAATTCGCTTTATTTTAGTTGAAAAAATAAACATAAAATTGTTTTTGATTGAAATTTTTAAACATTGTTAATATTATGGTTTTTGGGAGGTTTTTGATGATTGGAAACATTCGATAAATTATGATTTGTTTCATTTTTGATTAATATAGGATTAATATTGGTTAATTTAGAAGAAGAAAAAGCTGTTGTAAATAATCAAAATGTGGTAAAAAACGATAAATGTTAATAAAATTAACATTGTATTATATTGTTGATAATTAGTACGTTATGTTTTTTAATGTATGTTTTTGTTGTTTTATTTAGAACTAAATTAACCGTTTTTAAAAATATTTTAACAGAATGTTGTTTTTTTTATAAATTAGAAAACTCGATAAAGAGTAATTGAGAATAATTTAGAAAATAATATAAACCTTAAAAATTTATTTTTTGTGAGAAACTATAATGTATTAAAAATTGCTCCTGCATTTCTATTGCTCGGATCAATGCTACATGCACAACAAAATGATTCGGTAAAAAAAGAAACCGAGATCGAGCAAGTTGTGTTGATTGGTTATGGTAAGCAGAAGAAAACTGATTTAACCGGGTCTCTAACTGCTTTGACGACTGAAGACTTTAATAAAGGTGCAATAACAACTGCGGAAGGTCTTATTAATGGACGATCTTCGGGTGTTGTTATTACACAGTCTGGGACACCAGGAAATGAAGCTACTATACGAATAAGAGGAGGGTCTTCTTTGAATGCTAGCAATGATCCATTGTTAGTAGTTGATGGTCTTCCTTTGGATGGTGTATCATTGTCCACAATCAATCCAAATGATATAGAATCTTTTTCAATCTTAAAAGATGCTGCTTCTACAGCTATTTATGGTTCCAGAGGTTCTAATGGTGTGATTTTGATTACAACAAAAAAAGGTACCAAAAAATTAAGAGTATCATTTAATGCTTTTACTACTATTAATACATTGGCAAAGAAAATTGATGTTTATTCAGGAAATCAATTCCGTGATATTATTAATCAATATGTACCAGGGAAAATTAATCAATTAGGAACGGAAAATACAGACTGGCAGAAAGAAATTTTTAAAACCACTGCTACTACTGATATTAATATGTCGGTATCAGGAAGTCTATTTGGAAAGGTTCCTACAAGGTTTTCTGTGGATCATTTGGATAATGGTGGAATGCTTATAACTTCGGGTTTTCAAAGAACAACGGGTAATATAGCAATTAGCCCAAGTTTTTTTGATGATCATTTGAAATTTAACCTTACTGGTACTTATTCTTACACTTTTCAAAATAAGGCAGATGAAGGGGCAATAGGTAATGCGCTTTCGTTTAACCCAACTCAGGGTGTTTATGATGATAATTCTATCTATGGAGATGGGTATTACGAAAATAGTGGAGTAATATATAATTCTACAACAGGTACTTATAATCCTAATGGTGTTTCTAATCCTGTTGCAATGCTTAGAAACAAACATAATGTTCAAAACTTCAAGCGTTTTTTTGGTAATGCCAATATGGAGTATAAATTCCATTTTTTACCAGAATTAAGATTAATTGCTAATGCAGGTTTGGATAGCAAAGAATTAGACGGGCATGTAACAACTAATAAATACTCTAGAAACGGATATTATTCTGTTAAAAGTATTTATAATTATTACGGCGAAAATTCTTATTCTGATGAAAGCATCTTGAATAAAAATGCCAATGTTCAGTTGAATTATGCAAAGACTTTTGGGAAATTTAACTTTGACGTAATGGGTGGGTATGAGTATCAAAACTATCATAAAGTTAGTTCTGCTTCTGGAAATACTTTATTGTACAGCTTAGATCCAGCAAATAATTTCTATAATCCAAACTCAAAACCGGATGTAAATTTACAAGCTTTTTTTGGTAGATTAAATCTTGGATGGGATAGTAAATATCTATTGACAATTAATTATAGACGTGACGGCTCTTCTCGTTTTAGTAAGGAAAATAGATGGGGAGATTTTGGTGGTGTGGCAGCAGCTTGGAAAATTTCTGAAGAAAGTTTCTTAAAAGGTAATTCTACATTATCTGATTTGAAATTGAGAGCAAGTGTTGGTAAAACAGGACAACAAGATATTGGTGACTGGAGATATGATTATTTTAAAACATATAATGTGTCGTCAACATTATATTATCAATTAGGTGATACATTCTATCAAATTGCAAAACCGAATGGTTATAATGAAAAGCTTAAATGGGAAGAAAGTTTGAAATATAATATAGGTTTGGATTTCGGATTATTCAATAACAGAGTTAAAGGTACACTTGATGGTTATATATCAGATACTAAAGATTTGTTGTCAGTAGTTCCAGAAGGACCATTAGAAAACCTAAGAATTATTGGGCCAAAAAATATAGGGAAATTGCAATCTAAAGGGATTGATCTTGGCTTGGATATAAAAGCTGTTAAGCAAGAAAATTTTACACTTAATTTCAATTATAATTTATCATATAATAAAGTTGAAATCCAACAATTGGAAGTTAATGGTATTGATAAAGGAGGTGTTGGTCTAGGTGGATTTGTACAAACATTTAGAGAAGGTTATTCTCCTTATGCATTTTGGGTTTACCAACAAGTGTATGATAATAATGGAAAACCTTTAGAGGGCGTTTACGTAGATAGAAATGGTGATGGACAAATAACTTCTGATGATAAATATAATTATAAGAAACCTCAAGCCGATGTGACTATGGGCTTTATGACCAATGCAACTATTGGTAAAAACTGGGATTTTTCTATGGCTTGGAGAGCTAGTATTGGAAATTACGTTTATGATCAGATTTCTGCAGATCGTGCTCAATTAGGAAATATCAATAATACAGTTGATGGAACGATTAATAATGCTCCGATTGATTTTAATAATACACACTTTACTACAACATACAAGGAGTCAGATTATTTTGTTAAAAATGGAAGCTTTATAAAATTAGATAATGTAACTGTAGGCTACACGTTCAATAATTTATTGAACAACAGCTCAACTATTAGGGTTTATACTGGAGTCCAAAATGTTTTGACTATTACTAAGTACAAAAATATAGATCCAGAAGTCTTTAATGACGGTAGAGATAGTTCTATCTATCCAAGAGCAAGAATGTTTACTCTTGGTATTAACGCTAACTTTTAAATTTATCCACAATGAAAATTAAGAAACTAAATATATTAAAATTAAGAAATATTGCCATTGCTGGAATATTTCTCCTAACGACCTCATCTTGTCTCAACGATCTTGATGTAGAAGTTAATGATGATGAACTTTATACTTCTGAGCAGTTTTACGCAAATCCTAGTTCATATAAACAATTTTTGGCTAAAATATATGGAGGTCTAGCTGTTACAGGACAAGTTTCTCCAAACGGGGATTCTGATTTAGGAGCTGAAGATAATGGTGGTCCAAATGAGGGTTTCTCACAATATCTAAGAGGGTACTGGCAATTACAAGAATTGACGACTGATGAAGCTATTACGGCTTGGGGAGAAAGTGATAATCCAACTATTAAAGATTTAAACTTTAACACTTGGAATGCAGATAATAAATTTAATGAAGCATTTTTTGCAAGAGTATTCTTTCAAGTAGGTTTGGTTAATGAATTCTTAAGAGAAACAACTGATGAGAAATTAAATTCTAGAGGGGTTTCTGAAGATTTAAAAACTCAAATAAAAACTTTCCGTGCAGAAGCGAGATTCTTGAGAGCTTTGACTTATTATCACGCAATCGATATTTATGGCAAAATGCCTTTCGCAACTGAAGCTGATTTAGTAGGTACAGGTACAAAACCACCAATGCAATCTAGAGAATATGTATTTAATTATGTTATCAGTGAATTAAATAATATTGATGGTACCGATGTTTCTGCTACTGAACTTTTGATGGATCAAAAAGCTAATGAATATGGAAGAGCGGATAAAGTAGCTGCTTGGATGCTTAAGTCAAAGTTATATCTTAATTCTAAAGTATATACGGGCGTTGATAGGAGTAAAGAGGCTATGGATGAGGTGGTTAAGGTAATTGGTTCATCTTATAAATTGGCTAAAGATATCCCCTATGCAAATTTATTTAAAGCAGATAATAATACAAATGGAGCACAGAGTGAGATTATTTTCCCAATCAATTTTGATGGTGTACGAACAAAAACTTATGGAGGAACCACTTACTTGATTCTTGCAAGTTGTGATAAGGCAACAGGCGCAACTTTAGGTGTTGGAGACGGATGGGCAGGATTCAGAGTTCGTCAAGAATTTATGGGATCTGTGGGTAGTTCTGATACAAGAGTTATGAGAGTTGCTGGTAATACTGATCCAGCTTCAATTTCTGATTATTTAAAGTTTGCACAAGGGGCAAAACTTACAAAATTTTCAAACAAAACTTCATCAGGAGCCAACGGAAGTGATGCGACATTTGTTGATGCTGATTTTCCTTTATTTAGAATTGGAGATGCCTACTTGATGTATGTGGAGTTATTTTTAATTAATGGTAAAGGTGAGCAGAGTCTAGCTCTAGAATATCTTAATGATCTTAGAAAAAGAGGTGGAGCTACTACAGATTTAACTAGTCTTAGCTTTAATTCATTAGAAGAGAAAGAAAAATTCATTCTTGATGAAAGAGCAAAAGAATTATATTGGGAGGGGCATAGAAGACAAGATCTTATCCGTTTAAATCATTATACAAATGGTTATAACTGGCAATGGAAAGGAGGAAGTGTTAATGGTAATGGTATTCCGGAATATAGAAAACTTTTCCCAATACCAACCAAATATCTTAATCTAAATAGTAATCTTTCTCAAAATACGGGGTATTAATTTTAAAGATTTTTAAAAATGAAAAAATATAATATATATAAATTTTTCTTTGCTATTGTAATGCTTCTAGCTATTATATCTTGTGAAGAGAGAGAAGAAATTACTGTGGAGTCTACGGGCTCTCCAATAGTAATGGATCTATCAAAAGAATCTGTTTTTCTTGATGGTAATTTTCCAAATAACCCTGCTTTGACTATCAGCTGGGAGGCTGCGAGTTATTCTATTCCTACAGAAATCCATTATGTAATCCAAGCGTCTAGTACAGAAAATTTTACAGAATCATATGTTCTTGGAACATTTGGGCAATCTGTTAAGTATTCGACATTCACAGCTGTACAAATGAATAATGCAGCAGCTGGAATTGGATTGCCTGCGGATGTTGCAGGTAAAATGTACCTAAAAGTAAGAGCTTACATTGGGGCAACTGAACAACTGCAACAAGAGTCAAATGTAACATCTGTAATGGTGACGCCATACAAATTGGTGTACCCAGATTTCTTCCTTGTAGGTGAGGCTTCTTATGTTGGTTGGACTGCAAGTGCAGCTCAAATTCTTCATAAAGTTGAAAACGAGTCTATTATTTATACATATCTTGAAAAGGATAAGAATTTTAGGTTTTTAGGTCAGCAAGATTGGAGCCCTCTTAATTATAGTATAGATGCTGCAGCGACAGATGCTGCTAATAGATATTTTAAGCAGACATCTTCAAATATAACCGTTGGCGATCATGAGAATATGAAGTTTGGTGGAGAGTCGGGTATCTACAAAGTTGTTATTGATGCTGATAAAAGTGTTCAATCTTTAACAGCTACAGTTTCTCCAATTCCCGCTTTCGATATTCCGCAAGTTTATTTGGTTGGAAATGTTGCAGGTGTAAACTGGGTTGCTGAAAATGCTGTCGCTATGACAAAATCTGGAGCAGGAGTTTTTGAATTTACTACAACTTTATCTGCTGATTCAGAGTTCAAATTCTTAGGTCAAAAATCTTTTGGAGATTTAGATTGGGGTAATATTTCTGGTAATGGTGCTAGTGGTTTCCTTGGTCCAAAAGGAGATAATGGGAATGTTAAATTTGTTGGAGACGGTAGTTCTTATAAAATTACAGTTAATATCAAGGCAGGTATTTATACAATCGTTAAACAATAATTCCAGTTTTAATTATTAGAATATGAAAAATATATTTAAATTATTATTCGCTTCATTGCTTGTTTCAATCCTATTTGTTGCTTGTGATAATGATGCTGATAGAGACTGGACAACACCAGAAGCCAGTTTCAAATTATATGACACTACTTTAGGAAGTAATGTGTTGTACGAAACAATGAAGAACAATCCATTTGTACTAACTTGGGACAAAGCAAGTTCTTCCGACTACACAGTTGTGTTTTCTACAACTGAAGATTTTGCTAATAAAATTACTTTAGGGACGGCTGCAAGCAATACTTTTACAACGACAATTGGTGATATTAATAGCAAGTTTCTTACAGCGGGAGTTTCACCTTATGCATCTACAACAGTATATGTTAGAGTAGAAGCAGGATCAGAAATTTCTAACACTATTTCTTTTGCAGTTACACCTTATCCAATCTCTGGGCCTATTATTACGGCTCCAACAGCAGGAATGGAACTTGTTTTGAACATTAATAATCAAAATGCTACAGCTACTACAGTGACTTGGAATGACTATTCCCAGTATGGTGTAAGTGTTAAATATTTGGTAGAGATTGCTGCAAAAGGATCTACAACTTTTATGTCCTTGGGAGAGGTTACAATTCCAAGTCCAAATTTAGGTAATATTGCAAAATCACTGTCTTTAACGCATAAGGTTTTAAATGATGCAATATTGAAAACTGGTGCTCAAGCAAACGTTCAATCAGAATTTGATGTTAGGATTACTGCAACTACAGAATCTACAGGAGGAACAATTTCTCTTACGTCTGCTGTTTCTACTATTAAAGTTACCCCTTTTGTAAACAATGTTACTTTGTATTTAATTGGAGATGCTACAGCTGGTGAATGGAATAATAGTACTGCTAATGATAATATGTATCCACTTTTAGGGAATCATGCCGTAAGTACTTCATATACTTATACAGGCTATTTCAAAGTAGGAGGTTTCAAATTGATTAAAGATAAAGGAAATTGGGACAATCAATATGGGGCTGGATCTTCTGCTGGAACTTTAAGTTCAAGTGGGAATTCTGGGAATATTAATGTTACCGCTGCCGGTTATTATAAACTAACTGTAGATGTGTCAACTCTTACTTATACACTTGTATCTGTAAGTACACCAACTGTAACCTATCCGACTGTAGGAATTATAGGAAGCTCAACAACAAATGGTTGGAACTCAAGTACTGCGATGACAAAATCTACTTTTGATCCTCATATCTGGTATCTTACAAATGTGAACCTTACAAACGGAGAACTGAAGTTTAGAGCCAACGATGCTTGGGATGTAAGTTGGGGAAGTAGTGATGCCGATTTTGGAACGGGTAATTTAGGTGGCGCAAATATCCCTGTAGCTGCAGGTGTTTACAATATCTATTTTAACGATAATTCTGGAGCTTATACACTTATCAAACAATAGTAAAATTTTTCAATTTTAAAATAACCGATTGCTAAAATCGGTTATTTTTTTATTGCACCTTACCAATACTTTTTTTATATTGTAGAACATATATAAACCTTAGAAAAAATGAAATTGCCATTGGCTGATTTGTATTAATTAACCATACAAAAGCTAATAAGTAATTCCATTTGACCTTTAAAAATTAAATTTAGTCAAATGAAAAAATTCACCATTGGAGCAGCTTTGCTTACTATGATGTTTAACGGAGTTTATGCTCAAAGTCTAAAGTCCCCGGACGGAAAATTCGAGATGAATTTCCAACTGAAAAACGGAGTTCCTTTTTATAATCTAAAGTATAACGGAAATGTTGTAGTAGAAGATTCAAAATTAGGATTAAGATTACTGAAAGACGGCGATATCCAGTTCGCTTCCGAAATCGAAAACAAAAATAACGAAGGTAAAAATCTGGATTATGGATTCGAGAAAACTGCTGAAAAAAGAGATGCGAAAAATGAAACTTGGAAGCCGGTTCTTGGAGAAAAGAAAAATTATATCAATAATTATAATGAATTAGCGGTTACACTTAATCAAAAAGCTAATGACAGAAGCATTATTGTAAAGTTCAGATTGTTCAATGATGGTTTAGGATTTAGATATGAGTTCCCCCAACAGAAGAATCTTAATTATTTCATCATCAAAGAAGAAGATTCAGAAATTGACCTTCCGACTGATATGAAAGCTTGGTGGTTAGCAGCGGATTATGATACGGAAGAATACGTTACTCAAACTTCAAAACTTTCGGAAATCCCTGCAAAATGGCCAACATCTTACGAAGGAAACGCTTCTCAGAATTTAGTTAAAAATGGTGTACAGATGCCATTGATGATGAAAAAAGAAGGTTCAAATCCTCTTTATGTCAACATCGCAGAAGCTGCAGTTATAGATTATCCTGCTGCCAATCTTGAATTAGACGCTTCAAATTTCAAATTCAAAACTCACTTGACTCCTGACGCTCAGGGTGCAAAAGGATATATCCAGACACCTTCTGTTACACCTTGGAGAACAATTATTGTTTCGCCAAAAGCAGAAGAAGTTTTGGATTCCAAAATGTTATTTAATCTGAATGAACCTACAAAATATACAGACACATCTTGGATTCATCCAACAAAATATATGGGTGTTTGGTGGGAAATGATTATCGGAAAATCTCAATGGGCATATTCTACAGCGGACAACGTTCACATTGGAAAAACTGATTTTTCCAAATTAACACCAAACGGAAAACACGCTGCCAACAATACAAAAGTTAAAGAATATATAGACTTTGCAGCAGCAAACGGTTTTCAAGGTCTTTTGATAGAAGGCTGGAACATTGGTTGGGAAGATTGGTTCGGTCATTCTAAGGAATTTGTTTTTGATTTCATCACGCCTTATCCGGATTTCGATATCAAAATGTTGAATGACTATGCACATTCCAAAGGCATCAAATTGATTATGCACCACGAGACTTCTGGTTCAGCATCTAATTATGAAAGATGGGCTGATAAAGCATTTAAACTTATGAATGATTACGGTTATGATGCGGTAAAAACAGGCTATGTTGGAAATATCATTCCAAGAGGTGAGCATCATTATAGCCAATGGACGATTAACCATTACAGAAGAATCATAGAAAAAGCTGCGGAATACAAGATTATGGTGAACTCTCATGAGTCTGTTCGTCCAAGTGGAGAAAGCAGAACTTATCCTAACTGGATTGCAGCAGAAGCAGCAAGAGGAACGGAGTTCGAAGCTTTTGCAGGGAACAATCCTGACCATCAGACGATTCTTCCATTTACAAGATGGATGGGTGGACCAATGGATTACACACCGGGTATTTTCCAAACTAAATTAGATTACTATTTCCCAGGGGATAATCGTTTCGTGAAAACTACTTTGACCAAGCAATTGGCTCTTTATGTTGTGATGTATCAGCCACTTCAGATGGCGGCGGATTTACCTGAAAATTATGCAAAACATATGGACGCTTTCCAATTTATCAAAGACGTAGCTGCAGATTGGGATGATACAAAAATCCTTTCGGCAGAACCCGGAGATTATATTCACACAGCAAGAAAAGCAAAAGGAACAGATAACTGGTTTGTTGGTGGAATTACCGATGAGAATGCAAGGGATTTCACAGTAGATTTTTCTTTCTTGGACAAAGGCAGAAAATATGAAGCAACTATCTACGAAGATGGAAAAGATGCAGATTATATCAACAATCCACAGAGCTATCATATCTACAAAAAGACAGTTGATAGCAAAACAAAATTACCGGTTCACTTAGTTAGAAGTGGTGGTTATGCTATTTCTGTGAAGCCTGTAAAATAATTTTTTTAGGAGCTTAATCCCGCTATCCGCTATATCTTTTTCTTTTTTTGCAAAAAGAAAAAGGATGCCGCTACTATCCGGGCTATGGGTTTCTACATCAATATAAACTTTGTCAGAGTTTGAGGCTTTGACAAAGTTTTTCTTCAATATTTCTCCAAAATCCTAAAGAATGAATTGGATTTCCAAGATTTTCAACAAACAAAATACCTTTCTTTTTTTACTGATTGCTATGGTTGCCTTGGCGAAAGTCATTCCTTTCCACGAGTCTTACAATCAGTATTTTAATCTTGCGGGATTTATAGATTGGGGAATTGCGGGAATTTTTCTGTTGTATGGATTGAAACTCAATCTCAAAGAAGTCATAAAAGATGTCTCCAACTGGAAACTGCATTTGCTGATTCAGTCGGGAACATTCGTTATTTTTCCTTTGTTGGCGTTGATGTTTTATCCGTTCATGAAAGATACATCGTATTACAATATTTGGCTCTCTGTTTTCTTTTTAGCAAGTTTGCCCTCTACAGTTTCATCATCCGTTGTAATGGTTTCTATTGCGAAAGGAAATGTAACTTCAGCTATTTTCAATGCATCTATTTCCGGAATTATTGGAATTGTAATGACACCATTATTGATGAGTTTTTTTCTCACAGCTAACGGAGAATCCGGCAATCAATCCGAAATAATCCAACAATTGTTACTCAAAGTTTTATTACCGATTGTTTTAGGAATTATTCTAAATCCAATCTTCAAAAAATGGGTAACAAAATATGCAAACATCATTTCCGAATTTGACAGATTGATTATTTTGCTCATCGTTTACGAAAGTTTTTCGACTGCATTTATTGAGAACATTTTTGTAGCTGTGCCTTCATTTGTGTTTGTTGCATTGGCTTTTAGTGTTGTCTTTTTGTTTTTTGCAACTTATTACATCCTGAAATTCATCGCTGAAAAACTAAATTTCAAATCGAAAGATGTTATCACAACAACCTTCTGCGGTTCAAAGAAATCTTTAGTTCACGGGAGTTTATTTCTCTTGGTTTTAGGAATTCCGGATGACCAGAAAGTTTTGTTTTTGTTGCCTGTAATGATTTACCACAGTTTTCAATTATTCTACGTAAGTTGGTTGGCAAATAAAATCGCCAAAAGAATGGATGTTGACGAGATTTAATTTTATAATTGAATTGATAATCAATCATCTGAATTTTATTTAAAATAATATATAGACTTAAAATAAATTAACCTTATGAAAAAAATATTCACGATTTCTTCCATAGTATTTTCTTCTATTTTCTATTCCCAAGTTCAGAAAGTAGAACCTGCATTTTGGTGGAGCGGAATGAAAAATCCTGAACTACAACTGTTAGTTTACGGAAAAGATATCCAAAATCTTCAACCAGAGTTCTCAAACGGAATCAAAATCAAAGAAGTCAAAAAAGTAGAAAATCCAAACTACCTTTTTGTAACTATCGACACCAACGGAGTTCAGCCACAAAAAGCAAAACTGAATTTCAAAAACGGAAACAAAACCGTAAAAACCATCGATTACGAATTCAAGCAGAGACAGCAAAACTCGGCAAACAGAGATTCTTACACGTCTTCTGATGTGATGTATCTGATAATGCCTGACAGATTTGCAAACGGAAATCCGAAAAATGATAACACTCCGGACACTGCGGAAAAATCAGACAGAACCAAAACTGGTGGACGTCACGGTGGAGATATCGCAGGAATTGTAAAGAACCTAGATTATCTTCAGGAATTAGGAATTACAACGGTTTGGAACACACCTTTGTTAGAAGATAACGAACCTTCATACTCATACCACGGCTACGCACAAAGTGACTATTACAAAATCGATCCGCGCTACGGAACCAATGATGATTACAAGAATTTGGCGGACGAACTTCATAAAAGAAAAATGAAACTCGTTATGGATTATGTGACAAATCATTGGGGTTCAAAAAGTTGGATTATCAAAGATTTGCCAGCGAAAGACTGGATTCATATTTGGCCGAATGGTGAGAATGGTTTCCAGAGAAGTAATTACAGAATGACAACACAGTTTGATACAAATGCAGCAAAAGTGGATGAAGCAGCTTGTATGGACGGTTGGTTTGATACGACAATGCCAGATATGAATCAGAGCAATCCGATGGTTGTGACTTATATGGCTCAAAATGCAATCTGGTGGATAGAATATGCAGGTTTGGACGGTTTCCGTGTCGATACGTATTCTTATAACGACAAAAAAGGTATTGCAGATTGGACAAAAAAAATCACTGATGAATATCCGAAATTCAATATTGTTGGAGAGGTCTGGATGCACGACCAAGCACAGATGTCTTATTGGCAAAAAGATTCCAAAATTGCAGCGATAGAAGGTTACAATTCATATCTTCCGTCTGTAATGGATTTTACGCTTCACGATGCTCTTGGTCAGGTTTTCCGCGAAGATTCTGGTTGGGATTCTGGTATGCAGAGAGTTTATGATAATTTTGCTAATGATTTTCTTTATCCTAATATCAATAATATTTTAGTCTTTGCTGAGAATCACGATACGAATAGATTTAATCAAATATTTCCAAAAGTTGAAGATTACAAATTAGCAATGAGTTTGATTCTGACAGTTCGTGGAATTCCGCAATTGTATTATGGTTCCGAGATCGGAATGGCAGGCGATAAAAACAACGGTGGCGATGGAGAGATTCGTAAAGATTTCCCTGGAGGCTGGATTGGTGATACGAATAATGCTTTCACAAAATCAGGAAGAACAGATTCTCAAAACGAGTATTTTGATTATACCAAAAAACTTTTGAATTGGAGGAAAACAAACGAAGCTGTTCATTCAGGAAAAACATTGCATTACATCCCGAACAACAATGTTTATGTTTATTTCCGATACACAGATAATAAAAGAGTAATGGTTGTAATTAATAACAATAAGGAAAACCAGAATCTGGATTTGAAACGTTTTTCTGAAGGTTTGAAGAGTTTCACAAAAGGAAGAGACATCATTTCGGACAAAGATTTTGATTTGAAAACCAATTTGTCTGTTCCTGCAAAATCTTCATTAATTTTAGAACTTAAATAAAATTAAAATGAAAAAAATAATTTCCATTGTCTTACTATCGTTTTTAATATTTTCAATTCCACTTTCTGCTCAGAAAAAAGGCTTTTACGAAAATGTTCAGAAAAAGAATATCAACAAATTATTAGACGACCTCAATACGTTAGCTGCTAATGCAGACTTCGAAAAATACTTCGATTGTTTTGCCGAAGAGTCTCAGTACATCGGAACAGATGCAACGGAAGTTTGGCAAAAACAAGAGTTCAAAGATTGGGCAAAACCTTATTTCGACAAAAAAACAACTTGGAATTTCAAATCCCTAAAACGGAATATCTATTTCAGCAAAGACGGAAATTATGCTTGGTTTGATGAGATTCTCGATACGCAAATGAAAATCTGCCGAGGTTCAGGTGTTCTAGAAAAAATTGGTGGAAAATGGAAAATCAAACAATACGTTCTTTCCACAACAATCCCAAATGAAGTGATAGATGAAGTCACAAAAATTAAAGCACCAATCGAGGATGCCTTGATTCAAAAATTAAAATAATATATAAAACCTTAAAAATAAAATGACAAAAAAAATAAAACCAAATCTCTCAATGGCTCAGATTATCAATATGAGTATGGGATTTTTGGGAATCCAAATGGCTTTTGGTTTACAGAACGGAAATGCCAGCAGAATTTTGGCAAATCTTGGGGCAGACGTTCACGAACTGTCTTGGTTCTGGCTGGTTGCGCCTGTTACGGGATTAATCGTGCAACCGATTATCGGACATATGGGAGATAACACTTGGAGTCCATTGGGAAGAAGAAAACCTTATTTCTTGATTGGTGCAGTTTTGTGTGCTATTGGATTAGTTTTACTTCCAAACGCCGCTTCTGTGACTAATCTTATCGCTGCTAATGTATTATTACTTGCAGTAATTTTCTTAGCGATGATGGATGCTTCTATCAATGTTGCAATGGAACCTTTCCGTGCATTGGTTGGAGATATGCTTCCGAAACATCAGGGAACAATTGGATTTTCCGTTCAAACAATTTTAATTGGAATTGGAGCTGTAATCGGTTCTTATCTTCCAGATTGGCTGACCAAATTAGGAATATCGAATGTTGCGCCAGAAGGATTTGTAGCTGATAATGTAATTTTCTCTTTCTATGTTGGCGCAGGATTTTTGATTCTAACCATTCTTTACACTATTTTCACAACCAAAGAATATTCTCCGGAAGAATTTGCATCATTCGAAGATGGAAAAGAAGTTACAGAACCTTCTAAATTCTCAGATATATTCAAGGATTTTGCTAACATTCCGACTCAGATGAAAAGATTAGGAATTGTTCAATTCTTTTCTTGGTTTGCATTATTTACAATGTGGGTTTTCACAACAAGTGCTTTGGCAACTCACCATTTTGGATTGTCGCCTGACGATACACATTCGGAAGCTTTTAACAATGCAGGAGATTTAACAGGAAAATTATTCGGGATGTATAATCTTTGGGCAATTCCGTTTGCCTTTTTATTGACTCCGATTGCTAAATTTCTTGGTAAAAAACAAACGCACGCTTTGGCATTGTTATCAGGAGGTTTGGGATTGATTTCTATGTATTTTATAAAAGATACATCGTTGCTTTGGATTTCGATGATAGGATTGGGATTTGCTTGGGCAAGTATTTTAGCGATGCCTTACGCAATGTTAATCGAAGTAATTCCGCAAAGAAAAATGGGTGTTTATATGGGAATTTTTAATTTCTTTATTGTAATTCCTCAAATTATCAATGGAATTTTCGGTGGACCAATTGTTTCAAATATCTTTGGAAAAATGGCAATTGATTATGTAGTTGTTGGTGGAGTTTGTATGCTGATTGGTGCTGTCGTAACAATGATTTTTATTAAATCAGAAGATGAAACACCAAAAGAAATTGAAGAAGAAATTCAGCAGGTTCATTTTTAATTTAAAAGAATTTTATTCTAAATATTAAATCCACCAATCGGTGGATTTTTCGTTTTTACTGAATGAATTTTGATTGAAAATTCAAATTATAAACTAAAATAATCAAATCTCAGTAAAATTTTAGACATCGTATTTTTTGCAACTTTCACTAATTGAAAATCAGAGTTTTATGTGTTGTTTTCGTTTTAGTGAATATCGTATAAAAATTAATATTTTGTGGATTTTCGATAGTGTTGAAGAGAATTTTTTGTGAAAAACTCAAGGTTTGTGGAAATTAGTTTCTACATTTGTACCGTTCAAAACAAACAGATGCACAACTCAATAATTATTATTGTCATTTCTGTCATTATCGGATTCCGGTGGTGAGTGATGGCTTGTGATAATTATTGAAATTGAAATAATACAAACCATTCTCACTGCGAGGATGGTTTTTTATTTTCTGAAATCTAACAAATAAATATAAAAATCGATACAAAATGTATTACAATGACGACAGTGTTCTCTTTTTTGATGGGGAATATGTGAAAGCAAAAGAAGCCAAGACCGACTTGTATGGTCAATCGTTACACTACGGATATGCTGTTTTCGAAGGAATTAAATCTTACAAAACAGCTAATGGAACTAAGATTTTCAAAGCAGAGGAACATTACGACCGATTGAGGAAATCTGCCGAAACAATGATGATGCCTTTCGATTATTCTACCGAAGAAATGGTGGAAGCAACTTACAAATTACTGGAAATTAATAATTTAAGCAACGCATACATTCGTCCATTGGTTATTTGTTCTCCGAATATGTCATTGTCAAAAGGACAAAAAAGTTATCTGGTAATCGAAGTTTGGAATTGGGACAACGGTTATATGGCAAACAAAATGAGAATTATGACATCATCATTTGAACGCCCAAATCCAAAAGCTTTCAAAGTTGAAGCAAAAGTAAGCGGTCATTATGTCAACTCTATTTTAGCTTGTCAGGAAGCGAAAGATAAAGGATTTGATGAAGCATTGGTTTTGGATGCAGATGGAAATGTAGCAGAAAGTTCAGGAGCCAATATCTTCTTCGAAAAAGAAGGAAAACTATTCACACCGGCAAAAGGTAGCATTCTTCCCGGAATTACCAGAGCGACAGTTTTTGAAATCTGTGATAATCTTGGAATTCCTTACGAAGAAAAATTCTTCAAACCGGAAGAAATGCAAGGCGCAGATGCGGGATTTTTCTGTGGAACAGCAGCCGAAATTGTAGCATTAAATTCTTTGGATAACGTTCCTTTCAAATTGAATTGGGAAGAAAGTTTATCAGCAAAAATTCAGACAGCTTATCGCCATCTCGTGTTAGAAGAAGATTATTCTTATTTAAAATCAGACTTACAATATGTGTAACGTAGAACTGAACAAATATTCCAAAACACTTACGAAAGACCCGACTCAGCCTGCGACTCAGGCGATGTTTTATGGGATTGGATTTCAAAAAGAAGATTTCGACAAAGCACAGATTGGTATTGCAAGTATGGGTTACGACGGCAATACTTGTAATATGCATTTGAATGGTTTGGCGGAGATTGTAAAAAAAGGTGTTAAAGAGCAAAATTTGGTTGGGTTAATGTTCCACACCATTGGAATCAGCGACGGAATGACTAACGGAACCGACGGAATGCGTTATTCTCTCGTAAGTCGCGATATTATTGCAGATTCTATTGAAGCTGTTTGCGCAGGTCAATATTATGACGGACTCATTACGGTTCCGGGTTGCGACAAAAATATGCCGGGTTCTTTGATGGCGATGGCGCGTCTCGACCGACCTTCGATAATGGTTTATGGAGGAAGTATTGCGCCTGGACATTATAAAGGCGAAGATTTGAATATCGTTTCAGCTTTCGAAGCTTTAGGAAACAAAATCGCAGGTAAAATTTCTGAGGAAGATTTTCAAGGTGTGATTCAAAATTCTTGTCCAAGCGCAGGTGCGTGTGGCGGAATGTACACAGCTAATACAATGGCTTCTGCAATCGAAGCTTTGGGAATGAGTTTGCCTTATTCTTCATCATATCCAGCTTTGAGTAAAGAGAAAAAAGAAGAATGTCAGTTTGCTGGTCATTACGTTAAGATTCTTCTCGAAAAAGATATCAAACCATCCGATATAATGACGCCAAAAGCTTTCGAAAATGCTTTGAGGTTAATTATGATTTTGGGTGGAAGTACCAATGCAGTTCTCCATTTTATCGCCATTGCAAAATCTATCGGTTATGATTTAACTTTGGATGATTTCCAAAAAATTAGTGATGAAACTCCATTTTTAGCCGACCTTAAACCAAGTGGAAAATATCTGATGGAAGACCTTCACAAAGTAGGCGGAGTTCCTGCGGTAATGAAATATCTATTAGATTTAGGCTTGCTTCACGGCGATTGTTTGACGGTTACAGGAAAAACTATCGCGGAAAATCTAGAACACGTTACGTCAATTATAGATAGAGACCAAAATATCATTCACGATATCAAAAATCCAATCAAAGAAACCGGACACATCAGAATTATGTATGGAAACCTTGCTGAGAAAGGTTCTGTGGCGAAGATTACTGGGAAAGAAGGCGCTTATTTCAAAGGAACTGCTATTGTTTTTGATGGCGAAAAAGAATTCATCAAAGGCATCGAAGATAAAAAAATCCAAGAAGGAAACGTAGTTGTCATCAAAAACGAAGGTCCAAAAGGCGCACCCGGAATGCCAGAAATGTTGAAACCAACTTCTGCTTTGATGGGTTCAGGTTTAGGAAAAAATGTCGCATTAATTACAGACGGAAGATTCTCCGGAGGAACTCACGGTTTCGTAGTTGGACATATCACGCCAGAAGCTTTTGCAGGAGGTTTGATAGGTTTAATAAAAGACGGCGACGTGATAGAATTGGATGCTGAGAAAAACACTATCAACGCACTATTGTCAGAAGAAGAAATTGCCAAAAGAAAAGCCGAGTTCCAACAACCCGAATACAAAGTAAAAAGCGGTGTGTTGTACAAATACGCCAAATCTGTGGCAGATGCATCACAAGGTTGTGTAACTGATTTATAAATTTTCAAAAAGAAATATTTCCAACTAGAATCCGAAGGATTCAACATCAATAGCCGTAGGTGAAACCTATGGAAAGAATGAAATCTAATTAAAACAGAACCCGAAGGGTTCAACTTTCTGAGGAAAAAAATATTAAAAATGAGTAATACCATTTCACAAATAGAAAATACAGAATTAGAACAGTCAAAATCGGTAGAAATATCAGGTTCAAAAGCTGTTTTAGAAGCTCTGTTACAGGAAAATGTGGAGACGATTTTCGGTTATCCCGGTGGCGCAATTATGCCAATCTATGATGCTTTATACGACTATTCCGAAAAACTGAAACATATTTTGGTTCGCCACGAACAAGGTGCGATTCACGCAGCACAGGGATTTGCGAGAACTTCCGGAAAAACAGGAGTTGTATTTGCAACTAGTGGTCCCGGTGCAACCAATTTGGTAACAGGTTTGGCAGATGCAATGATAGACAGCAATCCAATTGTTTGTATAACAGGGCAAGTATTTGCCTCGCTTTTGGGAACGGATGCTTTTCAGGAAACTGATGTCATAAATATTACAACGCCGGTCACAAAATGGAATTATCAAGTAACCGATGCAACAGAAATTCCTGAAGCAATTGCCAAAGCGTTTCATATTGCAAGTACAGGTCGTCCTGGTCCGGTTTTAATCGATATTACTAAAAATGCTCAATTACAATTATTTGACTATTTAGGATATAAAAAATGTAATCATATCAGAAGTTACCGTCCTGAACCGGAAATCAGAAATGAATATATCGAGCAAGCCGCAGAATTGATTAATCAGGCTAAAAAACCATTTGTTCTTTTTGGACAAGGTGTGATTTTAGGTAAAGCCGAGGAAGAATTCAAAGCCTTTATTGAGAAAATCAATCTTCCTGCAGGAGCTACAGTTATGGGATTGAGTGCACTTCCAACCAATCACAAATTACACGTCGGAATGTTAGGAATGCACGGAAATTATGCACCAAATGTAATGACCAATGAATGTGATGTCCTGATTGCGGTCGGAATGCGTTTCGATGACAGAGTTACAGGACGTTTAGACAAATATGCAAAACAGGCCAAAATCATTCATCTTGATATTGACCCTGCCGAAATCGATAAAAATGTAAAGACAACGGTTCCAGTTTGGGGAAATTGTAAAAAAACACTTCCGATGTTGACGGCGCTTCTCAAAGACAATGACCATTCATCTTGGTTAAATGAATTTCGTGAATTAGAAAAAGAAGAAATCAAAGAAGTGATTACAGAAGAACTGAATCCAACCACCGATGTAATGACGATGGGAGAAGTGATTAAGGTTTTGAATGAATTAACAAACGGCGATGCCATAATTACGACCGATGTTGGTCAGCATCAGATGGTTGCTTGTCGATATGCTAATTTTAATAACTCTAAATCAAGCGTAACATCAGGCGGATTAGGAACAATGGGATTTGGTTTGCCTGCGGCGATTGGGGCTTGGTATGGAGCACCCGAAAAAACAGTTGTAGCAATCATTGGTGATGGTGGATTCCAGATGACGTTGCAGGAATTGGGAACAATTATGCAGTTCGGAGCTAAAGTGAAAATCCTGATTCTCAATAACGAATTCCTCGGAATGGTAAGACAATGGCAACAGCTTTTCCACGACAGACGTTACTCTTTTGTGAATATCACAAGTCCTGATTTCGTAGCAGTGGCAAAAGGTTATTACATCGACGGACAAAAAATCTCTGAAAGAAAAGACCTGAAAAATGCTTTGGAAACGATGATAAATCACGACAGCGCTTATCTTTTGGAAGTAATGGTTGGGAAAGAAAATAACGTTTTTCCAATGGTAACACAAGGTTCATCGGTTTCTGAAATTCGTTTAAAATAAAAAGAAGAAAATGGAAAAACAAGAATTTACCATCACATTATATACTGAGAATTCTGTTGGATTAATAGGCAGAATTTCAGGAATTTTCTCAAGAAGAAAAATCAATATTGAAAGTTTAAATACATCTCCTTCTGAGGTCGAAGGTATTCATAGGTTCACAATTCTCATTAATGAAACCGAAGAAGTTGTCAGAAAACTTTGTCGTCAGCTGGAAAAACAAATCGATATTCTGAAAGCTTATTTCAATACCGATGATGAGATTGTTTGGCAGGAACAGGCTCTTTACAAAGTTCCCGCAAATGTCGTAACAGAAAAGGTTTATGTAGAAAGATTGCTTCGTCAATATGGTGCGTCTACGGTTGTGATTCGTCAGGATTACATCGTTTTTGAAACTGCTGGACATCGTGAAGAAATCGACCGACTGACCGAAGAACTCAACAAGTATGGACTCATCGAATTCGTTCGTGGAGCAAGAATCGCAATCATCAAAAACAGTGCAGGAATTCACGAAAAAGTTCTCGAGTTCGAGAGAAGAGAACCTTCCGCAGAAATCGTAGAAAACGAATTTCTCGACAAACGAGACGACGTTTTCACAATGTAAATAAACAATAAACCTTTGTTGAGCGTAAGCGCCTTTATCTCAGAGTTTTTATTGAATTCAAAGGAATCGATGAATCTTCGATTTGTGAACTTAAAAACATTCAATTGTTAAAAAAAACTTTGTGCGCTTTGTGTTCAATTTTAAAAAATATTTAAAACAAAATTTAATAAAATCAAGACAAAATAAAAATGGCAAATTATTTCAATACCTTATCACTCAGAGGCCAGTTGCATCAGTTAGCACAGGCAGATTTTATGGATAGTTCAGAGTTTTCTGATGGCGTTTCTGCATTGAAAGGAAAGAAAATCGTGGTTGTGGGATGCGGAGCTCAAGGTCTGAATCAAGGTCTGAATCTCAGAGACAGCGGACTTGATGTTTCTTACGCATTGCGTCAGGAAGCCATCGACCAAAAGAGAGATTCGTGGAAAAATGCAACCGAAAATAATTTCAAAGTTGGCACTTACGAAGAACTCATTCCAAATGCGGATTTGGTTATCAATTTAACACCCGACAAACAACATACTTCCGTGATTAATGTGGTTCAGCCTTTGATGAAGCAAGGTGCGACTTTGTCATATTCTCACGGTTTCAATATCGTGGAAGAAGGAATGCAGATTCGTAAAGATTTGACAGTCATTATGGTTGCTCCAAAATGTCCCGGTTCCGAAGTTCGAGCCGAATATCTGCGAGGTTTTGGTGTTCCAACCTTGATTGCCGTTCATCCCGAAAATGACCCTCAAGGAAAAGGTTGGGCAGAGGCAAAAGCCTATTGCGTAGGAACTGGAGGTCACAAAGCAGGTGTTTTAAAATCCTCTTTCGTAGCAGAAGTTAAGTCCGATTTGATGGGAGAACAAACTATTTTGTGTGGACTTTTGCAAACCGGTTCTATTCTTTCTTTCGATAAAATGGTGGAGAAAGGTGTTGATGCAGGTTACGCTTCCAAATTGGTTCAATACGGCGTTGAGGTCATCACAGAAGCCTTGAAACACGGCGGTGTGAGCGGAATGTTGGATAGACTTTCCAATCCTGCAAAACTCAAAGCTTTCGAATTGTCAGAAGAATTGAAAGACATTATGCGTCCACTTTTCCAAAAACATCAGGACGATATTATTTCGGGAGAATTTTCCAAAACAATGATGGAAGACTGGGCAAACGGCGATGCAAACCTTTTAAAATGGAGAGCAGAAACAGGAGAAACCGCTTTCGAAAAAACTCCTGCAGGCGACGTGAAAATCGATGAACAGGAATATTTTGACAATTATCTTTTGATGTCGGCGTTCATCAGAGCGGGCGTTGAATTGGCTTTCGAAACAATGGTAGAAGCTGGAATCAAGCCCGAATCTGCTTATTATGAGTCACTTCACGAAACTCCTTTGATTGCCAATACCATCGCAAGAAAAAAATTGTTCGAAATGAATCGTGTGATTTCCGACACTGCGGAATATGGCTGTTATCTTTTTGACCAAGCTTGTAAACCTTTGCTGGCAGATTTTATGAAATCGGTGGATACAGATTTGGTAGGAAAAGACTTTAACGAAGGCAAAAAAGCTTCGGTTGATAATGCTCAATTGGTTTACGTGAACGATATTTTGAGAAATCATCCAGTAGAAGTTGTAGGCAGAAAACTGCGTCAGGCAATGACTGCGATGAAGTCTATCAAAACAGTTTAAAATAATAATATTTTGGGCAACTTAATCCGCCTTCCGCTCCCAATCTTTTCACTCCACTACGTTGCGTAAAAAGGATTTCCGCTCAAGTCGGGTTGCAGATTCAGGGTAAAAGAAAAGTTGTCCAAACATTCAAATTTTGTCATTCCGAAGAAAACCTAACGAAGTGGTTTATAACTGCCGATATTCCTACGGAATGATAAATTGAATATTTATTCTTGGTTGAGCGAAGCGTCTTTGCGAACCTTAAAATATTTTCAATAAGATTATAAAAAACCTTTGCGCCCTTTGCGTTTAAAAAAATTAAAAATGCCAAATCCAATCATCCAAATTTCAAACCTCAATTTCCAATACGATAAACCCATATTGGAAGATTTCAACTGGGAAATATCTTCCGGCGAATGTTGGATGCTAGGCGGATTGAGCGGAAGTGGAAAAACAACATTAGCCAAAATCATTTCTGGCGAAATCAAGAATTTTGAAGGAAAAGTTGAGGTCAATTTTGATGAAAATTCAGATTTACTAAAGAAAGTTCTGTACGTTTCCAATTGGTTTCAATTCAGTAACTTGGAAGGCGACCATAATTTTTATTATCAGCAACGATATAATCAGTTTGCAAAGAATGATACGCTAACTGTTTTCGCAGAACTTAATCAATTCGGAAAAGAAGAAAATCTGGATTTCAGAATATTAGAATCTTATTTAGAGCCTTTTGGATTTGAAAATTTCAAAAATCAGCAATTAATAGAATTGTCAAGTGGCGAACACAAGAAATTACAATTGTTGAAAGCGCTTTGGCTAAAACCTCAAGTTTTAATTATCGACCAGCCTTACACAGGTTTGGATGTGAAATCGAGACAGTTTTTGAATCAGGCTTTTGATGATTTAATTCAAGAAAATGTCACTTTGATTTTAATTAATAATGATGACGAATTTCCAGAAAGCGTTCAGTATTTTGTAGAAATAGAAAATGGAAAGTTAGTTCATCGAAATTCTCCAAAAGACTTTTCAAAAGGTCAAGAAAGAATTCCAAAATCGCTTCCTTTTTTCCTTCAGAATAATCAGGAAAACGAACAGGAAAGTCTCATCAAACTGGAAAATATCAATATTTCTTATGGTGAAAAACAAGTCCTGAAAAACATCGATTGGGAAGTCAATTCAGGAGAGCAATGGCTGTTGCAGGGTCATAACGGTTCTGGAAAATCAACTTTATTAAGTTTATTGAATGGTGACCATCCGCAAGCTTATGCCAATGAAATTCATCTTTTCGGACAAAAGCGGGGAAGTGGCGAAAGTATTTGGGATATCAAAGAAAAAATCGGGATGATTTCGCCCGAGTTACACTGGTATTTTGATATGAATGCAAATGTCGGACAAACGATTGCGTCTGGTTTTTTTGATTCGATGAGCTTGTATCAGAAACTGAGTTTTGACCAGCAACAACAGTTGGAACAGATTCTTTATTTCTTCGATTTGAAAGAAGATAAAAACAAAAAATTGAGTACACTTCCACTCGGAAAACAACGTTTGGCTTTGCTCGCAAGAACGTTAATTAAAAAACCAAAACTCCTGATTTTGGACGAGCCTTGTCAGGGAATGGACAACGAACAGACGCAATATTTCAATCAGGTTATTGATGATTTGGCAAGTCAAGGACAATCATTGATTTATGTGGGACATTTTGAATCTCAATTGCCAAAAAAACTCAGTCATAAACTCGTTCTGGAAAACGGAACAACAAAAATTAAAACTAAAATCAAAGAATCTGTAATATAAATGAAGATGAACGAAACGCTGATATTTCCAACCTTGGAAGCGGTAAAAGAAGCACGAAAAAGTATAGAAAATGTCGTGAATTACACGCCATTGCAATATAATGCGAGATTGTCAGAAAAATTTGGAGCCAATATTTTCCTCAAAAGAGAAGATTTACAACCA
This sequence comes from uncultured Weeksellaceae bacterium, assembly GCA_963530025.1. Lineage (GTDB taxonomy): Bacteria > Bacteroidota > Bacteroidia > Flavobacteriales > Weeksellaceae > Epilithonimonas. Next base: position 258,585 of record CAUSBY010000001.1, read on the forward strand.
GTAAGGTCTTACAAGTTGCGAGGTGCTTACAATAAAATCAAAACGCTTTTTAATGAAGGCAAAGTTTCGCAAGGAATTGTTTGTGCGAGTGCAGGAAATCACGCTCAAGGTGTAGCTTTTTCCTGTAAACAACTCCAAATCAAAGGAACGATTTTTATGCCTGTCACAACTCCGAAACAAAAACTTGAACAAGTCGAAATGTTTGGTGGAAACTTTGCTGAAATCAAATTGGTTGGAGATACTTTTGATGCTTCAAAAAACGCAGCTTTGGAATTTGCGAAAACTTCGGGAGCAGCTTTTATTCATCCTTTTGATGATGTTCAGATTATCGAAGGACAGGCAACTCTGGCTTTAGAGATTCTGGAACAACAAAAAGAAAATATTGATTTTGTTTTCATTCCGATTGGCGGCGGTGGTTTGGCTTCGGGAATTTCTACTGTTTTTAAAGAATTGTCAAAAGAAACGCTATTGATTGGAGTTGAACCAAAAGGTGCACCTTCTATGAGAATCTCCATTGATAATAATCTTAATACAGAACTTTTAGAAGTCGATGGCTTTGTTGATGGCGCTGCGGTCAAAAGAGTAGGAGATTTGACCTTTGAGATTTGTAAAAATGCGCTTGCTGATTGTATTCCTGTGGATGAAGGGAAGATTTGTGATACGATTCTTCAGTTGTACAACAAAGATGCAATTGTTTTGGAACCTGCTGGGGCTTTATCTATTTCAGCTTTGGAGCAATACAAGAATCAGATTAAAGGTAAAAATGTAGTTTGCATAGTTAGTGGAAGCAACAACGATATTACGAGAATGGAAGAAATCAAAGAACGTGCTTTGCTTTACAATGGTTTGAAACATTATTTTATGGTCAAATTCCCGCAACGTCCTGGTTCGTTGAAAGATTTTGTTCTTAATGTTTTGGGAGAAAACGATGATATCACACATTTCGAATATACCAAGAAAAATTCACGAGAAACCGCTTTGGCAATCGTCGGAATCGAGCTTTTCAATATTTCTGATTTCAATGGTTTGAAACAAAGAATGCAAAACCTTGGTTATTTTGAATCTTACCTTAATGATAATCCGGATGTCTTAAGTATGCTTGTTTAATTTAAAAAGTTAAAATCTTAATAATGTAAACTCTGTCGATTGGCAGAGTTTTCTAGTTCTTACCGTACATCAATGCATAAGGATTTTGAAAGCTGGAAATTTGTATTAATAAAAAGCCTAAATTTTAAAATCAATTAAAATGAAAACAGTATATCACAAATCCGACAGCAGAGGTTACGCCAATCACGGTTGGTTGAAAAGTCATCATTCTTTTAGTTTTGCTAATTATCATAATCCGGAAAAAACACATTTCGGTGTTCTTAGAGTTTTGAATGACGATTATGTAGAAGGCGGAATGGGATTCGGGAGACATCCGCACCGAGATATGGAAATCATTTCGATTCCTTTGGAAGGTGAATTGCGTCACGGTGACAATATGGGAAATTCTGGAATTATTAAAAAAGGAGACATTCAAGTAATGTCTGCCGGAACCGGAATTATGCACAGCGAAGAAAATGCGACTGAACAAGCTGTGAAGTTTTTACAAATCTGGATTATCCCAAACAAAACCGACGTTACACCAAGATACGACCAAATCAGTATTGAAGAAAACTCAGTCAAAAATGACTTTCAGCAGATTCTTTCTCCAAATGCCGATGATGCAGGAGTTTGGATTCATCAGGATGCTTGGTTCAATTTGGCAAGATTTGATAAGGGTTTTTCAAAAGAATATAAAATCAACAAAGCTGGAAACGGCGTCTATGCTTTCGTTATCAAAGGAAAAGCGAAAATTGGCGACCAAATCCTTAATGACAGAGACGGTTTCGGAGTTTGGGACACAGAAAGTTTCGTGTTGGAAGCTGAAGAAAATTCAGAAATATTATTAATGGAAGTTCCAATGCAGTTACCTCAATATTAATTTTTTAATAAATTTTTAAGAAAAATACATCAAACTCGGTATAAGATTTGTCATCGAAAAGACTTAAATTTGGCACTTTAAAAAGTAAAACTGAGAACAGGTGAAACTTAGGACTTAGGGTCTACAGAAATAGCAATATTCTGACGTTTCATTTGATAAAAAAAACATTAATATTTTACAGATGAGATTACTTATTGTAGGAAACGGTGGTCGTGCTTCGGCTCTAGCAACTAAACTAAGCGAAGACAGCAGAATTACAAAGATGTTTTTCGCACCCGGAAACGCTACTACCGAAAAATTAGGAGAAAATATCAACGAGACGGATATCATCGTACTTAGAGATTTTGCTATCAAGAACAAAGTGGATTTGACGATTGTTGGTCCAGAAGCGCCTCTTGTGGAAGGAATCGTGGATGAGTTCAAAAAAGTTGACCTTAAAGTTTTTGGTCCTGCAAAAAAAGCGGCTTCTTTGGAAGGGAGCAAAGCGTTTTCTAAGAAATTTATGAAAACTTACGGAATCAAAACAGCTGAGTCTGTAACATTTGATTCTTATGCAGATGCTAAAGAATATCTTCAAAATCAGAAATTTCCGATTGTTATCAAAGCAAGCGGTCTAGCTGGTGGAAAAGGTGTTGTAATTGCAGAAGATTTGGAAGAAGCAGAAGGAACGATTCACGATTTTATGATTAAAAGAATCTTCGGCGATGCTGGGATTCAGGTAATTATAGAAGAGTTTTTACAAGGTTTCGAAGCTTCAATCATTGCAGTTTCCAACGGAGATAAGATTTTCCCTTTCATTCCTGCAAAAGATTACAAAAAAGTAGGAAACGGAGACAAAGGATTGAATACTGGCGGAATGGGTTCTGCGGCGCCAAGTCCGGAATTCAAAGACGAGCATTTCCAGGATTTCGTTAATAATATTATGAATCCAACAGTTCAAGGTCTTAAAACAGAAGGTCTTAGCTTCAAAGGATTTATTTTCTTCGGATTAATGGTAACTGAAAAAGGCGCTTATCTATTGGAATACAATATGAGATTAGGCGACCCGGAAACTCAGGTTCTTTTACCACTTTTGGAAAACAATTTGGTAGATGTTATCGAGGATTGTCTTCACGGAAAAGAATTGGAATTGAGATTCAAAAATCAAAAAGCAGTTTGTTTGGTGGTTTGTTCAGGAGGTTATCCTCAGAATCACGAGACAGGCTTCGAGATTACGAATGCGGATAAAGTGAAGAACAGCACGTTGCTTTATGCCGGAGCAGATTACAGAGGCGGTCGAGTGGTTTCCACAGGTGGTCGAGTTCTGAATCTGGTAGCACTTGGAGACACGTTCGAAGAAGCTCGCAAGAAAGTTTACGAAGACGCTAATATTGTGGACTTTGATTACGGATTTTTCCGAGACGATATTGCGAAATTTTAAAATAACGAGAGATGTTGGGCGACCAATGTCTCTTTTTTTTAGGAGCTTAATCCCGCTTTCCACTATATCTTTTTTGTTTTTTTAGACGAGTTATAATTTTGAATAACGTTCAAAATCCAAAAAACAAAAAAGGATGCCGTTGCAATCGGGGCTATGGGTTTTCAATATCAATTAGAATTTTGTCAATCAATAGAAATTTAATAAAAATAAAAGCAATTTCAAATCTTTGATGAGTTTTACACCTTTGTGAACCTTAAAATATTTTCAATAATTTTAAAAAAAACTTTGTGGTCTTTGTGTTCAAAAACTCATAATTAATAACTTATAACTATTAGAAGATGCCTTGGAATCCAGAAATATATGACCAGTTCAAACAAGAGCGTTCAGCGCCTTATTTTGATTTGATAAAATTGGTGGAGATAGAATCCAATATGTCGGTTATCGATTTAGGTTGCGGAACAGGAGAATTGACTTCGGGACTTTTGGATTTTATTCCTAATTCTCAAATTATTGGCATTGATTCTTCTGCAGAAATGCTTCAGAAAGCTGAACAATATGCAACTAAAAGATTGCAGTTTTTCCAAAGATGTGTTGAAGAGCAAGTGGAATTAGACGAAAAGTTTGATTTGATTGTTGCCAACGCATCTTTACAATGGTGCATCAATCATCCGGAATTGTTTCCAAAATTGATTTCAAAACTAAATCCCGAAGGACAATTAGCAGTTCAGGTTCCGTCTAATCATAATTTTATCGTTCATCAATTATTATCAAGAGTTGCTGAAAAAGAGATTTATGAAAACGAATTCAGAGGTTGGAGAAGAGAATATTCAGTTTTGAAAATTGAAGATTACGCCAAAATCTTATCCGATAACAATGGAAAGAAAATCAACGTTTTCGAAAAAGTTTATCCGCACATTATGAAAGATGCAGATGCGGTTTTCGATTGGGCTTCTGGAACAGCAATGATTCCGTTTGTGGAAAAACTTTCAGACGATTTGAAAGAGCAATACAAACAAGATTATAAAAACGAATTAAGAAAAGTTTTCACTGGCTCGCCGGTTTTTTATCCGTTCAAAAGAACATTTATTTACGCACAATTTTAAAAAATATTACAACATTATATGCAAAACGGAATTATCATTTTAGACTTCGGTTCACAGTACAACCAACTCATTGGAAGAAGAATTCGTGAAATGGAAGTCTATTCGGAAATAGTACCATTCAATACGCCATTATCAGAAATTCTGGAGAAAAAACCAAGGGGAATCATCCTTTCCGGAGGTCCAAGTTCTGTGAATGCAGAAAATGCACACCTTGTAGAAAAAGAACTTTACGAGCAAGGAATTCCGGTTTTAGGAATCTGCTACGGAATGCAATTGACTGCACATCTTTTGGGCGGAAAAGTAGCAAAAGGCGAAAAAGGCGAATATGGGAAAGCACATTTGGAAATCGTTAAAGAAAACGAATTGTTGAAAGGTGTTTATCAGAATTCAATCGTTTGGATGAGCCATTTTGATGAGGTTGCAGAATTGCCGGAAGGTTTTGAATTGAACGCAAAATCAGGCGTTATCGCTTCGATTTCCAATCCTGCGAAAAAGATTTATGCTGTACAATTTCATCCAGAAGTTTCTCATTCAGAAGAAGGTGGAAAGATGCTTGAGAATTTCGTTTTCGGAATTTGTAAAGCCGATAAAAATTGGTTATTGACCAATTATATCGAGAAAACAGTTGCTGAAATCAAAGAAAAAGTAGGAACTCAAAAAGTGATTCTTGGACTTTCCGGTGGCGTAGATTCTTCAGTAGCGGCAGTTTTGATTCACAAAGCAATCGGTGACCAATTGAATTGTATCTTTGTTGATACGGGACTTTTGAGAAAAGATGAAGGCAAAAAAGTAATGGAAAATTACGGCAAGCACTTCAAAATGAATATCAAATTGGTAGAAGCTTCCGAAAGATTTCTTTCCAAATTAGCAGGAGTTGGTGACCCCGAAGAAAAACGTAAAATTATCGGTAACGAATTTGTTTACGTTTTCGATGAAGAATCTAAAAAAATCGAAGGAGCAAAATTCTTAGCGCAAGGAACAATCTATCCTGATGTTATCGAGTCTCAATCTGTGAAAGGGCCTTCTGCTGTTATCAAATCGCATCACAATGTAGGTGGACTTCCCGAAGAAATGGAATTCGAATTATTGGAACCTTTGAGAGAATTGTTCAAAGATGAGGTTAGAAAAGTAGGAGAGGAATTGGGAATTCCACACGAGTTGGTTTACAGACATCCATTTCCAGGACCAGGTTTAGGAATCAGAGTTTTGGGAGAAGTAGATGCAGAAAAAGTAAGAATCTTGCAGGAAGCTGACGATATTTTCATCGAAGAATTATATAAAAATGATTTGTATGAGAAAGTTTCCCAGGCATTTGTGGTTCTTCTTCCGGTAAAATCTGTTGGTGTAATGGGCGACGAAAGAACTTATGAATATACTGCGGTTGTTCGTTCTGCCAACACGATTGATTTTATGACCGCAACTTGGAGCAGGTTGCCTTACGAGTTTTTAGATACAGTTTCTAGCAGAATCATCAATGAAGTGAGAGGAATCAACAGAGTAGCTTACGATATCAGTTCAAAACCACCTGCGACTATTGAGTGGGAGTAAGCATAATTAAAAATGAATAAAAAATATCCAGTAATTTTTTGCTGGATATTTTTTATTATATATGTTTTTGATGTTGATTAAATTCTTATATTTGATATTGTACTAGGATTTTTTTATAGTACAATAAACACACACACACAATAAATGATGAAATTTTCTATTCCTTCCAATCTATTGGAATGGAGATATTATTCCTACTCTTTTCAAAAAGATAAAACAAAATTGAGTTTTGATTTTAGAATGAAATATGAATATCATTCTGAAAAAAGGCTTGTCAAAATTATTCGAGATAATTTGTTGATTCACAACGAAAAACCTGATGAAACTTTAATAGGGAATTTGGTTTTTCAATCATCTGAGGCATTATTTCCTTTGATTTTGCAAATCAATTCTTTTGGTTATCCTATCGGGATTTATAATCAATCGGAGATTCTTGAACGCTGGAAAAGGTTTATCCCGAGATTTCAGGAATATTACGACAATCCTCTTTCCATAAAATTACTGAGCAGAATCGGTAAACTCTATAAAACTCCTCAAAAACTAATTGCTGGTTTACAAAATGACTGGTTTTTTTCCAGCTTTTTCTTTCCTGTGTATGGAGAATATAGAAATAACGAAGTTATTACAATCGATTATCCTTTTCCTTCTGTTGTTGGAACTACAATTTACAAAACAGAATTGTTGATGAATGAGGAGAAAACGGATAAAGGGAAAACAGATATTTCTATTGCTGGCTATTCTTCAAATAATGAAAAAAATATAGTAATAGGAAATTTTCTGCTGAATTCTGATAGAAGCATTCACGAAATCAGTCTGGATTTCTCTTTTGAAGAGATTAGACAAAATATAACTATTCATATTAAAGAAACCAAAGAAGTTCTTGAGAGAAAAACTGCATTGACTGTATATGACGAGAAAGAAGAACAGGAAAAACTGAGTAAAAATAAAGGTTTCTTTATTGAAGAAATAGAAAGTAAAAACCTGCCAAAACACAAATAGAATATAAAGGATGAAAAAAGGAATTATTTACAAAGTAAAGAAAGGCGAAACCTTGGAAAGCCTTGCCGATGATTTCGGAATTTCCGTGTATGAATTAAGATGTTTTCACAATAATTGGTGCGAAGATATCAGAGAGCAGATTGGATATCAGATTTGGGAAGGGAAAGAATTAACCGTTGCCAAAGAAAAACTCTCTAAAGAAGAGGTTCAGCAAAATAAAGAGGAAAAATACCAAGAAGAAAAACAACAAAAACAGGAACAAAAAGAAAAGGAAGAAGAAGCAAAACGCACAGAGCAGGACAATAAATATTATGTTGTAGATGGCGCCAAATGCTTATGCGACAAAGGTGCGACGCCAGCAACCTTAAAAGTGACATCCCAGAGCAAAGTAGTTTTTAATAGTAAGTATGAAAATAAATGGTCAGCAACTGTGGAAGATTTACAGTTCAAAGAAGGCACTTCCTGTTTTGGAAGCTGTAAAGTGAAAAATAATAATCCTTGTGCATTTGCACCTGTGGGGAAATGGCAAAAACCTTATGAGAAAATGAAAATAATGGAAAAATCTGCTCTTTTGGAAACCTCTTACCTGATGTGTTCCGCTGGTGGGAAAATTACGATAAAACATCACGGGCAAAGTGTGAAAATCGGAAACAGCAACCTCCAAAGAGCCGATGCGGAAATGATGAATCAAATTTTACCTGGTTTGGATTTACAGGAGCTTCAGGCAGAGTATGATGAAAACCAATATTACCAATAAGTTATGAGCAAGATTTTGAAAGGAATAGATGGTGAACGTTTCCCACCTATTGGAGGTATTACAGAATATCGCTTAGCTTTTACAGAAACTATTGATATTAGTACCATTAAAGATGAGGAAATTCTTTGGCAGGTGTATTGGTCAAACCAATACAGCGAATATGAGAAAGTGCCTTTCTCTGGGCAGAAGAGAGGAAGAGTTGTAACCTACAAATTTTTACAAAATCTCTTGAACAAAAACCTGCAACTGAAAGCAACCTACAAAGATGAAACCGTAGAGTTACACATTACTCCGCAAGTCAACGGAGAAATGAAAATAGTTGACGTTTTTTTTCTGGATACAGAATATAAGGGACAAGATAAAGATAATCTGAAATATCTTAACAGCCTGAATCTGCAAATCTACACTCTGAATATGTTGGGGAAATCTTTAGATTTTAAGATTTATGACACTATAAACGGAGAAGAAAAAGAAGTTTACAAAAGCCCAGCCTCTTTACAGATTATACAGAAAAATGGTATTGTAAAAACCAAACAAACCATTACGCTTACACCTTTCATGCCTATGCAGACGCAAAAAGATATGTCTGCAAGTGAGCACAGTTACAAAATAAAGGTTTGGCAAACCGGCAACGAAACCAATTTTTATGAAGAAGAACTGAAAATGAAGAATGAAATGGGCAAGATGGATGTACCGCAGGATTCTCAAGTACCGATAACGACTGGGACGAGCGAGCCAGTGAAGAAGAAAGAGGAGGAAAGGAAAGATGGAAAATGCCCAAGATGCAAAAAACTTACAATAGAAGAATTAAATGAAGTATTTCCATCAGGTACGCAATCTGAAAAAACGGAAATAATGAATACTTTTAACAATGCTAATACGAAATTTGGGTTAGATTCCTGTCAGCAAAAAGCCCACTTTTTTGCTCAAGTACTTCAAGAAATTGGACCAAGTATAAATGTTCAAGACGGAGAAGATTTACACTATCGTGTTGAAACTTTATCTGAACATTTTGCTAAATTCAGTATATCAGGAAGAAAAGGCGGGCTTCCAAATGATTTAGCATATAAATATGGAATTATCAATAAAAAGAATATTGAATATTTGAAAAAAATATCAGGAAAGAAAAATTTAACCTTTCAAGGAGCTAATGTACAAATGATTGCCAATATTGCTTATTCCAACAGAAAAGACTTAGGCAACGGAAGTATGGAAAGCAATGATGGTTGGAATTATAGAGGTAGGGGAATTATTCAAATTACGGGTAAAGAAAAATATGAAACTATTAATAATGCTATAAAATCCGATTATCCAATTTTTGGGATTCGTATCAATGCCAATAATATTAATAATTTAAAAGAGGGCACGGTTGCAAGTATGGCTTATTGGAAAGAATATGGATGCAAAAAAAGAGCAGATGAGGGAATTGAAAGAAAAAATCTAGATAGAATAGTTGATATTGTAAACAGTCAAACTCCGACAAGAAACAGTAGGTGGGGAAATTTACAGAAAATGATAACAATATTCAAGGTTTATGAATGTGAATTGAGAAAATCTAAATCTGCTAATAAATAATAAAATGAAAAAAATCAGAACGCTATACATATTGGCAATTTTATTAGTGAATTTTAATTGCTATGCGCAGACAAAAATTGATAATACTAATATAGTTGATGAATTTTTTGGAGATATAAACCAAGATGGGATAAAAGATAAAATTGTTGTTTACAAAAATCTAAAAAAAGAAACAGATTTTGAGCAAGAACACTTTCAGCTCCCAATAAAAATATACAAAGGAGTCAAAAATAATAATTATAAAATATGGTACGAAAGTAAATCATTACTATATGACAATAACCCTACTTGTGTTTCAGAGGGTTATTCTAACATTGTAATTAAAAATAATTATTTTACAATTGAATCCCAATCTTGCTATGATTATAATATTTTAATAAGTATTTATATGACATTTAAAGTTGTAAAAGGTAAAATATTTTTATATAAATATAGTGAAGAATATTTTGATAAATCAAATCACGATAGGAAAATACCTTCAAAATTTTTAACCTCAAAAAATTTCGGTAAAATAGAATTTGACGAAGTAACAAAAAAATCAATTGGAAAATATGATGATTAAGTTAACAACATTTTTTTCCTTTATAATATCTGTATTTATATTCTCACAAACTATTACTGGAGACTATTATTCTATTGAGTCAAAATGTAAATTGCATTTGAAAATTGATGACAAAAATAATTTTAGATTCGATATAAATGAAAAAAAGAAATCTGATGGAACTGTAAAAATTTCTAAAGAAGACAACACAATCTATCTTAATTTCGGTATTGCAAGCGGAATGTCTGATAAAGACACGATTTATATTCAAAATTCGGGTAATTCTATGAATCCATATTGGCATTTTAAAGGATGTGAAGAAAAATTTATCCACTTAGCTAAGAAAAATAATTCAAAAGGTTTGTCTCAAACGAAAGAAATACAAAAAAAACCAGAGATTAATTCGCTATATTCCATTCGAATCGTTGATGAAAAATTAACCATTAAAACTGCAGATTCTGTAATAATTTATAACAGCAGTAACTTAATTAGAAATGCAGATTTATTAAACACTGATTTTTATAGAGGTAATGATGAAAATGATTTTTTTCTCGTTTATCAAAACAATGCAAGTACTACTAAAACACAGAGTACCTATCATTTATTTGTTAATAAAAATGATTTATTTTTAATAAGTAAAGAACAGGTTGATTTAAATGGAGACGGAATCTTTATTGCTAAAAATTATATTGTACCTATTAAAGTTACAAATATGGATTATGAAACAATGGATGAAAAAATTGTTTTTGCAAATAGGAAAAACTCTATCATTTTAAAGAATAAACTAAAAAACAGTATTTTTTTTAATAATATAAAAGCTTTTGAGATGATATTCAGTTATAAATCAGATGATTTTTTTATTGATTATCCAGTAAATACTTTTAAAATAGGAACTCTTAATTTATTGGATATAAAGAATAGTAATGATATAGCATATTATCTAGAAGAAGCTCAAATTTACGACGAAGCTATCTTTATTTTGAAAAGTATAATAAAAAAAGAACCAACTCGAGTTGTCGCCTATCTCAATCTCGCCGACAGTTATTGGGCGATTGGTAACAAAGATTTAGCAAAAGAAAACTACAAAAAGTATGTAGAATTAATGAAATCCCAGAACAAGGATTTGAAGAAAATTCCGAAAGAAGTTTGGGAGAGGACGAAATAAAAAACAACTATAGATAATTCATCTTACAAAAAATAGAATAAATTTTTTCATAAACAAAAGACTCATTCAATCAGAATGAGTCTTTTGTTTTTATCGTTTCCTGACATTCTCCAAAATATCAGGGAAGTAAGTGTCAGAAAGATGTTCGAACTCATCACCTCGCATAAACATAGAAGCGTCCACTTGGTCGTAAGAATCTCTTCCTGCAGCAGCAATCAGCTCGTTACAAGTATGCAAAGTGTTTTTATGAAATTGATAAACCCGTTCGGTTTTATCATTGGTGTCCAATCCTTTGATCAGCATTTTGTCCTGGGTTGCAACACCAGTTGGGCAAGTATTGGTGTTGCATCGCAGAGCCTGGATGCATCCCAAAGAAAACATAAAACCTCGGGCATTATTACAAAGGTCGGCACCCATTGCAACAGCTCGCAAAATATCCAAGGATGTTAAAACTTTTCCGCTGGCAATGATTCTCAATTGGTCTCTTAGTTCATAGTTTATCAAAGTTTTGTTGACGAAAATCAATGCAGGTTCCAATGGCATCCCAACACCGTCTGAAAATTCTGGCGGTGCCGCACCCGTTCCGCCTTCTGCACCATCTATGGTGATGAAATCCGGATAGATGTTCAGGATATTCATTTGTTCGCAAATGTCTTCAAATTCTTTGGTGTCGCCGATGCAAAGCTTGAAACCAACAGGTTTTCCCCCAGAAAGTTCACGCAATTGCTGCACAAATCTCAACAAACCTTCAGCATCAGAAAATGCACTGTGCGAAGGTGGCGAAAGAATCGTAACGCCAGGTGGTACGTGTCGGATTTTGGCAATCTCTGGTGTATTCTTCACAGCTGGCAAAACACCGCCGTGACCTGGCTTTGCACCTTGAGACAATTTGATTTCAATCATTTTAACATTATCCAGATTCGAATATTTTGTAAACAATTCTGCATCAAAATTCCCTTCTTCGTTTCTGCATCCAAAATAACCCGTTCCAATTTGCCAACACAAATCGCCACCTTCCAGATGATGTGGAGAGATGCCACCTTCGCCGGTATTGTGATAGAAATTTCCTTTTTTTGCGCCTCGGTTCAGAGCCATTTGAGCGCGGTCACTCAATGCCCCAAAACTCATTGCAGAGATATTAAACAATGATGCATTGTAAGGTTGCTTACAATCTTTTCCTCCAATGATTACTCTTGGCAATTCTTCTTTCGGATGTTTGGCATAGATAGAATGTTTGATACCTTCATATTTCCGATGATTGATTTCTAACTGAGTTCCGAAAGGCACTGTGTCGCTCAAATTTTTTGACCTTCTGTAAACGGCAGAACGTTGATTTCTTGGAAACGGTTTTCCATCAGTTTCTCTTTCAATAAAATATTGCTGAATTTCTGGCGAAATTTCCTCGAAAATATATCGGAAATAACCAAGAACAGGGAAGTTTCTGAGAATGGCGTGTTTGGTCTGATATGTATTGTAAATGCCTAAAATATAGAGGAAAGTCAAAAAAATCGGAATCCAGTAATGGGCTTTTATCAGCAATGCTGTCGTCCAAGTCAAGATTAATATAACGATTCCCCAAAGGATGAATTTGTTTCTCATAATAATGTTTTTGAATCTGTGTTAAATATAAAACCATTTCAAAGATAAGTTTGAAATGGCTTTTATTTATTTAAATTTAATAAATTCTCAGTTAACCTGCTTTACATTGATGTAATAATTTTTATCAAACTCAACAGGCTTATCAGATTTCAAAGTTATGGTTTGATTCTGTTCGGTTGGTTTCAATTCCTGTCCATCAGACAATCGGATTGGGAGTTTCAAATTCGGAACCACATTCGTCCATTTGTAAGTCAGTTGATTTCCATTCTGCTTATATTCCAAAGTCGGGATTTTGGTGGTCGTCAAATATTGGTCAAAAATCGATTTTAAATCAATTCCAGACTTTTCAGAAAAGTAATTCTGAATTTGTGCAGAAGTTACAGTCTGATGATAAAAATCCTTATTCAAACCTCTCAGAATCTGACGGAATTTTTCATCATTATTAATCACTTGACGAATTGTGTGAATCATATTCGCGCCTTTTGGATACATATCGCCACTGCCTTCATTTCGGATGCCGTATGTTCCGATGATTGGTTTATCATTCTGGATATTGCCTCTTAATCCTTGCAGATATTTGTTCCCATCAGCTTTTCCAAAAACATAATCCACAAACAATGTTTCAGAATATGTTGTAAAACTCTCGTGAATCCACATATCCGCTTGGTCTTTTGCTGTGATATTGTTCGCAAACCATTCGTGTCCAGTCTCGTGGATGATGATGTAATCCCATTTTAGACCAATTCCTGTTCCGGATAGGTCTCTTCCAAGATAACCATTTTGATATTTGTTTCCGTAAGCAACATTACTTTGGTGTTCCATACCAAGATGTGGCGACTCTACCAATTTGTAGGAATCTTCGTAAAATGGATAAGGTCCAAACCAATGTTCAAAGGCTTTCATCATTGGTTTTACTTGCTCAAATTGCTTTTTAGCTTTGTCAAGATTGTAATCCAAAACCCAATAATCCAATTCCAATTTTCCTTTTTCGCCGTCAAAAATATCTTTGAAATTCACATATTTCCCAATTGAAGGAATGATGGAATAATCATTAATCGGGCTTTTCACTTCCCAAAGCCAACTTTTTTTATCGCCCAGATTTTCTTCTTTTATTAATTTTCCGTTGCCAACTCCAACCAAATCTTTTGGTGTTATGATTTTGAAAGTAATACCATTGTCAGGCTCATCACTCCAAATATCTTTTACAGGAAGCCAAATGCTCGCACCAATTCCTTCATCGGCAGCAGTCATCCACGGATTTCCGTTTTTGTCTTTCGTAAACATCCATCCGCCGTCCCAAGGTGCGTGTTTTGCAATCGTTGGATTTCCGGAATAATCAATATCAATCGTATATTTTTCTCCTTTTTTGAATTTCTTTTTTGCAGAAATAAAAATAAAATCGCCGTCTATTTTTTTATCAGCGATAGGAAAATTGGCTGTGATTTTGTCAGCCTTCATAGGACTTTGAAGGTCGATTTGAAAAACAGGATTCAAAATAGCTTTTTCAATCGTCAAACTAATTTTATTACTTCCTTTGATGCTTTTCGCTTCAAAATTTGGCTCCAAAACAATATCATATTTCTTGACATCCCAAAAGTTCCTGAATTCTGTATTAGAACCTTTTAGTGTGTCGATTTTGGTCGGTTTTGCAGTCTCAAAAAACTGAGCTTGTGAAACTCCAGAGATTAATATGGAGAGAAGTAATAATTTTTTCATTTTTAATTTTTCTTTAGAATTAGTTTCATATTAGAAACAAAACGTTACAAAATTAAATAAAAGTATTATACAAAATCATTATTTGGAGCTTAATCCCGCTATCCACTATATCTTTTTCTTTTTTAGCAAAAAAAGAAAAAGGATGCCGTTTCTATCGGGGCTATGGACTTGGTCGGTCAATCAACTTTTGTACTTCGATATAAAAATAAAAACCCTTTCTAAGTTCAATACTCAGAAAGGGTTTGTTATTTTATTGGGAATGATTATTTAAATCAAATTTTCCTGATAAAAATGCTTCGTTTCTTCGATGATTTCATCAATTTGTTCAAGAGTTAAAGCTTGAAGAAACTTAGTCTTAAATTCTTTAAAATGCGGAATTCCACGGAAATAATTACTGTAATGTTGACGCATTTCTACAATTCCAGGACGTTCGCCTTTCCATTCCACAGACCAAAGTGCGTGATTTTTTACGGCTTCCAATCTTTCTGCAATGGTTGGTTCGGGTAATATTTCTCCAGTCTCGAAAAAATGTTTGATTTCGTTGAAAATCCAAGGATAACCAATCGCGCCACGACCAATCATTATACCATCGCAATTGTATTTATTTTTATATTCCAAAGCTTTTTGCGGAGAATCAATATCGCCATTTCCAAAAATTGGAATCTCAATATTTGGATTGTTTTTGATTCTTGATATATGTTCCCAATCCGCTTCGCCTTTGTACATTTGAGCACGTGTTCTTGCGTGAATTGTTAAAGCTTTGATTCCAACATCTTGCAATCTTTCGGCAACTTCGTCAATATTAATAGAATCATTATCCCAGCCTAATCTGGTCTTTACAGTAACTGGCAAATGTGTAGAACTGACAACAGCTTTGGTTAGTCTGACCATCAAATCGATATCTTTCAAAACACCTGCTCCGGCTCCTTTACAAACTACTTTTTTGACAGGACAACCGAAATTGATATCCACCAAATCTGGTTCTACAGTCTCCACAATTCTCGCTGACATTGCCATCGCCTCTTCATCACCACCAAAAATCTGAATCCCAACTGGTCTTTCGTAATCGAAAATATCCAACTTTTTACGACTCTTAATCGCATCACGAATTAAACCTTCCGAAGAGATAAATTCGGAATACATCAAGTCTGCGCCGTGCATTTTGCAAAGCTTTCTGAACGGTGGGTCACTTACATCTTCCATCGGTGCCAACAAAAGCGGAAAATCAGGAAGTTCTATGTTGCCAATTTTTACCATTCTGCAAAGATAATGATTCATTTTCTTACTAATTTAAAATCAGTCTTAATTCCTTATTTAATAAATTTGTAATATAATAATCAATATGAAAAGAGCATTTCTAACAGCTATTCTTGCGGTAATATTTTCCTGTTCTAAAAGTGAAAATTCTAGTAACAAAGAAGTCATTGCTTCTGAACCAGAACCTACTCCAGTAGTTGTAACCGACCCAATCGCGGAAGGACAATCTTTAATTGAAGGTTCGGATTGTTTAGGTTGCCACAAATTGGATGAAAGAATGATTGGTCCGTCTTATAAAGAAGTGGCAGAGAAATATGAAAATACACCGGAAAATGTAGAAATGCTAGCAGAAAAAATCATCAAAGGAAGTTCGGGAGTTTGGGGCGATGTTCCGATGCCTGCGCACGGTTTCAGCAAAGAAAATGCGAAATTTATGGCGCAGTATATTTTGTCTTCAAAATAGAATTATTATTCGAAATATAAATTTAAAGGCAGTTTTTCGACTGTCTTTTTCTGTTTATGTCTCTTTCGGAGAATTTGATTATCTTTTCAAAAATAAAATCTACCTATGAAATCTATATTCTATTCTGCTTTATTTCTTTCTGCATCGTTGTGTGCTCAGGAACATCAATATGATTATACTTTCTTTACCAACAGTTTGATGAAAGATAATTTCTTTTATGGAAATGTAAAATATTCAGGTTCAACTTCTGTGAAAAATCAGAATAACAAATTATTGGTTGATAAAAATGAATTCCATTCTGCAGGAAATTCTCTTTTGTTGGATTATAAAAATGTAAAAGATGGAAAATGGGAAGCATCAATAGAATATGAAGATGTAAGAGGGAAAGATTTCTTTACTAAATCCAATTTCCTAAGTTTTTGGATTAAATCTGAAAAGAATGATTCTAATATTTTACCAACTGTAAAACTTCAAAAAACGGATGGAAGCTTTTCGAAATCAGTTACACTTAAATTGACGAAAAAGAACCAATGGGAAAATATTTTGATTGATATTTCAAGTTTGGATATTTCGGTTAAAGATAATCCGAAATCAGTCAAGGCGATTGTTTTTTCTCAGCCGGAAAATTCTGATTCAAATAACAAAATTTGGTTAGACGATATTGCTTTCATCGATTCAAAAGAAAAGAAAACAATTTCCTCAGTTCCGAAAATTTCATTCGCTAAAGGTTATGTGAAACACGTGGATTTGAAATGGAATCCAGTCACAGATAATAATATCAGATATGTGAAAATCTACCGTTCCGAAAATGGAAAAGATTTCAAACCAGTCGGAATTCAAGATGCTTATATCGATAGATTTGCTGATTTTACTAATGAAACCGGCAAAAAATATTCATATAAAATAAGTTTTCTCGACAAGCTTTTTAATGAGTCAAAATCATCAGAAGTTGTCTCTTCCGAAACCAGAAATATGTCTGATGAGGAATTGATGACAATGGTTCAGGAAGCATCTTTCAATTATTATTGGGACGGCGCAGAATCGGAAAGTGGTTTGTCAAAAGAAAATACGAATGGAAGACAAAATATGATAGCAACCGGCGCTTCAGGTTTCGGAATTATGGCTTTGATTGCAGGAACTGAAAGGGGTTTTATCTCAAGAAAAGAATCTGTCGAAAGATTTACTAAGATTGTTAATTTTATTGAAAAAGCCGATAAATATCACGGAGCTGTGGCTCATTTCATCGATGGAACAACAGGGAAAACAGAACCGTTTTTTGGAACAAAAGATAATGGAGCAGATTTGGTAGAAACTTCGTTTTTTATTCAAGGTTTGCTAGTTGCTCATCAATACTTCAATAAAGACAATGCGGAAGAAAAAAATATCAGAGCAAAAATCGATAAATTCTGGAAAGGAATAGAGTGGGATTGGTTCAAACAAACACCAGACAGCAAATATCTCTATTGGCATTGGTCGCCTGACCAAGGCTGGGTTATCAACCATAATTTGATTGGCTGGAACGAGACGATGGTTACCTATCTGATGGCAATTGCTTCGCCGACACATTCTGTTCCTGCGAGTATGTATTATTCAGGCTGGGCGAGTCAGGAAAAACGTGCGCAAGATTATCGTAAAGATTGGGGAAATTCTGACGAAGGTGCAATGTACACCAACGGAAATACCTATTACGGAATCAAACTGGATGTAGGTGTTAACAAGGGCGGCCCGTTGTTTTTTGCACATTATTCCTTTATGGGCTATGACCCACACGGTTTGACAGACAGATATACCAACTATTTCAAAAACAATCAGAATATAGCCAAAATCAATTATCTATATTGCGTCGAAAATCCGAAAAAACAAAAAGGTTACGGCAAAGACGGTTGGGGATTAACGGCTTCTGATGGACCGAATGGTTATAATCCTGATGAACCTGTGGAAAGAGAAGATACAGGAAAACTGACTCCAACTGGAGCGATTGCATCTTTTCCTTATACACCAGCTGAATCTATGGCGGTTTTGAAAAATTTCTATCTCAATTACGGCGATTTTCTTTGGGGAGAATATGGCTTCCGAGATTCATTTGATTTGAATAATAATTGGTGTTCTCCGATTTTTATGGGACTGAATCAAGCCCCAATGACCGTAATGATGGAAAATTACAGAACAGGTTTAATCTGGAATCTCTTTATGAGTCACCCCGATGTAAAAACCGGAATCGAAAAATTGAACAAAGAAAAATAATGTCTGAAAAATCGAGCTTACATTCCAGAAACCTTCATCGCGATTCTTATGATTTTGAAAATTTAATTTCAATCGTTCCGGAATTGAAACATTACGTTTTCAAAAATAATTACGATACTTTGACTATCAATTTCAGTATTCCGAAAGCGGTCATATTGCTTAACAAGGCTTTGCTTCTGAAATATTACAATGTCAAAAATTGGGATATTCCAGAAGGCAATCTTTGTCCACCTATTCCTGGAAGAGCAGATTATATTCATTATTTAGCAGATTTATTGGCGGAAGAAAATGGAAATATTCCAACGGGAAATTCATTTAAAGGTTTGGATGTTGGAACGGGAGCTAATCTTGTTTATCCGCTGATTGCGAATCATTCTTATGGCTGGAAAATGTTGGGAACAGATATCAGTAAAGATTCTCTGGAAAATTCTCAAAAGATTTTAGAAAGCAATCCAGATTTAAAAGAAAATATCCAACTGAAACTTCAACCGGAATCTGATTTGATTTTTAAAAATATTATTTCAAAAGAAGATAGGTTCACATTTTCTATGTGTAATCCGCCTTTCCACGATTCCGAAGAATCTGCTTTACAAGGAAATCGAAGAAAAAATAACAATCTTAGAAAATCAAAAACTCAGAACATAAATCTCAATTTCAGCGGACAACAATCCGAATTGTGGTGCGAAGGTGGCGAAATGGCGTTCATCAAAAAAATGATTAATGAAAGTGTTCAGTTTTCATCACAAGTTCTTTGGTTCACGAGTTTGGTTTCAAAAAAAGACAATCTGCATCAATTGACAACACTTTTGAAAAATCTCAAAGTAGAAGAATTTGAAACTATTGATATGGCACAAGGTCAGAAAATAAGCAGAATTTTAGCTTGGACATTTATTCCGAAAGAAAGGAGGAAAGATTGGTTTTAGAATTATTCTGGAAGCTTAACCCGTCTGTTGTTTGTATTGAGCTTGTTAAAATAGGCTAATTTTAGCTTGATGTTTAGAGGGTTTGTAAGAGATAGAAAAAATCTGTTAATCTGAAACTTATGTATTAAATAAAATAATTATTTTTGCGGATATTTTTATCAAATTCTAAAAATGTTTAAAAGCGTAATAACTGGAGTAGGACACTACGTTCCGGAAAATATAGTAACAAACGACGACCTTTCTAAGTTGATGACAACCAATGATGAATGGATTACGGAACGAACAGGAATCAAAGAAAGAAGACATCGTGCCAACCGAGTAGATTCTGAAGAAACTACATCTTTTTACGGTTTCAAAGCTTCCGAAATTGCCCTTAAAAATGCGAATCTCACAGCAAAAGACATCGATTATATCGTTTTCGCAACATTATCTCCGGATTATTTCTTCCCAGGTTCCGGAGTTCTCTTGCAAGAGATGTTGGGTTGCGATACGATTGGAGCATTAGATGTAAGAAATCAATGTTCTGGTTTTGTATATGCAATGAGCGTTGCGGATGCGTTTATCAAATCCGGACTTTACAAAAATGTTTTGGTTGTAGGCGCAGAGATTCATTCATTTGGATTGGATATGAGCGATAGAGGACGTGGCGTTTCTGTCATCTTCGGAGACGGGGCAGGAGCAGTGGTTTTATCTGCAAGCCAAGATGAAAATGCAAAAGGAATCTTATCTGTCAATATGCATTCCGAAGGGAAATATGCAGAAGAATTAGCCGTGAAATTCCCTGGAACCAAGTTAGGCTGGAGTGATGTTTTACTGAATAATCCAGACTCTTTGACTGCAGAAGATATCTATCCTGTGATGAATGGAAACTTTGTTTTCAAACACGCGGTTACAAGATTTCCGGAAACCATTTTGGAAGCTCTTGAAAAAGCTGGGAAAAATATTGAAGATTTAGATTTATTAATTCCTCACCAAGCGAATATCAGAATTGCACAATATGTTCAGCAATTGTTGCATTTACCAGACGAAAAAGTATTCGTGAATATTCAAAAATACGGAAATACAACTGCCGCTTCTATTCCGATTGCTTTGAGCGAAGCGATTCAGGAAGGTAGAATGAAACGTGGAGATTTGGTTTGTCTTTCAGCTTTCGGAAGTGGTTTCACTTGGGGAAGTGTCCTTTTCGAATATTAATTCAATATCATTTAAAATAAAAAAAGAGCTATTCAGAATGTGAATAGCTCTTTTTTTATTGATTGATTTTCTGAACAACTTTGTCAGATAAAGATTTCAATTGCTCCATTTCCTCGAGATTAAGATTCATTGCTTTTGCTAATTCAATCGGGATACAAGTTGCTTTTTCTTTAAGTTTAGCACCTTTTTCCGTCAAATAGATTTTTACAACACGCTCATCTTCCTTGCTCCGTTTTCGTTCTAGATAACCTTTAGATTCTAGTCTTTTCAACAAAGGTGTCAATGTTCCATTATCGAGTTGCAAAAGTTCTCCAACTTGGTTTACGGTCAAATCATCCTTTTCCCAAAGCGCCATCATTGCAATGTATTGTGGATAAGTCAAACCAATATTTTTAAGAATCGGACGATAGCATTGCATTATTTCGCGATGTAAAACATAAACGGAAAAACAAAGTTGCTTGTCTAATTTTAATAAATCTTCCATATTGAGTTTTGGGTTGATTCCACAATTCAAAGATAGCAAATTAAGCTTTTCTTAATCGTTGCTCACAGTCAATTTCACGTCGATGTTTCCTCTTGTAGCATTAGAGTAAGGACAGATTTGATGTGCTTTTTCAATCAATTCTTGAGCTTGTTCTAAAGAAACACCTGGAATATTAGCGTGCAATTCAGCTTCCAAACCGAATCCTCCATTTTCGATTTGTCCAATTCCAACTTTTGCAGTGACAGTAGTTTCACCAGTTTCGATTTTGCTTTGTTTGATAACCAAGTTTAATGCGCTGTCAAAACAAGCTGAGTAACCCGCCGCAAAAAGCATTTCAGGATTTGCATAATCGTCATTTGCACCACCCAAACCTTTTGGCATTCTTACTTCTAAATCCAGAATTCCGTTATCACTTTTCACGTTTCCGTTTCTTCCTCCTTTGGCTGTAGCGCCGATGCTGTACAATGTTTTCATTTTTATGATTTAAATTAATTTGATGATGCAAATATATAGCGTAAAATTATATTGTGTGCAATATAAAATAGAACTTTTATCAAAATCTGTTATTGATATAAACTATAAAGTGTTAAAGATTATATGAAATCATAGTAACCATTATACTTTCCAAGGATTTTCTTATCATCAGAATTCAGCCATCTTTTAAGAACTGTAGCATAAACTTTTCTAAAATCTTCGGTATAAATCAAATCTCCATCTTTCAATTTGGTCAAATCAGGAAGTGGGTTTAAAAGTCCTTTTTTCTTAAGTCCACCGCTGATGAAAAACATTTGATTGGCAGTTCCGTGGTCGGTTCCGTTACTGGCGTTTTGAGCAACTCGCCTTCCAAATTCCGAAAAAGTCATAATCATCACATCATTGAATTTCCCATTCTCCTTCATATCCTTCGTGAAAATTTCTACAGCGTCATTGATATTTTTGAACAACTGATTCTGTTTCTGATTCTGATTGGAGTGTGTGTCAAAACTTCCAATAGAAAGATAGTAAACCTGCGTATTAATGTCAGATTTAATCAAAGATGCAATGGTTTTAAAATCTTTACCGATTTGTGTTGTTGGATAAACTTTATCAGTTGGTTTCGTTTTACTTTCCTCAAAAATATATCCTGAATTATTGATTGCATTTCCCAGCGTATTATAAAGATACGAAGCCAAATCGTGCTCGTGGTCGTGATGTTCTTCGGACAATTTTTTATAAAGCGTTTCCTGACTGTTATCGAATAACTTTTTCGGGTCTTTAAAGGCGATTGCTTTGTTATTTTCTCCTTTCATTGCGAGGCTTAACAAGTCATCAACTTCAATTGCCTGAGTTGGATTCTGGCAATCGTGGCAGGCTTCATCCAAGTATCGTCCAAGCCAGCCAGAATTGATGAACTGATTGCTGTCACTCGCAGACTGCCAAATGTCCATACTTCGGAAATGCGATTTGTTCGGGTCTGGATAACCGACATTGTTCATTACCGCCAATTCTCCGTTATCATAAAGTTCTTTGAAGAATTTCAAATTTGGATTAATTCCAGCTTCATCGGTCAGTGATAAAGCATTTTCTTCTTTAATAGAAATTTGATTTCTGACTTTATAATAGATGTCATTTTTAACAGGAATAATTGTATTAAGACCGTCATTTCCACCAGATAATTGCAAAATAATGAGCGTTTTTCCATTCATTGCAAGCGCTTCAGGTAGAGTCAGAGCTTTTAGGAAATTGGGGAACAGAAAAGCAGAAACAGCTAAACTACTCGTTTTTATGAAGGTTTTTCTATTGATAATCATAACAGCTTATTTTAACAAAGTTGATATTCTGGTGTTGACATAATACTTATCATCAGATGTTTCTTACTTTTTTCGGTATTGAATTGAGTAATCATATTCTGAATTTTCTCATTAGGATTAGCCAATAATATTTCGAATAAATCTTGATTAAGGATATTATTGATGCTGTCCCAATGGATAGTAATCGTGTTTTGTTTTTTGTTGACAACCACTTTTTTTTCCTCTTTTCCCATATTGACATCATCATTGGATTTCGGCTCAATGTCGAGGGTTTTATAACCAGCCATTACAGAAGGGATTTTCATTCTCAGGAGTAGAGTAGAGCTGTCTATCCAAGCCATTCCGGAAGGCCAACCAGCAACATTCGGTGGCTGTAAAAGTTCCTGTCCAAGTAGTTTTTCGAAGTTGTAAATGGTGTCTTTATTTTGCAAATCCATTGGCATTATTCTTCGGATTCCTACAATGAGTTCTACAGGAGATTTTATTTTTGCACCAATGTTTTTTTCAGAATAAAACCAATCGGAAAGAAAGATTTCATCCATCAAAGTCATAATGTTGTAGTCGGATTTGTAGAATTTTTGACTTAAAGACTTTACAATTTTCTCATCAGGGTTCTCATTCACAAAAAATTGATAGACTTTTCTTGTAATGAAATCTGCACATTCTGGTTTTTCAAGAATAATATTGATAATATCTGTTCCGTCAAAATTTCCTGTTTTTCCAAGAAACTCTTTTTCACCGGTATCGTGTTGTTTTTTATTATCAATGAATTGCCCCAATCCATTATAACTCCAACCTGTGAAAGCTCTTGCAGATTCTTTGATGTCTTTTTCTGTATAGAGGTTTCCTCTTCCCAAAGTAAATAATTCCATCAATTCTCTAGCGAAGTTTTCGTTGGGTTTGGCTTTTTTATTTTGTTGATTATTAAGGAAATTCAACATTG
The DNA here is from genome assembly GCA_963530025.1 of uncultured Weeksellaceae bacterium. GTDB lineage: Bacteria > Bacteroidota > Bacteroidia > Flavobacteriales > Weeksellaceae > Epilithonimonas. The sequence continues at coordinate 282,272 of CAUSBY010000001.1, forward strand.
CGGAAGATTTTGAAATTTCAAAAACTAAATCTCTGAAATTCCCCAATCCATCTTTCCTGAATATTTCGATAATCTCTTTATTGAAAAGCGCCTGTGGAATTCTGGTTGCAAAATGTCCGTGCCAGAAAAACGCCATCTTTTCCCGAAGTTGATTCGGCGTGTTTATCATTTGGTTGTGCCAGGATTTTCGAACTGAGCTATTATAATTTTTATTGAATTGATTATAAGGTTTTCTGTCCGTTGCTTTGGACATTTCCTGATATTGTTCCGGAGTTACAGGTTGCATATCGGTCGACAAAGGCTGATAATCCGAATCGTTCTTAAGTTCCTGATATAATTTCTTTGGATTCAGGTTTTTATATTTCTCAATATCATTATGATGAATACCAAAACCCGCTCTGGAAACCAAATGTTTATTTTTCTGGAAATTATTCATAGGTAATTGGATTTATTTACTTGGAGTAATTAATAAAAGAATTGTTAAATCAAAAATTATGAAAATGTTGGTTTGTGAATTAATTTTAATATTAAATTATGATTTTAAATAATTGAAAATTAGTTTGTTGATGACTGTATTGTTAGAGTTGTCAAACAAAAAATCGGTTTTGGCACGGAATTTACAAGTATGACCTTTGTAAAATTTAAAATTTAAGAATATGAAATCTTTAAAGCAGTTAATATTAGGCGCAGGAATTTTGGCAGGAGGATTAATGTCTGCACAAAGTTCTGATATGACCAATATGTTGAAAGTTGGTCTTAACGGAGGTGTTTCAACTGGTGGTAATACCGCCGCTAATCTTGGAGTTGATTTATCTTATCAAAATCTGATAACGCCAGGATTTGGTTTGGGTATCGCAACTGGTTATAACAATTATTTTGGAAAAGATAGAACTATCAGTGGCGTGAACGTTAAGAATAATGACTTCGGTGTTATTCCGGTGGCTGCACTTTTTAGAGTTTATCCAAAACAAATGGGATTCTATTTCGGAGCTGATTTAGGTTACGGATTTATCGTTGGAGATGATAAAGTGGCTGAAAATGTTAACGTTGACAGACCAGACGGCGGTTTTTACATTAGACCAGAGATTGGTTATCACAACCGTGATTGGAACTTCTTTGCTCAGTATAACAAAACGTTTACAGGAGACAAAGGACAGATTGGAGACCAAAAATACAACGCAGGAGCAATCGGTGTAGGCTTTGCTTACAACATTCCTCTTGGTAAATAATACATTTGCTACAGTTTTAATTGGAGCGGATATTTAATCAAACTATGACACATTAATGCCTTCATTTTTATGAGGGCATTAATTTTTTAAAAACTTATCATACATCAATTTTAATTTTGAATCATTCTAAGTAGATTTGCATCATTAAAATTATTAAAAAAATGAAAAAAGTATTATTACTGGCTGTATTAGTAAGCGGATTAGCTTTCGGACAAACTAAAAAATTAACAAGTTCAGACGTACACTGGTGGGGTTATAAAATCGCAAAAACAGAAGCATCTTCTCACGATGGAACTGTGAATGTAAAATCTGGAAACTTGGTTCTTAAAAACGGAGCAGTTGTAGGTGGAGATTTCGTATTGGATATGACTTCTATCAACGCAACAGACCTTTCTGGAGAATACCAAGGAAAATTGAATGGTCACTTGAAAAACGGTGATTTCTTCGAAGTTGAAAAATTCCCAACTGCAACTTACAAAATCACTTCTGTAAAGAAAAACTCTAATAAAGATTACAACTTTGTAGTAAACGGAAACTTGACTGTAAAAGGTAAAACTAATCCAGTTTCTTTCCCTGCAAAAATCACTTCTGCAAACGGAGTTGTGACTTTGGAATCTGACAAATTCTCTTTTGACAGACAGAAATTTGACGTAGCTTACAAATCTACAATGCAGGATGTTTTGGTAAAAGACGATGTTGATTTGAAAGTTAAAATCAGCGTAAAATAATTTTTCACAAAATATATATTTTAAAGGGCAGAATTTTTTCTGCTCTTTTTTTGTTGTTATATTTGAGCAAAACACAAAAGAAAATTGTCAAATGAAATTATACACCATTAGCGGACTCGGCGCAGACGAAAAAGTTCTGGAAAAACTGACCTTCAATAAAGAAATAGAACTCATTCATATTCCGTGGCTGATTCCAAATGTCAATGAAGAATTTTCGGATTATGTTTTAAGAATGTCAGAATCCATAGACGATTCCGAAGAATTTTATTTGTTAGGTTATTCTTTCGGTGGAATTCTCGTTCAGGAAATTCATAAATTGAAGCCTGCAAAAAAAATAGTGATTATGGCAAGTATCCGTAGCGATTCCGAGAAGTCAAAATTAATCATTGCAGGACAAAAAACCAATGCTGTCAAATATATTCCACTTCGGATTTTCAATGATAAAAGCACTTTTTTCTACACATTTTTCAGAAAATTATTTGATCCCAAAAATCCAAAACTCACGCAATATTTCCGAGTAAAAGACCCATATTATCTGAAATGGTCTATGGACAAAGTCGCCAATTGGAAGTTTGATAAAATTCCGAATGTTATTCAGATTTTGGCAGATAAGGATATCGTTTTTCCGATTAAGAACTCCCAACCCGATTTTGTGATTAAAAATGCCACACATCTTTTCCCTGTTACCAAATCAAAAGAAGTTTCCGAGATTCTAAAGACCATTTTTGTTTAAAATTATTTGGGCAGCTTTATCCGCCTTCCGTTCCCAATCTTTTTGCCCTCGCTTTTCCAGCCACAAAAAAGGATTTCCACTCAAGTCGGGCTGCAGATTCAACATAAAATACAATTTTTTCATTCCGTAGGAATCTAAGCTTTAATAGTATGATAAATTTAATCTGCAAAATTTCCCCAATCAGCGAGAATCTCAAAATATTTGCTGAGCAAAGCGCCTTTGCGAACCTTAAAATATCTTCAATAATTTCAAAAAAGCTTTGCACACTTTGCGTTTAAATCCATCCATAAAATCTTCTTTTGTGCCTTTTGTGGTTAATCAAAATTTAACTTCCATAAACATTTAAAAATCACTATTTTTGCAATTCGAAAAAATTGAATTAAAATGTCATTATCAGAACAGGAAATTATCCGTCGCGAGAAACTACAAAAATTGACCGATTTGGGAATCGATGCATTCCCAGCCGCTGAATACAAAATCACTGATTCCACAAAATCTATAAAACAGGATTTCCAAGAAGGGAAGAAGGTGGTGATTGCTGGAAGATTGATGTCCAGAAGAATTCAGGGAAAGGCGAGTTTTGCAGAATTGCAGGACTCTGAGGGTAGAATTCAGGTTTATTTTAACCGTGACGAGATTTGTACTGGTGAAGACAAAACTTTATACAACGAGGTTTACAAGCATCTTTTAGATATCGGTGATATCATCGGAATCGAAGGTGAATTGTTTAATACACAAGTTGGCGAGATGACTGTGAAGGTGACAAATTTTCAAATTTTAACCAAAACTTTACGTCCGCTTCCTCAACCAAGAACTGACGAAAATGGAGTAGTTCATGATGCTTTCAACGATGCAGAATTGCGTTACAGACAACGTTATGTAGATTTAATCGTAAATCCTAACGTTAAGGAAACTTTCGTTAAGAGAACAAAAATGTATACGGCAATGCGTCAGTTTTTCAATGATGCTGGTTATATCGAAGTAGAAACTCCGGTTTTACAGGCTATTCCTGGTGGAGCTGCAGCAAGACCGTTTATCACACATCATAACGCTTTGGATATTCCTTTATATATGAGAATTGCTAATGAATTGTATCTGAAAAGATTGATTGTCGGTGGTTTTGACGGCGTTTATGAGTTCTCAAAAAACTTCAGAAATGAAGGAATGGATAGAACGCACAATCCTGAATTTACGGTAATGGAAATCTATGTTGCCTACAAAGATTATTACTGGATGATGGATTTCACCGAAAGAATGATTGAACATTGTGCCATCGTGGTGAACGGAACTACGAAAGCTAAATTTGGTGACCAAGAAATTGATTTCAAAGCGCCGTATGCAAGAGTTTCTATGACAGAAGCTATTCAAAAATATACAGGATTTGACATCACTGGAAAGTCTGAGCAGGAATTATTCGATTTTGCTAAATCTATCGGGATTGAGGTGGATGAAACAATGGGCAAAGGAAAATTGATTGATGAGATTTTCGGGGAAAAGTGTGAAGGAAACTTCATTCAACCGACGTTCATCACAGATTATCCTGTTGAGATGTCGCCTTTGACGAAAAAACATAGAAGTCAGGAAGGTTTGACTGAGCGTTTCGAATTAATGGTTTGCGGAAAAGAAATCGCAAATGCTTATTCGGAATTGAATGACCCAATCGACCAAAGAGAACGTTTTGAAGACCAATTAAAATTAGCTGAAAAAGGAGACGATGAAGCAGGGCAGTTTATCGATGAAGATTTCCTTAGAGCTTTGGAGTACGGAATGCCACCAACGTCTGGAATGGGAATTGGAATGGACAGATTGATTATGTTCTTGACTAATAATCCGTCAATCCAAGAAGTACTTTTCTTCCCTCAAATGAGACCTGAGAAAAAAGCACCAACCGTTGAATTAGGAGAAGATGAAAAAGTAATTCTTGAAATCCTTAACTCTCAAGAAGACGCATTGGAATTGAATGAAATTAAAACACGTTCTCAGCTTTCAGGAAAAAAATGGGACAAAGCTTCTAAAACTTTAACTAAGAATAATTTGGTGAAAGTGGAGAAAATTGATGAAGTTTTGTTGATGAAGTTAGTTTAAAAAAATGAAAGTGATTTATAAGATTTACTATTTTTTAATTTTTCTGTTTTTTGTTTCTTGTAGTAGAATTGATAAAATTGAAATTTACAATCCTTATGATGTCATAATGAAAGTGAAAATTGATGATGATATTAGTTTTGAATTACCAGCAAAAACTACATCTTCAATAAATCTTTCTGTGGGAGAACATAAAATATATTCTTTTGCTGATAGAAAATTGCTTGATACGATCGTGATGATAACGCCTGAGTTTAAGAAAGGTGGAGGGTATCTTAACTTGACTAATCAATCAGTTTATCTTTGGAGTCAAATCTATGGAGGTAAATTTGTTCAAGATTTATATGATAATCTTGAAAATGAAAATGATACTATTGTAGAAAGTACATTTGAACAGAGATATAATAATTTAGAATTTAACTCTGTAAAAATTGATTCTCTTGACATTTTTGGACCAATAAAAGAATTTCCAAAAACTCAATTAACGATTAATAAAGATTGGTATTTTTTTATAGGGCAAGAATTTAAAGATGAAATAAAAGCAGATAATAACTATTCATTTGGTCTTGGAAAAACAGTTAAGAAATTATTTTCAAGAGATGAAATGATAATTTTTTGGAATAATAATAAAAATTGACCTTGGATAAAAGTCGATAAAATAATAATGTTATTGTTAATGTAATTGATTTAAGGTTTTCTTTAAATAGTTATCGAAAATTATTTAAAATAAAACTTAATTTATTAATTGGTTAAGTGATTTTAATTATTGTTATTAAATTGTTAAAATTGAATTTTGATTTTCGATTTTAATTTTTAAATAATTAAAAATGGTTTCAATCTGATAATTATATGAAAATATAATATTATTTTAATTGAAATTGTGTTTTAAAATATTGCACCCCTAAATTATTTAGGGGTGTTTTTGTTTTATGTGTTAAATTTGAGTTGCTATATGATTTTTGGAAATTTAAATTTAATTCCAAGTTTTTTTCGAGCCTAAGTTAAGTATTGATTTTAATTAATTGTCTGATAATTAATCATTTAAATGTTTTCAATATTAATTTAATTTTAACGAATAATTATTCAATATTAAATTAATGTAAATTATCGGCAAATAAAAGATGTTTTATTTGTTTTAAATCTTATTTGTGGTTTTTATAATTGCTGAATCGGTAATTTAAAATCATTTTTGACTCTTTTTTCATTAAGTTTGTTAGTATCCAAAATTGATGTAGATGAAAAGAGCAAGGAAAATTTCCCAAAAATCCATTCCCGAAAATCTAGGACTTTATTTACCAGAAACAGAATTCGACTCCTGCGGAGTCGGCTTTGTCGCGAATATAAAAGGAATCAAAAGTTTCAAAATCGTCAGCGACGCTATAACGATGCTTGAAAATATGGAACATCGTGGCGCAACTGGTTACGAAAGTAATACAGGCGACGGAGCGGGTTTGCAGATTCAAATTCCGCACGAGTTGTTGTATGATGAAGCGCTCAATTTCGGTTTTGATTTACCTGAACCTGATTATTATGGGGTGGGAATGTTGTTCTTTCCTCAAAATAATTTCATCCGAGAAGAATGTAAAGAAATTATTGAGCAGTCCGCAGATAAACTTGGACTTAAAATTTTAGGTTATCGTCCCGTTCCTGTAAGTAATATTGACTTGGGAGATTTGGCAAAAAGTGTTGAGCCTGTGATGGAGATGCTTTTTGTGGAACGTCCTTTTGATGTGGAAACTGATAAAGATTTTGAACGAAAATTGTTTGTTTTTCGTAATTATATTTCGCATCAGATTACAAGCGTAACGAGCAATGACCCGATTGGTTTTTATGTGGCTTCGTTTTCTTGTAAGAAGTTGATTTACAAAGGGCAATTGCGTTCTGTTCAGATTCGTAATTATTTCAAAGACCTTACCAATCCTAAAACACGTTCGGCGTTTGGGATGATTCATTCCCGTTTTGCTACTAATACATCTCCGACTTGGAGTTTGGCGCAACCGTTTCGTTTTCTGGCACATAATGGAGAAATCAATACAATCGGTGGAAACCTTAATTGGTTGAAATCTTCAGAAAAAACTTTTTCAAATCCTAATTTCACACCTCAGGAAATGGATATGATTTTGCCGTTGACAAAACCTAATCAATCCGATTCTTCCTATCTTGATAATATGGTGGAATTACTTTATCACTCTGGTCGCTCTTTGCCTCATACAATGATGATGTTGATTCCCGAAGCTTGGGATGGCAACAAACAAATGGAAGATTACAAAAAAGATTTCTATGAGTTCCACGCTTGTATGATGGAACCTTGGGACGGTCCTGCTTCTATTTCTTTTACGGATGGCGAAATGATTGGTGCGACTTTGGACAGAAACGGACTTCGGCCTTCGAGATATTGCGTGACTTCGGATGATTTGGTGATTATGGCTTCGGAATCGGGAGCTTTGCCTGTCAATCCAAAAAATGTCATCAAAAGAGGCCGTCTTCAACCGGGGAAAATGTTCTTGGTTGATATGAAAAAGGGCATTATCGTTAGTGATGACGAACTGAAAAAAGAAATTTGTACATCACAGCCTTATCGTGATTGGCTTGATAAAATGAATATTAATCTGAAGGAATTGCCAAGTCCGAAAATCAGATTTAATAAATTACAATCCGAAGATATTTTTAAGTATCAAAAGGCGTTTGGCTATTCCAGAGAAGATTTGGATAAAGTTATTAAAGAAATGGCTATTCACGGCAAAGAACCGATTGGTTCGATGGGGTTTGATGTGCCTTTGGCGGTTTTGAGTGAAAAACCACAGCATTTCAGTTCTTATTTCAAGCAATTATTTGCGCAGGTAACTAATCCACCAATCGACCCAATCCGTGAAAAATTGGTGATGTCCTTAACAACAATTATCGGCGGAAACGGAAATCTATTGGAAGATGATAAAAACTTCGCCCATTCTATAAAACTAGAGCATCCGATTCTAAACAATGAACAATTAGAAAAATTAAGAAGTGTTGATACAGGGAAATTTCAATCGAAAACAATTTATACTTATTTCAAAGCAGATGAAAAAGAAGGTAGTCTGAAAAAGGCTTTGGATAGGATTTGTCGTTATGCGATTGATGCGGTTGAAGATGGTTTTGAAGTGATTATTCTTTCCGACCGTTCTCTGGATTCTCAACACGCATCAATTCCGTCTTTGCTGGCTTGTTCGGCTGTTCATCATCATTTGATAAGAAAAGGTGTTCGACGAAGAGTTGGTTTGGTGATTGAAGCAGGCGATGTTTGGGAAGTTCATCATTTCGCAAGTCTGCTTGGTTTTGGAGCGACTGCTATTAATCCTTATTTGGCTTTAGCGAGTATAAGGCAAATGTTTTATGATGGCGAGTTCAAGCAGGATGCGGATTTAGAACAGCTTAAATACAATTATAAGAAAGCAGTTGGTGACGGATTGTTAAAGATTTTCTCAAAGATGGGAATTTCGACTTTGCAATCTTATCACGGTGCACAGATTTTTGAGATTATCGGTCTTAATAAACCTTTGGTTAATACTTGTTTTACGGGAGCGATTTCCAGAATTAATGGAATTGGCTTTGATGAAATTGCGAAGGAAGCCTTAGCGAAACATTATCAAGCTTTCGAGAAAGATTCAGCATTTGGAATTCTCGATTCAGGCGGAATTTATCAATGGAGAAAAGACAGTGAATATCATCAATTCAATCCTCAATCCATTCATCTTTTGCAACAAGCGACTTGGAATGATAATTACGAAACATTCAAAAAATATTCCCGAGCGGTCAATCGTCAAACCGAAAATGCTTCTTTATTAAGAGGTTTGTTGGAATTCAAAAATGACCGTCAATCGATTTCTTTATCAGAAGTTGAACCGATTGAAAATATTCTGAAACGCTTCGCAACAGGAGCGATGTCTTTTGGTTCGATTTCTTGGGAAGCTCATACGACTTTGGCGATTGCAATGAATAGAATTGGTGCGAAAAGTAATACGGGTGAAGGTGGTGAAGATGAAAACAGGTATATCATTAATGAAAACGGCGATAATCTGCGTTCGTCAATCAAGCAAGTTGCTTCGGGTAGATTTGGAGTAACAGCGAGATATTTGGCAGAAGCAGAAGAACTTCAAATCAAAATGGCGCAAGGTGCGAAACCGGGTGAAGGTGGGCAGTTGTCTGGTGAAAAGGTAGATTCTTGGATTGGGAAAACGCGACATTCTACGCCGGGAGTTGGTTTGATTTCTCCGCCTCCGCATCACGATATTTATTCTATCGAGGATTTGGCACAATTGATTTTTGACTTAAAAAATGCCAATCGTCACGCAAGAATTTCCGTAAAATTGGTTTCAAAAGCAGGTGTTGGAACAATAGCTTCCGGTGTTGCAAAAGCAAAAGCTGACCATATTTTGATTTCCGGTTATGATGGCGGAACAGGAGCTTCTCCTCTGAGTTCGGTTCGTCATACAGGTTTGCCGTGGGAATTGGGATTGGCAGAAACACATCAGACTTTAATTAAAAATAAATTAAGACAAAGAGTCACGGTTCAGGTTGACGGACAAATGAAAACCGGGCGTGATTTGGTAATGGCAACTTTGCTTGGAGCTGAAGAATGGGGAATTGCGACTTCTGCTTTGATTGTGGAAGGTTGTATCTTGATGAGAAAATGTCATCTTAATACTTGCCCTGTTGGGATTGCGACTCAGAATGAAGAGTTGCGTAAAAAATTCACAGGAAAACCGGAACATTTGGTGAGTTATTTCACGTTTTTAGCAATGGAGGTTCGTGAGATAATGGCAAGTCTTGGTTTTAAAACAATTGATGAAATGGTTGGGCAATCTCAATGTCTGGAAAAGAAAAAAGAAATCAAATTCTGGAAACATCAAAACATAGATTTGAGTGGATTGCTTTATAAAATGGAAACCGATTTACCAATTGTAAAAGCTGAAGAACAAGATAGTGGTTTGGATGAATCTTTGTCTTGGAAAATGCTTGAGGCTTCAAAATCAGCGTTAGAAAATAACGAAAAAATAGAAGCTTCTTTTTCTATTAAAAATACAGACAGAACAGTTGGAACGATTCTCTCGCACGAACTCACAAAAATCTATCATTCGGATGGAATGAAAGAGGATTCTTTGAAATTTAATTTTAAAGGAACGGCCGGACAAAGTTTTGGTGCTTTTTGTAACCAAGGAATGACGATGATTTTAGAAGGTGATGCGAATGATTACTTTGGTAAAGGTTTATCGGGAGCGAAACTTGCTGTTTTTCCGGATGAAGAAGCGGTGATTAAAGCTAATGAGAATAGCATTATCGGAAATGTGGCTTTGTACGGAGCAACTTCCGGAAAGGTTTTTATTAATGGAATGGCGGGTGAAAGATTCTGTGTTCGTAATTCCGGAGCGACTGCGGTTGTGGAAGGAATCGGCGACCACGGTTGCGAATATATGACAGGTGGAACAGTTGTAATTCTGGGCGAGGTTGGTCGGAACTTCGGGGCAGGAATGAGTGGTGGAATTGCTTATGTCTGGGATGTTGGAAAAGATTTGGAAAGGAATTTTAATCCTGATATGGCGGATTTGGAAAACTTGACGGAGAAAGATGTTGAATTGGTTTTGGATTTAATCAAAGAACATTTTGAAATCACGGGAAGTTATTTGGCTGAATATCTTTTAAGCGATTTTGAAAATAATCTGAAACACTTTGTGAAAGTCTATCCGCGTGAATATAAAAAAGTAATGGAAAATCAAATAAATGCAATGAAATAATGGGAAAGACAGATGGTTTTTTGATATATGACAGAAGTTTGCCTGCGAAATTTCCGGTTTCCGAAAGGTTGAAGAATTATAAAGAATTTTATGAGCCAACTTCTGAAAAGCTTCTGAAAGAGCAGTCTGCAAGATGTATGGATTGTGGTGTTCCGTTTTGTCAGAGCGGTTGTCCGTTGGGGAATGTGATTCCGGAATTCAATGATGCGGTTTATAAAAAGCAATGGGAAAAGGCTTATTATATTTTAACTTCAACGAATAATTTCCCTGAATTTACAGGTCGGATTTGTCCTGCGCCTTGCGAGGGAGCTTGTGTTTTGGGAATTAATAATCTGCCGGTTGCAATTGAAGAAATTGAGAAAAATATCATTGAAATTGCTTTTGAACAAGGATTTGCAAAACCAAAAGTTCCTCAATGCAGAACGGATAAAAAAGTGGCGGTTATTGGTTCCGGTCCTGCTGGTTTAGCTTCTGCTTATCAATTGAATCAGGCTGGTCATCAGGTGACGGTTTTTGAAAGAGATTCGGAGATTGGTGGTTTGTTGAGATTTGGAATTCCTGATTTTAAATTAGATAAAAATATTGTTGAGCGTCGTGTTCAGTGGATGGAACAGGAAGGTGTTGAATTTAGAACTAATGTCAATGTTGGTGTCAATTATTCTGTTGAGGAATTGAATCGGAATTTTGATGCGGTTGTTTTGGCTTTGGGGAGTACAGTTCCACGAGATTTGATGCTTCCAAATCGTGATGCAAAAGGTGTTCATTATGCAATGGATTTTCTGGTTCAGAATAATAAAAAAGTTAGCGGAATTGATTTTTCTGAAGAAGAACTGAATGTTAAAGGAAAAAAGGTAGTTGTAATTGGAGGTGGAGATACGGGTTCGGATTGTATCGGAACTTCGAATCGTCAAGGTGCGGAAATCGTTTATCAGATTTATTATAAACCAATTCAGCCTACAAAACGTGACGAAACAATGCCTTGGCCAACAATGCCGATTACGTTACAGGTTACTTCTTCTCACGAAGAAGGTTGCGAAAGAAGATGGTCTGTCAATTCCAAAGAGTTTGTGAAAGATGAAAACGGAAATCTTACTGGCGTTCGTCTTGTGGAAGCAGAATGGACAAAAGATGCCGACGGAAAATGGAATCTCTACACAGAAAAACCAAACTCAGAATTTGTTATCGAATGTGATTATGCTTTCATTGCTTTAGGTTATACGCACGTGGAGCAAAAAGGTTTGGTGGAAGCTTTGGATATCAATCTTGACCCGAAAGGAAATCTAATTGGAAATAATAAAGATTTTAGGACCAATCAAACCAAATATTTCTCTTGTGGCGATGCTAGAAAAGGACAAAGTTTGGTTGTTTGGGCAATTGCGGAAGGACGAGATTGTGCGAAAAAAGTAGATGAATTTTTGAGTCAGGCTAATTAATTGTTACTTTTTAAATTAAAAATAAAAAGCGAGTCCATAATCTGGTCTCGCTTCATTTTTACAAACAGTTGGATTATTTACCCATTGCTGCGTTAGTCATATCTTGCGATAGCTTGGTGTAATATTCTGTCCAAAGTTTTTGGTCTTCAGGCGTCATTTTCGCCATTGCGGTTTGTGCTTTGGTTGCCCATTCTTGTGCTTTGGCGGACAGTTCTTGGATTTTCGTCGCATCTTGAGCTTTGCTTGCTGCCATCATATCTTTCACGTAAGTATTATACTCTTCTGCGAATTTTGTGATTTCAGGATTGCTGAATTTTGGAAGGTCAGATGATGCTACAACATCTTCCACTTTAGCGACTGCTTCAGTTGAACCTGCTGTGGCGGTAGGTTCTGTAGTTTTTGCTTCTTCTTTTTTACAAGAAGTCAATGAAAGTGCTACAAAAGCACCTAAAATAAAAATTGTCTTTTTCATATAATTGAGTTTGTTTAATTGTTGTAAATGTAATTATTTTATTTAAATATTTAAACAAATTATATTTTTTCAAGCTAATTTTATGAAATATCATAATTGTTTTGATTTGAATAAGTTAATGATAAAAATCTTCAATTATTTTATTGCTAATGATAACAAAGTATTGTTGAAAATCAGATTGGTTTTTGCTTTTATTGCGTCATTAAATTTATTTTGATTTTAATCGGAATTCATCATTTAATTCCCAAACATCCCTGTTAAAAACTTATCTTTTTTGACTGATTTTAAGGCTTTCATATCTCGATTATTTTAACGATATTTGTAAGCTTTAATAAAATAATTAACAGAAAAATAACAAGAAAAATTCTCAAGCTAACTATTTGAAAATTTGAGTTTTATATCTTGAATCTTTTACAATATGAGTCAAAAACAATATACAGCAAGTAGTATTCAGGCATTGGAAGGAATGGAGCACGTTCGTATGCGACCTTCGATGTACATTGGTGATGTAGGAGTCAGAGGTCTCCACCATTTGGTTTATGAAGTCGTGGATAACTCTATCGATGAGGCTTTGGCAGGATATTGTGATACAATTACTGTTGCGATAAAAGAAGGAAACGCCGTAGAAGTTATGGATAACGGACGTGGTATTCCTGTCGATTTTCACGAGAAAGAACAGAAATCTGCACTAGAGGTTGTAATGACCAAAATTGGAGCTGGAGGTAAGTTTGATAAAGATTCTTACAAAGTTTCAGGAGGTCTTCACGGAGTTGGGGTTTCTTGTGTTAACGCACTTTCCAACGAGATGATTACTACCGTTTACAGAGATGGAAATGTTTATCAGCAAGTTTATTCAAGAGGAAAAGCACAAACTGGTGTTGAAGAAATCGGAAACAGTGACAAAAGAGGAACTAAGCAGTTTTTCCAGCCGGATGATTCTATTTTTACTGAATTAGTTTACAACTACGATACATTAGCAAGCCGTCTTAGAGAGTTGTCTTACCTTAATAAAGGAATTACAATTACTTTGACAGATGAAAGAGAAAAATTGGAAGATGGAACTTTCAGAACAGAAGTTTTCCATTCGGAAGGTGGTTTGAAAGAATTCGTTGCTTACATCGATGGAAACCGTGAGTCTATTATGGAGAATGTTATCTTTATGGAAGGCGAGCGTGATGATATTCCGGTTGAGGTGGCGATGCGTTATAACACGTCTTTCAACGAGAATCTTCACTCTTATGTTAATAATATCAATACACACGAAGGAGGAACGCATTTGGCAGGTTTCAGAAGAGCTTTAACAAGAACTCTTAAGAAATATGCTGATGAATTGGGACTTCCTGCAAAAGAAAAAGTTGAAGTTACCGGAGATGATTTCCGTGAAGGTTTGACGGCTGTGATTTCTGTAAAAGTAATGGAACCTCAGTTTGAAGGTCAGACTAAAACAAAATTAGGTAACTCGGAAGTTTCCGGTGCGGTTGATAAAATAGTGGGTGAAATGCTAACAAACTTCCTTGAAGAAAATCCTGCTGAAGCTAAGATTATCGTTCAGAAAGTTGTTTTAGCAGCGAAAGCAAGACAAGCAGCGAAGAAAGCAAGAGAGATGGTTCAGAGAAAATCTCCAATGGGAGGTTCTGGATTGCCAGGGAAACTGTCAGATTGTTCTTCAAAAGACCCGGCAGAATCAGAATTATTCCTTGTAGAGGGAGATTCCGCAGGTGGAACGGCGAAACAAGGTCGTGACCGTCATTTCCAAGCGATTTTGCCTTTGAGAGGTAAAATTTTGAATGTTGAAAAATCTATGGTTCACAAGGTTTATGACAATGAGGAAATCAAGAATATCTACACAGCGCTTGGTGTTTCTGTAGGAACAGAAGAAGATTCCAAAGCCTTGAATATGGCAAAACTTCGTTACCACAAAATTGTGATTATGACAGATGCCGATATCGATGGTTCTCACATTTCGACTTTGATTTTGACTTTCTTCTTCAGATATATGAAAGAATTGATTGAGAACGGATATATTTATATTGCTCAACCACCTTTATATCTATTGAAAAAAGGGAATAAGAAAACTTATGCTTACAACGAGAAGGAGCGTGAGCAATTCACTCTTGAAATGTCTCCGGACGGAAAAGGAGTAGAGGTACAGCGTTACAAAGGTCTTGGAGAGATGAACCCTGAACAGCTTTGGGAAACAACGCTGAATCCAGATGGAAGAATCCTGAAACAAGTAACGATTGACAATGCAGTAGAAGCGGATTCAACTTTCTCTATGTTGATGGGAGACGAAGTTCCACCGAGAAGAGAGTTTATTGAGAAAAATGCGGTTTACGCAAGAATCGATGCTTAAATCATTTTTATAAATCAAACCTTCCAATTTTGGAAGGTTTTTTGTTACTCAATCAGAAATTATTTTTAATTTTCCTTCATACAAAAATTAATATCATTATGAAAAACTTAATCACAATTTTATCTTTTGGAGTTCTGCTTTTCTCTTGTAACAAAACAGAAAACAAAACTGTTTCAGAATCTCCGAAGTCTGACAGTATCGTAACAAAAAATGAATTTGCTGTGGATTCTATCCAAGTTCAGGATTCTTTACAGGTTGCGAAAACTTTAACTTTATCTTTCGAAAAACAAGTTTTAGTATTTCCAAATATCACGAACAAAACGATTTTGGACAGTATCTACAAACCAGCGAACATCACTTCTGCAGATTATTCCAAAAAAGCTTTGACGGATGTTCTTGAAAAATTAAAAAAAGAATCTTTGAAAAAAGATGATTCACAAGATTACTTGCCGGAATTCAAACAGACTTGGGATGAGGTTTCAGGAATGAAATTGATTTCTCATCAAAATGATGTCTTGACTTTACAATATTCCGGAAGTGGATATTCTGGTGGTGCGCACGGTTATTATTTTGAAAATTATAAAGCTTTCGATTTGAAGAATAATAAAGTGATTTCTCAAACTGACATTTTCAAAAATCCTGCTGATGCTAACTGGGACAAAATTTTGAAAAATCATTTCGATGAACCTGAACAAAAAGAAATGCTCTTAGTCGATAAAATTGAACTGAATAATAATTTCTATTTTGATAAAGATAAAATCACTTTTGTTTATAATCAATACGAGATTACAGCCTATGCGGCGGGCGTTGTTTACATTACTTTAAACTTCAAAGACATCAAAGACCAGTTGAAACCTGAGTTTGTAAGTCAATTTAATATCAAATAAAAATGAGTGCTCAAAGTCTAAAGAATCACAGAAAATATTATCCTTTACACCATTTTATTTTCTATCCAGTTTCGTTAGTTTTACTGTTGGTTTCGTTGTTTCAAGTTTTCATTAATATCAATCATAATCATTCTTTTGTGATGATTTGGAGTGCGATTTCAGCAGTTGTGGTTTTGATGATTGTTTTATCATTTATGCTTCGTCAGCATTATGCGCTTGGATTGCAGGATAGATTGATTATTAATGAATTTAAATTTCGATATTTCGCTTTATCGGGAAATAGACTTGAAAGTTTACCTTATCAATTTTCGGACTCGCAGATTTTTGCATTGAGGTTTTCTGAGGATGAAGATTTGATTGAACTAATAAATAAGACCATCGAAAATGATTGGTCATCTTCCCAAATCAAACAGAATATCAAAAACTGGAAAGCTGATAACAAAAGAATTTAGAATTTTAAATTCTTCGAGAATAATTATAAGCTTTGTCAGGCTGAGGCTCTCGAAGCCTTTCTATGAAAATTAATCCATAAATAATAAAAAAATACTCTGAAATCCTCAGAGTATTTTTACTTTTGGAAAATGAAATTTGCTTTCATCATCAATCCGTATTCGGCGAAGAAAAACTATCAGCCTTTTTTGGAAAATCTTTCTAAAAGAGTCGAAAATCCGCTCTATATCGTTTCCAAATCTCTCGAAGATACAGACGAGTTTATCCGACGAGTTTGGAATGATGTCGATATTTTCGTAGCAGTTGGTGGAGATGGAACCATTTCTGTTGTGGCGCAAAAGCTTATCAATACAAACAAAATTCTCGCAGTTTTTCCAGCAGGTTCTGGCAATGGATTTTCCAACGAGACCAATTTTAACAAAAATATTTCCCGACTTTTAGAAAAAATCGAAGAGAAAAAATTCCGTGAAATTGATACGTTTATTGTCAATGAACATTTTTCCATCAATGTTTCCGGAACCGGATTTGACGGGAAAGTGGTTAAAGAATTTGAAAAAACAAGCCGAGGTTTCAAAAATTACATCAAAGTTTCTATCCAGACTTTTTTCAATTACAAGCCAATCAAAATCAAATTTTTAGAAGAAGATTATAAACAATACAATGGTAAATATCTGATGCTGAACATCGCCAACACGCGCCAATTCGGAAACAACGCTTACATTGCACCGATGGCGAGCAAAAGTGATGGTTTGGTGGATTTGGTTTTGGTTAAGAAGTTTCCATTGACTTATTCTCCGTTTTTTGCTTTCAGGATGTTTACGAAACGTTTGAAAGACGATGATTACGTGACTTATCTTCCGGTTTCAGAAATCGAATTTAAAGTGAATACAAAAACTTGGCACATCGATGGAGAATTCAAGAAAATCAAATCTCCGATTCATATCAAAGTGTTGCCAAAGAGTTTGAGGATTTTGGTTTGAATTAAAATTATTCAGATTCTGTTAATTCATAAAATTTCATCTTTCCAAGGTTTTCTTTATTTATTATAAAATCTTCATTTAGTTCAATACTTAAAAATTTCCCAGTGCTAGAATTGAAAATCATAATTTCATCATTATCAATTTGAATTAATAGTTTCCAAAATTTTAAAATTTGAACCTTGTTTATTTTTACTAATCCAAAATTATAATTATAAAAAAACACATAAATTGATTTTTTAGAAATTTTATTTAGAAAAGTTTCTATTTCACAATAAACTTCCAAATCATTGTTTGATTGAATCTGTTTATATAAATTTCTTTCATACTTGTTTTCTGGATAATTTTCAGATTTATTCATAAAATTATCAGCGTAATTAAAATCAAGTATTTCAAATTCTAAATCATAGGCTTTTTCTTTAAGAACTTGTGAAAATTCAATTGCTTTTTGATTTCTTTCAATTTCCCAAAGTTTCATAGCTAGTTTATCTGTGTTTTCTTTCATTTTTTTTGATAAGTGAATATACAACTCTCTCTCGAAAATTTTACATTCATTTCGATTTTCTCAAATAAAACCACCAAAATTTACCTATTTTTGTATCAATCATCAATATTGAAAGGTGCAGAATAAACTCAAGATTATCAACGACCCAGTTCACGGTTTTATCAAAATTCCACACGAGATTTTGTTCGATATTATAGAACATCCTTATTTCCAAAGACTCAGAAGGATTTCCCAAACCGGACTTCTTTCACTTATTTTTCCCGGCGCAAAACATACAAGATTTCATCACGCTCTTGGCGCGATGAATTTAATGTTCAAAGCTTTGGAAACACTTAAATTAAAAGGTGTAAAAGTCTCACGAGAAGAGGAAAAATCTGCGATGCTGGCGATTCTGCTTCACGATATTGGTCACGGTCCATTTTCTCACGCTTTGGAAAATATGCTGATGGACGATTGGCATCACGAGAAAATCTCAATTCTATTGATGAATCGTTTGAATAAAGAATTCAAAGGGAAACTGGATTTGGCAATCGAAATGTTTCAGGGGAAATATCACAGGCCGTTTTTCAATCAGTTGATTTCATCTCAATTGGATGTTGACAGAATGGATTACTTGAAGCGAGACAGCTTTTACACAGGCGTTTCTGAAGGAAGCGTGAATGTTGAAAGAATCATCTCGATGATGAATGTAAGTGATGAAAAACTCGTTATCGATGCAAAAGGAATTTACTCGATAGAAAATTATCTGACAGCCAGAATGTTTATGTACTGGCAAGTTTATTACCACAAAACTGCGGCGCTTGGAGAACATATTTTGGTTCAGATTCTTAACAGAGCCAAATATTTGGTTTCTCAAAATGTCGATTTAGAAGCACCTTCCAACTTGAAATATTTTTTAGTTAAAAATAAATTTGATGAAGCTACGGAAGAAGATATCAGAAGATTCACAATGCTGGATGATATGGACGTTTTTCAGGCAATAAAAGTCTGGACAGAGAATGATGATTTTGTTTTGTCGAGACTTTGCAAAATTGTTATCTACAGAGAGTTTCCAAAAAGTATAATTTCTTCGAAGCCATTCTCTGATGATTTCATTAAAGATAAAATTAAAAAAACGAATAAATATTTCGGAATTGATAATGGCGAAGAGCTGGTTGGGCAGATTTCTCGTTCGCTTTTACCTTATGATACAGAGAAACAGCCTATTTATTTGATGAATAAAACGGGACAAACAATGAAGCTGGAAGAATCTGAAAATCAGATATTATTCGGATGTATGGAGAATGCGACGAAAAAATATATCATTTATTTTCCCCGAGAAATAGTATGAGTAAGGTAAAAGTAACCTTGATTCGTTATAAAAAATTAAAAGATAATTAATAAAATATTTATCTTTGCAAACTATGGAATTTAGCGCAGAACAAATTGCAGGATTAATAAACGGCAAAATCATTGGCGACGGAAAGACTGTTATTACAGGAGTTTCGCCGATAGAAAATGGAGAACAGGGACATTTGTCTTTTGTTGGACAGAGTCGTTTTACCAATTATATCGATACAACAGAGTGTGCGGTTTTGATAGTTTCTGAAAGCCTTGTGGAAGACAGAGATTACAAACCTGTGATTATTGCTGTGGAAGATGCTTATCTTTCTTTTCAGGTTTTGATGAATCTTTATCAGGAGATGCAGGGCAGAAGAACAGGAATAGAAGCTGGTTCATTTTTCCACGAGACTGCAAAAGTGGGCGAGGATGTTTACATTGGTGCTTTCACTTATGTTTCTGAGAAAGCTAGAATTGGAGACAATACACAGATTTTTCCACACGTTTATATTGGAAAAGGAGTGAAAATTGGTAAGAACTGCAAAATTGACAGTGGTGCAAGAATATATGATTATTGTATCGTTGGTGATAATTGTGTGATTCATTCCAATACGGTTGTTGGAGGTGACGGATTTGGTTTCCAGCCAACTGCTGAAGGCTTTAAAAAAATTCCTCAATTAGGAAATGTCATTATTGAAGATGATGTAGAAATTGGTTCTAATTGTAGTATTGACAGAGCAACAATCGGTTCAACGATTATTGGAAAAGGAACTAAGATTGATAATCTAATCCAAATTGCACACAATGTGAAGATTGGTCAGAACAATGTGATTGCTTCACAAGCAGGAATTGCTGGCTCAACAGTCATTGGAGATTGGAATCAGATTGGCGGACAAGTAGGAATTGTTGGTCATATTAAAATAGGAAATCAGGTTAAGATTCAGGCTCAGAGCGGTGTTAATTCTTCTGCAAAAGATGGAGAAACACTTTATGGCTCGCCTGCAATCAATTACAGCGATTATAGAAGGAATTATGTACATTTCCGTAATTTTACGGATATCGTCAAGAGAATAAACGATTTAGAAAATAAAAAATCAGAGTAAAGGTATCAGGAGCCAAGACACCGTTCTTCCCGCCTCAAAACTATTACAATGAGTGATAAACAAAAAACAATCAAAGAAGAAATCCAGTTATCTGGAATAGGTCTTCACACAGGAAAAGAGGTTAATTTGACAATCAAACCAGCTAAAGAAAATACTGGATTTGTATTTGTAAGAACAGACCTAGAAGGTCATCCTCAGGTAGAGGCTGATGTTAATTACGTAACCACTACAGAAAGAGGGACTACTCTTGAAAAGTTAGGCGTTAAAATCCATACTTGTGAGCACCTTTTGGCTGCTTTGGTTGGGATGGATGTTGATAATGCTATTCTTGAAATGAACAGTGCAGAACCACCAATTTTAGATGGCTCTTCTAAGTTTTTTGTAGAAGCTATAGAGAGGGTTGGTATCCAAGAGCAAGAACTTCCTAGAGAATATCTTGTTATCAAAGAAGTGATGAACTACATCGACCCTTCTACAGGTTCTGAGATTACAGTGATTCCTGCTGACGATTACGAGATTACAACAATGGTAGATTTTGGGACCAAAGTTTTAGGAACTCAAAATGCCAGTATGAAAAATCTTTCCGAGTTCAAAGACGAGATTGCTTCTGCTAGAACATTTAGTTTTTTACACGAATTAGAGCAACTTTTGGATGCTAATCTTATCAAAGGTGGAGACATTAGTAACGCAATCGTTTATGTTGATAAAGAATTAACACCAGAAACTCTTGAAAAACTAAAAGTTGCTTTCGGAAAAGACGAAGTTTCTATTCGTCCAAACGGAATTTTGGATAACTTGACCCTTAATTATACTAATGAAGCGGCACGTCACAAATTACTTGATGTAATTGGCGATTTGGCTTTAGTTGGCGTTAGAATCAAAGGTAGAGTAATTGCGAATAAACCAGGACACTTTGTGAATACTCAATTCGCAAAAAAACTAAACAGACAATACAAATTGCAAAAAAGAAAAAATGTTCCTGATTTCGATTTAAAGGCAGAACCTGTTTTCGATATCAATGGGATTATGAGATTGTTACCGCACAGACCTCCGTTTTTGTTGGTTGACAAGATTTTAGAATTGTCGGAAACTCACGTTGTGGGACTTAAAAATGTTTCTATGAATGAACCATTCTTCGTAGGACATTTTCCAAAAGAACCAGTAATGCCAGGTGTTTTGCAAATCGAAGCAATGGCACAAGTTGGAGGAATTTTAGTTTTGGCCAATGTTCCTGACCCAGAAAATTATTCTACTTATTTCGTGAAAATGGACAATGTTAAGTTCAAGAAAAAAGTAGTTCCGGGAGACCAGGTTATCTTTAAAATAGAATTAATAGAACCAATTAGAAGAGGAATTGTACATATGCAAGGCTACGGATACGTTGGTGACAGTGTAGTTGTAGAAGCCGAATTGATGGCTCAAGTTGCAAAAACTAAAATATAATTTATGATTCATCAGCTAACAGCAGTAGATCCGCGCGCCAAAATTGGTAAAAATGTAACTGTTGAACCATTTACAACAATTGCATCAGACGTAGTCATTGGGGCAGGAACTTGGATTGGTTCTAATGTGACTATTATGGATGGAGCTAGAATTGGAAAGAATTGTAAAATCTTTCCAGGAACAGTAATATCTGCTATCCCTCAGGATCTTAAATTTGATGGAGAAGACACACAAACTATTATTGGTGATGGTACAACCCTTAGAGAATGTGTTACTGTAAACCGAGGAACAAAAGCGCTTGGTTATACAAAAGTAGGAGAGAATTGTCTAATTATGGCAACTTCTCACATTGCTCACGATTGCATCATTGGAAATAATGTAATTATAGCAAATGGTTGCGGAATTGCAGGTCACGTAGAAATTGGTGATTTTACAGTGATGGGAGGTTTATCAGCTATTCAACAATTTGGAAAAATTGGAAAACACGTGATGATTTCTGGAGGGTCTTTGATTAGAAAAGACATTCCACCTTATGTGAAAGTAGCAAGAGAACCAATATCTTACGCAGGAATCAATTCTGTAGGACTGAGAAGAAGAGGTTTTACAAATGATAAGATCTTCGAAATTCAAAAAATCTACCGTGCTATTTTCCAAATGAAGATGAATACAGCACAAGCCATCGAATTTGTTGAAAAAGAAATGCTTCCAACTGTGGAAAGAGATGAAATAATAACTTTCATCCAAAACTCTCCAAGAGGTATCGTAAAAGGATATGGCTCTGGAAAAGAATAATTTAAAATAATATAAGTTTATATATAACTAATGGCAACAAGCAACGATATAAGAAAAGGACTTTGCATAGAATTTAGCAATGATATTTTTAAAGTAATCGAATTTCTACACGTAAAACCAGGCAAAGGTCCTGCTTTCGTAAGAACAAAATTAAAATCTGTAACCAACGGAAAAGTATTGGATAATACATTTTCTGCAGGTCACAAGATTGATGAAGTAAAGGTTATCACTAGAAAATTCCAATATCTTTACGATGATGAGAATGGATTTCACTTTATGAACAACGAAGATTTTTCTCAGCTTTATCTTAACAAAGAAATGATCGAGAACTCTAACTTGATGAAAGCTGGAGAAGAAGTGACCATCATTTTGAAAGAAGCGGACGAAACTCCACTTTCTGCAGAACTTCCACAATCTGTTTATCTAGAAGTTGTAGAAGCTGATCCAGGTGTAAAAGGAAACACTGCAACCAACGCTTTGAAAAACGCCATCGTAGAAACAGGTGCAAGGGTAATGGTTCCATTGTTCATTGAGCCAGGTGACAAAATCAAGATCAGTACAGAAGACGGTTCTTACTTGGAAAGAGTAAAGTAAAACAAAATATAAAGATGGAAGTCTGGAGTTGATCTTCACACTTCCATTTTTTATTTTAGACCAAATTTTTTTTATTTGGGCAGCTTAATCCGCCTTCCGCTCCCAATCTTTTTATTTTTTTGCAAAAAAACAAAAAGGATTTCCGCTCAAGTCGGGCTGCATTTGATACGCATTCTTACCAGAGATTGCAATCTAAAATCTAATGTCTAAATTTAACATATAACTATGACATTCAATCAACCACAAAACCTTAAAACTATTGCTGATATCATCAATGCAAAATATATTGGTGCAGATGATTTTCAAGTCTATGGAACCAATGAGATCCATATGGTTCGCCCAGGAGATATTGTTTTCGTAAACCATCCAAAATATTATGATAAGGCACTTAATTCTGCAGCAACAATCATCTTAATTGATAAAGAAGTAGAATGTCCGGAAGGAAAAGCGCTTTTAGTTTCAGATGATCCTTTCAGAGATTTTAATAAAATCAATACACATTTCACAAGAATATCAAATTTCAAAGAAGAACTTCATGACCTTGAGGTTGGAGATGGAACTTTTATTCATCCATCTGCTGTCATTGGAAATGATGTAAAGATTGGAAAAAACTGCCACATCTTCCCTAATGTTGTGATTGGCGATAGAACTGTGATTGGTGATAATGTTGTTATTCAGTCCAATACTGTAATTGGTGGCGATGCTTTCTATTACAGAAAGCTAAATGGTAATTTTGATAGATTGATTTCTGTAGGAAACGTTGTTATCGAAAATAATGTGGAAATCGGGAACAGTTGTACGATTGACAGAGGTGTTACAGATTCTACAGTGATTGGAGAAGGAAGTATTATTGATAATCAGATTCAGATAGGTCACGATACAGTTATTGGTAAAAAATGTCTGATCGCTTCACAAACTGGGATTGCAGGATGTTGTATCATCGGTGACGAAGTTACAATGTGGGGACAAGTTGGTATTGCTTCCGGACTTACGATTGAATCTGGAACTGTTCTGCTTGCTCAAGTAGGTGTCAATAGAAATTTGAAAAAAGGAACTTATTTTGGACCAATTGCGGAAGAATTCAGAGATTATCTAAGAAAAGAAGTAAAAGTCAAAAATCTGAAGTAAATCATATTTTAAATCTTCAAAAAAACTTTAATTCCAAGAAATTTTTGAATTATTATCGTTATTTTTGCGAATAACAAATGTTTATAAAATCAATAAATTATAATAAAAAATGTCAGTATTAGTAAACAAAGATTCTAAAGTTATCGTACAAGGATTTACAGGTAACGAGGGTACTTTCCACGCAGGTCAGATGATTGATTACGGAACCAACGTTGTTGGAGGAGTAACTCCAGGAAAAGGAGGTACTGAGCACCTTGGTAAGCCGGTTTTCAATTCAGTTGCTGAAGCTGTAGAAAAAGCAGGAGCTAATGTGAGTATTATTTTCGTTCCGCCTGCATTTGCTGCAGATGCTGTAATGGAAGCTGCTGAAGCAGGTATCAAAGTTATTGTATGTATCACAGAAGGTATCCCTGTTGCTGATATGGTAAAAGTTAAGGATTATATCCAAGACAGAGATGTTCGTTTGATCGGACCAAACTGTCCTGGTATCATCACTTCTGACGAGGCTAAAATCGGAATCATGCCAGGTTTCGTTTTCAAAAAAGGAAAAGTTGGTATAGTTTCAAAATCTGGAACTTTGACTTACGAAGCTGCTGACCAAGTAGTGAAAGCTGGTTTCGGAGTTTCTACAGCTATCGGAATCGGTGGAGATCCAATTATCGGAACTACTACAAAAGAAGCGTTGGAATTGTTTATCAACGATCCAGAAACAGAAGCGGTTGTAATGATTGGAGAGATTGGTGGATCTTTGGAAGCAGAAGCTGCAAGATGGTATAAAGCTAGTGGTTCTACAAAACCTGTTGTTGGATTTATTGCAGGACAAACTGCACCAAAAGGTAGAACAATGGGACATGCTGGAGCTATCGTAGGTGGAGCAGATGACACTGCTCAAGCAAAAATGGCTATTATGAAAGAAAACGGAATTCACGTTGTAGATTCTCCTGCAGAGATTGGAAAAACTGTTGCTTCTGTTTTGGCATAGAATCAAGAATACTTTTTAAATATATTTTGAGAAGCTCAGATGGAGCTTCTCAATTTTTTTATTTAAATTTGAAACAGAAAAAATATTTATAAAAACACTAGATATGAAAAAAATCCTTTTTGGGTCTTTATTATTAACATCATTGCTTTCTCAGGCACAAATAGATTTCAGATCTACTGAGTTCGGTCTTGTGGTGGGAGGAACTTATTCCAGAGTTAGAAATGCACACAATCCTTCGGGACCCAGATTCTCTGTTTTAGGAGGAATCGTAGCACAAGTACCAATGGGTATTGCTGAACAGTTTTATTTGCAAGGAGAGGTTCTGTATTTTGGCGCAGGAGAAACTGGTAAAACCAAAGAGTCTAAAGGAAGACCTGGGTATGATGCTGTTTATGGTAATGATTATCTGAGTGTCCCTCTTAATTTTAAAGCTTATTTCTCTGAAGCTGAATCGGAGTTTTTTGGATTGATTGGTCCTAGGTTCAATTTTTTAATTAATCAAAAAGTTAAGAATGTTCCTGCTGGAAGAGAATATTATGAACCAGATGTTGTCAATCCGCAATATCCTGATATTAATGGTAAAGCTAACTCTTTTAATTTAGGATTAGGATTAGGAGTCGGATACAGCTATAAAAGGCAGTTGGAACTTGCTTTAAAATTTGATATCGGGCTATCCAATACGTACCCAAAACTTGTAGAGTCATGGACATTTGATCCAAATACTCAAAAGAAAAAATCAGAACAAGTTATCAGTTTAGGTCTGACTTATTTCTTTAAATAAAAAAGATAGGCTGTGAAATTTTCACAGCCTATCTTTTTTATTTATTCTTAATGATTTCTTTGATCTTACCTTCAATCTCTTCAGATAGTTCCGGGTTATCTTTCAAAACATCTTTTACAGCATCACGGCCTTGTCCTAGTTTTGTGTCTTCATAACTGAACCAAGATCCACTTTTCTTAACGACAGCAAGGTCTACAGCAGTATCTAAAATCTCTCCGGATTTAGAAATTCCTTCGCCGTACATGATGTCAAATTCTGCCATTTTGAAAGGAGGAGCAACTTTGTTTTTTACAACTTTAACTTTTACACGACTTCCGATAGCTTCGTCTCCATTCTTGATAGGAGCACTTGCCTTTCTGATATCGATTCTCACAGAAGCATAAAATTTAAGGGCATTACCACCTGTAGTAGTTTCTGGATTTCCAAACATTACCCCGATTTTTTCACGAAGCTGATTGATAAAGATTACAGTACATTTTGTTCTGTTGATTGTAGCTGTTAATTTTCTTAAAGCCTGTGACATCAATCTTGCATGAAGCCCCATTTTAGAATCTCCCATTTCACCTTCAATCTCGGCTTTTGGTGTCAATGCTGCAACAGAGTCAATAACTACAATGTCAATAGCCCCTGATCTGATTAAGTTATCTGCAATTTCCAAAGCCTGTTCTCCATTGTCGGGTTGAGATATGATTAAGTTTTCTAGGTCAATTCCTAATTTAGCAGCGTAGTTTCTGTCAAATGCATGTTCTGCATCAATAAAAGCTGCAATTCCGCCTGATTTTTGCGCTTCTGCAATAGCGTGAAGTGTAAGGGTTGTTTTACCGGATGATTCTGGACCATAGATCTCTATGATTCTTCCTCTTGGATATCCGCCAACACCCAAAGCAAGGTCAATTCCTAAAGATCCGGAAGGGATGACTTCTATTGTAGAGTCTACAGAATCCTCTCCCAAGGTCATTACAGTTCCTTTTCCGTAGGTTTTATCTAGTTTTTCAAGCACCAACTGGAGCGCTTTTTTCTTATCGTCGTTTGTACTCATTATTTCAAAAAAATTATTCTCAAAAATACGGAATTTTAAAATCAAAATCCAATATTATTTTGGTTTGAGCTTTTAATTCATTAATTGAAATTTAATGAAAATTGGAATTTTTTGTTATCTTTAGATAATCATCGAGAACTTGCATTTGGTCTTTATTTCCTTTTTTTATTCGAACTTCTCTAGTCAATAAGCTTTCATAAATTTTATTAAATAATTGCTTTGACCTTGGAAATAAATTTTTGTATTTCACTTTGGGGATTTCTAATCTTTCACAGACTTCATCATCCAACAAAAACCAAGTACAACAGATATGTAAATAACGAAGATTCTTTCTTTGAAAATTGAATTTAAGAATAGGATTTTCCAACGATTCGTTTAATAAAGAATGAGCTAATAAAATAGAATCTTTATCTGATGGTGGCTGTACAGAAGTCCATAAATAAAAATATTCCGTTGCTTGTTTTTTATCGTCAGGTAAAAGTTCTTCTGGAATTCCTAAAAGATAACCTACATATTTCCAAAGATGAAAAAGCCCCTTTTCTTCCTCATCTGAAAATGTATTTCCTAACTTGTGCAAACTGAATAAAAATACCAAACTGAAACCAATGTAAGTTGCCATCATATCCCAAGAATTGATAGGCTTTCCCCAATTTTCTGTGTCCCAATTTTTATAATGTTTTTTTATAGAAAGTCTTGCGTAAGAATGAATCAGTCTTGTTTTGATTGCAAACTCGTAACCTTTTTTATGAATTTGAAGTGCGTCGTTTCTGGTTACATTGACCCAAAAATCTAAAGTTTCAGATAAGCGTTTGACCGCACCCTTCTTCAAAGCTTCAGTTACGATAAGAGGTTTGTTGAGATAGGCGTAATCGTATCCGCCTATCAGACAGTAATCTCTTAGAGAAATAAGAGAATCTACGTTGCATCGCATACAAAGTTCCGCACCGCTTTTTATTAATTCATAATCTAACCAAGCTGGAATAGATTGAGTTTGTTCAAAAAGTACTTTTACACTTTTATGAATTTTATCATTCTCTGAAATTCCATCTCTGATGTATGTTTCTATTTGTTTTGACGCTTCGGGAAATGGTTGTGTGAAATAAACGTCTTTTACAACTCCATCTCCGATTTCATCAACATCATAAAAGAAATGGGAGAATTTTTCAAAATCGTCAAAACTGACTTTTGCTCCAGAAAATTCTATGAGTTGTTTACCATTTCCTGTCTCCCAGAAATTTTTGAAATGAGGCGAATCTTTAAATCGAGGTTGTAAAATTGTTTTTTCCATCTCAGATAAAGTTACGATTATTGCTTCAAAAAGTTATTGTGAGTTTTATCATTTTTGAATACAAAAAAACCTTCCAAAATGAATTGAAAGGTTTTAATTTTATCAAAAAGCTCCAGATTATAAAGAAGCAGAATGTACCAATAGGTCTGTTAATTTGTTAGAATAGCCCCATTCGTTGTCGTACCAAGATACCAATTTAACGAAAGTTGGAGATAACATAATTCCAGCTTCTTTGTCGAAGATAGAAGTTCTTGGGTCGCTTACGAAATCTTGAGAAACCACAGCATCTTCTGTGTAACCAAGGATTCCTTTTAACTCACCTTCAGATGCAGCTTTGATAGCAGCAGAGATCTCATCGTAAGAAGTTGGTTTTTCCAATCTTACAGTAAGGTCAACTACAGAAACGTCAGCAGTTGGAACTCTGAAAGACATTCCTGTCAATTTCCCGTTAAGAGAAGGGATTACTTTTCCTACCGCTTTTGCAGCACCTGTAGAAGAAGGAATAATGTTGTTAAGCGCAGATCTTCCTCCTCTCCAGTCTTTTGCAGATGGTCCATCTACAGTTTTCTGAGTTGCAGTAGTAGCGTGAACTGTTGTCATAAGACCTTCTGCGATACCGAAGTTATCGTGGATCACTTTTGCTAATGGCGCAAGACAGTTTGTAGTACAAGATGCGTTTGAGAATACAGTTACATCATCTGTAAGTTCTTTGTGGTTTACACCCATTACGAACATTGGTGTATCATCTTTAGAAGGAGCAGAAAGGATTACTTTCTTAGCACCAGCGTTGATGTGAGCCTGAGCAGTATCTTTAGAAAGGAATAATCCTGTAGATTCTACGATGTATTCTGCACCTACTTCATTCCATTTTAGGTTATTAGGGTCTTTCTCAGCAGTTACACGGATAGTTTTTCCGTTTACTACAAGGTTGTTTCCTTGTACTGATACTTCTCCTTTGAACGTTCCGTGAACCGAATCGTATTTTAGCATATAAGCCATGTATTCTGCATCGATAAGGTCATTGATACCTACAACTTCGATGTTTTCTCTTTCAGTCATTGCTCTGAATACTAAACGTCCGATTCTACCGAATCCGTTGATTCCTACTTTAATTGTTGACATATTATTTAAAATATTAAGGTTTTTTTTGTTACTATAAATTTACGAAAAAATAGGGAATTACATAGCTAAAATCTCAGCTATTTGAAGCAAATCCTTATCTATTTCGTTATGTTTTTTGATGGCCTCTTCGATAGGGGTGTAAGTGATTTTATTGGATTGCATACCAACCATCACTTTGTTTTTACCTTCCATAAGACCGATAACGGCGCCATAGCCTAAGTGACTTGCCAAAACTCTGTCTGCACAACTTGGAGAACCACCTCTTTGGATGTGTCCAAGAATTGTTACCCTGATATCGTAGTTAGGGAATTTTTCTTTTGTTGCTTTTGCAAGGTCATAGATGTTTCCTAATTCCTCACCTTCTGCAACTACAACAATACTTGATGATTTTCCAACTTTCTCAGCTGTTGTGAAAGTGTCAAATAGATCATCAAGACTATCTTTTCTCTCAGGAATCAAAATATCAAGAGCTCCGGTTGCAATTCCACTATTAAGAGCAATGAAACCAGCATCACGTCCCATTACTTCTACAAAGAAAACTCTGTTGTGGGATGTTGCTGTGTCACGGATTTTATCGATAGCATCCATTGCTGTATTGAGAGCTGTATCGTAACCAATGGTTTTGTCTGTGCCGAAAATATCATTGTCGATAGTTCCTGGTACACCGATAACTTTAATTCCGAATTCTTCATTGAAAACCTTTGCACCTGTAAAACTTCCGTCTCCACCAATGCAAACAATTGCATCAATTCCTAATTTCTGGCATTGTTCGTATGCTTTTTTTCTGCCTTCCACAGTCATGAATTCTTTGGATCTTGCAGATTTCAGAATAGTTCCACCTTGATTGATTATGTTCTTTACGGAACGAGGTCCCATTTTTGTAACATCACCTGCAATCAGACCATTGTAACCTTCTCGGATACCATAACAGTCTATATTGAAATGATTTGCTGTTCTTACAACTGCTCTAAGTGCGGCGTTCATCCCTGGGGCATCGCCTCCTGAGGTCAAAACCGCAATAGATTTTATGTTGTTTTCTGACATATTTTTAATTTTTTTCATAGCAAATTTACGAAATCTCCATCAATTTACACTTCATTTTTAAATGACTTTATTTATGTTCCCAAAAAGAGAATTCCGGAAATTATTTCCGGAATTCTCTTTTTATGCTATGTTTTTATTTATTCTGTAAAATAGTTTTTAGTAAACTATATTTTTTTACAACTTTTATTTTCTCTTCCAAATTCCATGATTTCTTTATTGGAGATTATTAAAGTAAGGGCTAAAAGAAAAAGTAAGCTTTTGTATTTATCAATTGGTACTGGTTCTCCTGGGGCTCCTGGTCCTCCGCTTGGTATAGGTTCTCCAGGAGCTCCTGGTCCTGCGTTTTGGGTAGTTTCGTTTTCTTGCAGCTGAGTCGCGATATTTCCTGTCTGATTTACGACTCTTCTTATATTGCCCATGTCGCGGTTGATTTCTTGTTCTTTTTTTCGTGCAAGTTCATCATAAACTCCTCTGTTGGGATTATTAAAATAATTGTTATCCTGCGACCATGATTGAGACAATAAAAATGAGGAGAAGAATAAAAGTATAATGAATTGTAGTTTTTTCATGCTTATCTGTAATGATTTTTATTAACAATTTTATTTGTCAAATCTGGAAGATGATATTTTTTAGTTGGATGCATAAATAGGTTTTCTCATTATGTATATTTAAAAAGAATTATAGCTATGCATAGGTTTTCCTGTATTGATATGGAGTGCAATTTTGATATAGATTGATGAGAGAAATAGTATATCTGTATAAATACTAAGTTTAAAATAGATTTTTTTCATAAAAAGTGTCATGATAGGCGGTAAATATACAAATAAATTGAATTAATAAATAATAATGATTTATTAATAATGTAATTTTAAATATAATAGTAAATTATTATGATTATTGATGTTTGTGTTGTTTTATTTTAAATGATTTCGTAAAGGTATAATAGTTGAAAAATTAATTATATATGATAATGGATGGGTTTGTTTTTATGACGCAGAAATTAATTGCTTTGTAGCAATGAAGCCATTTTTATGTAAGTCTTTGATTTGGAATAAACAAAAAAATAATCAAACTCTAACAAAATAATCTTTATGTATTAGTTTTTTCCGTACATGAAAAATATTAGAATTATCTTTTTTAAATCGAAGTTTTGTTTCTTTCAACAATAAAATAAAAAATCCAGATTTTAATCTGGAAATTATTTTTTAAAGACTTTTAATGATCTTGAATCTAATTTGAGTATATAGATCCCATTTGATAATGTAGTAATATCTATTTCATTTTTTCCTGCTTTCAAATCTACAGTTTTGACAAGTTGTCCGTTAAAATTATACAATTCTGATTTTCCAGCTGATTGGGCTTCTATGTAGAATATACCTGTTGTAGAGTTGGGATATAATTTTATTCTATTTTTTTCAGAATCAATTACTCCCATATTGGTATAACTGCTTTCGTAAGCTCCCAAATCTATAATACCACCATTGGCATAATTATAAATTCTTGGATTTCCTAAAAGATCTTTATCAGATGTCTGATTATTGGTCCAGGCTAATGTAGTGTAAAGTGCGTTGTCACCTTTGTCTACTGCCGGACTGTTACTAGCCAATGTATAATTTTTATTAGAATAATCTGTAAATAGATTTGGGTAAGAAAGATTACCATTCAGATTGTTATTTGCTGTGCTACTTTCACCTTGTATCAAACTACCACTAAAATCTTTATATACGTTGCCGGGAATACTGGCACTAGATATAGTAATACCGCCCTCATTACCATAGATGATGCTGTTGTAGGATAGAATATCGGAGCCTCTGGCAGAAGCAGATCGCACAGAATATGGTCCTGTGTTACCTACAACAGTACAGTTTATTAATCTGACAGCATTGCCATAATGACCATAAGAATCAACACCAGCACCTCCCTCCAGTGAGTTATTTCCGGAAACTACTGTATTGATTAAATTAATAGTCATACCAGTTGGATTGGAAGCGGATATTCCTTTTGAAAAATTATCACTGATTATAGAGTTTTTTATAGTTGTAGCATAGTTTAAACTCAATCCTACATTTGAGTTCCTGCTTACTTTTAGGTTAATTAGATTACTGATTTCTGTTGAGCGCAACATAGCACCAGTATAATTTCCAATCATTGTTAAATTTCCTAAATTTTGTATGTATCCTGATATACCTGCACCTAGTGTTTTGGAAGTAAATTGATTAAGTACATGATAATAACTCGAACCATTAATGGGATTATTAAAATCTAAATCGCTTTTATTAGCTCCCGTAATCAAAAAACCATCTACATTAGTACAAGTACCTATAAGAGTATAATAAGCGTTTTCCTTATTATTAGTTATACTCAATGTTTTGCCATTACCAGAGATCAAATCATCTCCATTGAAATCTCCACTTAAAATAGTTTTGTTACCTGTTGTAAAATCTCTTTGGACAATATTAGATTCATAACCCAGAAAACCACCGTAAAGTTTAATATTGTTTACTACCAAAAAAGACTTAACTCTAGGATCAGAAGGATTATCTTTAAAATCATCACCATCGATGGGGCTGTATTTTGGTTTGTAGATTCCGTCTGCAATCCAAAGTTGTAAAGGATTGGTACTGGACCAAAGATTATTATTTCTGTTCTGTCCTGCCCATTTCAGAGCATCTGCCAATTCTTTGATGGCGTTTGTCCAGCTGTCTCCGCTACCATTTCCACCAGAAACATTGGTGTTGATGTAGAGAATGTTGTTTGTATCGGGTTTGATCTGTCCGTATGCGTAACTTGCAAAAAATAAGCAAATTGCGACGATTAATGAATAGAGTTTTTTCATGGTTGCTTTTTTATTTGCAGTGTTTAGTTTTATTGTAAATCAATTACTTTGACCAAAAATATGAAATTATAATTTTAGAAAAGTTATTAAGGCTTAAAATATGACAAAAGTTAGAATTAAATTTTTCTCTGCCTTTGCAAGTTTTATTATATTTACGAGCAATACAAAATAAAATTTCAAACAATAAAAATACATTATTATGAAAGTTACCGTAGTTGGCGCTGGCGCAGTAGGAGCTAGTTGTGCAGAATACATTGCAATGAAAGATTTCGCTGCAGAAGTTGTTTTGGTGGACATTAAAGAAGGTTTTGCGGAAGGTAAAGCAATGGATTTGATGCAGACAGCGTCTTTGAATGGGTTTGATACCAAAATTACCGGAACTACTGGAGATTATTCAAAAACTGCAGGTTCCAAAGTTGCGGTTATTACTTCAGGTATTCCTAGAAAGCCGGGAATGACAAGAGAAGAACTAATTGGAATCAATGCTGGAATTGTAAAAGATGTTACCGAGAATTTGGTAAAACATTCGCCAGATGTTATCATCATTGTTGTTTCAAATCCGATGGATACAATGGCGTATTTGGTGCATAAAACTTCTGGTCTTCCAAAAGAAAGAATTATTGGAATGGGTGGAGCTTTAGATTCTGCAAGATTCAAGTACAGATTGGCTGAAGCTTTAGGAGCTCCAATCTCTGATGTTGACGGAATGGTAATCGCTGCACACTCTGATACTGGAATGTTGCCACTTTACAGCAAAGCAACTAGAAATGGTGTTCCGGTTTCTGAATTCTTAACGGATGAGCAAAAAACATCTGTTATCGAAGAAACTAAAGTCGGTGGAGCAACTCTAACTAAATTATTAGGAACTTCTGCTTGGTATGCACCAGGTGCAGCTGTTTCTGTAATGGTTCAGGCGATTCTTTGCGACCACAAAAAAATGATTCCTTGTTCATTGATGCTTGAAGGCGAATATGGACAAAATGATATCTGTCTTGGAGTTCCGGCAATCATCGGGAAAAATGGTGTTGAGAAAATCGTAAACATCACTTTGACTGTAGAGGAGCAATTGAAGTTCGCTGAAGCCGCACAAGCTGTAAGAGAAGTAAACGGAGACCTTAAGTTCTAATCTTAGAGATTCTATATAAAACAAAAACCCATCTCAAATCGAGATGGGTTTTTTGTTTTTATTAATTTCAATTATCCTTGAAAATCTCCGCAATCGTGTTCTTCAAATTTTTCAATCAAACTTTCTTGAGTATAAAATTCTGAGATTCTCATATTTTTAAATTCAGGTTTTTGTCCTTCAATTTTGAGTTGATAAATGGGTTCGTTTTCAACTTTAGTAAAAATAAAAGTAGATTCTGGAGTTATGATTTTTAGACTATTTCCTGTTTTTTGATAGCTGAAATCCTTATAACTATGGAAATTCTTCTCATCACAAAGTTCCACAATTTCAAAACTATTTTTATTAATTTTAAAAATAGCAAGGTCGCAAGAGTAGCAGACTCCACCTAATTCTATTCCATATTTTTTAAAGACATCTTTCTGTTTAGAATCTTTGATTTCAATCGGTGTAAGATTACTATATTCAGATAAATTGATAGACTGTTTTTCTATTTCAGTAGTTAGTTTTTCGGCAGATTTTAATTCAGTTTTATTCTCCGAATTAGTTGTTGAATTTTCAATTGTTTCTTTATTATTTTTATTACAAGAAAACACGAGAGTTATAAAAACTACACAAATTAAAAATCTATTATTCATTTAAATCAAATATTGATTGAATTCAAATTTACACAAATATCCCTAACTAAAAACTCTCATTCGTCAATTCCATATTAACCATTGCTCCTGTCAAACTGCCTGTGTAAACTGCATTAGCAACGGAGCGCATCGGACTGGAATTATCGCCACAAGCAAATAATCCTGCAACATTTGTTTTCTGAAATTGGTCAATTTTAATATGGCCAATTTCTGTCATTTCGCAACCCAAAGATTCGGGAATATCAGAATGTTGTTTAAAAGGAAAGGCTCCGTAAACTGCTTCGAAGTTCAAAGCTTTACCATCAGATAAAATCAGACTTTCAATATTTCCATTTTGATGTTTTAATTCAGAAATTTCAGTTTCGATAATTTTAATATTATTTTTTTCTAATTTCAGAAATTGTTCTTCTGTAAAATCAGCTTTACCTCTTGTGAAAATGGTAATGTCTTTTGTAAGATTATTAACCAATGATGAAATATGAAAACCACGTTCGCCATTCGCAATGATTCCTGTTTTTTCATTTTTAAATTCATAACCGTGGCAATAAGGACAATGAATTAATGAAATTCCCCAGCATTCTTGGAAACCTTTGATATTTGGAACTTCATCGATAATTCCTGTTGCAATAATTATTTTTTTTGAATTAAATTTTTCTCCATTTTCTGTAATTACTTCAAAACCATTTTCAATCTTTTTAGCTTCAATTGCTTTATCTTGATGAAATTTTACTGTTTTATATTCTAAAACCTGCTTCTTCGATAATTCAGAAATTTCTTTCGGTGTTTTTCCGTCTTGCGTCAGGAAATTATGAGAATGTGGCGTTTGTTCATTGCAAGGTTTTCCGCTGTCTATAATTAATACTTTTCTTAAAGAACGCCCCAAAGACATTCCTGCCGAAAGTCCTGCATAACTTCCTCCAACTATAATAACATCAAATTGATTTTGCTTTACCATTTTAAATAATTTATGTCGTTTTATTTGCCAAAGTTAGGATTAATTTTTATTATTGCAATATAGTCGCATTAATAAAAATGAAAAGAAGAAACACGCCGGCAAAAGAAGCCGTTTTGAATTTGTTAACTCATAAAGCTAAAGCGATGAGTCAGGATTCTATCGAAAAAAATATCAATATTGATATTGACAGAGCCACGATTTATCGGGTATTAAAAAGATTCTGCGAAGACGGAATTCTCCACAGGATTGTAGCAGAAGACGGAAAACAGTATTTTGCAGTTTGCATCAAATGTGATAAAAAAAAACTGGCAGACCATCATTTTCATTTCAGATGTACAAAATGTGAAACGATTGAATGTCTGCCAATTGAAGTTCAGTTTTCCTTAGAAAAAGGATATTCTGTGGAAAGCGTGAATTGTATTTTGACCGGAGTTTGTAAAGATTGTGCTTAATTTATAAAGTTTTCAAAACTCCGCCATCAGCTCTCAAACTAGCTCCGTTTGTCGCAATAGAAAGCGAACTTGAAAGATAAACTGCCAAATTCGCAATCTCTTTCGGCTCAATAAATCTTTGCAACAAAGAATCTGGATTGGTTTGTTGTACGATGGCTGATTTCATTTGTTCAACACTGATGTTTTGAAGTTTTGCAAAGTGTTCAACCGTCGAAGCAACGCCATCGGAATAAGTTGGTCCGCCAAGAATGGTGTTCACGGTAACTTCAGTTCCTTTTGTCAGTTTTGATAAACCGTTGCTGATGGCCATCATTGATGCTTTTGTCATTCCGTAATGAATCATATTTGCAGGAATATTCACGCCAGATTCACTACTGATAAAAATGATTCTTCCCCAGTTTTTCTCCAGCATTTTCGGTAAAAGATGTCTTGATAGTTTTACAGCACTCATCACATTAATTTCAAAAATGTTGTACCAACCTTCATCCGAAATATTTTCAAAATCTTTCAGTTCAAAAATTCCGACATTATTAATCAGAATATCAATATCATTCAATTGTTTTAAAAGTTCATCCACTTGGTTTTTGTCCGAAAAGTCGGCTACGATTCCTGAAATAATGGCGTTTGGAAATTGTTTTTGTAACTCCGAAACTGCATTTTCTGTTTTTTCTTTTTGTCTTCCATTGATGATGACTTCTGCGCCTTCTTCTAATAATTGTTGAGCAATCGCAAATCCGATTCCTTGTGTTGAACCACTGATAAACGCTTTTTTTGATGTTAATTCTAAATTCATTTTAAGTAAAATTTATTTTTGTAATGATTGATACAAAATTTGATAAAAAAATTAGCTGAGAACAGCCAATTGCATTTCGATTTGTTGAGACAGGATTTTTTTGTCGGGATACATTCTTCTCAGAGTATTAAGTCCGCACCAAAATGTGATGAGATATTTTCCTAAGACTGATGCGTCTGTTTGATTTTTGATTTGATTATTAATCTGAGCTTTTTTAATCGCTTCAGTGTACATTTCCTCAACTTCTTTTAGGATTTGTACAGCTTCATCTTCCAAATCAACGTCTACAAAAGTCATTTCCACAACTG
Source organism: uncultured Weeksellaceae bacterium (assembly GCA_963530025.1). GTDB lineage: Bacteria > Bacteroidota > Bacteroidia > Flavobacteriales > Weeksellaceae > Epilithonimonas. The sequence goes on from CAUSBY010000001.1 coordinate 319,630, forward strand.
TATTGGCGATGATGCAACCTCGCATATGAGAACTTTCATTTTCATCTGCAATACCTCTGAAAAAATCTTTGATAAGTTCAATCGGAGTTTCACTTTTCTCCAATTCATTTTTGAATTCAGCAAAAGCTTTTCGTCTTTGATTAATTGCTTCTTCGAAAATCTGCTTTTTTCCACCTTTAAAAGTATTGTAAAAACTTCCGCTTCCTGCACCTGTGATGGTTAACAAATCATTTAAAGAAGTTGCAGTGTAACCTTTTTTCCAGAAAATTTCCTGCGCTTTCTGAATCAGTTCTGCATTATCGTGAATGTTGGGTCTTCCTCTCATTTTATTTTTGTAATGATTGATACAAAATTAATGAAAATAACCTAAACTGAAAATTAATTTCTATTTTCTAATCTCAGAGGGCGAAATCCCAAACTCCTTTTTAAACACAAAAGAAAAATGCGAAAAATCTTCAAAACCAAGGTCAATGTAGATGTCGCTAGGTTTTTTATGCTCTTTTTCAAGTAGAAAATATGCTTCATCGAGACGTTTCTTTACAAGCCACTTTCCCGGATTTGCATTGAAAATAGTTTTAAACTCTCTTTTAAAAGTCGATAAACTTCTTCCTGTCATAAAGGCAAAACGTTCAAGACTGATATTGAATTTGTAATTATGATTCATAAAAAACTCCAAATCAATTTTGTGAGGCACGTTGAAATTGAAGAAAACATCTTTCAGTTCCGGATTGTTTTTCAGCAGAATCATCAGTAACTCTTCACGTTTGATATCTACAAACTGAGCATCCAATTGTTCGGTTCCGTTGTAATAAGGTTCAAGTGACTGAACATAACTTTTAATCAATTTATCTTCTTTAATAAAAAGAAAAGAATCACTGTTTTCCGTTGGCTCAGATTGATACGAGTGACGCTCCAAAAATTTCTTTAAAAAAGCTTCATCAAACGTGATGATTACTTTTTCAAACTGCCCGTCTTCTTTATGCTTTGTGTATCGTACGAGATGATTTTTCCTTGCAATACAATAGTCTCCAGTTTGCATCGCATAGTTTTTGTAACCATCGTAAGCCATCATCGAGCCTTTCAGCAAAAACAAAAAGAAATGCTCCGGAATAAACTGTTCCGGAGAAATTTCTGGTCCCAAATGACAGGATTGTATATTATTGAATTTCATTTGATACTAATTATTTGACTTCATCGAACCTAAAGGTTTGGGCAGCTTGAACTTCGTTCGTAAACTTCGATAAAAGCCTTCGCTTTTACCTCATTTATGCCTTCCACTCCTAATTTGTCACTCTGAGGCTCTCGAAGAGTCCGTTCAAGTCGGGCTGCGTGAGATTCAGCATTTTAATGACTCAACCCAAACAAATTTAAGAATTTGCCATCAAACTATCCACACTTGCCAAGAGAGCTTCCTCACGACTTCTCGGTTTCCAGTTGAGGACTGTTCTCGCTTTTTCGTTGGAGATTTCTTTATAAAATTCTCTTCCGATAGGCTCCAATTCTTGAATATTTGCAGTGTATTGCGGTCTTTCCTTTTTGAATAATTCTGCCACATCGTAGAAACTCATCACGCCATCTGAAGTCGCAATGAAGCGGTCGCCATTCGCTTTCGGTTCCAGCATTGCTTTGATGTGAATATCCGCGACATCTCTCACATCTACAACACCCATTGTGAAAGTTGGCGTGTACTCGAGATTTCCATTCAAAATACTTGAAACCGCCACATCAAGAGAAGCAGAAGTAATGCCGCCAATCACAGGACCGAAAATCCCGACAGGATTGATAACCGATAATTCCAAACCATTGCCTTCTTTTTCAATAAACTCCCAAGCCGATTTTTCTGCTACCGTTTTAGATTTAATATAAGCCGGAAGTTCAGCATTCACATCCGTCCAGTCTTTTTCACTGAAAACATAATCATCAATGTTGATGCTGTAACCCACTGCTGCAAAAGACGAAGTGAGAACCACTCGTTTTACACCTGCATCACGGGAAGCTTTTAAAACTCTCAAAGCGCCATCTCTTGCAGGAATAATCAATTCATTTTCGTCTTTCGGGTCTTGCGCAGGGAAAGGGGATGCGACGTGAAGTACATAGTCACAATTTTTTACGGCTTCGTCCCAGTTTTTATCATCGGTAAGGTCGGCTTCAACGAATGAAAGATGCGAGAAATCTGCAATTCCGCTTTCTTCTAAAGCTTTGATGATAGTATCTTTTTTAGCGAGTGAGCGAACTGTAGTTTTTACTTCATAATCTTGTTGCAACAACTGAAGAATCGTGTGAATTCCCAAAAATCCTGTTCCGCCGGTTACCAAAACTGTTTTCTTTGTCTGTGTATTTTCCATTTTGTTTAAATTTTACAGGACAAAGTTGAGGATTAATCAGGCTATGTATTTTGTTGAGAAGTTCAATTTTTGTGTGTTGAGAAGTTCAAATTAATTCGAATTCAAATTCTCAAAACCCCACGAAAACCTCTCGCAGCATAATAAGATTCTGCACCATTATGATAAAGAAAAACAGTATTGTAACGTTTATCACAGAAAACAGCACCGCCTAATTTTCGAATCTCATCGGGTGTTTTTACCCAGCTAGATGTTTTCAAATCAAAGTTGCCAAGCGATTGTAATTCGTGATATTGCTCTTCATCCAAAATTTCAATTCCGATTTCTAAAGCTAAATCAATGGCGCTGTTCGCAGGTTTATTTTCCTTTCTGGAGTCTAATGCTTTTCTGTCATAACACAAACTTCTTCTGCCTTTTGGGCTTTCTGCTGAACAATCAAAGAAAAGATATTCATTCGTTTTTTTATCATAACCAATAACATCTGGCTCGCCTTCGGTTCTTTCCATTTCGTTGAGTGACCAAAGTTTTTCAGGATTTGACTCCAGTTTTTTCTGAACTTCTTCCCATTTAATATTTTCGTGACGTTTCGGATTTTTTTCAAAACGAGTTTTCAGAATTTTGATTAATTCTTCCTGTTGTTCTGCTGAAAGTTGAGGTTTATTTTTCATATTGATTAGGTTACTTTTGGATAGAATATTTCTCTCGCGGATTTAGCAGATTACGCAAATCTACTTCATTGTATTAATCTGCAAGATTTGCAAAATCAGCGAGAACTTAAATCTTTTTAATCGTTCATTCCTTTTCCGTCAAGAATACTTGGGATAGATTTTTCAATTCTGGATTCTCTGGTTTTGGATTGTTTTGGTGCAGAAAAATGAAACAGATAAGCGCGCTGTCTTCCAGGAGTTAAAGATTCGAAAGCAGATTTCAATTCGGGATTTTCATTTAGTTTAATTTGAAATTCTTCAGGAATTGGTGTCGTTTCTCTTTTGATTTCCACTTTTTCTCCTCGTTCTTCAATTTCAATAGCTTCAAAAATATAATCTTTGATTATTGATTTTTTGTCCAGAATATCCTGAACATTTTCAAATCGCATCTGTCTTCCGGCTTGCGTATTTTCTCCCATTTTTACAAGAAGATGTTCGAAATCTTTCATAATTCCGCCTTTGAAAAACAACAATGCAAAATATTCTTTGAATCCCTGAATAATCACAATATTCTTACCTTGAAAAGAATAACAAGGTTTTCCCCATTTGAAATCTTCTGCCAATTGACAATCTAGAATGATAGTTCTCAATGTATTCATCTCGTCTTTCCATTGTTTGGATTGATTGATATGTTCATCAACTTTTGGATTCATTGTTGGTTTATATTTTTCCAAATTTAATTAAAATTCGATTTTATCAATAAAAATTAATTTTCTGATGTAACATTAATGCTACTTCTGTTGTCTTATAAGCAAAACAGTAACAATGAAGTCAGCATTATCCTTATTAGGATTATTATCTATCACATTTGCATTAGCTCAAACCAAAGACACTCTTAAGTCCAAAGAAATAGAAGCAGTGACGGTTATTGCCAAAAAACCGACTGTCCAAAGTAAAGCTGACAGAACAGTTTTCAATGTAGAAAACAGTTCTATTCTTGCAGGAAATACAACTTGGGATATCGTGAGAATGACGCCTTTGGTAAGTATTGATAACAATGATAATGTAAAAGCAGAAGGAGAATCGGTAACAGTTTATATCAACGATAGAAAGTCGGTTTTCACAGGAAAAGAACTTAAGGAATATCTCAAGACAATTCCTGCAGACAACTTGATGAAAATCGAAGTGATTACAAGTCCTTCTTCACGTTATGAAGCAACCGGAGCAGTTATTAATATCGTTCTTAAAAAACGGGATGATGAAGGTTTGAAAGGAAGTATTTCTTTGACTAATACGCAGAATACTAAGAACAACCAATATGGAAGTTTGAACCTCAATTATCATAAAAAGAACTTTACGCAGACTTTTACAGGGAGCTATGGCGATAATGTTTTTATATCAAAAGGTAGTAGCGATTATTCTTATTATGAGAATAAAAACAGGCAATTAATTAATTCGGAAACGGCCTATAAAAGTAAGAATCCGTCTTTTTCTTCTACATCAGAATTTGAACTGAATGACAAAAATAACATAGGTCTAGTTTTGGAATATTTCCGAGGCGATAATAACTCTGATTCCAAATCTTACACCAAATCTTATAATGACGGAGTATTCTTAAAAGAAGATTGTCAGAATATGCTTGGTAAGAACCTTAATAATACTTTGGGAACCAATTTGTTCTATAAATATTATGATAAAGAAAAGAACAAAATTCTGGATATCAATCTTGGACTTAATTATGATTCGAATGAGGGTTTAACTGATAGAGTATTGAAAAGATTTGATAAACAGAATGAAACACCAGATTGGACAAAAATTCCTGTGATTGAACAAACATTAATTAATTCTGATACCCAAAACAGAAATTATTATGTGAAAGTAGACTATACAACGCCATTGGGGAAAGGTGGAACTTTGGAAGTTGGAGGAAAAGCGAATTTTAATAATAATGTCATTCCGAACACTTATCAAGATTTGATTCAAAATACCAGACTGACAAGTGATTTCCATTACACGGATAATATCAATTCACTTTATTTCAATTACAGCAAAACGTTTTTTGAAAAGTTGGAAACACGAGTTGGTTTGCGTTATGAACATATCAATTACAAAATCAGGGAAAATGTTGGAAACCAAGGAAGAAAGGATTCTTACGGAACATTTTTACCAAATCTATTAGTGAAATATTCTTTCTCTCCGAATTACGATTTGAGTTTGACTTACAACCATAATCTTTGGAGACCTTGGTTTTCGGAATTCAATCCTTTTGAAGTGCCGAATAACAACGGAATCTTTTATCGAGGAAATATGGAACTTCTTCCTAATCCAAGTGATAGAGTCGTGTTGAAATTTGGTTTGTTCAAAAAATATTTCATTTCAGCGAGATATATGTTTACCGACCAGGATTATTGGGAGAATTATTCACAAGAAACTGACGTTAATGGAAATTTAAAAACGATTGTTTTCCCAGATAACTTCAAAGGAAAAGTTGAAAAATTCTATTTGTTTGCCAACACCAATCAGAATCTTTTCAAGAATAAACTGAATGTCAACTTTGGAATCGGCTGGTATTACATTGATAACAGCGATTTCAATACAAGAAATAATTTGAGTTCTGAGAATAATTATATCAGTTATGTCGGCGGTTCAACCAATCTTTCTTACACCAATTTATTCAATAAAAACATTAATCTTAGTGCTTGGATGAGTGTTGATAATCAGAATAATGGAAACTCTGTAGCGAATAAATATAACTATTTCCATAATTTTTCTGTGACCAAGATTTTCCCTGGAGCACAGATAGAAACCAGTTTACAGTTTATGAATATCTTCAAAAGACCAAGTATGACTACGACAACTTATAGTCAAATTGGAACTTTCAAAAATTACAACAGATGGGATTGGTACGGTGTTTCCTTGACATTCGTGAAACGTTTCGGAAACCAAAAAGTAAAAGAAAATACTAAAACCGATGTCGAGAAAAATTCAGGCGGAGGAAAATAGAATTGTTAAATTTTATATCATTGAGAACGGGCTTTTGCTCGTTCTTTTTCTTTAAGATAAATCAAAAATCTTTGCTGAGTGAAACGCCTTTTCGAATCTTAAAATATTTCAATAAGTTCAAAAAAATCTTTGCGCTCTTTGCGTTTAATTTTTTAGAAAAAAACTTTAATATAAATTTCACATCCCAAAACTTTTGAAAGCCTTAAATTTGGACTCAATAAAAAGTTATTACAATGTTTAAGAAATTTACGATTGCGACAGTTGCTTTTCTGTCTGTAATCACCATCAATGCACAGAAGAAGAAAAGTACAGAACTACAAAGACCAAAGTTGGTTGTTGGTTTGGTAATAGACCAGATGAGGTGGGATTATCTTTATCGTTATTATAACAAATTCGGGAACGATGGTTTCAAAAGACTTTTGAATACCGGATATTCTCTTAACAATGTTCATATTCCTTATGTTCCTACGGTAACGGCGCTTGGTCATACTTCCATTTATACAGGTTCGGTTCCTGCGATTCACGGGATTGCCGGAAACGATTGGACAGACAAAGAAACGGGTAAAAATGTCTATTGTACAACCGACGAGAGTGTAAAACCTGTTGGAACTACTAGTGTAAAGGTTGGAAGTCACTCACCAAAAAATCTTTGGTCAACAACTGTAACTGACGAGTTGAGATTGGCAACCAATTTTCAAGGAAAAGTGATTGGAGTTTCATTGAAAGACAGAGCTTCTATTTTGCCCGCTGGTCACACACCAAATGGCGCTTATTGGTTTGATGATTCCACTGGAAACTTCATTACGAGTACTTATTATATGAGTGACCTTCCGGAATGGATTAAGACCTTCAATTCTCAGAATCTTCCTGATAAATTAGTTGCAAATGGTTGGAATACCTTATTGCCAATCAATCAATATACTGAGAGCTCTCCGGACAATTCTGATTGGGAAGGTTTGTTAGGAAGTGCAAAAACACCCACTTTTCCTTATAATAATTTACCTGCGGATTACCAATCGAGAAAAGATAATATCCGATACACACCTTTCGGAAATACTTTGACGTTGAAATTGGCAGAAGCATCTATTGAAGGAGAAAATTTGGGAGGAGATGATATCACGGATATTTTGGCAATTAATATGGCTTCAACGGATTATGCAGGACATAAATTTGGTCCAAATTCCATCGAGGTTGAGGATGTTTATTTGAGATTGGACCAAGATTTGGCTAATTTTTTCAAATATCTTGATAACAAAGTTGGAAAAGGACAATATACAGTTTTCCTTTCTGCAGACCACGGAGGAGCGCATTCTGTAGGGTTTTTACAAGAACATAAGATTGCAACAGGTTTCTTTGGCGAAGGAATGGAAAAAAACATTACTGCAAAATTGAAAGAGAAATTCGGAGTTGATAAATTAATTAATGGAGTTGATAATTACCAAATTTATTTTGACAGAAAACTAATTACGGATAATAAACTTAACCTTGAAGAAATTAAAAGTTTTACAATTCAGGAATTAGAAAAAGACCCAACAGTTTTGTATGCTGTTTCTACAACCAAAGTTCAGGAAGCTACAATTCCGGAACCGATTAAACAAAGAATCATCAATGGTATCAATAGAGAAAGAAGTGGCGATATTCAATTGATTTCTCACGATTCTATGCTTCCAACTTATGCGAAAAAAGGAACAACTCATAGCGTTTGGAATTCTTATGATGCTCATGTCCCATTGATTTTTATGGGTTGGGGAATCAATCACGGAGAAAGTAACAAACAATATTTTATGACGGATATTGCACCAACTGTTTCTGCTTTGTTGCATATTCAGTTTCCAAGTGGTAATGTTGGAAATCCAATTACAGAAGTGATTGGGAGATAAAAAAGATATTAGAGGTTAGAATCTAGATATTAGATTTTAACTCATTGATTTATTAAGTCGCAATTGTTTTCAATATGAGAACTTTGCGACTTTTTACTTTTCTATGATTAAATTATCGCGCCTTTGCGATAAAAACAATTCGTATTTTTGAACAATGAATTTGAAAGAAAAAGACATCTTCGATTTACTGAATGAAAAAGCAGAGTTATACAATTCTCCAGACTTTATTACCGATGACCCAATCCAAATTCCGCATCGTTTTTCTTTGAAGCAGGATATCGAGATTGCTGGATTTTTGTCTGCAAGTATCGCTTGGGGAAACCGAAAATCAATTATTAATGATGCGAATAAAATGATGGAATTGATGGGAAATTCGCCGTATGATTTTGTAATGAATTTTACTGATTCTGATTTAGAAAAAATTCCACAAAAAGCCATTCATAGAACTTTCAATCACGAAGATTTTATTTTCTTTCTAAAGAATTTTCGTCGAATTTATACTCAGTTTGAAAGTTTAGAAGATGCATTTTTAATCAATGACAATGAAATCAATTTTTCCCATTCTATAGAGCGTTTCCGAAATCATTTCATTTCCGAAAAACATCGCGGACAAAAACACGTGAGTTCGCCTTATAAAAATTCTGCTTCGAAGAGATTGATTATGTTTTTGCGTTGGATGGTTCGTAAAGATAAAAAAGGTGTGGATTTCGGAATTTGGGAAAAGATTGACCCGAAGTTTTTATCAGTTCCTTTAGATGTTCACACCGCTAATATTTCCAGAAAACTAGGAATCTTAACCAGAAAACAAAATGATTGGAAAGCTGTGGAAGAATTGGATTTGATTCTTAGAAAATATAATTCTAATGACCCTGCAGTTTATGATTTTGCCTTGTTTGGATTGGGAGTTTCAAAGGAATTTGAATAAATACTTAACCACAAAAAGCACAAAGTTTTTTCACGAAGAATACAATTGATTTTATTATTGAATATAAAGCTATATAAATAAGCTTTGGAATAAAATTGTGAACCTTGTGCAAAAACTTTGTGCCTTTGTGGTTTTAAAAAAAACTATTTCAAAATATCATTAATCTTAGGATAATCCGATATTTTCCTGAATTCAAATCGGTTGCTATTCTGCAAACCAGAAATAAACAAATCCAATTCCCGCACCGAGTCATCATCCTGAAGATATTGGTCGTGTGTCAGAAAAACCAAATGTCGGGAAGTCTTCTCCAAATCATTGAAAAAGATACTATCAATTCGTTTTGTCATATCTCGGTGAGAACCTTTCAATTTCATTTTGTTATCAGGTTTCCATTCGAGGTCCCAACCAACTAAAACATAACCTGCTCTTTGAAGTTCGTCTGCAGTGGCCTTTGACGTTTTGATGTCTGTATTGTTGATATTTGAAGTTCTCCAGATATTGCGTCCGGGAGTTCTTGCATATTTGTTTTGGAATTTCAAACTGTCTTTTGCTCTGTCAAAATCGTGAATGACTTTTTCAGGATTCTTGTAAAATTCCGAATATCGGTTTGAGGCGTGAGAATAACTGTGATTAGCCAATTCTATTAATTTGTGATTTTCTAATTCTTTCAAATCTTTTGCCTGCGTTTTGCTGTCGTAAGCGTGTTTTCCTACAAGAAAAGAAGTAACGGGAATTTGATATTTATCTACAATTTTCAAAAGATTCTGAGTTCCTTTGTTTGGTCCGTCATCGAAGGTTAGATAGATGTAACGTTTATTCGGGTCGTCAGGAACGTCGGGTTTTGCGGAAATTACTTTTGCCGGATTGGTGACGACTGTTTCTTGATTTTGTTTTGAATTTGCAACAGGTTCATCTGATTTTTTGTTACAGGAATTCAAAAAAAATACTGCGTTAACGATTAAAGCAGCAGTCCCAAGAAAAACCAAATGATTTGATTTTTCAGCAAAAGTTTTTTTCATTGGAAATAAAAGATTTTAGATTGTTAAAAAATGTTAATTAAGTTAAATTTTAGAATCAAATTTAATGCCGAATTTTGATGTTTTTTAATTTTTATTAAAATATTTTAATATTGATAATCAGTTGTTTATATATTGGTTTTCATTTTCTGTTGGTTGAAAAATATTATGTTAAATTTAAACATAGAATCTTACGCAGCCCGACTTGAGCGGAAATCCTTTTTTGCTAGGCTTAAAGTTCTATTTAGACTGAAATCGTAAGCAAAAAAGATTGGGAGTGGAAGGCGGATAAAGCTGCCCTAATAATCATAACTATAGATTTTATTGATGTACATCAATGTGAAGACAAGATTTAAGGTCTTATTTTTGCTGCAAGAAAAACAATATTAATTTAAAATATTATCTATGAAAAAATTAACAGTATTAGCATTCGTAGGAGCTGCATTGTTGTTCACAGCTTGTAACGACAAAAAAGAAACAGTAAAAGATGCACAAGAAGTTGCGGCAAAAACAGGTGAAGCTTACAACGTAGATTTGGCTGCTTCTAAAGTAGATTGGAAAGCGTTCCATAAAGGTGGATTTGCGCCAAGATGGGGAACTCTTAATTTGAAATCTGGAGAAATTACAGTTGAGAATGATGCGGTAACTTCTGGAGATTTCGTAATCGATATGACGACTTTGAAAGTTGACCCTGCTTCTGTAACCGAGGCTGACAAAAAACCAGCTGATTTGGAAGGTCACTTGAAAAGCCCTGATTTCTTTGACGTTGAGAAACAATCAACTTCTGATTTCAAAATCACTGCTGTAGCTGATTTGGCGGGAGAGCTTCCAAAAGATGCAGTTGCTGGAGCTAACAAAACTGTAAGCGGAAACTTGACATTGCTTGGAAAAACGTTAAACGTTTCTTTCCCTGCGAAAGTGACTGTTGCTGAAGGTAAAGCTAGTGTCGAAGCTAAATTTACTGTAAACAGAGCAGATTGGGGAATCAAATTTGGAACAGACGAAACTGACCCAGCTGAATGGATGATTAGCAAAGACATTGAAATTGGAATCAATGTAACTGCTTCTAAATAATAAAATCTGAAAATGAAAAGAAGGACTGTTTCGAAAGAGGCAGTCTTTTTTTTGTAAAATATTTTGAACTCTCGCTGATTGAGCAAATTTTGCAGATATAAGAATTTAAAATAATCTGTGTAATCAGGAAAATCTGCGAGAAAATTATTTTTAGTAAATTTTAAAGAGTAACCAATGAAAGAACCGACTCTTTAGAAGCCGGTTCAGTAGATAAAACATCTCATTTTTTTAGTTAAACAACAACAAAAAAGGACAGCCGACAATGCTATCCTTTAAATTTTTATATCAAATTTAATTTGAGTAATTCCTATTGAGTCAAAAGCAAATTTTGTGTTCATTTCCTAAATCTCTATTGTAAATTTAGGAAGAAAAACAATACGAAATGTAAACTGAATGTTAAAATTTCATACTTATCCACATTTTTTTGTGGATAACTTTGAACACTAGGAAAATTACTTTTCAAATGGAATATTCTTTTCCTTACAATATTTTTCAATTTCAGAATCATTAGCGAAATATTTGTCACAGAATTCATTGAGTTCTTTCTCAGCTCCTGAAAAATATTTTTCACTTGCGGTTAAAAGTTTTTCTGTTTGTTCAATGAAGTTTTCAAATTCTCTATTGATTTTACAAAGCTTATCAATTGTTTTAAAGTCTAAATCACGATAAGTAGCCGGAAAAAGAATTCTACTTTGGTAAGGATTCGCATTTAATTCAATAATTCCAATTCCAAAAGATTGGTTTAATCTAGACATTTCTTCATATAAACTATCACTAAATTCAAATGCAACTAAAAAACCATAATTTGCCCAACTTGAATTTGAAACTGCTTGGAAATAAGCTTTTTTAAGTTCGCTATCGCTATTTATTTCTCTTTTCAATTCATATGAACTCAATTTAAAAGTATCAACCCGATTGATAGATTTTAGAAAATTTTGACTGACTTTGGTTTGTAAATTCAAGAACTTAATTCCAACCATATCTGGATGTGTCCAAATTTGATTGCTATCTTTTCCATTCGATTGTTCGTGAAAAATCGTTTTAGAAAATGTTTCAGTATTTTTCAGATAACTACTTAAAAGTTTATGTAAATCTCTTTCTTCATAAACTTTAGTTTTTGTTTCTTTCGGTTGTTCAGATTTAGAAATGTCAACTTCATTTTCATCATTTAGAATTTCAATTCCAATTTGTTGCTCATTCTTTGTCAGATAATAGTAATAAGTTGCATTAGCTTTTTTAATTCTTTTTACTCTAGAATCACCTAGTCTAATAAAATCACCAAGTTGAGCAGATATTGTTCCTGCTGGCGTTTTACCTTTATTAAACTCATAATAATTGTTTTCAACAATATGATTGTAAACTTCTACATTATATACAGGAATTACTAAATCTTCTAAACTTTTTAAAATAGCTTCTTTGATGGTCATAGTTTTAGCTTTTTAATTAAAATTTATTTTAACTTCTCTGCAATATACTTCGCCGTAAAAGACTTTTTCTCTTTTATCAAATCTTCCGGCGTTCCCGCAAAAATAATTTCGCCACCGTATTTTCCGGCGTTTGGACCAACATCGATAATGTGGTCAGCACATTTGATAATATCAGGCTGATGTTCAATCACAACAACAGAGTGTCCTAATTCTATCAATGCCTGAAGTGATTTCAATAATTTTTGAATATCGTGGAAGTGCAAACCCGTTGAGGGTTCATCAAATACAAACAAAGTTTTTTCCGTTGTCACACCTTTTACAAGAAAAGACGCTAACTTGACTCTTTGAGCTTCACCACCGGAAAGAGTGGAAGAGGATTGACCTAATTGTAGATAACCTAAACCAACATCTTGCAAAGGTTTTAGTTTTGTCGCGATTTTTTCTTCGTGATTTTCCTTGAAGAATTCCAACGCTTCATCAACGGTCATATGAAGAATATCGGAAATGTTTTTTTCGTCGTATTTGATTTCGAGAATTTCTTTTTTGAAACGCGTTCCGTGGCAATGTTCACATTCCAATTCGATGTCCGCCATAAACTGCATCGAAACGGTAATCACACCGTCACCTTTACATTCGTCACATCTTCCGCCGTCAACATTGAAAGAAAAATGCTTCGGTTTCAAGCCTTGAACTTTCGCTGATTTTTGTTTAGCAAAAAGGTCTCGGATATCATCATAAGCTTTCAAATAAGTTACGGGATTGGAACGCGACGATTTTCCAATAGGATTTTGGTCAATCAATTCGATATTCTGAATCAATCTTGAAGGGAAAGTCACAGAATCATAATCTGCTTTTTTTCCGCCCATTCCCAGCTGAATCTGAATCGCATTCGTCATCACTTCTTTCATCAGAGTCGATTTTCCACTTCCGGAAACACCTGTAATTACCGTCAGACATTCCAATGGAACATTGACGTCAACATTTTTCAAATTATTTTGACGAGCACCTTTTATCTCGATAAATTCTTTTGGTTTTCTTCGTTTTGTAGGAACTTCGATTTCCAAATCGCCATTCAGGTATTTTGCGGTCAAAGTGTCCGCTTTCATCATTTCCTTATAATCGCCATTGAAAACTAAATCGCCACCAAGATAGCCAGCTTCCGGACCAATATCAATTACGTAATCAGCTTCTCGCATCACATCTTCATCGTGTTCTACAACAATCACCGTATTTCCAAGGTCTCGAAGTTGTTTTAAAACGCCAATCAGATTTTCTGTATCTCGGGAATGCAAACCAATACTTGGCTCATCCAAAATATAAATAGAACCAACGAGCGAACTTCCCAAACTTGTAGCCAGATTAATTCTCTGACTTTCTCCACCGGAAAGTGTGTTCGAAGTTCGGTTCAAAGTCAAATATCCAAGACCAACTTTAGTCAAGAATTCTAATCTTGTTTCGATTTCATAAGTCAATCGTTTGGCGATTTCTTTATCGTGGTCGTTGAGTTTGAAATCTTTGATTAACGGAAGCAATTCGTCCAAAGGTAATTCAATCAAAGACTGGATGTTGTGTCCATCAATTTTTACCCAGCTTGTTTCTTCTCTCAATCTTAATCCTTCACAGGTTGGACATCCTGTTTTTCCACGATAGCGAGAAAGCATTACTCTATATTGGATTTTGTAAAGATTCTCCTCCAGCATTTTGAAGAAGTTGTCGATACTTGGAAAACTCTTGGTTTTATCGCCTCTCCAAAGCAATTGTTTCTGCTCTTTGGTGAGTTGATGATAAGGTTTATGAATCGGGAAATCTTTGGCTTTTTTCATAAATTCCTTTTTCCACTCGCTCATACTTTCGCCTTTCCAAGAAGCCACAGCGTCCTCGTGAAGCGATAAGTTCTTATTCGGAATCACCAAATCTTCATCAATTCCAATCACTTTTCCATAACCTTCGCAAGTCGGACAAGCGCCGTAAGGATTATTGAAACTGAAATAATGGACATTTGGTTCATTGAAAATAATTCCGTCTAATTCAAATTTATTAGAAAATTCACGGATTTTTCCTGTGTCTGTATTTTTAAGTGAACAATAGCCGTGACCTTCGTAGAAAGCCATTTGGATAGAATCCGCTAAACGTTGTAAGAAATTTTCATCTTCCTCATAACTGAATCTATCAATCACGAGATTAATTGTCATATCTTTTTCCGGCGTGAATCCGAAGCTTTCCAAATCTTCAATTCCAGCCAAATTTCCGTTAACTTCCAATCTTGTGAATCCTGAAACTTTAAGAGTTTTCAGTAATTCTGCAAAAGTTTTAACTTCAAAAGCCAAAGGTGTTAACAATAAAAAAGTTGAATCTTTTTTAGAATTTTTGATGAAATCAATCACATCTGTTACGCTGTCTTTTTTCACTTCTTCTCCCGAAATCGGCGAAAAAGTTCTGCCAACTCTGGCGTAGAATAATTTAAGATAATCATAAATCTCCGTGGAAGTTCCGACCGTAGAACGCGGATTGGACGAAATCACCTTTTGCTGAATCGCAATAGAAGGCGCCAAACCTTTGATGTCATCAATTTTTGGTTTTTCCAATTTACCCAAAAACTGACGTGCATAGGAACTCAAACTTTCCACATATCTTCTCTGTCCTTCGGCATAAATCGTGTCAAAAGCGAGAGACGATTTACCACTTCCGGAGACACCTGTGATAACAATCAGTTTGTTCTTTGGAATTAGAACATCGATGTGTTTCAGGTTGTTAAGATGTGCATTTTTAACGAAAATATATTTTTTGATATCGATTTCAGAAGCTGTAGCCATAGTAAAAATAAGACCAACAAATTTACGAAAAATTAAATCGATTTGAGATAAGTTTTCAAATTAACATTTTAAGTTTTCTCAATTAATTTGATTGCAGATTAATGTTAATTTCTAAATTTGCGCCCAATTATTCAGAAGGTGAATTTAAACCATAATAATGACCTTTTGAAATAATAGAAATTACATATGAAAAGAACTATTACTGCTTTGTCAATTTGCGTTTTGTCTATTAATGCAATTGCTCAAAACAAAGAAAAGGAGATTGATGAAGTTAATTTACAAGGTCGTTTTTTATCAACACCTTATAATGATGTCAACGAAAATGTAGTTGTTATTACGAAACAACAAATCCAAAATAGTCCGGCAACCAGCATCGATGAATTGCTTCAGTTTTATTCAGGATTGGATATCAAAAGGAGAGGTTCTAATGGTGTTCAGAGTGATATAACGATTAGAGGAAGTTCTTTTGAACAGGTTTTGATTTTAGTGAATGGCATTAGAATGAATGATTCGCAGACTGGTCATAATACATTCAATATTCCTTTTGATATTTCAGCGGTTGAACGAATTGAAATCATCAAAGGTTCATCGGCAAAACTTTACGGACAGAATGTTTATGCAGGTGTCATTAATATTGTTACTAAAACTTCTTCGGAAGAACAAGTGACAATCAAAGCGCAAGGAGGCGATTTTAAAACTTATGATTTGTCGGCTTCTGCAACTTTTGGTTCGGAGAAATTCACTAATCTTTTTTCAATCAGCAATGGTGCTTCGGACGGTTATCGATACAATACGGATTATCAAATCAGAAACTTTTTCTATCAGAATAAATTAAAACTGAATGAAGGAAGTCTTAGTTTACAAGCCGGTTTTTCTGAAAAGAAATTTGGAGCGAACGGTTTTTATGCTTCGCCATCTGCAATCAATCAATATGAAGAAACGCAAGCTTCTGTAGTGAGTTTGCAATATCAGCAGAAGTTCAATAATCTCTCTGTTAATTCCAGTGTTTATTGGAGAAGAGGGCAGGATATGTATCTCTATACGCGCTCAAATCCTGCTGGTTACAGAAATATGCACATCGGAAACAATGTTGGTGGAACTGTGAATGCTTCTTACGAATCATCAATCGGGACAACGAGCGTGGGTGTGGATTACAGAAAAGAATATTTGGTAAGCAGTAATCTTGGAGATAGAGAAAGAGACGTAACTCAGGTGTTTTTTGACCACCAATTCCGATTCTTTAATCAAAAATTAGAAATCAATCCTGGGGCGAGTTGGGCTAATTATTCAGGCGATAATTTTCTTTATCCTGGAGTTGATGTTGGCTTTATTTTCAATCCAAATCATAAAGTTTTTGGAGCGATTTCAAAAGGGTTTAGAATTCCAACTTTTACCGACCTTTATTATGTGAGTCCTACAGAAATTGGAAATCCAAATTTGGTTCCGGAAAGTGCTGTTTCGTCAGAATTAGGTTATCGATTCCAGAATGAAAAAATCTTAGCGAAAGCGAGTGGATTTATCAGAAATACAAACAATGGCATCGATTGGCTGAAACCAACAGAAGAAAGTCCTTGGACAGCGGAAAATGTTGGGAAGATTCATCTCAAAGGTTTCGAAACAGAATTCAAACATCAGTTATTTCCTTTTCTGAATTACCGATTGGGTTATACTTATCTTGATAACCAATATAAAAACGAGGAACTTTCAAGATATGCATTGCAGAATCTGAGACATCAATTTGTAGCGCAAGTCGATGTAAAGTTTTTGAAATTTTTCAGCAATCAATTAATTTATAAATATTCTGAAAGAGTGAATCTTGGAAGTTATAATATCCTTGATGAACAGCTTAATTTCCGAATCAAAGACCTTAATTTTTATGTCTTAATCAATAACCTAACAAATACAAAATATGTAGAAACTAATCTGGTTCCAATGCCAGGAAGATGGTTTCACGTAGGATTTACTTATCAGATTAAAATGAATTAGTTTTATAAAAGGCTTCGAGAGCCTCAGCCTGACAGCGCTGAAGTTAGTGTATGAGTTGTCACATTGAGCTTGTCGAAATGTTTTATGATTTGGAGTTAAACACAAAGGCACAAAGTCTTTTTATTTATATTCTGTTTTAAGGCGCAAAGAAAATCTTTGATTTTAAACCTTATGCCTTAAAACATTTTTTTTAATTAATTCCATTGTGCCTTTGTGTTAAAAATCCAATATTTTAATGTTCAAAATAACCTAAATTTGCAAAAAATCAAAAATGGCACTTTACTTAGAATTCAATTTTAAAATAAAACCTCCCCAACCTTGGAACGAAATATTGATGGCAGAACTGATAGAAATCGGTTTCGATAGCTTCACGGAAGAATATGACGGAATTTTGGGATATATTCAAAAAGATATTTTTAATGAAGAGGATTTGAAAAATATTTATCTCTTGCAGAATGATGAGGTTGAAATTTCTTACACCTACAAAGAAATGCCGAATATCAACTGGAACGAGGAATGGGAAAAGAATTTTTCGCCAATCAATGTTGAAGATAAAGTTCTTATCAGAGCCGAATTCCACGACTCGGACGCGAATATGCACGAGATTGTGATTCAGCCAAAAATGTCTTTTGGAACAGGTCATCATCCTACGACGCACTTGATGATTCAGCAGATGTTGGATATGGATTTGGAGAACAAAAAAGTGCTTGATATGGGTTGCGGAACTTCGGTTTTAGCTATTTTTGCTAAGCAGAAAGGTGCGGGAAGGACTGTTGCAATCGATATCGACGAATGGTCTGTAGAAAACTCCAAAGAAAATGCAGAACGTAATAATGTAGAACTAGATATTGAACTAGGAACTGCGGATAATCTTGGAAAGGAAAAATTCGAGATTATTTTGGCAAACATCAATAGAAATATTTTAATTTCTGATATTCCGACTTATGTTTCAGTTTTGGAAGATGGCGGAAAACTACTGTTGTCAGGGCTTTGTTTCTTCGATGTGGATGATATCCTGGAAGTCTGCACAGAACAAAACCTCAAACTCGAAAAGAAAATCCAAAGAGAAGAATGGGTTTCTCTTTTGTTGAGTAAATAATAAATTAAAAGCCTCGAAATTAATGTTCGAGGCTTTTTCTATTTTGCGTTTATCAGTAGATAAAATTGCATATCCATAATTATCCGACCAGCCAGATTTCAGAGGTAATAATTGTCTTGTATGTGCTTCTCTCAACATTCCAACTTTTTCTAATACACTAAATGACCCAATATTATCAACAGCGCAACCAGATTCAATCCTATGAAGTTTCAAATCTTCAAAACCAAAATCAATTATTTTTCTTAGGCTTTCCGTTGCATAACCTTTGTTCCAAAATCTATAATCAAACTGAAACCAAACTTCGGCATTTCGATAATGTTCTTTTCCTAAATTAATTCCAATTAAACCAATGAATTTTTCATCACCTGCCAAATCAATAGCAAATGTAAATTTTTTAGTTTCCTCTTTATTGTTTTCAAAAATCCAATCTCCTACAGTAATTTTAGTTTCGTTTATGTTTTCGGGGATTTTAGAAGTATTATATTTAGCTGTTTCTTCGAGACTTTGTAAATTATAAACGTTTTCGAAATCACTTTCAGAAATAGGCCTTAAATTGAGTCTATCAGTTTTTAAATTGACATTCATTTACTTCTGCGGATATTTCTGAATCAAAGCCTGCAAAATAGCCCAAGTTTCCGCATCAATAGCTCCATTATAATTACTTGGTCGAAAATGAAATTGGAAAGCCTCAATAGTTTGTTTTGTCGGTTTGTCCCAAGTTCCATTTACAGTCAAGGCGTAACCAAATTGAACTAATTGTTGCTGGATTTTTGTGATGAATTCAGGCGTATTATATTTTAATGCAATATCTCCTGGAAGTATTTGGTTGTAGAACGATTGTTTTGTTGCTTCATCATACCACATTCCGATTTGATATTCATCATACAATCTTTTCCAAGGAAAAAGCGGGCCTGGGTCTTGTTTTCTCGTTGGCGCAATATCAGAATGTGCCAAAATATTAGTTGCAGGAATATTATATCTCGTCACAATGTCTTTTACCAAAGCTGCGACTTTCTTGAATTGTTCTTCGGGATAAGGTGTGAAAACTCTATATCCTGTGGAATCTACAGTATAACCAAGATTTACGATTTCTATTCCAATAGAAGTGTCATTGATTTGCTGGTCTTTTCTCCAAAAACTCACGCCGGCGTGATAAGCTCGTTTGTTCTCATCAACGATTTGATAAATCTCTTTATCAGGAAGCGTATTTACCAAATAATGGGCACTTACAGATTGTTGAGTTAATGTTGAGATAGATTTTTCATCATTAAGTACAGTGTAGTGTAAAATCACATATCTCTGACGGAAATTTTGCCCAATAGCAGGGAAATAATTTTTTGTCACTTTGTAACCCACAGGATTGGCGCTTACGATAGAACCGTAGCTAATTGTATTGTCATTCTTTGTAATGTCCGCTATATTGACTTTGTAATATTCACCTTCATCTTCTTTTATTTCCGGTTTTTTTTCTGTGATGACAGGTTTTGGAGTGCTGGGTAGAGAAGGATTTTTGCTTTTTACATTTTTTTGTTGAGAACCACAGGAAATGATTAATGTGCCTAAGGTTATGAGATATAATGAATTACGCATTCGTGTCTATTTTAGGTTATATTTTCGATTCAAAAATATGAAAAAAAATAAATAAAAAATTTTGGTAGTTACGCAAAAGTCTTCTATATTTGCACTCGCAATAACGGGATATAATATATTACTGAAACTGCAAGGAGAGTTGCCTGAGAGGCCGAAAGGACTTGTTTGCTAAACAAGCGAACTGGAAACGGTTCCAAGGGTTCGAATCCCTTACTCTCCGCAGCAAAGATGGCTTATCGGGGCGTAGCGTAGTCCGGTCATCGCGCCTGGTTTGGGACCAGGAGGTCGCA
>CAUSBY010000002.1:0-332399 GCA_963530025.1 uncultured Weeksellaceae bacterium
TCGATGCAGGAATTTCCACCACTTTGTGGCCTGCGCTTTGTGCGTTCCTTACTCTTGTTAGGAAATCTGAAATTGGATCTGTTACCATTTCTTTATTTTAAATTATTGGTTTATGACAACCAGTATTGAAAAGACTTGAAGATAGAGATATCAAAAAATGACATCTCTATCTTTAGTATCTCAACAACTTAATTGCCTCGATTGTTTTTTTAATTGCTTACCAACTAGCTTTCTTAACTCCTGGGATAAGACCGTTGTTTGCCATTTCACGGAAAGTTACTCTGGAAATACCGAACGTTCTCATATATCCTCTTGGTCTTCCTGTCAATTTACATCTGTTGTGTAATCTTACAGGAGAAGCATTTTTAGGCAATTTTTGTAATGCATCATAATCTCCAGCTTCTTTCAAAGCTTTTCTTTTTTCAGCATATTTAGCTACAGTAGCTTCTCTTTTGCGCTCACGCGCTTTCATTGATTCTTTAGCCATTTCTTAGTTCTTTTTGAACGGTAAACCGAAGTGAGTTAATAATGCTTTAGCTTCTTTGTCAGTATTCGCAGATGTTACGAAAGTGATGTCCATCCCTTGGATTTTTTTCACTTTATCGATAACGATCTCTGGGAAGATAATTTGCTCAGTAATACCTAAGTTATAATTACCTCTACCGTCGAATCCGTCAGCTTTGATTCCAGAAAAATCTCTAATTCTTGGAAGAGCCGAAGAAGTTAATCTATCTAAGAATTCATACATTTTATCAGCTCTAAGAGTTACTCTAGCTCCGATTGGCATTCCTTTTCTTAGTTTGAAAGCAGCCTCATCTTTTTTAGATAAAGTACCTACAGCTTTTTGTCCAGTGATTGCAGTCAATTCTTCTACAGCATAATCCACGATTTTTTTATCTTGAACAGCTGCACCAAGTCCTTGGCTAACAACGATTTTCAATAATTTAGGAACCTGCATAACAGATTTGTACCCAAATTCTTCCATCATTGCAGGAACAATTTTCTCTTTATATTGTTGTTTTGGTCTTACTATATATTCCATCGTAATTTAATTATAAAGTTTCACCGGTAGTTTTAGCTACTCTTACTTTTTTATCACCCTCTACTTTAGTACCAGTCTTAGTAGCTTTCCCGTTTTTATCAACAAGTGCTACATTTGAGATATGCAAAGAAGCTTCTTTTTCTACAATTCCACCTTGAGGGTTTTGTGCAGATGGCTTAGTATGTTTTTTAACAATATTAATACCAGCAACAATTACTCTTGGGTCTTTACCTTCTTTCTTAATTACTTCAAGAACTTCACCTTTACTACCTTTATTTTTTCCAGTAGTTACAAGTACGTTGTCTCCTCTTTTTATTTTAACTTTTGTCATTTTTGTAAATTTTAAAATTAAAGTACTTCAGGAGCTAATGAAATAACTTTCATATATTCTTTGTCTCTCAACTCACGTGCAACAGGTCCGAAAACACGAGTTCCTCTCATTTCTCCAGCAGCGTTTAGCAATACACAAGCGTTGTCTTCGAATTTGATGTAAGATCCATCTTTTCTTCTAACTGCTTTTTTAGTTCTTACTACAACTGCTTTAGATACTTGACCTTTTTTAGCGTTTCCTGATGGTGTAGAATCTTTGATAGTAACAACGATTTTATCACCAACTGAAGCATATCTTCTTCTAGTTCCTCCTAGAACTCTGATAACTAGTACTTCTTTTGCACCTGTGTTATCAGCAACTTTTAATCTTGATTCTGTTTGTAACATTATTACTTAGCTTTTTCAATGATTCTTACTAATCTCCATCTTTTGCTCTTGCTCAAAGGTCTAGTTTCAGTAATCAAAACTGTATCACCTTCTGTGCACTCGTTATTCTCATCGTGTGCAGTATATTTTTTGGTTTTCAAAACGAATTTACCGTACATTGGATGTTTCACTCTCGTAGTTTCACTAACAACAATAGTCTTTTCCATTTTATTGCTGGAAACTACTCCAATACGTTCTTTTCTTAAATTTCTGTCCATTGTAAAAAGGAATTATTGTTTGTTAGTTAACTCTGTATTAAGTCTTGCGATTGTCTTTCTCAAATCTCTGATTAAGATTGGATTTTCAAGAGGACTGATCTTGTGAGCTATCTTCGTTTTAGAATAGTTAGCCTTAGCTTCAGCCAATTGATTTACTAAATCCTCTTTGCTTAAATTTTTGATGTCAGCGTTTTTCATTTTAATAGAGATTATAGAGGTTTAACGAAATCGTTTGCAACTACGAATTTGGTAACGATTGGTAACTTTTGAGCAGCAAGCCTAAGAGCTTCTTTTGCTACATCGTAAGGTACACCACCAACTTCGAACATAATTTTACCAGGTTTTACTACAGCAACCCAATATTCCACAGCACCTTTACCTTTACCCATACGTACTTCCGCTGGTTTTTTGGTAATTGGCTTATCTGGGAAGATTTTGATCCATAGTTGACCTTCTCTTTTCATATATCTTGTAGCCGCGATACGAGCAGCTTCAATTTGTCTTGCAGTAACCCAAGCTCCCTCTGTAGCTTTGATTCCGAAAGTTCCGTAAGCAAGTTGATTACCTCTTTGGGCAATCCCCTTCATTTTCATCTTATGAACTCTACGGAATTTGGTTCTTTTTGGTTGTAACATAATTTCTTAAATTTTAGATTTTAGAATTTAGATTTTAAAAAAGTAACGGTCATTTAAAAACTATCCTCTAAAATTTTATTAATTATTTCTTCTTGGTTTTCTGTCGCCTCTTTCTCCTCTGTCGTTTCTCTCGTTTCTACCTCCAGCTGGCGCTTTTTTCTGTTGTCCTACAAGTGGAGTAAGGTCTCTTTTACCATACACTTCTCCTTTCATAATCCAAACTTTAACACCTAACTTACCATATTGAGTTAATGCTTCACCGATGTGATAATCGATATCTGCACGGAAAGTAGATAAAGGAATTCTTCCTTCTTTGAAGTTTTCAGAACGTGCCATTTCAGCTCCGTTCAATCTTCCAGAGATTTGAACTTTGATACCTTCAGCTCCCATTCTCATTGTAGAAGCGATAGCCATTTTCACAGCTCTTCTGTAAGAGATACGGTTTTCGATTTGCTTAGCGATGCTGTCAGCAACCAATACTGCGTCTAACTCAGGTCTCTTGATTTCGAAAATATTGATTTGGATATCTTTTCCAGTCAATTTTTTCAATTCTTCTTTTAGTTTGTCAACTTCCTGTCCACCTTTCCCGATGATTAAACCTGGTCTAGCAGTTGTGATAGTTACAGTTACTAATTTAAGTGTTCTTTCAATAAAGATTTTTGAAATACCACCTTTAGATAATCTTGCTTCAAGGTATCTTCTGATTTTGTAATCTTCAGCGATTCTATCACCGTAGTTTTTACCACCAAACCAGTTAGAATCCCATCCTCTGATGATACCTAATCTGTTACCAATTGGATTTGTCTTCTGTCCCATACCTTGAATTAATTTTTAGTACCTAAGATTAATGTAATGTGGTTTGATCTTTTTCTGATTCTGTAACCTCTACCTTGTGGAGCAGGTCTTAGTCTCTTCAATTGTCTTGCACTATCTACAAATATTTCTTTAACGATAAGGTTTGCTTCCTCAATGTCAGCACCTTCGTTTTTAGTTTGCCAGTTAGCAATCGCAGAAAGTAATACTTTTTCTAATTTCTCAGAAGCACCTTTCTTTGAATACTTTAGAATAGATAGAGCTTTTTCAACCTCTACTCCTCTAATGATATCAGCAACTAATCTCATTTTTCTAGGAGAAGAAGGGCAATCGTTGTGTAACGCTTTTGCCACATCTTGGTTTGCTATTTTACGTGCTAATGCACTTTCTCTTTTTCTTGATCCCATGATTATCTACCTCCTTTATTTTTGTTACCACCGTGACCTCTGAAAGATCTTGTCGGAGAAAATTCGCCTAACTTGTGTCCAACCATATTTTCAGTTACATAAACCGGAATAAAAGATTTTCCGTTGTGTACAGCGATAGTTTGACCTACGAAGTCTGGAGAAATCATAGACGCTCTAGACCAAGTTTTGATTACAGTCTTTTTGTTAGACTCTATGTTTGCCTGAACCTTTTTATCTAAAGTATGATGAATAAATGGTCCTTTTTTAAGTGATCTTGCCATAATTATTTACGTTTAGATATGATATGACGGTTAGACGCTTTGTTTTTCTTTCTAGTTTTGTAACCTTTAGCTGGTTTACCGTTTCTAGATCTTGGGTGACCTCCAGAAGAACGTCCTTCACCACCTCCCATTGGGTGATCAACAGGGTTCATTACGACTGGTCTTGTTCTAGGTCTTCTACCTAACCATCTGCTTCTACCAGCCTTACCTGATACAGTTAACTGATGATCCGAGTTAGAAACAGAACCAACCATTGCGATACACTCTGTAAGAATCATTCTAGATTCTCCAGAAGGCAATTTAACGATTGCATATTTTCCATCTCTAGAAGTCAATTGAGCTGAAGAACCCGCACTTCTTGCCATAATTGCACCTTGTCCAGGTTTCAATTCGATACAAGAGATTACAGTACCCAATGGAATATTTTTCAATTTCATTGCGTTACCTACGTTAGGCTCTACGCTTTCTCCAGAAACAATTTTCTGATCAACTTTGATCCCGTTTGGAGCGATGATATATCTTTTCTCTCCATCTGCATACTCCACCAAAGCGATGAAAGCAGTTCTATTTGGATCATATTCTACAGTTTTTACCGTAGCTTCAACATCGAATTTGTTTCTTTTGAAGTCGATAATTCTGTATTTCTTTTTGTGTCCACCTCCGGTGTAACGCATGGTCATTTTACCAGTTTGGTTACGTCCACCTGACTTACTAATACCAACTGTTAGAGACTTCTCTGGTTTGTTGGTAGTAATTTCCTCAAAATTGTTAACAACTCTGAATCTCTGTCCTGGGGTGATAGGTTTTAATTTTCTAACAGACATTACTATTATTTATAATTAATTAATTAGTTGCGAAAATATCAATAACTTCTCCAGCTGCTAATGTTACAACAGCTTTTTTCAATTTATTGGTTTTCCCAACTTGAAGTCCTTTTTTTGTATGCTTAGCAGAAACTTTAGGCGCATAAATCATCGTTCTAACGTCCGCTACTTTTACACCGTAAGCTGCTTCAATAGCACCTTTAATCTGGATCTTGTTTGCTTTTGGAGCAACCAAGAAAGAATAAGCACCTCTTAAATCTGTAAGATAGTTTGCTTTTTCTGAAATAATTGGTTTAATAATAAGTGACATGATTTATTTCTTTAAGTTTTCCTGAAATTTCTCTACTGCACCTTCTAAGAAGATAATCTCACCTGCGTTGATCAAATCATAAGAAGAAATCTCGTTATAATTCAACACTCTTGTTTTAGGTAAGTTTCTTGAAGATAAATATACATTCTTGTTAGCTTCAGGAAGTACGAATAATGATTTTTTACCTGTAAGAGTCAAAGCATCCAACAAAGTGATGAATTCTTTTGTCTTAGGAGCATCAAAACTCAAGTTCTCCAAAACTTTGATACTGTTATCTCTCAATTTTTGAGAAAGAACAGATTTTTTAGCCAATCTCTTAAGTGCTTTGTTCAATTTGAATCTGTAGTCTCTTGGTTTTGGACCAAAAACTCTACCTCCACCTTTGAAAGTTGGCGACTTGATATCACCATATCTCGCAGATCCTGAACCTTTTTGCTTCTTAAGCTTTCTAGTAGAAGCAGTAATTTCGCTTCTTTCTTTAGATTTATGAGTACCTTGACGCTGAGCTGCAAGATATTGTTTCACTTCTAAGTAAACCGCGTGCTGATTTGGCTCAATTCCGAAAACTGTTTCGTCAAGAGTTACTTTTCTTCCGGTTTCTTTTCCTGATGTATTTAATACTACTAGTTCCATTTCTTGATAATTACATAAGAATTTTTAGCTCCCGGAACAGCACCTTTTACTACTAAAAGATTTTGTTCTTCATCCACTTTTAACACTTGAAGGTTCTGAACAGTTACTTGCTCACCTCCCATTCTACCAGCCATTCTCATTCCTTTGAATACTCTCGAAGGATCCGACCCAGCACCGATAGAACCTGGAGCTCTAAGTCTGTTGTGCTGTCCGTGAGTTGCTTGCATTACACCCCCAAATCCGTGTCTTTTAACAACACCTTGGAAACCTTTACCTTTAGAAGTTCCAGTTACATCCACATACTCACCTTCTGCAAACATGTTAACCTCTACTTTGTCTCCTATTTTAACATCGTGTTCGAATGCATTTCTGAATTCTACCAACTTAGCTTTAGGAGTTGAACCAGCCTTTTTGAAATGACCAGCTAACGCTTTACCAACGTTCTTCTCACTCTTGTCATCGAAACCTAGTTGTACGGCAACATATCCGTCAACCTCTTCGGTTCTGACCTGTAAAACCGCGCATGGACCAGCTTGAATAACTGTACAAGGAATATTTTTCCCAGCTTCGTCAAACAAAGATGTCATACCGATTTTTTTACCAATAATACCTGACATTATTTATATATATCTATTATATTAAAACTTAGCATTTTAGCGGTTTTCGTAATATTCTATGTCTGAAATAGGCATACTCTTTCCCTAAAATGAGTGTGCAAATTTATGAATATTTTTTATATTGGCAAATAAATAATAGGAAATTATTTGATAATTTGTGAGTTACGAGATTTTAGCAAAATATTCTTCTTAGAATCGATGTTTGGATAACATATTTATAATTCCTGATTTTTATTCTGATATTTACTTTTATGTTTTTTCTCAGCTGCATCTATAGAGTAGCACTTGTGGATATTCTCAGCTTGTTTGGATAGCTCAGCAATCTTCACAAAATATTGATGAAGCTGATCCAGTTCCTTCTCGGTAAGATCCTCTATATCCACCATCCTATTACTCGCTTGTTTGCTTGCTGCAATCAATTCATTCAGTTTTAGCTGAATGGCTTTGCTGTCTTTATTTTGCGATTTTTGAATTAAGAATACCATTAGAAATGTAATAATTGTAGTTCCTGTATTAATTACCAGTTGCCAAGTTTCTGAATAATTAAAAACAGGACCTGAAATTGCCCAAATCAAGACAATCAGTACAGCACCAATGAATGCATATGAACTCCCAGTAAAATTAGTTGCCCAATTTGAGAATTTTTCGAAAAGATTTTTATTATTCATTTTTTATTTTCAAAGTTAATTAAATAAACATTTTGTCATAAAAAGAAAAGACCTCCAATACTGGAGGTCTTAATTATCATAATTTATTCAGAATTATTATTCTTTAACAAATTTAGTTTTTACAACAGTTCCGTTATCATCTATATTGATAAAGTAAACGCCTTTGGTTAATTTGTTTACCAAAACTTTACCTGTTGACAGAGTTCCTTTAGAAACAATTTGACCAGCAGTATTGAAAATCTCGTAAGATGAAGCTGTAGATATATTAGAAACACTCAATACATCTTTCACAGGGTTAGGATAAACTTGAACTGATTTTTTATTAACATCACTAACAGCTAATTCTGTTTTCGTAATTGTAAAGTTTGCATCGGAAACATCAAAGAAAATATTCCCATTTGCCTTCACCATAATTCTTGCAGTTGTTGTATCAAGGTTTGGAAGAATAACCGACTCAGAGCCATCATTAGGTACAGAAGTTTCCAATGCAGACCAAGTAGTTCCTCCATCTGTTGAAATTAAGATATCAACATTAGCACAATTCACTGGTGATGCCGTTGTAGACGCTACATCCCAAGTCACAGTTTGTGTACTAGCACCAGCATAAGTAACCGCTGTATTAGGCACTGTAACTTTGAATGGTCCAGATGCTGCATTTACAGTAACTTTCATATCATCATAACCATTTGCTCCCCCTGTTGTTTTGTTATCCCTTACAGTTAATCTGAAATTAAGTGTTCTTGCAACACTTGGTAGATATTCTACATTCAATTCTGTAGCGGCGGTGAATAAGTTCCCAGCCAATACAGTTGTCATATTAGGAAAATATCTTGTTGGCGATGTTGTTGGCAAATAAGATCTAAAATTAACTCCTGAGGTTTTTGTTGCAGTTGGATTGGCCGTTGATGAATTTTGAAGATCAAACTGTTCCCAATCATAAGTAAGGCTGTCACCATTAGCATCAGTAGCAGAACCTGTCAACATGAAAGGCGTACTTTTTGGAATTGTATAATCTGCACCTGCATTTGCAACAGGAGAGGTATTTCCGTTAGAAGTATTTACCGAACAATTCCCTAATGTAGTTTTCATGTAATTCGTTATATCTCTGATTGATGCAGCATGGAAATAAGCGTCTGAATGCGCTTGAACATCTTTAGATGTAATCCCAGCATATCCCATGATTGTAGAACCAGAACCAGGCTCCATTTGTGACGGATTGCCTTCTGTACCATGTGTAAAAGTATGCCATCCTCCAAACTGATGTCCCATCTCATGTGCCACATAATCAATATCAAAATTGTCTCCTACTGGTGTACCACTTCCTGGAGAAGTAAATCCTTGTCCTTTATGCCTATACCATTGATAAGTTGTATCATATGTATTACTACTATCACATACACATCCGATACATCCTGCAGAACCACCTCCACCAGAACGCCCAAATAAATGCCCAATATCGTATTTAGCATCTCCTATACCATACGTTGTTCCCATTAAAACAGCCTTCAGCTCGTCATTCCAAGCCCCGCTCGCTCCTGTTGCCGCAGCTGAGTAAGGGTCTGTACTTGCAGTGGTGAAAATGATATTTTCTTCCTCAGCAATTAAGCTCAAATGAATAGAAAACTCATTCTCAAATACTCCATTAACACGTGTCATTGTTGTATTCATTCTAGCTAGGGCATTGGCTACCGAGCCAGCCCAAGCACCATATTCTCCTGTACAAGAAAGTGCCAACCTATATGTTCTTAGTAATCCGTCGTCAGCACTCTTTCCTTCTACATTATCTGAGTTCTTTTTTGTAAGATTAGGAACTTTACATTCAAATTCTTTTGCGATACCTTTGTCATCCGTTCTTTTGAAAACAACATAAGAAGATAAATCTGTTGCATAAGGCTCTATGATATCAACAGCCTTATCACTACGCATTTCCATTGTAGATAAACCAAATTGAGAAACACTAAAGTAAATTTTCGAGGTTCCAAATACACTTTCACCAACATAAGAGCGGATGTCAGCATATTTTTCCTGCAAAGCCGGTTCGAAATTTGATTTCTCATAGATTCTGAAATCTTCAAATTCCCCATCAGAATTTGGAAAACTTAAAATGATTTTAGACTTTGTATAATCTGTACTTTTTGGAGTTCCTTGCAAAGTACTTTTCAATGCTGTAAGGTCCAAAGAGTACAGGCTTGGATTTTTAAGAGACTGCAGATTTTCCTCAACAGCAGACCTGTTCGAGAACGTTGTCTTTTTCCACAACTTTCCTGTTTGCGCAATTCCTGCTAGAGATGCTGAAATCAACGCTAGTGATAAAACTTTCTTCATATTTTTAAAATTAAGGCGACAAATGTAATATTTTATTACGATTATTTTATTAATTTAAAAAAAATATTAAAACTTTAACAATTCGATTTAATTTATCTATCCAAAATTCCATTTTTAATAAATTTATTAAATATATTGTTTTAAGTTTTTTTTAAGCTATCATAATTTTATTAACATTAAATATTTGAAATAAAAAAATCCCTTTTCTAAAGAAAAGGGATTTGTATTTAAGGTGATGCTAAAAAACTTCCGCCATCAGGCTTCCATGCTTTAGCAAATTTATCACACTTTAATTTCTACGTCAACTCCTGAAGGAAGTTCTAATTTCATTAGAGCATCTACAGTTTTAGAAGAAGAAGAGTAGATATCCATCAATCTCTTGTGAGCTGACAATTGGAACTGCTCTCTTGCTTTCTTGTTTACGTGCGGAGATCTCAACACTGTGAAGATTCTCTTGTTCGTTGGCAATGGGATTGGGCCGTTTACAACAGCACCAGTAGCCTTTACCGTTTTTACGATTTTCTCAGCAGACTTGTCTACCAAGTTGTAATCGTAAGATTTTAATTTTATTCTGATTCTTTGTGACATTTCTTGTACTTTAAAAATTAACCTTTTGCTTTAGCAATGATATCTTCAGCAACGTTTTGAGGAGTAGCTTGATACTTCTCTAATTCCATAGAAGAAGTAGCTCTTCCTGATGAAAGTGTTCTTAGAGTAGTAACATATCCGAACATTTCAGACAATGGAACTGAACCTTTGATAACAACGGCACCGTTCTTCTCTTCTTGTCCACTGATAGTACCTCTTCTCTTGTTAAGGTCACCAATGATGTTACCCATATATTCTTCCGGAGTTACAACCTCCAATTTCATAATAGGCTCCATGATTACTGGCTTAGCAGCTTTACCTGCTTCCTTGAAACCAAGCTTAGCAGCTAATTCAAAAGAAAGTGCATCAGAATCCACTGCGTGGAAAGATCCGTCTTTAAGAGTAACTTTGATACCTTCAACTTCGAAACCAGCCAAAGGACCGTTTTTCATTGCAGCTTTAAAGCCTTTTTCAATTGCAGGAACAAATTCCTTAGGAACGTTACCACCTTTGATCTCATTAACGAATTCTAAACCAATTTTACCTTCTTCTGCAGGTCCTAGTTCAAATACAATATCAGCAAATTTACCTTTACCACCTGATTGCTTTTTGTAAACCTCTCTGTGGTTGGCAGTTTTTGTCAAGTTTTCTTTGTACTCTACCTGAGGTTGTCCTTGGTTTACTTCAACCTTGAACTCTCTCTTCATACGGTCAACAATGATATCTAAGTGAAGCTCACCCATACCAGAGATGATCGTTTGTCCAGAAGCCTCGTCAGTTCTTACAGTAAAAGTAGGATCTTCTTCAGCCAATTTAGCTAGAGCGTTACCCATTTTATCTTGGTCAGCTTTAGTTTTAGGCTCAACAGCGATACCAATTACCGGATCAGGGAAAACCATCGATTCTAGAACGATTGGGTTTTTCTCATCACACATAGTATCACCAGTTTTGATAGATTTGAAACCTACAGCAGCACCAATATCACCAGCTTCAATATATTCTACTGGGTTTTGCTTGTTAGCGTGCATCTGATAGATTCTAGAGATTCTTTCTTTATCTCCTGAACGAGTGTTCAAGATATAAGAACCCGCATCTAGTCTTCCAGAGTATGCTCTGAAAAATGCCAATCTTCCTACAAAAGGATCGGTAGCAATCTTAAATGCTAATGCAGAGAAAGGCTCATCTACAGATGGCTTTCTTGTGATTTCAGCGTCAGTTCTTGGATCAGTACCTTTGATATCATCTTTATCCAATGGAGAAGGCAAGTATTTACATACTGCATCCAACATAAACTGTACTCCTTTGTTCTTGAATGAAGAACCACAAGTCATTGGGATAATAGATAAATCGATAGTAGCTTTTCTAAGAGCTTCGTTGATTTCTTCTTCAGAGATAGAATCCGGATCTTCGAAGAATTTCTCCATCAAAGTATCATCATAGTCAGCAACAGCTTCTACTAGTTTCTCTCTGTATTCAAGAACTTCATCCTTCATATCTTCAGGAATTGGCACTACTTCGAAAGTCGCTCCTTGTCCTGCTTCATCCCAGATGATAGCTCTGTTTTTAATTAAGTCAACAACACCTTTGAAATCTTCTTCAGCACCGATTGGTAAAACGATTGGAACTGCATTAGACCCTAACATAGTCTTAACTTGGTTTACCACGTTAAGGAAGTCAGCACCTTGTCTGTCCATTTTGTTTACGAATCCCATTCTTGCAACTTTGTAGTTATCAGCAAGTCTCCAGTTTGTTTCAGACTGAGGCTCTACTCCGTCTACTGCAGAGAAAAGGAATACCAAACCATCCAATACTCTCAAAGATCTGTTAACCTCTACTGTGAAGTCAACGTGTCCCGGTGTATCGATGATGTTGAAGTGGTAAGGTTTAGTTTCTGGTAAAGCTTTTCCTTGATCCGTTGGAAAGTTCCAAGAACAAGTAGTTGCAGCAGAAGTAATTGTAATACCTCTTTCTGCTTCCTGCTCCATCCAGTCCATTGTAGAAGCACCATCGTGAACTTCTCCAATTTTGTGGTTTACACCTGTATAGAATAAAATTCTTTCTGTAGTGGTTGTTTTACCAGCATCAATGTGCGCAGCAATACCAATATTTCTTGTAAATTTAAGATCTCTACCCATTTCAGATTAGAATTTAAAGTGTGAAAACGCTTTGTTAGCTTCCGCCATTTTGTGAGTATCACTTTTCTTTTTGAATGCAGCACCTTCTTCTCTAGAAGCAGCTACAACTTCATTAGCCAATTTCAAAGCCATAGACTTATCATTTCTCTTTTTAGAGTAGCTAATTAACCATTTCATAGCCATAGAAATTTTTCTATCAGCTCTGATTGGCATAGGAATCTGGAAGTTAGCTCCACCTACTCTTCTAGAACGTACTTCTACGTGAGGCATAACGTTTGTCAATGCATCTTTCCAGATTTCAAGGGCAGTTTTCTCAGTTTCTCCTTTTTTAGTTTCTACGATGTCTAATGCATCATAGAATATTTTGAATGCGATTGACTTCTTACCATCAAGCATCAAGTTGTTTACGAATCTAGTTACCAATTGATCATTAAATTTTGGATCTGGTAACAACGGTCTTTTTTTCGCTTTTGTCTTTCTCATTGTTTCTGTACCTTATTTAATGATTACTTTTTCTTACCTTTAGCTGGTGCAGCAGCTGCCTGACCTGGTTTTGGTCTCTTAGCTCCGTACTTAGATCTTCTTTGTGTTCTTCCGTTTACTCCAGCAGTATCCAACGCACCTCTTACGATGTGGTATCTAACTCCTGGTAAATCCTTAACTCTCCCCCCGCGTACCAA
This sequence comes from uncultured Weeksellaceae bacterium, assembly GCA_963530025.1. Taxonomy (GTDB): domain Bacteria; phylum Bacteroidota; class Bacteroidia; order Flavobacteriales; family Weeksellaceae; genus Epilithonimonas. The sequence goes on from CAUSBY010000002.1 coordinate 12,933, forward strand.
TACTATCGAGTGCTCTTGAAGATTATGTCCTTCGCCCGGGATATAGGCGTTAACTTCTTTTCCGTTTGAAAGTCTTACCCTTGCAACTTTTCTAAGTGCAGAGTTAGGTTTCTTAGGAGTGGTAGTATATACTCTCGTACATACACCTCGTCTTTGTGGACAAGAATCAAGGGCAGCCGATTTACTCTTCTTGGTAAGTGCGACTCTTCCTTTTCTAACTAATTGTTGAATAGTAGGCATTTAATTGCTTTTTATTTTAGGGTGCAAAAATATGAATAATTTTTTAATTGACAAGCAGTTAAGAAAATTTAATTTATGATAGAATTTCCCAATATGATTCTTCGTCACTTTTTATCAACCTTAACATAATAATATTACTTTTGGAAAGATAATTGATAAATACAGAAACATAAAATAGGAAGATATCCATCCTAAAAATTACAATCATTAATATATAAATTAGCAAGAACTATGAAAAATGCAACATTAATCGGATTAAAAGAAGCCGATTGCAAAAACATTTCTGAAAAACTCAACATTCTTTTGGCTAACTATTCCGCCTTCTATCAGAACACAAGAGGTTCGCATTGGAATATCAAAGGAGAACAATTCTTCACACTTCATCCAAAATTCGAGGAACTTTACAACAGTCTGGTTTTGAAGATAGATGAAATTGCAGAAAGAATATTAACATTGGGAGCAACGCCTGCTCATAATTATTCAGATTATCTGAAAGTTTCGACCATTAAAGAAAGTAAAGAAGTCAGCGATGGAAATAAAAGTGTAGAAATCATTCTGAATTCTTTTAAAGTCGTGATTGATCTACAAAGAGAGCTTCTAGACATCACTGATGAAGCAGGAGACGAAGGTACCAATTCTCAAATGAGTGACTATATCACCGAACAAGAAAAAGAGGTTTGGATGTACAATTCTTATCTTGGCAAATAAAATTTCACAGAAATCCTGCTTTTTGAAAGTGGGATTTTTTTATTAATTATATAAAGGCAATTTTTAGCATTTATATAAAAACTTGCATTTGTACAAATTAAATAATAGTTATATATTGATGACTGTTTGACAAAAATTTGATAATTAAATTTTATTTTTGTTTTCAAAGACTATTATGAAAACAAAAATATACACAGCAATCCTCATGATCTACCTCTCTATCATGAGTATGTATTTCTACACACATCAATATTACAACGTCGATATAGAAGCCTACATGGGATTGGTATATAAAATCACCGATCCGGAAATGGACATCAAAGAAATCCATAAAAAAGTCTATGATGAATTGGCCATTAAAAAGCCAGAGATCTTTTCCTACAGAAAATCCATAACAGAGGCCGAAACCATTGGTTCGGATTCTTACTATTATATACTATCTCAGAACGTAAAAGCTTACGAGGAAGAATTAGAATTTTTCTCAGTCAAACCTTTATATAATGTTATAAATTCTATATTTTTCAAATTAGGAGCTTCTGCCGCCACTTCTACATTTCTAATTTCTATTATTTCCTACGTTTTACTTATTTTTCTATTATTTATATTCCTTAATAAGCAATTTAAAAAAACAGAATTGGCATTTGCAATTACAATTTTGATTTCTATTTTCAAACCATTACTGGACTCAACACGTCACGCAACCCCTGATATGCTCGGTTGTCTTTTGCTATTACTAACATCTTATTTTTTCATTTACAGGAAAAATATTTTAGTTACGACAATTTTTGGCATGCTCACAATATTCACCAGACCCGAATATTTTATTTTTTTTAGCTTTTTATTTGTTCTAATATTAATTTTCAGAAAATCTTTTCCTTATAAAACATCAGAAATAGGAATTAGCTATCTTTTTGTATCATTGTCTTTTATTGCCATTCAACTTTATTCCAAAATCTCGTGGGGTGTACTTTTTATGAATCAATTTACAAAAGTTCAGATTTACCCTATTTCCAATCCAGATCCTTTTGTTCTAAGTGAGTATCTCAATTACATCAAAAGAAAGGTTTTTTTAGAATTCAACTCTTCATACTTTATCATTTTGCTCATCTTCACAATTGTAATACTTGGAAGTGCTTTATTTGATAAATATAAAACTGATAGAAAGCCATTGTTGGTATTTTCTTTTATAATAATTATCATAATGAGTGTTTTTATAAGATTTCTTGCTTTTCCTGTCCTGGTCAATAGAATGATGGTTGGATTTTATTTATTGATAATTTTAGCTATTACCCTTTATCAATTTTATGACCAACAGAATACTCGTCATTAATTTTTCAAAAAAGACACCAAGTAATCGTATTATCAATTATATTTGCGTTTTAATTTTACACAGACTTGAAAAAAATTCTATTCTTTTTATTGATTTCCAATTTCTTATTTTCTCAATGGAGCATCTCCAATGCAGAAAGAAATGCACTTATCAGTATATATAATAATACGGATGGTGAAAACTGGAACAGAACCTGGGATCTGGAAAATGACCCACGAAATTGGTTCGGTGTGGTTGTAAAAAATGGCGTGGTCATAGAACTTAATCTTAATGGCAATGCACTAAAAGGAACATTACCGACCTATGTAACATCCCTTACCAAGCTTACGAAACTTGACCTAAGCAATAATCAGTTATCTGGAGAAGTACCAATGGGTGTTTCTGCGCTTACTTCATTAGTAAAATTAGACCTTAGCAACAATAGATTATCTGGCAATCCTGCCAACTCTGTGAATGGTCTTTTTAATTTGGAAGACTTTGCGATTGGTGGAAATAGTTTTACAATTCCGGATGTGAACGCATTACTTCAGAGTTTCAACAATATTAAAGTTCTGAATATCGCTGATCTTGCATTACAAAATATCCCTGCAAAGATTACAACTTTTTCTAATTTGGAAACTTTGATTCTTGACAACAATCCAATTCCCGTCAATGCATACGGTAATATTGCTGGACTTTCAAAATTGACATCGCTCTCACTATCAGGAAATCAATTAACTCAAGTTCCAACTCAAGTTTCTCAATTAACTCAACTTACAAGTCTTAATTTGAGCAACAACAATTTTACAGAGTTAAATACTTCTGGATTATCAACTTTGACCAATTTGGAATGGCTCTCTTTGGAAACCAACCAATTGACACAGATTCCTGCACAGATCTCACAGTTGAAAAAACTTCAAACCCTTAACTTGGGAAGAAACAAAATATCAGGAGGAACGTCTTTATTAGCTGGACTTACAAATCTTCAGCAATTATTTCTGAATAACAATTTATTATCAGGCAACATCCCTTCCGAATTTTTAGGAATGCCAAAATTATTGATGCTGAATCTCAACAGCAATCAACTTTGGGGCGACCTCAACGACAAATTGCCAGAAATAACACATCTTAGCAACAACCGCTTTAACAAAAATCAGCTATCCAATTATATTGTAGATTACAATGAGCAAACAGAACTCAATTATTCACCTCAGCGTTATGATGGAGAAAAAGAAGTTTTAGGTATTATCGGACAATCGGCAAAACTAGACCAATCTCTTTCTGGGAATGGTTACACCTTCACTTGGTTCAAAAATTTGGATCAAAAGACCAATACTACCACTACTGATTTGACTTTCAACAATGTAGAAGAATCAGATTATGCCACGTACACAGTAGAAGCTTACACTTACTCTGTTTTGGATAACAATGTCGTTTTTGACCTGTCACTTTTCAGAGAACCTATCTCTCTTGTAAAATTCCTTGGAACTGCCGAGGCTGCGAAATATTTCAATATTTTTCCAAATCCAACTTCGGATTATCTCAACATCATAAGTTCAAAATATGACATCCAAAAAGTTCAGATCTATGATTTGAGTGGAAAACAAATGTTATCAGAAACTAAATCTAAAATAGATGTTTCCAAGCTTCCAAGTGGCGTTTATATGTTGATTATCAAAACACAGGAAGGGAACAAAAACTTCAAGTTCATCAAGCAATAATTTTTTTCAGGAGCTTAATCCCGCTTTCCACTCATACTCCTCGCACAACAGCATTTCCCGATGCTTGCTGTGGGGTAACCGTTGCAATCGGGGCTATGGATTTTCGTTTTCAATTGCCCTACACAAAAAATTCCGAACCCTCCTATTCTCAAACCTTCAAACTCTCGACTTCCAAACATCCATCTTCTGTCTCTTTCCCATTTCACAAAAAATATTATCTTTGGAAACTATCGATTTTATGAAATGGAAAGCCAAAAATATACTCCAACAAACAAAGTAAGAATTGTAACTGCCGCATCATTGTTTGACGGTCACGATGCTGCAATCAATATTATGCGCCGTGTAATTCAGGGAACAGGATGCGAAGTCATCCATCTTGGTCACGACAAATCGGCCGAAGAAGTTGTAAACACAGCTATTCAGGAAGATGCAAACGCAATCGCATTAACTTCTTATCAAGGCGGTCACAACGAATATTTTAAATACATCTACGACCTTTTAAGAGAGAAAAACTCTCCGCAAATCAAGATTTTTGGTGGCGGTGGCGGTGTAATCCTACCTGAAGAAATCGAAGATATTATGTCTTACGGAATCGACAGAATCTATTCTCCGGATGACGGTCGTGAACTTGGACTTCAAGGAATGATCGATGATTTGGTGAAAAGATCCGACTTCGCGACAGGAAAAGAAGTAGAGGCAAGTGATTTAGATTCAATTAGTTTTGAAAACTCAACAAGTATTGCTAAAATTATTTCTGCGGTTGAAAACTTTTCAGAAGAAAAACCTGAATTGGTTGCTGCGATCGATGAAAAATCAAAAGATTTAAATATTCCAATCATCGGTATCACTGGTACGGGTGGAGCCGGAAAATCTTCTTTGACAGACGAATTGGTAAGACGTTTCATTCGTTCAAATCCGGATAAAAAAATTGCTATTATTTCCATTGACCCTTCAAAAAAGAAAACAGGAGGTGCGCTTTTGGGTGACAGAATTCGAATGAACGCGATCAATGATCCGAGAGTTTATATGCGTTCGATGGCAACGAGAGAAAACAACGTTTCTGTTTCTCCGTTCATTCATTCCGCTTTGAATGTTTTGAAATTAGCTCACCCTGATGTTATCATTCTTGAAACTTCGGGTATCGGACAATCCGGTTCGGAAGTTTCTGATTTTGCTGATGTTTCAATGTACGTAATGACTCCTGAATATGGAGCTTCAACACAGTTGGAAAAAATCGACATGTTGGATTATGCGGATTTGGTTGCTTTAAATAAATCTGACAAAAGAGGTGCTCTTGATGCACTTCAAGCGGTTAGAAAACAGTTCCAGAGAAACCATTTACTGTGGGAACAACCATTGGATGAAATGCCGGTTTATGCAACAAAAGCATCTCAATTCAACGATCACGGAACAACTGAATTATACAACAGATTGGTTTCTAAAGTAAACGACAAATTTGCTGATTTAAATCTACAAGGTTTTGTTGAACAGGAAATTACAGACGAAGTAACGATTATTCCTCCAAAAAGAGTTCGTTATCTATCTGAAATCGTTGAAAACAACAAACAATATGATGCAAACATTGAAAAACAAGCTGAATTAGCCAGAAAAATGTATCATATTGATGGCGTTAAAAAAATCATTTCAAATGAAACTTTAGACGCAGAATATCAAAAAGCTGAAAAAGAGCTTCAACAGGAAAATATCGACTTCCTAAGGACTTGGGATGACACGAAAAAAGCTTTCCACGAAGAGTTTTATTCATATTTCGTAAGAGGAAAAGAAATTAAAGTTGAAACCTCAACAGAATCTTTATCTCATTTAAGAATTCCAAAAATTGCATTACCAAAATACAATGATTGGGGTGACTTAATTAAATGGAAAGGTCAGGAAAATCTTCCGGGAGGGTTTCCTTTTACAGCAGGAATTTATCCTTTCAAAAGAACCGGAGAAGATCCGACGAGAATGTTCGCAGGAGAAGGAGGCCCTGAAAGAACCAATAGAAGATTCCATTATGTTTCTGCGGAAATGCCTGCAAAACGTTTATCTACGGCTTTTGACTCGGTAACATTGTACGGACAAGATCCGGCTTTACCACCAGATATTTACGGTAAAATCGGAAATGCGGGAGTTTCGATTGCGACTTTGGATGATGCTAAAAAACTATATTCAGGTTTTGATTTGGTGAATGCATTGACTTCGGTTTCAATGACGATTAACGGTCCTGCTCCGATGTTGTTGGCTTTCTTTATGAATGCAGCCATCGATCAAAATGTTGAAAAATATATTGTTGAACATCAATTAGAATCTAAAGTTGAGGAAGTTTTAAAAGCTAAATTCGACGACAAAGGATTAGCAAGACCAAAATACAACGGAGAATTACCTCCTTCCAATAATGGTTTAGGTTTAAAACTATTAGGAATCACGGGAGACGAAGTAATTCCTGCAGAAGCTTATGCTGAAATTAAAGCTAAAACCATCGCAACCGTTCGTGGAACCGTTCAAGCTGATATTTTAAAAGAAGATCAAGCGCAGAATACTTGTATTTTCTCTACTGAATTTGCATTGAGATTGATGGGTGACGTTCAGGAATATTTCATTAAAGAAAAAGTGAGAAACTTCTACTCTGTTTCAATTTCGGGTTATCACATTGCAGAAGCGGGAGCAAATCCGGTTTCTCAGTTAGCATTTACGTTGGCAAATGGTTTCACGTATGTTGAATATTATTTGTCGAGAGGAATGGATATCAACGATTTTGCACCGAATTTATCCTTCTTCTTCTCCAACGGTATCGACCCTGAATATTCAGTAATCGGACGTGTTGCAAGAAGAATCTGGGCAAAAGCAATGAAATTGAAATACGGAGCCGACGAAAGAAGTCAAATGTTAAAATATCACATTCAAACTTCGGGACGTTCGCTTCACGCTCAAGAGATTGATTTTAATGACATTAGAACAACTCTTCAAGCGCTTTATGCGATTTATGATAACTGTAATTCATTACACACGAATGCTTATGACGAGGCAATTACAACTCCAACTGAACAATCTGTAAGAAGAGCAATGGCAATTCAGTTGATTATCAATAAAGAATTAGGATTGGCGAAAAACGAAAATCCGCTTCAAGGTTCATTTATTATTGAAGAATTGACGGATTTGGTGGAAGAAGCTGTTTACACAGAATTCGACAGAATTACAGAAAGAGGTGGTGTTCTTGGAGCGATGGAAACGATGTATCAACGTTCAAAAATTCAGGAAGAATCAATGCATTACGAATGGTTAAAGCACACCGGAGAATATCCAATCATCGGGGTGAATACTTTCTTAGGAAAAGACGGTTCGCCGACAGTTCGTCCGGGAGAAGTTATCCGTTCGACTGAGGAAGAAAAGCAATTCCAAATTAAGATGCTTCATAATTTCCAAAATTCTAATGAAGATAAATCTGCAGAAGCATTGAAAACGTTGCAACACGCAGCAATTAATCAGCAAAACTTATTTGCAGTAATGATGGATGCCGTGAAATATTGTTCGCTTGGACAGATTACCAATGCTTTATTTGAAGTAGGCGGAAAGTACAGAAGAAATATGTAGGCGAAGGTCGCCAGCCAATTATTTAAAATCAAACCTTAAGGAAAATTCCTTGAGGTTTTTTTATTATTTTTGGAAAAAACTATTTCATGAAAAAACTATATTTTCTAACTATTCTTTTTTTATCTATTTTTTCAATTGCACAGGAAAATCCTTTAAATACAACAAAATTATTTCAAGTCAACACCTATAATGGTGGTCAGCTTCTAAAAACAATGTTTGACAGCGATGGGAATCATATATCTACAGGCTATGCAAATGGTCCTTATAATTTTTTGAATGAGACAATTCCGACCATTGGTATAAATGATTTTTACATTGTAAAGACCGATAAAAATACTGGTGGAAAAATATGGCTTAAGACACTTAATGCAGGGATTGGTGGAAAAATCCAACCTTATTATATTACGATTGACATCAATAACAATATATATGTTGCTGCAACATTTGAAGGAACGATAGAAATAAATGGCAATTCTTATGTTCCAACGGAGGCCGGAAAAGTTATTATTCTAAAATACGACAATAATGGAACCCTATTATGGGGGGCTAAAATTGATCAGCCTGCCATATATAACAATTCCAATGCAAAAATTGTAACAGAGGGAAATATATTATTTTATCTCAATGACCGAAATCTATTAAGTCTAAATGTTGACAATGGAGAAATCATTAATCAGAAAACGTACACAGATATTACCATATCATCAATTCAACTGAAGAATAATGAATTATTTTTATCATGTTCTGCGAATAACACCATTCAGATTCTAGGGAGTAATTTTAACACAAATGCTGGGTTTATTTTAAAAACAGATTTAAATTTCGAACCTAAATCTTTTTTAAAATTATATGGAAACCCTAATCAATCATCTAGAATTTTTGACATCTTCATTTCTGACGACAATACACTCTATATTATATTATCATTATCTTTCAGCGGAAATCTTATTGCAGAAAGTAGTTCGGGTTATGTCAAAATAGGTTTAAAAAATGCGAGTCAAGCTGGTTATACTAGTAATTTCTGGGTAGCAAAATTCAATTTAGATTTTACTAGTTCAGAATGGATATATGGTCACTTATCAAATAGCTACATCTCACCTTTTTGGGGGCCAAAACTTTATAAAGGAAGTGACAATGATGTAAACATTGTTTTTGGACAACCCAATTTAAGTGGCTATTATTATAATAATATTTTCTATAGTTTCACAGGAAGAGCATTTTTCAATATCAAAAAAGATGGTACTCTCCGTAATTCTATTAATGGAATCCCGTTCGATAATTATAATGGATATTATGATGTTGATATTAAACATGATTCGGAGAATATATATGTGACCGTTCCAAGATTTGATTTTTCAAATACGGAAAGTTTTTACAGTACAGATATTCTAAAAAAAGAAAATAATGAGGCAGACCTATCTGTAATTAGAACTTATCGGCCCAATAGTGAATTTGGCTATCTTCGAAGTCGAGAATTATTTAAGGTTTATGAAAATGGCGATATTTATAATTCTTATGTTACAAAAGGAAAATTATTTAACTATTTTGGACAGGAAAATGAAAAAACGGCTAACAACAATATCATTTCAAAATTATCGTCCAATGGCAATCTGCAATGGAAAATAAAAGCAGAAGGTGTTATAGATAATTACACTGATTATTGGATAGAAGGACATCGCATTGACATTAACAATAACAAAGAGATAGTTTCTGTATTCAATTGCTTTCACAATGATTTTTTATCTTGCAAGATTACAGACAGCAAAGGAAATTCTGAAGAATTTTATTCGGGGGCAAAAATATCAAAATTCAATGATGATGGCTCTTTTAAATGGTCAAATTATCTTAGTTATATCGTTGCTCCAACAGGACCTTTGGCAAAAGACATGTCTGCTTATTATGATAATATAGGAAATATTATAATCGTAGGAAAGACTTCTTCAGACCTACATTATAATAACGAAAATTTTCAAGTTTCTGGAAATAGTTTTTTCATATTAAAACTTGACACCAATGGAAATAAGATTTTCTTCAAATCATTTCCATATATTGTAAGTTCAGAATTATTTACGCGGTTTGACCAACAGAACAATATCTATATGTTCTTTAATGTAGAAAATCAAAATAGTGATATGCATTTTGACTCCGTAACAATTCCGCAGAATGGGCAAAGTAATTATAAATTCGTGATGTTAAAAATGAATTCGCAGGGAAATATAATACTAGCTAAAAATTATCTTTCAAACAATGCTGGCAATTATGAATATGTAAATACTGATGTTAAATTTGACAGTAAGGATTTTGTTTTGTACGGTTATACAAGTGATAATATGAATCTACAAAATGAACCTTTTATAAATCCTTATCCAGATACTTTATACAATCCTACTTCATTAATCTCAAAAATCACTATTATAGGGGATATCCTTTGGTCATATCCTTTCTTTTCTTCTGGTTATTCAAATTCTCCATTTACGTCAACTAAAAATTACAATTCAAACAATATTGATTTTGATGAAGATAAGAATATCTATATCATTGATATATGGAAAGGTTCAATGAATTATAGAAACAATGAAATAGTCGCGTCATCAAATTTATATACCAAATTATTCAAGCTTGATGCAAACGCAAATTTAAAATATTATAAGCCTATTGATTATTCGGAAAGCAACCCTTATTTAAATGTTTATGGAAAAGATAAAATTGCTATTATTTCTAACAGCTATAAACATTCTGTTTTAGACCATACACTTGATGATTTAGGAGGTTTTAATAATTATATCCTATTTTTAGAAAAAGAAGAATTGGCAACTCAAGATATTCCAAAAAACACCTTTAATATCTACCCCAACCCTACTTCGGATATCATCAACATCATTACAAAAGAAAAAATCAAAAATATTGAGATTTATGACTCTGCAGGAAGAAAAATAAATATTGTCACACTTTCAAAAAATCAAATTGACGTCAGAAAACTTCTAGAAGGTGTCTATTACATTAGAATAATAACTGATAAAAATAATCTGACTTCAAAATTCATTAAAAAATAAAAGAATGAATGAAATATTGCTCTCTTGGACAAATTATCAATATTTTGTTTGAAGTAGGTGGTAAGTACAGAAGAAATATGTAGACAAAGGTCACCAGCCAATTATTTAAAATCAAACCTCAATAAATTTACTTTGAGGTTTTTTTGTAATTTTACAACAAAACTTATTTACTATGAAAAATTTTTATTTTCTGAGTTTATTAATTTTCGGAATCTTTACTTATGCTCAGGAAACTTCTTTAAATTTAAAAACACTACATCAAGTCAATACTTATAATGGTGGAGAGGTCTTCAAAACAGTTTTTGATGACAATCAGAATAATATTACTGTTGGATATTCTAATGGTGAGTTTAGTTTAGGAAACGAGAATATTTCTACGACCAATACAAATAGTTTATTTGTTCTAAAGTCCGATAATCAAGTTGGGCAAAAAATCTGGCTTAAAACAATTGCTCCGAGTAGCAAAGGAAGCATCAAGCCATATTTAGTTTATTCCAAAAATAACCAAACTTATATTGTTTTTAATTTTAAGGGTTCTGTAACACTTAATAATTCGACTTATAACTCAATCGAAAAAGATTGGGTTATAATGAAGATGGATGACAATGGAAATGTGCTTTGGTCTAACAGTGTTGAACCAATGGCATTAAAAAAATATTTTGATGTAAGCATACAAAATGGTAATGCTTTTTTTCTTATTAATAATAAAATATTTAGATTCAATGATGTGACTGGGGAATTAATTTCTTCTTTCTACAACTCTGACTTTACGTTAACCTCTTTGGAAACAAAAGACCAAAGTTTGTATTTTGCGGGCAGTACATATCTTGGAGGTATATTCGGAAGTGAAAATCTAGCAAAAGGAGCCGCCTTTGTTTTAAAATCAGATTTAGATTTCAATGTCAAGTCCTCATTACAATTTTATGAAAACTCTCTATCTATTACAAGTAGAAACTCTATAGTTGATCTAGAGTTTTTATCGGATGGAACCTTGAGTTTTGTAGGAATAAGTCCAAAAAAAATTAAGGCTTTTGGCGAAAATGGATTAGTGTCTGATTGTAATTATAATATGGATGATGATGGGAATAACTTATATGCAGGAAGAATATCCGCAGAATTAACAAATCTATTATGGTTTGCCGGAAACAAAATATTTCAACCAATCGACTTCCATAATATAAAACTCTATCAACTCCCAAATCAAAATTTACATTTATATTATTCTTCAACTTTTAGTAATTCCCTCGGGATTAAGTTTTTTAATACAGATTATGCGGTAAATTTAAATACTTCATTTTTTTTAACGTATGATGAAAATGGACAACCTTCAGACTCGTACAATAATTTTTATGGTAAAATAAATGCAAACTTTGATTTTAAATCAATAGATAACAAATCTTTCTTGAGTGATGTAAAAGACAATGAATTAGTTGTGTATGAAAGATGGCAATTTTCTATTTCGAATAATTTCGAGAAAAAGGTTATCACAAAAAAAGGTATTATTTCCTCTAATGCTTTTAAGGCAATGCCTGATGGGAGTTTTGTCAATGCAGTAATCATAAAAGATGATGTTTCTAATTACTTTGGAAAAGATCTCACTAATCCAATCGATAACTCTTATTCACAAATATTTTCTAAAATTTCTGCGAATGGAAGTTTAGAATGGTCCTCGGGACTTACAGGAGTTCAAATATATAACTCATATTTATACGACATTAATTTTAATGTTTCAATCACCAACAATGGAAACCTCACAGCAATAACTGAATGTGGAATAACCAACAATTGTTATCTATATAGCAATAATACTTACGAATTGTTACCTAACTCTAATGGAAAAACTTTTATTACAAATTTCAATAGCTTAGGTAATGTTAATTGGATAAAAACTTATTCTGGATATCTTGATTCCTATTCTGTATATGAGCACAAAGGTGATTCTTATGTTTCCTTTTATACAAACAAAACATTTATTTTTGACAATACTACTTATTTTATAAATGATTTCGATCCAACATTTGTAATAATTAAAATTTCTCAAAATGGAGATGTTAAGTTTGTAAAACAATTTCATGACAAGTTCTTTATTTCTATGCCAATTATTTTGTCTTTTGATGAAAACGATAATATTTATGCGTTTATAGAAGCCTATCTAAATAATTTTAGTGAATATCAATTTGATAATATAATAATCCCTTCCAATTCCCAAAACCAAGATTATTTAATGCTAAAATTGGATTCTAACGGCACTCCAATATATGGTAAAAACTTTTATGAGGATTTACCAAATGACCAATCAAGCGGATGGCTGTCTGATGTGAAATATAATGGTTCAGATTTTATTGTTTATGGCGTTTTTGGAAAAAATTCTATAACCAATACGTATTACGGTTTTGATGGCCAACTTCACCCAACGCCAGCCGACTCTAGTATCGCTAATAATTTTATTGCTAAAGTGTCAAAAGATGGAGATGTGCAATGGGAAACTCCAACATTCTCTAATACCTATAATTATGCAAAAATAGGTTTGGATATTGCTTCAAACATTTATATTTATGGCTATTGGAGAGACAGAATTAAAATTAAAGACAAAGATTATATAACAGCTCCAAATAAATTATTTACTAGTATTTTGAAACTTGATACTAATGGAGACTCAAAATATGTTAAGGAAACAAGTTCTATTTCATCATCTGATGTCAATATCAATGACTTAACTTTTACAAATTTAGACATATCTCCTCTTCCAAATGGTAAAATTGTAATAGCTGGTAATACAGCTAGCAACAGCATTTTAAATGGTGATATTAATAACTTAAATGGGGATAATTATTATATCGCTGTTTTAGAAGAGGAAGTTCTCACAACTAATGAAGTCGATAAAAATAATACTTTAAAAATCTACCCAAATCCAACGTCTGATTTTATCAACATCGTCACAAAAGAAAAAATCAACAACATTGAGATTTACGATTCGACAGGCAGAAAAATAATTTCAGAATTAAACTCAAATAATCGAATTGATGTTAGAAAACTCATCAACGGAGTTTATTACATCAGAGTAACAACTGATAAAAATAATCTAACTTCTAAATTCATTAAGAAATAAAATCAAAACCGCAGAAAGTTCTGCGGTTTTTTATTGCCAAAAATCCAACGGTTTACTTTTTGATTAGCAAAAACAATCAAATCAAAAAGAAACTATGAAACTAAAATCTCCCGAACCATTTTGGCTTGTAAAAGATGGATTGAAACATTCTTATCCTTCACTTCGAGAAAATATTGAAACCGAAATCTTAATAGTTGGAGGCGGAATCACAGGTTCTCTTCTCTCTCATCAAATGATAAAAGACGGTCACAAAACTGTTTTAGTTGATAGAAGAGAAATCGGAAACGGAAGTACTAGTGCCACAACTTCTATGTTGCAATATGAGATTGATGTCCCGCTTTTTGAACTCTCCAAAATGATTGGAAGAAAAGGTGCAGAAAAATCTTATTGGGCTTGTTATGATTCGATTGATGATTTGCAGAAAATTGCTAAAGAAGTGAAATCAGATTGCGGTTTTAAGAAAAAGGAATCACTATATTTCGCAGCTTTCAAAAAAGATGTGGATGATTTGAAAAAAGAATTCGAAGCAAGAAAAGCGGCGAAGTTTCCTGTGAAATGGCTTTCAGCAGATGAAATCAAAAAGAAATTTAAAATTGATAATACGTTTGGTGGAATCTTATCGGAACAAGGTGGAAGTATTGATGCTTTTTGTTTAGCTCACGACATTCTGCATTATAATCATAAAAAAGGATTGCAGATTTTCGATAAAACTGATATTATTGAATTCAATTACAAAAAAAATGGAGTCACTGCAACCACGGAATTTGGTAACAAAATCAAAGCTAAAAAGGCGATTTTCTGCAATGGTTTCGAAAGTACCGAAATCATCAAAGACAAATTCGTCAACCTTTTATCAACATATGCAATTGTCGGTGAACGTCACGAGAAAAGCCACAAAGAAATGAATAATTTATTAGTTTGGAACACGGCTGAACCTTACATTTATATGCGGACAACGGACGATAATAGAATCTTAATTGGTGGTGAAGATGAAGAATTTGTAGATGCTCAAAAACGAGATTCTTTACTTTTAGATAAAGAAAAAAAACTGGTCAAAAAACTTGATAAATACCTTCCTAAAAATAACTTTCGAACCGATTTCGTTTGGGCTGGAACTTTCGGAGAAACCAAAGACGGATTGCCTTATATTGGTGAACATCCCAATTTCCCAAGCGCTTATTTTGTTTTAGGTTTTGGAGGAAACGGAATTACTTTTTCAGTCATCGGAATGGAAATAGCTTCTGATTTTCTAAAAGGTAAAAAACACGAATTGACCGAATATTTTAGGTTTCGAAGATAATTGCCCTATGCCAATTTGAGATTTCGTTTTTTATTTTAATTTTGAAAGAAACTTAAAAAGATGAAATCACTATTTACAATTCTTTCTTTAATCATATTTTCATCGTTCATCAATGCTCAGACTAAAGGTTTTGACCAGAAATTAGCAGACTCTCTCGGAGCCGACCAATATGGAATGAAATCTTATTATTTAGTTATTCTCAAAAAAGGAAAAGCTGAAATCACAGATAAAGCCAAAAAATCAGAATTAATGAAAGGTCATATGGAAAACATCAACAAACTGGCAAAATACGGAAAGCTGATTGTCGCAGGACCAATGGCAGAGAAAAATCAAAATGATTACAGTGGAATTTTCATTCTTGATGCAAAAACTAAGGAAGAAGCAGAAAGTTTAGTTTTGACCGACCCGTCTGTCAAATCCGGAATTTTTGATGTTGAAATTTATAAGTGGTATGGTTCCGCTGCGCTCCCACTCTACTTGAAGTCTCACGATAAAGTAACCAAAGTTCATTTCTAAAAATGAATCAACATAAAAATTTTGATGAGTATTTTTCTGATTTTGATAAAGACATTATTGATAAATTAGAACAAATCCGAAATGAAATCAAAAACGAAATTCCGGAAGTGGAGGAATGTATCAAATATGCGATTCCTACATTTACATTCAAGAATAAAAACTTGATTCACTTTGCTGCATATAAAAATCATATTGGAATTTATCCTGGTTCGGAAGCGATTGTAGTTTTTGAAAAAGAATTAGAAAATTACAAGACTTCGAAAGGTGCGATTCAGATTCCATTATCGTTAGAACTTCCTTTGGAATTAATCAAAAAAATTGCGAATTACAGGAAATCCAAAATTATCCAAAGCACAAAAACCACTACAAAATAGTGGTCTTGAAAAATTAATTTCTATTGATTTTGATTTGATTTTTTTCTGTCGCATTGATGATTTTTGAAACATCATCCGGCGTGAATTTTCCTTTTACATCTACGAAAATCGTTTCATCATTATCATCTTTGACTGTAATTATCATACGTTTGATGATGTCGTCTGTTTGTTTAGCATTAAGGCTTATCAGATTTCCTTGCTGTTTTACAGACATCCATTCTTCGTAGTTATTTTTGTCAAGATATTTCTGGAATTCTGCTTTGACTGGTGTTTTGGAACTTTCAACAATCAGAACTTTTACGTCGCTGATTTTCTTTACTAGGTCTATCACTTCCTGACTTTCTCCGTCTTCTTTCAAAGCCTGCTTCACATAAGATTTAGCTAAGAAAGTCGGAACATTGATACTCACAAAAGTGGAATTTTCTTTGAACCCTGGATTATCAAAAAAATCGGTGTGAACTTTTCTTTGAGAAACCATACACGACTGTAGAAAAAAACCGACAATCGTCAAAATGATAATGTATACAAATCTTAGCATAATTCTTTAGTTTATCGAGTTAATAGTTGAACCTGTTCTTTCGTTGGCAGATTTTGTCACTTTAGAAGGATTTCCTCTGTATTGTACAGACGCTGCTGATGTTGCACTTGCAGTTAAACTTTCCGTTGTGTTGATTTTCACACTTGCTCCGGAAGATGCATCTACAACTGCAGATTTGGTTACAAAATCGCCTGCTGAGATAGAACTTCCGCTGCTTGCACTGTAAACTCCCGAATCTGCTTTTCCTGACAATTTGATAGAACTTCCGCTGCTTGCTTCCAAAGCTAGAGATTTGGTTTCCAGATTCATTTTTACACTTACACCAGAAGAAACATCCAATGCTGTGTTTGTAGAGACTTTGAAGCTTCCTGAAACCTGTGAACCAGATGAACAGCTTGCTGCAAAAGTCGATTCGCTGACAGGGTTTACAGCTTTGAAAATAGAGCCTGATTTGGTAATCAATTTTGATAATTTTGGTCCGGAAACGATGACTTTAAGACTGTTGAAATTCAAGTTTTTAACGCCTTTATTTCTTACGAAGATTTTCAAAACACCGTTTTCAACTTCTGTGATAACATACTGCTGTTTTTCAGGCTCCACTTTTACAACCACACTTTGCTTTGTACTTTGAGTGAATTCTACATCAACACCTGATGAAGTTTCTATCCCATTGAAAGCAGGAACATTTCTTTCACTTCCGACATTAGATGTTCCAGAATCATTTGTAGTTGTAAAGGTTGTTGTTCCCGAACTGTCAGTAATTGTATGGGTGGATGTGCTGGTTTTATTAAATGTGGAAGAGTTAATCGTTTTTGCAGGATTAATAGAAGTTACATTTTGGGTCTCTTCCATCATTCTGCTCACGTCATCCATCGAGATTTTTCCATCAAGCATCATCAAAACAGAACTGTCTTCCGACATAATATTGAGAATAAGATTATCCATCACATTCGCTGTAATATCCTGCGCCATAAACTTAATTTTAGCATCACGATTGTTCACAGTCACCAATTCCTCATACTTCATATTCTTGAGAGAATTCGCAATTTCTTTTTCGATTTTCTTCTCATCTATAAGCGGATTTTTTGAAATTTCTGGTTTTTCCAGAATCAGCATTTTCAATCCATTTACCTTTGCAAGAAGTGGTTGAATTTTCCCCAATTCTTCGTTATCGATTTTAAGATTATTCAATAATTTGAACATTGGTTTTGCAATCTTGATAGAGGTCACGCCTTCTGTGTCCTGATACTTATCAAAGAGCTTATTGAGTTCTTCTGTCTGTCCGAAAATATTCGTCGAGAGAAGAAATAATACGATTAATAATGATATTTTTTTCATAAGTAATTTTATAATTTGTTTAAGGTCTTATGCAATCGTAAAACGATTTCATAATGATTTTGTCTAAGGTCTTGCAATCGCCATTTTAATTTAGTACTATTTTCAGAATATTCTTCGATAGCGATTTCAATTAATTAATATTTAAAAATTAAGAATCCTGTAAAAGTCTAATGATTGACTTTGGGCAGACTCTGCGTGATTTATGGTTTGAGTAACGTTACTTGCGAAATAATTAAAAGTATCCTCTGTCACCGCAATAGCTTCCTGTTCGCTATAGATTGGTTTTCCATTGATGATAACATAATTAGGATTATAATCCGAATCCGAGTTTACTTTATTTTGATTTTGATTATCTGTTTTAATTTCTTTTGGTTGATGATAAGCGAACTGTGCTTTTGATTCTTGATTTTCAACTGCATTTTTTTTCTCAATTTTTTGTGTTTCAGACTGTGCATTTTGTTGAGCTAAAACCGGTTGTTGAGTTGAAGCTTCTTCAATTGCTGAAACTTCTGGAGTTTCAACTTTCTTAGGAGTTTCTGTATGTTTCACAATTTGAGGGTCTATATTTTCCGGATTGTTAAACATCCAAAATCCACCGATTCCCATTAATAAAACTAAACTCGCCGCCATCCAATATTGTGTATAAGATTTTCTTTTTGCAATCGGAAGCGCCACTATTTTCGGTTCTTCTGTCACATTTTGCTTTGTCGCTTTGTTTAAGAAATCCTCGAAGTTGATATCTAATTTCTCCTGTTTCTCCTCTTTTAGAAAAGAAAAATAAGGATTATCGCTTTCATTTTTCAGGAACAATTCCTCTTCCGGCGTCAACTCTTCGCCTTCGAAGAATTTAGATTCCCAATCCTTGTATCTGTCGGTTTTCATACGCATAAAGTTTGTTAATTGATTCTTTCACTTTTTGTCTGGCTCTCATTAGGTTGACTCGGACTGCATTTTCTTCCATTTCCATCATTTCCGAAATCTCCGAAATCTCATATTCCTCGACATCTTTTAAGTGAATGACCATTTTTTGTTTCTCGGGCAGTTGGTTGATAAATCCCAAAATCTGCTCTTTCATATTATTTGTCTCAATCTGATAAAGTTCCGAATTGTGCCTCGTCTGACTTGCAAATCCGAGTTTCACTTCGTGATGTTTCAAGCGGTTCAGACATTCGTTTTTTACACTTCGCAGGGCAAAACTTTTCAGATTTTCTACAACCATTAATTCTTCTTTCTTCTGCCAAAACTTCATCATCAAATCCATTACCACATCTTCAGCTTCGTCTGCGCTCATCAAAAACTTTTTCGCAAAACGATACATCTCATCCTTGAGAATAAATACCGTTTGTTTAAAGTGTTCTTGAGTCATAGATTCAGTTTAATGTTTTAGGTTAAAAGTTTTCTTGTCTTGAAACCTTTCTAATTTCTTGGTTGTTTAAAAGTAAGACATTTTGGAATTACAAATTATTACATCAAAAATAAAAAAAGAACTTTAATAATTATTAAAGTTCTGATAATCAATTTATTATTTTTTATAATATTTTTAAAATTCTTACGTTATGTGTCGCTCAAAGTAACTAAGAATGACAAAATTGTGTTTTTATTGTTAAATGTTGTTTTTATATTGAATCTGCGCCCCGACTTGAGTGGAGCTCTTTTTCTTTTTTGAGAAAAAAGAAAAAAGCGGGAACGGAAGGCGGATAAAGGCGCCCAAAATATTCTACAATTCGCCGTTTCCTGCAGACGCCGAATCTTTTTCGCTGGCTCCTTTCGGATTCATTGTTTTGTTGAATTTATCCATTTCGAAAGGAAAATTTTCAAACAATCCGGATAACGACAACGCAGAATAAACTTTCCCAGAATACTTGTTCCCAATAGCAATAATCGTCACTTTTGATTTCAAAAGATGCGCAAAAACAGAATTGGTTCCGTGCCACCAACCGTTGTGATAAGTCAGTTTTTCGCCATTATCAAATTCTTTCATTCGGAAACCAAGTCCGTAATTGTTGACTCCTTTTTTCTCGTTGCTGTAAGGTTCGAATATTTTATTTTCCAACTCTGGTTTCAGGAAATCTTTGGAATATAACGCAATGGAAAAATTAAGCAAATCTTTTGGCGTTGTGTAAACATTTTTGTCGCCGTAAATCAAATCCAGCTTGTCCAAAGGATACAATCTGTAACCGCTAAAGAACGATTGTGAAGCTGTTGGGATATCTTTTTTCTGGAAAATATAGGTATGATTCATTTTCAAAGGTTTGAAAACAATCTCCTGCATCGCCTCAGGAAAAGGCGTTGCGGTAACTTTCTCAACAATCAGCGCCAACAAAGCAAAGTTGGTATTGCAATACATAAATCCGGTGTTGGACATTCTCGCCAAAGCCGGCTGGTATTTGATGAGCATATCCAGAACATCCTGATTCGTCAAAAATTCTTTTTTGAGTTCTTCCGGAGCAGGTTTTATACCTTGGTCAAAATGTTCGTATTTTGGAAGTCCGCTTCTTTGCGACAACAGACTGAAAACCGTGATTTCTTTATATGGAAACTTTGGAAAGAATTTGGTCAAGTCATCTTCCATTTTAAGTTTTCCTGCTTCGACTAATTTCAAAACAGCCATTGCTGTCATCGTCTTGCTGACCGAAGCTACGTGAAGTGGCGTGTTGGCATCAATCGGCATTTGTTTGCCTTCTCTTCCAAAACCTCTGTACTTTTCGAAAATGATTTTGTCGCCTTTCGCAACAAGAATTCCTCCGCTAAGGTCGCCTTGTTCCCAGATTTTCTGATAATAATTATTGATTTGGGGAAGAATTGTAGCTTCGTTGGAAAGTGTAGATTCTTGTGGTGTAAAAACTTTGGTTAAATCTACGTTGCTATAATTGGGGAGTTTAGATTCGTAATTCTCATTGATTTGTTCTTCTTTCTTTTTACAAGAACTCATACATACAACCGCTAAACCTACTGTGATTACTTTTCTAAAAATCATTATATCCAAACTTCTTTAAGGTTCGCAAGTTAACATAAAATGAAATTTTGACCGAAAGTAATTATCTTAAGAAATGTTAAATGTGGAGAAATTTTTCGAGACTTAATTTTTAAAATCGGCGAGAATCTTATCTACAATAAACTGAGCTAATTTGATTTTACTTTGACTTGTCCAACCTCCAATATGTGGCGTAACAATCACTTTATCAGAATCTAACAAATATTTCAAGTCCTGATTTTCTGTTTCAAGGTTTTCAAAAGATGATTTTTCGTATTCCAAAACATCCAGACAAGCGCCTAAAACTTTACCCGACTCAATTGCTTGTACTAAAGCTTTAGTTTTTAAATTTTTTCCTCGAGCGGTGTTAACGAAATAGAAATTCTTTTCCATTTTCGAAATGAATTCTTCATCAATCAAATAATGAGTTTCCGCAGTCAAAGGAATGTGAAGACTTAAAATATCAGCTCTTTTTTGGAGTTCTTCCAAAGAAACCTGCGTCGCAAATTCATCGGAAAAGTTTGGTAAAATGTCGTGAAAAATTACTTCAACGCCAAAACCCGAAAGTCTTTTAGCTGTGGCTTTTCCCATATTTCCGTAGCCGATGATTCCGAAAGTTTTTCCTAGCAATTCATCTCCACGATTTTCTTCGCGTAGCCAGATTCCGTTTTTGACTTCATTAGACGCAATGAATAGTCTATTCATCAAAATCAATAACATCCCAACAACGTGTTCCGCAACAGAATCACGATTTCCTTCCGGAGAATTAATTAATTTAATTCCTAAATTCTCAGCAGTTTCGATATCGATATTTTCCATTCCTGCTCCTACTCTCGCAATGAATTTGAGATGAGAAGCTTTCATCAAAAAATTTTTGTCTAATGGAATTCGGCTTCTGATAATAATTCCTTGATAATCTTTTATTTTTTCCAAAACCTCATCATAAGTCGAAGAATGGTCTTCTTCTACAACAAAACCTTTTGCTGTGAGTTGTTCAGAAATTAATGGATGATTTTTATCGAGTTGAAGGATTTTCATTAGAATAAATTTTACAATAAATGGTTGTGCAAAATTAAAAAACGAGCTTTAAATAAAGCCCGTTCTTCGTTTATATTTTAAAATTATTCTGTTCCCAGAAATAATTTTTTGAGTTCTATAGATTCTGATGGTTTCATTCTTCCGGAAAGAATTAATGACAATTCTTTTCTTCTCAATGCTGCGTCATAACGGATAACTTCTAATTCTGTTTCAGGTTCTATTTTTGGAATTGGAATCGGACGATTGAATTCATCAACTGCAACGAAAGTGTAAATTCCTTCATTAGTCTGGATTTTTGTCTGATTGATTGGGTCATCTAACCAAACATCCACATAGATTTCCATAGATGTTCCGAATGCTCTGGAAACTTTGGATTCCAAAACCACAATTCCCCCTTCTGGAATTGGATGATTAAAGGAAACGTGATTTACAGAAGCCGTTACAACTCTTCGTTCGCAATGTCTGGTTGCTGAGATAGAAGCTGCTCTGTCCATTCTTGACAACAGTTCGCCTCCGAAAAGATTTCTTAATGAATTGGTTTCGTTGGGTAAGACGATGTTCGTCATTACCGTAAGGCTATCTATTGGTTTTTTGGATTTTTGCATTCGTTGTTGGTTTTATACTATCTATTTTTGTTGAATCTGTTTTAGGAGTTGTCAAAACTTTCTTAACTATAGTTTTTTTGACCACTTTTTTTGTAGGAATTTGAGATGATTTTCCAAATATCAATTCTTGGTCTCCAAAAAGACAAAGTGCTGCGGAACCAACAATAATCAATCCTAAGAAAGTCCAAATAACACCTTTACTAAAAGCATAACTTTCTATCGGACTACTTTTTGATTTTTTATTTTTAAGCTGTTGAAGATTAATTTCTTCGAAACCAAAAACATCAGAATTATTATCTGTTATCTTGACAACATTATTTTGCTCATCCAATCGGAACTGTCCAAGATTTTCCAAATCCAGAAAGTTGTCTTTCTGTAACTTCTGAAACCATTTGACCACTTCAGACTTCAGTTCTGTCTGAACAATGAAAAGATTAGATTTGGTCTCTTCTGCAATATATTTTGCCAAATGGTTATCATACACAGATAAATTATACTGAAAAGAAATTGTCTCTTTTGGCGGAATGATAATAGAATTCTCAGCATCTATTTTTGCAGACTCCTTTGTAAGTTCGAAAACTCCAAATTCCGGAACTTCTGCCCTATTATGCTTCAGAAGATATTGATATAAAAGATATTCAAAATTCATCGCCACAAAACTACATAATTTTTGATGTTATAGAAAATATAAAAGGCTGCTTTTACAGCAGCCCTTTGATTTGATATGAATTAATTGAAGTGTTAATATGCAAATTTTACAACTTCTGAAACGTTGTTGCCAGAAATCTTTACCAAATACAAGCCTTTTTGAGAAAGGTTCAATTCGATAGGATTTCCATTTGCATTTACTTTTAAGGTCTTGATTACTTTTCCTCCGAAATCATAAACAGTTAATTCCAGATTTCCTTTTGCTGAAGTGAATAATTTTCCAGCAGCCACTTGAGATTTTGATTTTCCGTTAGATTCTGAAACAGCCAATGTTGTCAGAGTTGTTGGCCCTTCTAAATCTCTATCTCCAGATTGAAAATCAGCGCCATTTGATTTGTTTTTGAACACAACACCAATTCTTTGAACTACAGTACCCGAAGACATTATACTATTAGAATTTGTAAATAGTTTTGTATTCAAATCAATTGTTCCTACATAAGCACCTTCCGTATCACTCCAGGTCATTGTTGTATTAGAGTTGCTCCAAGCATCATCGAAGTTGCCTTGATTGTTATCTCCGTCTGTTTGAGAAGACCAAACGTGCACATAAAATGTTGGTTGACTTTGCGGGTCATAGAAACTCCAATCACCTGTTTTACCGTAAGTTAGTTTGTAAACACCGTTCGATACGGTATAAGTCAATTGCGCAGAAAGTGTAACACCTGCCAATGCGGCAAGCATTAATGAATAGATTTTTTTCATAAATGTAAATTTTTAAGGTCTATATATAATTTCAATGTACATTATACACGTACTTGAAATTGTTGTAAATCTAATATTAATTTTAAGTTAACAAATAAAAATTTACAAAATAGGTCTTAAAAATTTATAACTTATTGATTTTCAATTGAAATATTTTCACTTTAACTTCAAAGAAACCCCAAAAAGGAAGTTAATTCCAGCTTGCGCGAAGTAATATGGTCCACTAAAACCGTTGTTGACATACTTGGTATCAGTGAAATTATTTAACAAGAACCTCAAAGCCACCTCTTGTTTCTTGAGAGGCAATTTGTATGACATATTAAAATCAGGAACAAAATACGCATCTAACTGATTCTCTTTATCTCCATTATTATCAAGATATTGTTTACCAACATATTGCGCCGTAACTCCAAGATTGAAATTTTTGAAAGGCGAATAAAGTATATTCCCATTAGCCAGAAAACTTGGTGAAAAAGAAATTTCTGTATTTCCTAAATTCTGAATTCCTGATTCGGTTTCTAAATAAAAATCTTTGTTTTTGTTATCACTGAAAGTTGCATTAGCAGAAACTTGTAAATCTTTTGTAATCTTTGACAAAATGCCTAATTCTAGACCAAGTCTGTAACTTTTCCCACTATTGGTTCTGATGAACGCTCCAACATTGTTGACTTGTCCATTCAAAACCAATTGATTTTTGTAGTACATATAATAAGCATTTGCAGTTAAGGCCACTTTCCCTATCTGCTGTTCCCAACCTGCTTCAAAATCGTGAAGTGTTTCTGCTTTTGTTTCCGGATTGGCGAAAAGGTCATCTCTGTTTGGCTCACGATGTGCATTAGCATACGAAACAAAGAATTTCCCGTTTTCTATATTAAAATTAACACCCGCTTTTGGGTTGAAAAAAGTCCATTTTTTGTCAAGGTCCACACCTTCATCATCGCCTTGCTGAATGACTTTTGTATCGTAATCGATATTTCTCAATTGTAAGTCTCCAAAGAATTCAAACTGATTGAGTTTATAAATAGCTTTAGCAAAACCAGAAACTTCATTCTTTATAGAACGATTTCTGTAATATTCAAATTCATTAATTTCTGGAATAAAAACGCCCGTAACATTTCCGAAATGTCTTCCATAATATTGATTCGCAACCGCTCCTACATTAAGGCTTAAATCGCCCAAGTTTCCATATAAAGTAGAAATTACACCATAGAAGTCATTATCCAGCCATTTTTTTCTGATAAAGTCTGTGGTTTTAATTTCAACTCCGTCCTCTATAAGATTTGGCAAATTATACTTAGAAAATTTAGCATCCTGTTTATAATTTTCATAATAACCCTTTCCTTTCGTGTAATGAGCAGTTGTTTCTAATTTCCAATTATCAGAGAATTTTTGATTCCATAATAACTGATAATGATTTTGTCTGTAATTATCCGTTTCGTTGTCGTAATATCTTATGTCTCCATTGGCCTCATAAATTTCTCCAGAATAATTATACCTTGGATTAGTTTCCCAAGTTTCCTTATCAACACCATTCCAAGCCTGATAGGTTTTTTCTTTTCCTCCAAAAGCCAAGAATCTTAGCTCCGTATTTTTCTCCTGAAACAAGGCAGAGAAATTATAAGAATGAAGTTTTGAAAAAGCTCTATCGATATAACCGTCGGAATGTATGTAAGTGTACCTTCCCATTACAGACAATCGGTTTTTCCAGAATTTCCCAGAGTTGACCTCAGCAGAATATTTGTAAGTATTGAAAGAACCATAAGAATCATCCGTTTTCACAGAAAATTCATCAGAAGGGTCTTTCGAAATCACATTCACACTAGCTCCGAACGCAGAAACTCCATTTGAAGACGTCCCAACACCTCTTTGGATTACAATTTGTGAAGCAGAACTTGTCAAGTCCGGAACATTAACAAAGAAAGTACCTTGTGATTCGGAGTCATTATAAGGAACACCGTTCAACATTACATTGATACTTGTTCCGGATGTTCCTCTAATCCTAAGACCTGTATAACCTACTCCATTTCCTGCATCAGAAGTGGAAACAACTGACATTTGGTTTTTCAAGAGAATCGGTAAATCCTGCCCTAGATTCTTGTCTGCCAAATCTTTTTCGACATTGATGATTGCTTTTGCAACCGGTGTTCTTTTGGTAAATTCTACTGCAGGAATTGAAGTAATCTGTGTAGAATCTTGAACAGTTTGTGAAAGATAAAATGGAGCAATGAACACTCCTAAAAAAATAAATCCTTTCATTCGTTTAAATTTTTGTTGTTAAAATTTATTGGAATAAAAGGGGCGAAAAGAATTAGCAATGAAAAATTAATAATGTATAATCTCCGGAAATTATATTTTATTAATTTTTAAATTTTTAATTATCCATTAAAAATCATTTCCCTAAACAGCATTATCTGTTCTAGGTTCATTGGGTATAATCTCAGCTTGTTACAGCACCCCTTAAATTTCTGACTGCGAAATTACATTATTTTTATTTAATACACATCATCCCCCTATTTTAATTAATCAAAATCCAATCTGACACTTTTTCGAATCCGAAAGTTCGAATCAAATGAAAAAAATAGAAATAAAAAATCCGGAAAATCAATATCTTCCGGATTAATATTTATCAATAATTTTAGACTTATTTAAAGTAAATTATTGCATTTTTTCTTCACTGGGTTCTGGTCTGCAGAACTTAGATTCGAATCTCTGTTTCCACATTTCTTTGAATTTTTCGCGTTCTTCCTCACTTCCACAAAATTGAGTTTCAAATTTTTGTTTCCAATTTCCTCTCCTATCTCCTCCTATTTCATTATTAAAATCATTTCGTCTTCTGAATTTTTCCTTAGCTCCATTGAAACCTCCAAACAAGATTTTCGATAACAATAAGATTCCAGCCGATTGCCAATAATTGATAGACTTAACGCCCAAAATGTCGGGTAATAGAATATTCCAAAGCCATTGGAAAAACCATATAAATAATCCCATTGCGCCAATAACACAAGGAAAAATCATCCAAAATTTCTTTTTATTTCTGTTCATCTCTTTTAATATTAATCTTTCAAATCATCATAAAGTTTTCTCAAACTTTTGCGCAGATGTTTCACTGCGTAAGATTTTCTGCTGATAATTGTTTTTATATTTTCGCCCTCTTCATCAGCAATTTCCTGCAAAGTCCTGTCTTCCAGCTCATTTTGAATATAAACCCTTTTTTGTTTTTCTGGCAATTCGTCCAAAGCTTTCATCAATTCTTCCCAAAACAAGTCTTTAAACATTGCAATTTCGGGATTGTTGGTTTCATCTGCCAAGAGAATATCTTTTACATTCAGTTCGCCGTCTTCGTCTTGATAGACAAAATCTTCCAGAGATTCTGTTTTCTTCTTTCGATAACTGTCGATAATTTTATTTCTTGTTACCGAATATAGCCAAGCTCCGACATTTTCCAACTCATTAAGATTGGTCAATCGGCTGGTTTGAAACCATACTTCCTGAAGAATATCTTCTGCATCTTCTGTCTTTGCCACTTTAGAATTGATAAAGCGCAAGAGTTGAGAGCCGTAATTTTTTACGACCTCTGTAATAGATGCAGATCTAGTTTCGGTCATTTGCTGTAAAGATAGCGAGTCCATATGAATATGACGACACTCGTAAATTTTTACTTTAAAATATTTAAAATTTTATTATTTCTTAATTTTCAAAAAGAAATCAGATTTGTAAGTTTCGCCAATTGGGATTTCTTTTCCGGAACTGAGGAACACATTTTTAATGTCGATTTTTTCAATTTTTTCAAGGTTCAGGATAAAAGATTTGTGGACTCTGGCAAAGTTTTCCGGCAATTGATTTTCCAGAGATTTTAACGTGTCAAGTACGATATATTCCTGATTTTCAGTTTTGATATTGACGTAATCTTTGATGCTTTCTATAAAAAGAATATCATCAAAGTTAACTCGATGTTGTTGTCCGGAAGATTTTATGAAAAAGTAAGAATTTTGAGAATCATTACTAACAGAAAATCTTTCTTGAGCCTTCAAAGCACTTTTTTCAAAGCGTCCAAACGAAATTGGTTTCAAAAGATAATCGATGACATTATGTTCGTAACCTTCCAAAGCATATTCTGAATAAGCAGTTGTGAGAATATATTTTAGTTTATCACCGACGATTTTCATAAAATTGATTCCTGTCAATTCTGGCATTTGAATATCCAAAAAAATCAAATCGGCTTCGTTTTTCTGAATATATTCTAAAGCTTCAATCGGGTTTTCGGTAGAAAAAACCAACTCAAAAAACGGAATTTTTTCAACGTAACTTCCCAGCAAAGAAACTGCTAGTGGTTCGTCGTCGACAACGATGCATTTAATTCTTTTCATTTCTCAAATCAATTTTCAAATCTACTGTAAAATCTGTTTCGGTTTCAATGATATTGAGTTCGTATTTTTTGGGATAAAGGATTTCCAGTCGTTTTTTCACATTTCCGATTCCAATTCCTGAAAGAGAATCTTTGGAACGTTGCTTTCTAAAATTATGAAGATAAAAATTAAGCTTTTGATTTTCATCAGAAATCTTCAAAGTAAAACCTTTTCCAGAAAAATCGCCATGTTTGAAAGCATTCTCTACAAATGGAACTAAAAGCATCGGCGAAATATTTAGATTCGGAAAATTGATTTTCTTTTCAATAATCAGTAATTCTGGATTTTTAATTCTGAGTTTTTCCAATTCTATTAGACTTTCTAAGTAACCAACTTCTTTATTTAAAGAGATGAAATTTTGTTCCAAATCCTTTGTACTATACCTTAACAATTGACTCAATTCCTCAATAGCAGGCAACGCTTTTTCCGAGTTTTGATAGACTAAAGAATAGATATTATTAAGTGTATTAAAAATAAAATGCGGATTGATTTGAGTCTTCAAAGCCTGCATTTTTGCTTCGTTCCTTTCTTGTTCCAGTTTTTGTCTTTCCGTTTCAATCACTCCAAATTTTTCCAGCAACCACATTATTCCAGCGATAAAGACATTGATACATCCATAATAAATATTATCAAAAAAGTAATAAAGTAATCCTGTTTCTTCATTATAATTTCTAAATCCAAAAGTTGTAGGCAAAAAGACTTCTTCCATCAAATATCGCAAAGTCGCAAAACAAAGAATCGATAAGAAAAATGAAAGAATAACTGTATAAATTTTCTCTGGTCTGAAAACTTTCGGAATAATAGCTAAATAACAAATATAAAAAGTGATAATCCCAGCTAGAAAGAAAGTAATTCTCAAAACTGTACTCTGCAAATCACTTTCTTTTGAAAAAAAGAAAACAGGTGTGATGACAGTTCCAAAAAAGTTGAGACTCCAATAGATGATTTGAAGCCAGATGATTTGTTTCTTTTTCATCGTAGTTCTTTATTGTTAATGATAATTGGTTTTGAAGAAGAATAATGCAAATGTATAGAAACCGAGTCAGGATTTTGATTTTCCAATATCAATCTGCTCTTTTTTGGCAGTCTATAATTGAGTTGTGAATTGGCAATGATTGTTTTTGACATTTTCAGTTCAGAAATCAGATTTATCGTTTCATTTGAAAGATTTTTTATTTCTAAAGTTGCCGGAGATTTTAACTTTTGTACGACAATGCTATCTCCAGGAGCAATTGTCATTGTTTTCCAAACATCTACACGATGTGTTCCAATGCAAGACATCATTGAAGCCAAAATCAAAATGAGAGTTATTTTTTTCATACGCCAAAAATAAGCACAGCAAAAACATATCGTCTTCCAAATTCTATGAACACCCTTTTTTCATCGATGAAAATAGTTTGGTCGAATTAAAACCTCGTCAAATCTAAAAGCTATTTCATAAGAAAAGTCTTGAAAATACATTTGCATCAAGATTTTACAACGATTAAAATAAACTTATGAAATCGCTAAAGACAAATCTTCTTAGAGGAATATAAACTTGTGGCGATTGCATATGACCATTAAAAAACAATAAATATCTACTTATGAAACTAAAATATCTATTTATCACCGGCTTACTTTCAACAGGAATTTTTGCTCAGACTAAAACAGACAGTCTTAAAGAACTCGAACAAGTTAATATCCTTGTGAAGAAAAAACTTTTGGAGAGAAAAGCCGACAGATTGGTCTTCAATGTGGATGCATCAATCGCTTCTCAAGGAATGGATGCCGGAGAAACTCTCGCCAATGTTCCAATGCTAAAAGTAGATGAAAATATGGGAACGATTTCTATTACAGGAAAAAGCAGTGTGAATGTTATGATTAACGGAAAAATGTTGAATCTATCAGGAACTGCACTTTTGAATTACTTGAAATCTATACGTTCAGAAAACATCTCGAAAATCGAAGTCATTACAACGCCTCCTTCTAAATATGAAGCACAGGGAAACAGCGGACTCATTAATATTATTCTAAAGAAAAATCCGAATCTAGGCTTCAGTGGAAATATCAGCACAGGTTTG
Source organism: uncultured Weeksellaceae bacterium (assembly GCA_963530025.1). Classification (GTDB taxonomy): domain Bacteria; phylum Bacteroidota; class Bacteroidia; order Flavobacteriales; family Weeksellaceae; genus Epilithonimonas. The sequence continues at coordinate 43,223 of CAUSBY010000002.1, forward strand.
ACACAGAGAACTTACTTCAATGGAACTACCAATGGAACTTTGAATTATCAAACCGAAAAATTAAGTTTAAGTTTAAAAACCTCTTATATCGACGGTGCAAAACGTGCTAATGAAAGATATAATATTCTTGGAACCTCACAGAATTACAGCGAATCTACGCGAAAAGATATGTGGCAGGATTTGACACCGAGTTTGAACGCTTCTTACAAAATCAACAAGAACTCAGAAGTTGGAATGGAGTATATTTTCGGACACGAGAAATCAGGAATGGATATTTTCAATACCACAAGAAACATCAGTTCTGATTTAACCGAAACAAATCTTTTGACCAATACTTTTCACAGAGAAAAATCGCCGACTCATACTTTCAGTACATATTATGATTTGAAGTTGGATTCGCTTGGAAAAAAATTGAGTTTTGCTGGTAATTTTTACAGAAATAATAATGATACAGAAGTTAATTTCTCAACTTTGACACTTCCAGGAAATCCGATTCAGGATGTGAAAACTTTGTCAAAAATCACACCTCAGATTTTCTCTGTTCAAGGCGATTTGGAACTTCCATTTTCATTTGGAACAATTGAAACAGGCGTGAAATTCAATCAATTCCGAAATTCGGCAGATTTGAAATACCTTGACTTTGAAAATAATCAATACATCATTGATAATGAAAAAAGTAGCACTTTCAATTATCGTGAGGAGAATTACGCAGTTTATGGAAGTTTTGCGAAAAGCTTCGGAGAACACTGGGAAACCAAAGCTGGAATCCGATATGAAAACACAATTGTAAAAAGCTCTGCGAACAATTTCTCTTATGGACAATGGTTTCCTTCGGCTTATGTTTCTTATAAAGAAGGCAAAAACGTTTTCAGTTTGTCTTATTCCAGAAGAATCAACAGACCAAGTATGAGCAATTTGAATCCGTTCCGCTGGTACGAAAATCCATATTCTTATTCATCAGGAAACCCATTATTGAAGCCTTCTTATATTAATAATTATGAACTAGGTTATACTTATAACAACAAGTTTTCAACTAGCGTTTATTACCTTCGATTGACTAATGCCTTTGGGCAAGTGGGATATTTGGATGGGATTTCTCAAACCGGGGATTATCTTAATTATTATAACAATAATTTTTATGGAGCCAATGTTTCTTACACGGATACATTTTTTAAATTCTGGGAAGCCACTATTTCTGCAAATGCATCTTATCAAAACTCCGAAGTTTTCAATATGAATGCGGAAACATCTAACGGAACGTCGGTAAGTTATTCTATAAATAATACATTTATTTTAAATAAAACAAAAACGGTTGCTCTATTCTTAAACTACGACCAAAGTTTACCTTACAAAAACGTGAATTCTTATTTCCATAATTTCTCCAATCTGAATTCGGGAATCAAAGTTTCTCTAATGGAAAAGCAACTTCAAATCAATGCTACGGTGACGAATATTTTTGCTCAGAGATGGAAAGGAGACAAGTATTTTAATGATAATAGCCAGCATTTTAATAACTATTGGGATGGTAGAAGTTTCCGCTTAAGCGTTAATTACACTTTCGGAAATAAGAAAAAACAAATCAATAAAAAACAGATTAATTTTGAGGAAAAAGACAGAGCGAATTAAAAGTCTGTAACAAAACAGCAGATTGGAAGTCTAATCCATTACAAACTAAACTATGAAAGTAAAATCTATTCTTCCAATCTCTGCTATATTTTTAAGTCAAATCTACTTTGCTCAGGAAACTGAAAAAAAGGAAACCGACAACAAAGAAAAACAAATAGAAGCGGTAACGATTACCAAAACTAAAAAAGCCGTTGAACAAAAAGCAGATAGAACGATTTTCGATTTTTCTGAACAGCCAAACCTGAATTCTGGAACATTGATGGAGGGTTTGAAAAAACTTCCAGGTTTGGTTTCAACAGATATCGCTGGAATGATGTATCAGGGAAAATTCTTGGAAGTCTATATGGACGGAAGACCTCTGAATATCTCTAGTAACGAATTAACTGCTTTCCTGGAAGGAATGCCTGCAAATTCTGTAGAAAAAATAGAAATCGTGACACAACCAGGCGCAGAATTTCCTGCAACTTCTGGTGGCGCGATTCTTAATATCATCACAAGCAAAAATGCGAAAAGTTATCTTTCAGCAACTTACAGCGGAAGTTATGCTTTCACGAATTACGAAAAAGCAAGACACAGAACTGTCAACAGCCTCAGCTTAAATGCCAGAAACAAATATTTTGGATGGCAGGTAAATTTTGGACAAAATTATCGTGAAAGTGCACAATGGAGTGAAATCTCTGACCTTTCAAAAGCTTTTACTGACAGAACCGGACGAGGTTATTTTGCGAATGCGGCGATGACTTTTGATTTGGGAAAAGACAGGTTACTTTTGAATTATGAATTCAATAAAAACAATAATGATAATGTAGTTCAAAGTAACGGTTTTGACTTTGACGAGGTTACAAATACTATTTTCCCTGTCAATTCTGAAGATTTTGGGAAGACTTTGATTAATCGAAATGATGCGACGATTACTTACCAAAAACGATTTGATGATAAAAACAAAAAGCTTGATTTCCAACTGAATTATAACAATTATAATACGGATTACGCTCAAAACAGTTTCATCAATCCTTCCAATAATACGGCAAATGCTTCCAATCAAAATGTTTACAGTTTCAAGGTCGATTTTTCTCAGCCATTGAAAATCTTGGACGAAGGAAAAATCAGCGTTGGTGGTTTGTATGAAAAACTAAATTTTGATACAGATAACAGAATTATTACAAATTTAGATTACGAAAGACAAACTTCATCTATGTATGCAGAATTGCAGGCGAAACTGAAGAAGTTTGATTTTATTTTGGGAGCTCGAGCAGAGAACTATGACATCAATGGAATTACCAGAGTTCAGGAAAATAATACTGTTGTTGAAAAAGATTTGACACCTTTCAATCAATTCAGGATTTTCCCAAATGCAAGTGTTCAGTATAATTTTATGCAAAGCGTTTTTTTCAGCTTTAATTATAATAAGAAAATTAGCCTTCCAAACATCTCTTTCCTGAACCCCAACAACACGGTTTTCAATAATCAAAATATCAATTACGGAGGAAATCCATACTTACAGCCTACGATTTTTGATAATTTCGAGGTTAAAATTTCTGCTTTCGATTATGCTTATATTAGTTACAGTATCAGCTATTCTGACAATAATATTGCGCAACAAGTTGGAAGAAAAGATTTGCTTGTAACCAACACAAATGTGAATATTCCATCGATGAGAGTTCACAGTTTCAACGCAGGATTGCCGGTTCCGTTTATGATTTTCACTAAGAGTTTTAGTGAAATGATGAAGTTTGATTTCAATCCAGATAAAATCAACTTTCTTTATCTATACACAAGTTATCAAAGACACGAGATTCCTGATTTGAACAACAAAGGTTTCTGGGTTTTTGGAAGTTCAGCACAAATTATTTTGCCGAAAGAAATTAAACTCACAGCCAATTATCGTCATATTACAAAGGGAAATTATTTCTACTTTGATGCGATAAAACCATTCAATCAATCTTTTGATATTAGTCTTACAAAAAAACTGATGAATGACCGTCTCACAGTTACACTTTATGCGGATGATATTTTTAATCAAAATAAGAATACTTTCAATTCTGTTCCGCCAAATGACTTAAATCCAGTTCTTTTGACTAGTAAAAACGACACCAGAAAGTTCGGAATTGCTTTCAATTACAAAATCCCGACGAAAAACAAGCTGGCAAAAGTAGACCCGAACTTAATTAAAAATAATAGTAATTCCGATTCTGGTGGAGGTGTGATTAATTCCGGACAGTAAAAAAAAATAAATTTTTGTCTCCAGACGCAACCTTTTGTTTCTTTTTGTCTCTTATAAATAGTGAACAAAAAAATAAACATTATGAAGGCAAAAATCTTAATTCTATTATCGGTCTTATTTCTTATTGGTTGTAATTCTAATGATGAATACAACTATGAAGAAATAAGTACTGTATTGATGCTAAAAGTCGATTATTCAACCAATCAATTTGAAGGCGGAACAGAATTCTTTTTCAACAAAAAAACAGATTCTTTTACAATTGATGCAAAAGGAATCTCGGGAGGGGACGCAGGAAACATACAGTTACTTTACAAAGAATTGAACGAACCATTATTTGATGGCAGTTATACTTGGATGGGATTAGGTAAAATGACATTTCCAAAAACTCTAATTCCTGCCGATAAATTTGATAAGGTTATGACCGCAGATTACATCTCACCAGGAAAAGGATTTGAAGAAATATTTCCTATTGAAGATTCGGAATATGCGAATGTATGGATGGCGATTCAAAACTTGAAAATCGTAAGAGAGTATTTACAAAAAAATCCTGACCAAACTGTGAAATTATTTTTATACACACCAAGTTTGGGACCTGGAAATCCTGCAGATCATGATTGGATCATTTATTTGAACAAATAACTTAAAAATATTTATCAAATGAAAAATTTAATTCTAATATTTGCTGTATTCTTTTCCATGATTTCCTGTAACCGTGATGATGAAAATACAAACGATAATAGCATAGTTGGAGAATGGAAACTGGTGAAAGGCAAGCAAAATTTTGTCAACATACAGACAGATTATAGTTCAAAGAACATTGTTTATAATTTTCAAACGAACAATGTTCTAAAAATTTCAGGTGGAGAAAATCTGGGATATGATAATGGTGATTATACATATAGTTTTATAAATCAGGATGCTTCTGACAACGAAATGAAAACGAATCTAGTAGAAATCCAGAATATGCGATGGATTTTCAGCACATCTGGTTCGCAAATGACACTAGATTTGTCTCATCTGGATGGACCCACATTAGTATTCGAAAAAAAATAATCTTTTTTTATCTTAATAAAAAATTAAAAGTATCGGTATAAGTTTATGTCCGATACTTTTCTCATCAAAAACCCATGATCAAACTTATTTTTCCTCTATGGATGTTGAAAAAATAATTGAGAAATGCCTCCAGAAGCATTCACCTTCTCAACATCAGTTGTATCTATATCTAGCACCGAAAATCTATGGTATATGCTTGAAATATGCATCAGATAAAGATGAGGCGAAAGACAACATGCAGGAGATATTTATAATTATTTTCAACAGTCTTAGGCAATATGAAGGAAAAGTCAAGATAGATTTTTGGGCAAAAAAGATTGCGATCAATTATAATATCCGACAATTCAATGAAAAGAAAAAAATAGTTTTTCAAAATGAAACAGATCAGTTGGAAGACCAGATAAATGAGGACACGGAAGAAGACTTTAATTATACACAAGATGAGTTGTTACAATTTATACAAGAACTCCCCGACCAGTACAGAATAGTTTTCAACTTGTTTGTTCTGGATGATTACGGCCACAAAGCCATTGCTGAAATACTGAATATCTCTGAGAATACAAGCAAATCAAATCTATCAAGGGCAAAAGGAATATTAAGGAAAAAATTATTACATCTGAAACAAGAAAACGTATCTAAACAATGAAAGAAAAAGAAAAATTGGAGCGTGTCTTTCAGGAAGAATTAAAAAACCTAGAAGTAGGTCCACCTTTGGATTCCTGGGATTTCATCAAAGAGCATCTTGAAAAAGAGGAAGACAAAGAACGGGTTTTGCCAATATTTTGGTGGAAAACAGCTGCCTTGGTTTCTGGTATCGCAGCGATATTTGTGATTGGTATTTTCTTATTTAAAAATAAAAAGGATATGAAGCTCTTGCCTGAAACAACAATAGCAGCGCAAGAAAAAAACAGTCCTATTTCGCCATTTTCCATTAATGAAAAACCTTTTGATAATCAAAGTCTTCGAAACGAAAACATTAATTCAAAGAATGAAATTGGAAAAAATCCTAAATCTCATAATAACAAAATTGCTTCGGAAGAATCTCAAACCAAAAAAAATATTAAAACACAGAATAGAAATGATAATTCTAATATTTCATATGCTAAAAATAACCGTGAAATAAACAATCTTGAGAATGTTCGAAAAGGCAAAAATAATAGACTCAAAAAAAATATAATTTCAAATAATCCTGAAAATAAGACAATTCTTAAACAACAAGATAATGCTAACATATCATACGCTGAAAATGATTCTGATAATATTCTGAACCTATCAGGCAATAAGAACAAGCATCAGAATAACTTAGTTTCAATCAAATCAAATAAAAATAGGAAAACAAAAAAGAGCAATGATGACTCTGGAATTTTGTTGGCTAAGGAAAATACTAAGTTGAAATCAACCGATAATTCTATAAAATCAATAGGCAAAAAACATCGGGCTAATAAAAACTTAGCGTCTAACAAATCCAGTAAACAAAAGAATAAAAACTCTGAAAAAAGCAATGAAGAACCCGATGTTTTATTGGCTGACGCAAATTCTGAACAGAAAAATCAGGATAAGTCTTCTAATCCAACAATGCCAGAAATCAATTCAAAAAATAATATTAAGGATGAGATTTTGAATAATGACTCGTTATTATTAGCAAAAAATATTGAGGAAAGGAATCTTTTGAAAAAACAGGATTCACTTATTAAAAAAGGTAATCAGGCTGGAAAATTTTCTTTATCGGGAACAGTAGCTCCTATTTTTGCATCCGGAACGCAAGGTTCTGCAATAGATCCCACGTTTAATGACAACAACAAAGCTTTTGATAACAACACAAGTTATGGGATAAAAATAGCTTACAACATAAACGACAGACTATCAATAAATACAGGCATACAATATCTCGACCTGCAATATAATACAGAAGGGATTTCTTTTTATAAACAAAGCAGCATTACATCAATCCCCGTAAAACCAATTCAAACCATTAGTTATAATTCGAATCTATACAGTATAGAAAATGGTCATACACAAAATATGAGTTCATCTCCGGGACAACAAATAAGTTCTGGAAGTTTGTTACAAAAAGTATCTTATTATGAGATTCCTTTTGAGCTAAATTATTCCTTTTTGAACAGTAAATTAAAGATCAGCAGTATCATAGGAGTAAGTGGCTATTTTCTGAATACAAACAAAATGTTTTTGGTATCAAAAGATGAAAGTGTTGAAATAGGGAAATATAATAACTTCAATAATTTCCATTATAGCGGCAACATTGGGCTTGGCTTTGAATATCCGATTATCAATAAAATCAATATAAGAATAGAACCTATTTTCAAATACAATTTCAACGCATTCAAAGACAAGGATAATTCTTTTGACCCTTATTTCTTAGGAGTTTATACAGGAATCAATTATAGTTTCTAGTTTTCATAAGCTTTCCAAACTACATAATTCTGTGGAATTAGCATTATAATTTCTATATATTCTTTAAGAACAATTCTAGTTTTTTAACGGAGACGTAATTAATTAATCACAATAAATAAATTCGGCATCTGTTTTTAAATAATCTATTGATACTGAGAAAATATGGATTTTGTATTTTTGTAATATATTTCTTACGATGGATATTTACAATGTTGTTATTTGGTCTCGATATGAGAAGGTTTGAATCAAAATTCTGTTTTTTTATTGTTCTGTTTTTTTGCTTTTCTATTATCTGTTCTCAAAATAAAGATGAGCTGGACAGTCTGGAAAATCGTCTCAATATTTTGAGAAATACCAATCCAGAGGAAACGATAAAAATTGGAGATTATATTTTAAAATATTCGGTTTCGGACAAGCAAAAATCAAATACATTGGCTCTAATGTCTTTTGCTTATTTTGCCAAAGAAAATACGAAAAAATCTACCGAGTTGCTTTTTCAAGCCAAGGAATATGCTGAGAAAACCAATGACCCGGAAATCATTTCCAAAATCTATGGGACGATTGCTCAAATGTATCTCAATATAGATTTCAAGGACAAGGCGGTTCATTATCTGCAGTTGACAATCAATGAAGTAAAAAAAATGCCCGAAGGCAACGACAAATACCGTTTGCAAGGACTTTCTTACATAGAATTGGGCAAAATAAATATGGATGAGAAAAAGTACACCGTAGCTAATTTGTACTTTAAAAATTCGTTGTCAGAATTCAATAAAATGAATATTGATGCGCCTTATTTCATTAAACGTTCTTATTACAATCTGGGAGATTCTTTTTATAATCTTCAAAAATTGGATTCCGCAAGTTTTTACATCAAGAAAGCTTTGGAAATTAAAAATAATCCCTCCGTTAATGATTATGCTCTTTTCACCCTGTCCAATATTTATACAGAACAGAAGAAATACCAATTGGCAATAGAAACCCTAAAATCTATTTTGGAAAATAAGGCACTCAATGATGACATATTAAAATCAAAGATCTATTTGTCTATTTCCAAGAATTATAAAAAGTTGGGAGATTATGAAAACTTCGACTTTTATAATGAGAAGCATTTGCAGATCAATAAAGAAATTTCGAATAATAATATCAACACGATCAAGAATGCTGTTAATATTGAAGAAAAAAAGTTAACTAATGAAATCTCTACAGCCAATAGACAAAACACAACATTGCTTGTTATTTTGTTTGCCGTTTCCGGAATCAGCATTGTTATCTTTTTCTATGTCAGTAAAAAAAGACAAAAGCAAAAAAGACAGTATGAGGCAATTATTAAATCCCTTGAAAATAAATCGGTGATTACGGATGATTTTGGGACTAGAGAGATATCTAAAGATAACATAACCTCTTCGATTCCTTTAGAAGTAGAGCAGGATATCCTGGAAAAATTGATAAAGTTTGAAAAATCTGATAGATTCACCAATCAAAAGCTTAATATTTCCACTTTAGCAGTTCAATTAAAAACCAACACCACTTATCTTTCGCAAGTCATTAATAAATATAAAGGGAAGAATTTTAATACATATATCAACGAACTTCGAATCAATTATATATGTGAGAAGATTCATAATAATCCGGAATACCTGAATTACAAAATCAGCTACTTGGGAGAGATCTCTGGATTTGCAAGCCACAGTGCTTTTGCAAAGGTTTTCAAAAGTGTCACGGGTATTTCGCCGTCTATTTTCCTAAGTGAAAGTGCTAAAAATCATCAAAAGCAAAACTTGGCATAAATCAATAATAATCAATTATTTGCAAGCCGTTTTTCACTATCAAAATCATTGATATTGATATATCTTCATTATATAAATGGGTCTACTATCAATACTTTTGATTCAAATTTTAATTATGAAGAAAATTCTCTTTTATCTTTTTTGTTCAATTTCTTTTATTGCAAATGCACAGAGTAATGAATCCGGATGCCTAACTGCAACCAATGGACAACAGCCTTATTCTACTTACGATGTTTATTGTAATAATGAATTTCAAAATATTACGACTGTTGCCAGAGCAGGAACCTTCTCCTATGTTCAATTATATTCAGGTCGAACATACACTTTAAAAAGTTCTATTGAGACCGATTTTATCACCATTTCAGATGAGGCAGGAACAACCGTCATAAAATCAGGAACTAGTACTGTTGAATATAAACCTACCTCAGATCAAGTTATTAGATTTTATATTCATTCTGATAATCAGTGTGGTAGCTCGACTACTTTTCGAAGAAAAACTATCAAATGTGACCCGGGACCAGACCCGAACGATCCTACTGAATATGTTGAAGCTTGCTTGGATTCGCCGATGGGAAGTAGTGGGATAGATTACACTCCTTTTTGTAGTGGTTTCCCGGAAGTAGCTACTGACTTTGCTTTCACAGGAAGTTTTATTAATATTCAAGTGACGGGAGGTAAAACTTATACTTTCAAAAGCTCTGAAGCCACAGATTTTATAACGATTGGTAATGCATTAGGTAGTAAGGCTATTACGAAAGGGACGGGTGAAGTACAATGGACGGCTGTTGCTGATGGATTGGTTCGTTTTTATATTCACTTGGACGAGGATTGCAGTATTGGAGATATATTTGAGGATCCTCGAATCTTGACTGTACAATGCGGTCAGCCAGCTCCTGAATCTCAAGGCTGTTTGGATGCACCTAGAGGACAATATCCTACAGAAGTGAAAATTCCGACTTGTAATACTACTACAGAAGCTGTTGCTTTTGCAGGACAATCCGGAGAGTATTCTATGATTCAGGTAACAGCAGATACAACTTATACTTTTTCAAGTTCTATTAATACCGATATGATTACAATCGGGAACGAAGAAGGAACACAAGTTTTAGCCTATGGTACAGGTACTTTGGTATGGAAAGCCGATGCTAACCGAGAAGTTAGATTCTATACACATGTTAACAATACTTGTGCGCTGGATGCATTGACAAGAGTCAGAACAATAAAATGTGGAGACCCTTATGTCGCCACAGAACCAAACTTTCCTTGTTTCCAGGGTGATGGTTTACATAGTAATAATTACGAGCAGGGTTATACAATTGATGTAGATACTCCGGTTTTGGCAGACGATTTTGTGGTTTCGGATAACTTCAAAATCAAGCAGATAAGAATGAATGTATTCGCTAGTGACGAAACACCAAGGTTCTCTATCAATATTTTGAAAGACAATAACGATCTTCCTGGTGAAGTGTTACAAACGGTTGAAAATATTATTCCAACAGAACAATTGATCATTGGTGAAAAGGATGGACGTTTTGTGTATCAAGTAACAATAGATCTTCCAGAAGCAATTACACTTTCTGCAGGAAAATATTGGTTGCAACCAATTGCAAAAGATAACTATTTTGGGACATTCTGGGAAGTTACTTCAACAGGAAACAGTTATTCTAAAGCGCATATCAAGATTCCGAATGAAGACAATTGGCAAGCAACTAATTATCAAGCTGTATTTTTTGTTGCGGGCGAGTGTGCTACTTTAGCAACTGAAAATACTTCTGAATCTAATTTCTCATTCTCGCCTAATCCGGTAAAAGACATTCTGACATTTACCAATTCAGATAAAATAGAAAAAATCAGTATATATAATATTGCAGGACAACTCATTAAAGAACAAAAACCAAACAACAGCAAACTGAATGTTTCTTTCTTGAAAACAGGTGTTTATTTATTGAAAGCCAAATTAGGTTCAGGCAAAACACAGACATTCAAAATCATAAAAGAATAAAATGATTATGTTATAAAACAAAAACGGCATTCAGAAAAACCTGAATGCCGTTTTTGTTTTAATCTTCACAAGCTTTCCAGATCGCATCATTCTGTGGAACTGGTGCTATGATTTCTATATTTTCTTTAGTCACCGGATGTACAAATTCCAACTTTCTGGCGTGAAGGGAAATTCCCCCATCTGAATTGGAACGTGGCGAGCCGTATTTCAAATCACCTTTTATCGGAACTCCGATTTTAGAAAGCTGTGCTCTGATCTGATGATGTCTTCCCGTTTCCAGATCAACTTCCAGCAAAAGATAATTGTCTAAAGTCTTGATTAAATTGTAAGTCAATATCGATTCTTTTGCGCCATCGGTTGCTTTTGGAAAAACGATTGCTTTGTTGTTTTTCTCATTTTTCTTGAGATAATGAACCAATCTTTGCGAACTCGGAATCATTTCTTTTCCAACAACTGCCCAATATGTTTTTTTGATTTCGCGATTCTTCACCATCTGTGTCAATCGGGAAAGAGCTTTGGACGTTTTGGCATAGATGACCAATCCGGAAGTAGGTCTGTCAATTCTGTGAACCAAACCAAGAAAGACATTTCCAGGTTTGTCGTCTCTTTTTTTGATGAAATCCTTGATTAATTCTAATAATGATAAATCACCCGTTTTGTCACCCTGAACGAGTTGCCCGGCTTTTTTATTGATGACCATCATATGATTGTCTTCGTAAACGATTTGAGATTGCATCGGTAATTTTTTACAAAACTATGGAATTATAAAGAAAAACTCCAATTGTTCTAGTTTTGCAAATTTTAGGATTATGGTAAATATTCAAACTGTTTGAATTAAAAAGGCGGAACTTTCTAGTTCCGCCTTGTAAATATATAGACTTTTAATCTATAATAATTTTAGGGTTTCCAAAAGCTCCAGTTGGTACCATTGTAAACCGCCAATTGTCTTTTAGTCGTGTCATAAACCATCATTCCAGGACTTGGATTAATGATATTAAGATGTGGACTCGCTACTTTCGGGAGTATCATTGCTTTGTCAGCATCTGATAATACAAGGATTCCAGGCGTTGTACTTGCAACTCCGATAGTGGCTTTTGCTTCCGCTTGCTCCGTTTTGTCAGAACCTTGTATAGAAAGATCTGCCACCCCTGCAGTATCTACGCTGAGGTCGAACCAAGTGTTGGTGTCCTTAAGATATTCTACCTTATGATTTGTTGCGTTATATATCACAGTACCGTTCTCTGTGATTGCACTTTTGTCCGTTACATAAGGTAAAATCATTCCTTTGGGTTCCGTATTTCCGAATTCTAAAGATACGGAAGCATTGCTCACATTATTTTTCCCAATCGCGACCTGCGATTTTACACCGATCATACTTAGTAGGAAAATGATTGCTGTTATCTTTTTCATTATTTTTAATTTTATTAATTATTTTAATGAGTTCCTTCCGAAGCCTTTATCAAATCAGGATTAGCAAATCTAATTGTAAGATTGTTTTTCCATACCGTCTTGGCGTCTCCATTATTCTCTATATCGAAACTAAGAACATCATCTTTTTTCAACTGCATCTGGAAAGAATAAGAATTATCTTCCGACAATAAGCTTTTATTTGACTGGAAAGCTGGTTTAGAATTTAGATTGATCAAATAATTAACAGGACTTTCATTTCCTTTGTTAACATCTGATGAAATAGAAATCCTATAAACACCATCTTTTTTGACAGTGATCTCATTACCCTTAAAAGAAATCTCATTTGTGTTGTTACCCTTGACGCTAAGTGTTGAAAAATTCATACGATATTTCCCATCTACCTCTTGGTAACCATTGCCCGCAAGTAAATAGATTGGATTATGATCTATAACAATCGGATCTTTATGATGTTGTGCTTGCAAAGAGTTACAAAACAACACGAATGGTAACAAGGCGGAAATTTTGAATTGTATTAATATTTTTTTCATTTTATAAATTTTAAAATTAATAAGCTTTGGGCAAAAGCAACAGATAATTATCCGTTGCTTTTTGCTTACAGCTCAATTCATATCTAGTCTGGACAAGCCTGATTAGAAATACAATACCAAGCGAATGTTGCACCATTGTCTGTTGATGTATAGATTTTCAAACACTTGTTCGTCGTATCATATACCATCATACCTTCAACAAAATTGGCAGCATCGATTCCTATAGGATTACCTGCCCCATTAAAGGCAACTCGATTTGGTACAAAACCTTTGGCTTTGGATTCTAATGCAATCCAGCCTCCTTTTCTTACCATTGGCCAATTATCCGCGTTATTTTCCCCAGCTCTGCTTAGTGCAGTGATTCCGACTTTGGTATCCCAAATGTCTCCTCCTGTGGTAAGTCCTGGTTTGTAACAAACATTAGCACATGTCTTTGGAGTCCAGTCTACGTAATAATCTTCTACTTCACCATCTTGTGCCGCTATGAAACTTCTTTCGTCAGCTGCTGTAGAAGAATCATCAGCAAATAACTGAGTAGTTAAACGCAAGCGCACAAAGCTTCTCACAGAACTACTTCCATTTGTACAAATGTCAGGATTGTCTGCCCATGTAAGAGCTATTGTCTGTTGTGAAGCAGATGCTGATACATTCTGTGCCACAGCTTCTCCTGGTTCAAAGATTCCATTGAAGTTCCAATCAATGAAACCATATAGATATGCAGTGGTTCCTGTGTTGTTTGTAAGAGGTACATTCAATGTATAAGATGAACCTGCTGTTTTTACAGGTAATGTTCCTGTAAATGCGTCTTCGTCATCTATACCATTGTTATCATCACCTTGAGCATTGTTTCCGCTTCCGGTAATGGTAAATAATGGACCATCTTCACTATCAGGACCTAATGCTCCTAATTTTAAGATAGCATCAGTCGGCGAATATAAAACTTCATGTTCTGCTTTAGCTCCTAGATTGTAATTGTCGTCCAAATCTCCATAGTCTAACAACTTGTTACCACAAACCTGACCAATTGCAGGAGTTAGGCTAAAGTTATATTCTACAGGATCAGCAGTACAACTGTTACATCCGTCACTTCCTTGAACTGTATGTCCAACATAACCAAATCTGTCACTTCCTTGTCTTACAGCTATGGAAATGTGTCCACCAGCTTCTACGAAGGTCATGTCTCCATCTAGCATCTTGGTTCCAGTACCAGAAGTTGCAGCAGTTAACAACGCTGTGTTTGTTGCATTTACAACTCCTTTTTTAGATCCACCGTTAGAACCAGTACTGTAGATTCTCTTGTCTGAAGTAATTACACTGAATAGAGACCCTCCTAAACCGGAAGCTGTACTATTATCATGATTACTTGCTGAGATCCATTTTACCGTTGGTATTGCTCTTGTAACATCTGTTTCATCACCAATACCATTTGGTTCTTCATTGATAAATCTAACAGTACGCCAAGAAGTGGCATCTACGGTATTACCCAAACCTAACTGTCCTATACTATTGTTCCCTAAAACAAATACTTTACCCGCACTATCTCTAAGGAAATATGAGGTAGAAGAATCATTTGTAAGATCTTGTTGTTTAATAGGTAGAGATATTCCTGTTGGTATGGTCATTTGAGTAGCATAACTCTTATTAATATTGGAAAGACCATCGCCTAGATAGACATTATCCCCCCAAGTATAAGAAGTCGTACCATCTGTTGCAATTGCAGCAGCACCAGCAATTCGAATATCCTTCATTCCAGTAAGCGGAGTCGTGCTATTCAACATTACTTGATGCCATCCTGCCGTTGTAAGATTGCCATCACCTTGTACATTGCTACCTACTGTATTAGAATAAGTCCAAACTTCTCCTGCGTTGGTTAAAAGCGCAAAAGATCCTATTACAGTTCCCGCTCCTGCATCTATCATTTTGATATTTGCCGCACCAACACCTGCCGGTAATGAAACTTGGCGGAAAGCGGTTGCACCTGCAAAAACTTTCCCAGGGCCCCATACATATAATCCACCAGAAGCAACCATCATATATTGATGAGAATTGGTATAAGAGTCCGCAGCACCAGTAAATTGGGATGCTCCTGTCACAAATAAAGGAACACCCGAATAGTTGTATCCATTTGCTGGAGTAATCTGTATTGGTGTTAGCTGATCTGTAGTACCATTTGGCATAGCGGTAGCACCAAATACAAGCCAATTTCCTGTACGCATTTTAACAATGGTAGAATGGAAAAGTCCCTGTAATGGATCCATTACACCTAGTCTATCATCTGTATTTTCACATGGTACGGTTGTAGTACGATTTGGTACAGCTGGTAGATAATAATCTTCCACCTCTCCAAGAGATGCTGTTCCAAATGCCCCAGTAGATAGGCCATCACCAATAGATCTCTCATCTACATTGCTGGTTGATGTATTATCCGCAAGTGTTCCGTTTGTTATACGAACTCTCATGTAGCTATAGTTAGCAGTACTTGTGTAATTAGGAGTCGCCCAAGTCAATTTGGAGATATAATTACCTGCACTTGCTGGTATAGAAGCAGATGTATATTCATCAGCAGTAAACCTTCCATTACCATCAAGGTCTATCCAAGCATGTACTGTAGCTATAGATGCAATGTCATTTTTAACTCTGATATTTACACCATATTCAGCTCCCGAATACATGGTAGGCAGTGGTATGTCGATACCATCTTCATCTAGTCCATCTCCATTTGTTCCATTGTTATCAGCAGCATTTGCAACACTGTGCGGTGCCGATTCTATATCAACAGTACTTCCTAACATCAAGTTTTCTGACTGAATATGACGTGCAGCTATTGTAGCCCCAATAAAGTTTTCTTCAAAATGTACTGGTGCATCCCCATAATCAAGTTGAGTAGTTACAGGTATAACATGATCTTCTACTTCACCATTATAAATAATAGGTGTTGCAGCATATTCTCCTGTATTAAGACCGTCTGCTAAAGCTCTTTCATCCACTGTTCCTACTCCAGCAAGATCCGTTAAGGTTCCTTCAGATAGACGCAAACGCATATATAATTGGGTTGGGTTACCTGTAATGACATTTTGTGCTGCAGTCCAGTTCAGAGAAATATTCCCATTTGTATTGGCAGGTACATTATTCGCTACAAAAGCAACTTCTGCCGCTTCAAAAATACCATTGTTATTAAAGTCTATCCATCCGTACAATGTTTTTGCTGTAGTTGTACTGTTATATACTTTAACCTGTGCAGAATAAGCATAACCTCCTGTTCCAAACATTGGAGAAATAATTACCCCATCTTCATCATCTATACCAGCTGTATCATCTCCTAATGCCGTCGTAGAAGTATGTTTAGCTGTTTCGGAATCAGGTGGTGTATTACCTATATACAATGCGCTACTGACTGATTGTCTGGCAGGGGCAAGAATCGAATTTCTACTAGTGTCATATGAATTTGGTGCATCACCATAATCATATTCTGAAGATACTCTCAATCTGTAATCTTCTACCTCTCCTCCAAATGCAGTTCCATAAACTCCTGTATTAAGTCCATCTCCAATAGAACGCTCATCTAACAATACATTGGCAGCATCGGCTAAAGCTCCTTCCGATATACGTAAACGCATATACACATCCGTTACTCCTGTACCAATAGTATTCGTATTGGCTGCAGTCCATGTTAACTGAACTGTCTGTTGAACAGGAGAAGTAGGAACTGATACAGAAACAAATTCATTCGCAGCTTCAAAATATCCATTGTTATTGAAATCTATCCATGCATGAAGTGTTTTAGCTGATCCTGAATTATTAAACACGCTTACATTGGTATAATATGCTGTGTTTTTATAAACCGGCATAACTGTAGTAATTCCATCATCAGTATTTCCATCACCATTACTTCCATTGTTGTCAGCTCCTGTACCAACAGTATGAGCAGAATTTTCAATATTGACTGTTTGTCCTAATCTTAAAACAGATGATATTGATTGTCTTGGCTCTACATTTGCTCCAGCTTGATTTCTAGAATAAAGAGAAGGCGCATCACCATAATCGAATGTGTTATTTACAACATTGAACTGGTAATCTTCTATTTCACCAAAAGCATTGCTTCCGCTATAACTACGCATATCAATTGCTGTACCTGTATTGGTGTTTGGAAGTGTTGCTGCGGAAAGTCTAAATCTTACATATACTTTACCTGATGTAATAACAGATGGAGCTGCAGTTGTACCTGCCCATGTAAGGTTAAAGTTACTTGCTACTCCTGCGGTAACATTTCCACTGGTAGTAGCTAGTTCATTTACATTAAAAATTCCGTCTCCGTTAAAGTCTATCCAAGCATATAAATATTTAGTTCCTGTTGTTCTTGTACTTACTGGTACAGTAACTGTAAACTGACTTCCGCTTGTAATAGTAAGTGGAGCAGAGAACGCATCTTCGTCTAGACCATCACCATTGGCTCCGTTGTTATCAGCTCCTGCAGCAACGCTATTAGCAGCTATCTCATAATCTACTGTTGCCCCCATATAAAGGTCAGGAACAGCAGAATTGGTGTGGAATGCAGGGTTACTGTTCTCATAAGAAGCTGGTACGTCTCCATAGTCTCTTACGACTTGTAGTTGATAATCCTCAACTTCTCCTAGCGCTACATATCCATAAAGCCCCGTGGATAAACCATCACCTATAGCACGTTCATCCACAACCGTGTTGGCTGTATCATCTGCAATCGTCACACCGGACTCTGGCTGTACAAGTCTTATACGCATATAGACTTTTCCAAGTGTAGTTGGTATAAGAGCAGTCTGTGCGGCGGTAAAACTTACTGTAACTCCATATCCTCCAGGAGTTAAAGTAGCTGGTGTCGATGCTTCAGATGCTTCGAAACGACCATTGTTATTAAAGTCAATCCAACCATATAAAGTAGCATTGGCTCCAGTATAATTTTTAACCTCTACATTATATGTATTGATTGCTCCCGGATTAATTAGTAATGAACCAATATAACCATCTTCATCTGAACCATCTCCATTATTTCCATTGTTATCCGCACCCATCGTTACCGAAGCAGGAGCTGCCTCATGGTCATAAGAAGTTCCTAGGTAAAGATATTGTGTGCTAAGATTTCTTGCAGGTTTGAAGTTGGCAGGATTTGCAGTTCCATCTTTATCCATTTCATAACTAATTGGAGCGTCACCAAAGTCATAAAGATTATTACCCACTGTGAAACGATAATCTTCTACCTCCCCAAAGCTTGGAGTTGTATATACTCCAGTCGTAGCACCATCTGCGATAGAACGCTCATCGATATTTGCTGTACCAGTATTATCAGTACCTGCAGTTGCAGTAAGTCTTATTCTTGCATAAAGGTTCGTTACTCCTGCTGGAATCAGACTGGTCTGAGCACCTCTAAACCAAAAATGAACAGTATTTTGTCCTGTTACAGATTGGTATCCGCTTGCCGTTGCTGTGGATGTAGCATAAGCAGCTTCGGTTGCTTGGAATTTACCATCGTTATTGAAATCAATCCACGCGATAACATTAGACGCAGTATTAGCATTTACATTAGTAAAGAATGTAAATGGAGCACCTCTAGTAATAGTTTGAGCTCCTATGCCATCTTCATCTAAACCATCTCCATTAGCGCCATTGTTGTCTGCTCCTGCAGCTACATTTTGAGCAGCTTGCTCATAATCAATTGTCTGTCCGATAGTATATGCGGAGCTTGCCATTTGTCTTGCAGGAACAAAAGCAGGTGTACTATTTGTATCATATGTAACAGGTGCATCCCCAAAATCATAAAGATCTACAGATAACTGGTGATCTTCTACCTCTCCAAAGGCTATCGTGGTAGCATTAACCGAACTTGCTGCTGAGGTAGCTCCGTTTCCTATACTACGTTCATCAACAGTTGTAGCTGTTGCATCTAAGAGATTTATGTCAGATAATCTCAATCTTAGATATATGTGTGCAGTACCCGATGTAATCGTGGCAGTTTGAGCAGATGTCCAAGTCAATATTACACTTGTTTTTCCAGTATCTGTTGTTGTAGCTGTTGCCGCTTCACCAAGTTGGAAACGTCCGTCCCCATTAAGGTCTAACCAACCAAATACATACTTTGTAGTGGTCATAGTACTTGGAACCGTAAGTGGAACTGTAAGACTATATGCTACACCTCTGCTCACACTCACAAATTCAGTGATACCATCTTCATCAGCTAAACCGATTGCGTTATCTCCAGTTGTGTTGTTCTGATTAGGAGATGTTACAGATGCAGGAGTTGTCTCAACATCATGTAGATTTCCAATCATAAATCCTGTCAATGGAGCATGTAATGACGGTAATGGCGCATTTCCATTGTCTAATTCAAATGAAGAAGGCAAATCTCCATAGTCGAACGTATTAACTATTTCAATCTGGTAATCTTCTACCTCACCATTGGAAGCAGAAGCGAAATTGGCAACATTGTTCGTAGCCGCTGCCCCGAATCCGATACTTCTCTCATCTAAGGTTGCGTCTGTAGCATCTATAAGTGAACGGTCTGAGAGTCTAAGTCTCATATAGAGCTTGGTGGTACCTGTCGGTATGGTAGCAGTCTGAAGGCCTGTCCAAGTTAATGTCTGGGTACTACTACCTGTTGTGGTAAATGTTACTAAAGCTGAAGCATTGGAAGCTTCTCCAGATTCGAATTTTCCATTACCGTTAAAATCAATCCAACCTATTAGATATTTTGATGTAGCTGAAGGATTGTTTACTGGTACACTGAGTGTATAAGCTGCCCCTTTTCTAATCTGATTCGCTGATACCACTATGGCATCTTCATCTGCACCGTCTCCGTTTAGACCGTTGTTGTCCGCCCCAGCTGCAACGCTGTGTGGCGCAAGTTCAAGGTCGGGAGCGATGCTTCCCAAAGATAACCCGGCAAGTTGTGTGTGTGCTGCAGGTCTTGCAGCTCCCAAATTATCATTCTCATAGAGTGCAGGGACATCCCCGTAATCATAAGATTCTATTGGTAGTTGATAATCCTCTACCTCACCGAAAGGAATGACGGTGGCATTGGTTGAAGCACTTGTAGTAGCAGCACCGCTCCCGATACTTCTCTCGTCTATCAATCCGTTATCTGTTCCTGTTGAAAAATCATTGAGTACAATATCTGACAACCTCAATCTCAAATAGATGTTATTTCTCCCTAAGGCTATTGTGGCGGTGTTTGCCGCTGTCCATGTAAGGGTGGAATTCACATTTCCTGTGGTTGCAGCAGGTATTGTTGCCGTAGCTACTTCACCAAGCTGGAAACGTCCATCCCCGTTAAGGTCTAGCCATCCATATAAATACTTTATGCCGGATGTCATTGTAGTAGGTACTGTAACTGGCACAGTCAGGCTATATGCCACACCTCTGCTTATATTTGCAAAAGTGCTAATGCCATCCTCATCCGCCAAACCTACAGCGTTATCTCCAGCTGTATTGTTCTGGTTCGGAGAAGTTACAGATGCTGGTAATGCTTCCGTATCTAACAATGTTCCTATGGCAAATCCCGTCAATGGTGCATGTAAAGCAGGCAATGGAGCATTGCCTATATTCAGCTCGAATGTACTTGGTACATCACCATAATCATAAGTATTTACAATATCAATTTGATAATCTTCCACTTCTCCATTGGAAGGTGAAGCGAAGTTCACAGCACTTGAAGCAGATGCTGCTCCAAAGCCTATACTCCTTTCATCGATATCAGCACCTCCACTTGCTGCTGTAGTGAAGTCTATAAGTGCACGGTCTGAGAGTCTAAGTCTCATGTAGATTTTGTTTGTGGCATTGCTGATAGAGGCAATTTGCGTCGCTGACCACGTCAACAATTGTGTACTACTTCCTGCGACATTAAATGTTGCTAGATTGGAAGATTCTCCTGCTTCGAATTTTCCATTTCCGTTAAGGTCGATCCATCCAACAAGGTACTTATTACCAGTAGTACTAGTCACAGGTACACTTAAACTATATGCAGCTCCTCTTCTAATCTGATTTGCAGATACTACTATTGCATCTTCATCTGCTCCATCACCGTTCAAACCATTGTTGTCAGCTCCTGCACTTACGCTATGTGGAGCTAATTCCAAGTCTGGTGCAATACTTCCCAATGATAATCCATTAAGTTGAGTATGTGCAGCTGGAGCATAACCTCCATCTTTATTATTTTCATAACTAACAGGGACATCCCCATAGTCATATGATTCTATCGGTAATTGATAATCCTCTACCTCACCGAATGGTACAATCGCTGCATTTGCAGAATTGTTTGTTGCAGTGGCTCCGTTACCGATACTTCTATCATCAATAGTTGTAGTTGTAGCATCTACAAGATTGACGTCTGATAATCTTAATCTTAAATAAATGTTATTTAAACCTAAAGGTATAGTGGCTGTGTTTGCAGCAGTCCATGTCAGAGTAACATTTGTATTTGTTGTTGCCGTTGTTGTAGTTGTTGCTACTTCTCCAAGTTGAAAACGACCGTCCCCATTAAGATCTAACCATCCAAATACATACTTTGTTCCAGCCAGAGAACTTGGAATGCTTACAGGAACTGTCAGGCTATATGCCGCGCCTCTGCTTACATTCACAAAACTGCTAAGTCCGTCCTCATCCGCTAATCCTATCGCGTTATCTCCTGTTGTGTTGTTCTGATTAGGAGAAGTCACTGATGCTGGTGATGCTTCCGTATCCAGTAATGTTCCTATGGAAAACCCTGTTAATGGTGCATGTGCAGCCGGCAATGGCGCATTGGAGTTATCTTGCTCGAAAGTACTAGGTACATCCCCGTAATCGAATGTGTTCACGACATCGATCTGATAGTCTTCGACTTCACCATTGGACGCCGATGCAAAATTTGCAATATTGTTCGTAGCTGCTGCTCCGAATCCAATACTTCTCTCATCGATATCAGTCGCTCCCGAACCTGTCGTATAATCTATAAGTGAACGGTCAGAGAGTCTAACCCTCATGTAGAGCTTGGTAGTACCTGCAGCTATGTTTGCAGTTTGAGTTCCCGTCCAATTTAATGTTTGACTAGTGCTTCCAGTTGTTGTAAAAGTTACAAAATTTCCAATATTTGAAGCTTCTCCAGATTCGAATTTTCCATTCCCATTAAAGTCAATCCATGCCATAAGGTATTTAGTGCTGGTCGCTGGATTTATAACGGGTACACTAAGACTATAAGCTGCTCCTTTTCTGATTTGGTTTGCAGATACCACTATGGCATCTTCGTCCGCCCCATCACCGTTCAATCCATTGTTGTCTGCACCAGCTGTTACGCTATGTGGTCCTTGTTCAATGTCAGGAACAATGCTTCCTAAAGCCAGACCAGCCAAAGCTATATGCCCTGCAGGTCTAGCAACACCTGCATTATCATTATCATAAGATGCAGGTGCGTCTCCGAAGTCATACAGGTCAACAGGTAGTTGATAATCCTCTACTTCACCAAAAGCTACTGCACTGGCATTAGTTGAGTTGTTCGTAGCAGCAGCACCATTACCAATGCTCCTTTCGTCTATGGCAGCATTGTTGGCACCTGCAGAAAAATCCGCAAGGTTAATATCCGACAGTCTCAATCTCAAATATATCTTTGTGGTCCCCAGAGCAATACTTGTTGTATT
Organism: uncultured Weeksellaceae bacterium; assembly: GCA_963530025.1. Taxonomy (GTDB): domain Bacteria; phylum Bacteroidota; class Bacteroidia; order Flavobacteriales; family Weeksellaceae; genus Epilithonimonas. Next base: position 65,920 of record CAUSBY010000002.1, read on the forward strand.
GGCTGCGGTCCAAGCTAGTGTGAGGTTTGTCGCGGTTGTTGCTGTTGTTGTTGCCGTAGCTACTTCTCCAAGTTGAAAACGTCCATCCCCATTAAGGTCCAGCCAACCATAGAGGTATTTTGTCCCACTCATTGTACTCGGAATGTTCACAGGTACTGTTATGCTATATGCAAGTCCACGGCTCACGCTCACAAGCTCTGTTAATCCATCCTCGTCAGCAAGGCCTACTGCATTATCTCCAGCTGTGTTGTTCTGGTTTGGAGAAGTAACAGATGCTGGGTTTGTCTCAACATCATGCAAAGTTCCAATCGTGAATCCTGTCAATGGTGCATGTACTGCTGGTAAAGATGCATTCGTTATATCCTGTTCGTAACTGCTTGGGGCGTCCCCATAGTCGAAAGTGTTCACAACGTCTATTTGGTAATCTTCAACCTCTCCTGCAGAAGCATTTCCGAAATTGGCAGGGTTACCTGTTGTTGCTGCACCAAAGCCGATACTTCTTTCATCTAATGTGGCATCCGATGCGTCAATCAACTGAGTCGCTGAAAGTCTAAGTCTCATATAAAGCTTAGTCACTCCTGCTGGTATGGTTGCAGTCTGAGTGGTTGACCAGTTCAGAGTCTGAGTACTGCTTCCTGCCGTAGTAACTGTTATCATTGGTGCAATCTCGCTCAATTCGAACTTTCCGTCATTGTCAAAGTCAACCCAACCATACAGATATTTGTTTCCTGTTGTATTTGTAACTGGTACGCTCAAACTATATGCTGCTCCTTTTCTGATTTGTGTTGCAGAAACAGTGATAGCGTCCTCATCAGTTCCATCGCCGTTCAAACCATTATTATCTGCACCTGCAACTACGCTGTAAGGTCCTTGTTCAATGTCCGGAACAATGCTTCCCAATGACAGACCTGCTAAGGCTATATGGGCAGCTGGTCTTGCAACCCCTAAATTATCGTTCTCATAGACAGCGGGCACATCTCCAAAGTCATACAGGTCAACAGATAGTTGGTAATCTTCTACTTCACCAAAAGCTATCGCAGTTGCGTTAGCCGAATTGGTAGTAGATGTTGCACCATTACCTATACTTCTTTCATCTATGGCTGTTGCTGTCGTATCAAAAAAGCTGACATCCGATAATCTCAATCTTAAATAAATCTTGGTCGTACCAGAAGGTATGCTCGTTGTGTTTGCAGCTGTCCAAGTAAGGGTGGAGTTCACAGTCCCCGTAGTTCCTGCGGCTATTGTTGATGCTACGACTCCCTCTCCAACCTGAAAACGTCCATCTCCATTAAGGTCCAGCCAACCATACAGGTATTTTGCCCTGTCGGTCATCGTACTTGGGATGTTCACAGGTACTGTTATGGTGTATGCAAGTCCACGGCTCACGCTCACAAGCTCTGTCAGTCCATCCTCATCAGCCAGACCTACGGCATTATCTCCAGCAGCGTTGTTCTGGTTTGGAGAAGTAACGGATGCTGGGTTTGCCTCGACATCATGTAAAGTTCCAATTGTGAATCCTGTCAATGGTGCATGTACTGCAGGCAATGGCGAATTTGCTATGTCCTGTTCGTAACTGCTTGGGACATCCCCATAATCGAATGTATTGACAACTTCTATCTGGTAATCCTCCACTTCACCATTGGATGCCGTGGCAAATTCCAAGACATTGGAAGTAGATGTTGCCCCGAAGCCGATACTTCTCTCATCGATGTCGGCACCTCCACTTCCCGGTGTAGTGAAGTCTATAAGTGAACGATCTGAAAGCCTAACCCTTATGTAAAGCTTGGTGGTACCCGCCGGTATGTTGGCAGTCTGAAGACCTGTCCAATTTAAAGTTTGAGTAGTGCTTCCAGTTGTTGTAAAAGTTAAAAAATTTCCATTATTGGAAGCTTCTCCAGCTTCGAATTTCCCATTACCATTAAAATCAATCCATGCCATAAGGTATTTGGTACTGGTTGCTGGATTTGTAACGGGAACACTAAGGCTGTAAGCAGCCCCTTTTCTGATCTGATTTGCAGATACCACTATGGCATCCTCGTCAGCCCCATCACCGTTTAGTCCGTTGTTGTCTGCACCAGCACTTACACTATTTGGAGTCAACTCCAAGTCAGGTGCAATACTACCTAATGACAGACCTGTCAACAATGTATGTGAAGCCGGTGAATAGACCGCGTCTTTCGTAGTGTCAAAAGTTGTCGGCGTATCTCCATGGTCGTAAATAGCAGAAGTAAGGCTTGCCCATGTAGTTCCAACAGTGATGCCATCTACATCAACGGTAGGAGCGTTAGCTGCTTCCCCCTGATAAAGCTGTACAGCAGCAAGAGAAGCTACGTCCGCAGCACCTCCTGTATGAGAAACATTTGCGCTTCCAGGTTCTGTAACTATAGATGGGTTTACATAAAGCTTTACAATATCATTCGTAGCACCTGATACTTGTTCATATTTCAGTACAACCCTGATATTTGTATTAAATGGTCTGACAGTAGATTCATATTCTACAGTTCCTGCCGACCTTAGTACTCCAAAATTGAATCCTGCTCCACTAGAACGGATATACAACCTTGCTACCGAAACATTGGTATTACCAAGAGAAAAGAAAAAATCTCCGGTGGATTGTGCTGCGGATACATTAACAATCGCACTGGCATATATAGATGGGGCAGTACCTGTAAAAGTACGATAAACATCCTGTCCTGTTGCTGTCAAAGATACCTTATTACCAAAACCATCGGCAATAGTGCCTGTATAGGCTAAATTACCACTTGTGACAGTCGCATTAGGCGAACCCGCAGCAATCTGAAGCCAATTGGCATTTGTAAGTAGAGTCCCCGAAGGATAATTAAAACTTTCAGTCAGCAGATTTTGTGACTTTATGGTAGTAAGACCGCCAAGCGTCACAAAAATAAATATTGCTACCCGAGAGATGTATCTCCTGAGACTATATTGTATTTGTGTTAATTTCATAGAAAATAAATATTAAATAATATTCTTAAGTTTTTAGCTTTTCTTTTGTAAGCATGTTACAAGAATATTAAACCTCACAATCTTATAAAGTTTAAAATTCAAATCGATGGTGTAATAAAGTATTAAACCATTCTGGTCATGAGACCATATTAAGCAAAAACAAATGTTGAAGAATAGCTATTTGCAATGTTTGAAACAATCTTGATATATGAAAATTTGCCTTCATCAGAAATGAAAAGACATAAAATGACATTACGATAACATCATTTAGTTAACAAAGGAAAAGCCCATATAGCTTTCTCTGTATAAAGAAAAATGTTCCTATCTTCGTTTTTTTCATCATCGTGTTGTCGAACAATAGTCTTGCGTAAACTATAACTCGATAGTGCAAATGTACACATTTATAACAAACATTAACATTTTTTATAATAACATTTATTAATAATGTGCAATTAAATAGGGTTTAATATTATTTAAAACAGACCAAAAGATAATGGATAAAGGGGTTTTGGATAAATTAAAAATATGATAATATATTTCTTGATAACCTAAAGTTTTTTGCTAAAAAAGAATAAGTTTACTTTGAATTATTTAAAAAACAGTGAATGTTGTCTGTAAAAGAATCACAAGTAATCCTTTGTTTGCTTAAAAAGCCATTTCGGAATCTCATCCACGAGCTCTGCCGAAAGAATATTGTTGTGATATTTATCTTTGTATTCCCAAAGAAAAACTTTGCCTTTAGATTTCATTTCATCAAAAAACTTGAAGTTGCTTTGAGGAAAATTATCCGTATCCAGACTTCCGTGAACAATCCAAATTGGCATATTCAGAAGTTCATCCATTTTATCAAACTGAGATATTCCCGAAACATTAATCGCTGAAGCAAACAAATCTGGTCTTTTGGAAATTGCATTAGAAGTTGTCGCTCCTCCCATTGAGAAACCCATTACGTAGATTCTATCTCGGTCAATATTTTCATTAATAATTAAAGAATCGATTGATTTTAAAACCAAATCCAAATATTCACTAGACTCAGAAGCTTTTACATTTCTGGTTTCATCGAGATGATAATTGGACGAACGAACTGGAAATTGCGGAGACAAAACATAAACAGGATATTTTTCTCTGTTTTCGGGAAGAAGCCACATTTTGGACAAAACACCCATTTGAGAAGTATTGTTTGTACCAATTGCACCAGAACCGTGAAATACCAAAACTAATGGATATTTTTTATTCTTTTCAATTGTTTTTGGTTTCAGAAAACGATAATTCACAGCTACTTTTCCATTATCAAATTTTCCCACTTTGAAATCAGAATAATCCAGACTCTTGATATATTTAATTCTGGCTAAAGATTGTAAAGAGTCTGTTTTATCGTGAAATTCAGTCTTAGTTCCGTATTTCATTTTCTGCGAAGTACAGGAAAATAGAAACAGGATTTCGAACAGAAATAATGAAACTTTAAGCAACTTAAACATTAGTGATATTTTAAATTAAACCCTTTCAGGATTAGAGTTCCGAAAGGGTAAATTTTATTTTGAATTAATTTTAATAACTTTCCTTATCATTCGGAAAATCAGAACTTTTCACGTCCTTCACATACTGAGAAACTGCACCTGTAATTTCAGAATAGAGGTCAAGATATCTTCTCAAGAATTTCGGAGAAAAACCTTGATTCATCCCCACCATATCGTGATAAACCAAAACCTGTCCGTCACAATCTGGTCCGGCTCCAATTCCGATTGTAGGAATCGAAATACTTTCCGAAGCTTTTTTAGCCAATGCTGCAGGAATTTTTTCCAACACAACTGCAAAACATCCCAATTCTTCCAATAATTTACAGTCAGCAATCAACTTCTCTGCTTCTGCATCTTCTTTTGCTCTTACTTTATAAGTTCCAAATTGATAAATACTTTGAGGCGTCAATCCAAGATGTCCGCAAACAGGAATTCCCGCATTTACGATTTTTCTAATCGATTCTTCAATTTCTTTCCCACCCTCGATTTTAATGGCGTGAGCGCCGCCTTCTTTCATCATTCTTACGGCTGAATCCAAGGCTTTTTCAGGATTACTCTGATAAGTTCCAAAAGGTAAATCAGCCACAACCAAAGCTCTTTCCACACCGCGAACAACACATTGTGTGTGATAAATCATTTGGTCAAGTGTAATTGGCAAAGTAGTTTCGTGACCCGCCATTACGTTCGCCGCAGAATCACCAATTAGAATTGAATCAACACCACCGGCATCAACCATTTTAGCCGTTGTAAAATCGTAAGCCGTCAGCATTGTAATCTTTTCCTTATCGAATTTCATTTTTCGTAAGGTTTCAGTCGTAATTTTTTTAATTTCAGAATGTACAGACATAAGAATTATTAATGATAAATTATAAGTTATAAATGATTAAAAATGAAAATGATGATTGAAATCAATCATCACTTATCTTTTATCGTTTATCTTTTATATAACAACGTGGCCCAATTTGATTAATTTTTCTCTGTTAAGGATTTTGATATTTCTACCTTCTACAGAAATCAAATCATCTTGTTTGAATTCGGAGATTAATCGGATGGCGCTTTCTGTTGCAGTTCCAATCAGGTTGGCGATTTCTTCTCTTGTCAAAGAAATTTTGATGAAACCTTCTGGGTCAGTTCCCAATTTTTGCTCCAATAAAATTAGGATTTCAGCCAATCTTTCTCTCACTGTTTTTTGAGCAAGGAAAGTTACTGTGTTTGCAGATTCACCCAATTCATAAGCAATTTTTTGAAGCATTGCGTAAGACAATTTTGGGTCAACTTCCAATAATTTTAAGAAAACATCAGAAGGCAAAAACTGAACTTTCATCGGCGTCATAGCTTCTGCTTTCGCTTGAAAATTCTCCCCACAAAGTAATGAACGATAGCCTATTAAGTCATTTTCTTTGCAGAATCTCAAAATCTGGTCTTTACCATAAACGCCCGATTTCGATAACTTAGCCGTTCCTTTTTCGATAAAATAAACACCTTTGGGCGATTCGCCATCGTCGAAAACGACATCGCCTTTTGAGAATTCTAGAACTTTGAGTGCATTACTGTAGATTTCAAAATCTTCCGGATTCAAACTTTCACGTAAAGATTCTTGATTAAATGCTTTTGAGAAATTTTCTTCTATAACCAATTGTTGTTCAAGAGACATACCTATGACATTTGTCAGCAAAAATAAGACTTTTTAACACTACATACCAAGATTTTTGACGTAATTTTGCAATCCAAATATCTGAGAACTTTTTAATGGCAGAACAATGCTTTCATTGCGGTCAGAAAATCGACAAAGAACGCCTTCTTTTTGACGACAAAATCTTTTGTTGCAACGGCTGTCAATCCGTTTACGAAATTCTGAATTTTCATAATCTTGATAATTTTTACAATATCAATCAACGTTCGGGAATCAAACCGAGCAACGAGAACAATTCACAATTCGATTATCTTGACACGCCCGAAATCTTTACCAAAGTTGTAGATTTTTCCGAAGGCGGAACGACGCTTGTTACTTTCAAAATTCCCGTAATCCATTGTTCTTCTTGCATTTGGTTATTAGAAAGTCTTCACACGATTAATAAAAAAATCAAATACTCTCAGGTTAATTTTACCAGAAAAACGCTTCAGGTTTCTTTCAAAGAAGAGGAATTGAAACTAAGTGAATTGGCGAAATTCTTAACGAATCTTGGATACAAACCAATTATCAACCTTGAAACTGCGGAGAAAAAACACGACAAATTAGACAAAGGTCTTTTGATAAAATTGGCAGTTGCAGGATTTGCTTTCGGAAACGGAATGTTTTTCAGCTTTCCGGAATATGTTTCGGGCGATGACGTTTGGTTTCATTCTTACAAACAATTATTCCGAGGACTTTTGTTTTTATTTGCAACAGCAGTTGTATTTTATTCGGCTTCAGATTATTACAAATCCGCTTGGTACGGTTTGAAGAATAAAATCATCAATATTGACGTTCCGATTGTTTTGGGAATATTCGTGCTTTATGGAAGAAGTATTTATGAAGTTGTAACCGATTACGGTCCAGGTTATTTCGATACGCTATGTGGATTATTGTTTTTTATGTTACTCGGAAAAACCTTTCAGAAAAGAACCTACAACACACTTTCTTACGACAGAGACTACAAATCTTTTTATCCGATTGCCGTAACAAAAGTTGATTTCGACGGAAAACAGGAAAATATTCTTCTTTCAGATTTAGCCGTTGGTGACAGAATTATGGTCAGAAATCAGGAAATCATTCCTGTAGATTCTATTTTGATTAAAGGCGAAGGAAATATTGATAACAGTTTTATCACAGGAGAATCTGCTCATATTTCTAAAAAACCAGGCGATAAAATCTTTGCCGGAGGAAAACAAACAGGTTCAATTCTGGAACTTGAAGTGATTAAAAGCGTTGACCAAAGTTATTTGACTCAACTTTGGAACAAGGAAGCTTTCAAGAAAATGGACACTGGTCTTGATACTTTGACGAATACTATCAGTAAATATTTCACATTCATTATTTTAGGAATCACGCTTTTTGCCGGAATTTATTGGTCGAGAATCGATATGGAGAAGATGTTCCAAGTTGTTTCAGCGATTCTGATTGTTGCCTGTCCGTGTGCCTTAGCTTTATCGGCTCCGTTTACTTTCGGGCATATTATGAGAATTCTTGGTCGAAATAATTTTTATGTAAAAGATACTTTAACTATCGAAAGATTGGCAAAAGTTGACACATTAGTTTTCGATAAAACAGGAACTATTACTGAAAGTAAAAAATCGAATATCAATTACATCGGAAGCAAGATTGAGGATTTTGATTTGAGAAATATTAAATCTCTACTTAAAAATTCTAATCATCCACTTTCCAAGTCACTTTATAACTTCATCGAAGTGAATGATGATTACTTTGAAATAGAAGATTTTGAGGAAATTTCAGGAAAAGGTTATCAAGCAAAAGTTCGAGGAATTAATTATAAAATTGGTTCTGCAAGTTTTGTTGGAGAGAAATCTCAGGATTTGGAAACTGCGGTTTACATTAAGAAAGATGACACTTTCATTGGAAAATTCACTTTCAAAAATGAATATCGAAATAATCTTTCCCAACTTTTCAAGAACCTGAAAAATTACGCTATTAATATTTTAAGTGGTGACAATCCTTCAGAAAAACCCATTCTAGAAAAACTCATTCCGAATGTTTCTGAGATGAAATTCAATCAAAATCCGGAAAACAAACTGGATTTTATCAAAGAATTACAAGACAAAGGACAAAAAGTTGCTATGCTTGGCGACGGATTGAATGATGCCGGAGCCTTAAAACAGAGTAATGTTGGAATTGCAATTTCGGATGACAGTAACTCTTTCACGCCTTCATCAGACGTGATTATGAATGGTGAAAAAATTCCAGAATTGGACAAATTTTTAGCACTTTCTAAAGATGCAATTACGATTGTAAAAATCACATTCATAATTAGTTTGTGTTATAATGTTATCGGAGTCAGCTTTGCAGTTTCTGGACATATGCATCCTCTTTTTGCGGCTATTTTTATGCCTTTAAGCTCTGTAACTGTTGTTACATTCACGACACTTTCGACTTGGCTTAGAAGTTCGAAATATTTCAAGATAAAGATTTAGAACACCTTTATTTAGAGTGATTATAAATTATCCATATTTCTATCATTCTGACCAAAGTCAGTAATTTTCACTAAATTTGACGACTGTTTTATCTTAAATTTGCGGCTGGTATGGAGATTCTCTATTTGATGATTATCTGCAGCGTTTCTTTAGCTGTTATTTTTCTAATAATTTTTATTATTGGAGCAAAAAAGGGGCAGTTTGAAGACGATGAATCGCCAGCAGTCAGAATTCTTTTCGATGACGAGGTGAAGACAGAAAAGGAGATTGAAACTCCTGAAAACAAAAAAGAATAATTGCTATTTGTAGATATGGAAACACAAAAGTTTAGTTATGACAACGGGATTGTTCGCGCCTTTCTTATCGCGACGGTTGTTTTCGGCTTGACCGGTTTTTTACTCGGCCTTACTGCCGCGTTGTTATTATTTTATCCTGAATTACCAGAATTTTTCTTGGGAACAGACGACACAACAATCAACACACTTAGAAGTGGTGGATTGCAAGGTTTAATCAATTCTCAAGGTGCATTTGGATTCGGACGTATTAGAATGCTGCATACAAGTGCCGTGATTTTTGCATTTGTAGGAAACAGTTTCTTCTCCGGATTCTATTACTCAATCCAAAGATTATTGAAAACAAGAATGTGGAGTGACACGTTATCTTGGATTCATTTCTGGGGATGGCAGTTGATGCTTGTTTCTGTGGTGATTACATTCTTTATGGGTATTAACACTTCAAAAGAATACGCAGAACACGAGTGGCCAATCGATATCTTGATTACTTTGGTTTGGTTAGTGTTTGGTTTCAATATGTTTGCTACTGTAGCAATCAGAAGAGTAAGACACTTGTATGTTGCAATTTGGTTCTACATCGGAACTTGGGTTGCGGTTGCAATGCTTCACATCTTCAACAACTTAGAAGTTCCATTATCTTTCACAGGATGGAAATCATATTCAGCTTACGCAGGTGTAAAAGATGCATTGGTACAGTGGTGGTATGGTCACAATGCGGTTGCATTCTTCTTGACAACTCCGGTTTTAGGTATGATGTACTATTTCGTACCAAAAGCAGCTGACAGACCAGTTTTTTCATACAAATTATCAATTATTCACTTCTGGTCATTAATATTCGTATATATCTGGGCTGGTCCTCACCACTTACAATATACTGCGTTGCCAGCTTGGGCTCAGGCAGTAGGAACAGGTTTCTCTATTATGCTTATCGCTCCGTCTTGGGGAGGTATGTTGAATGGTCTATTGACATTGAGAGGAGCTTGGGATAAAGTAAGAGAAAATCCAGTTCTTAAATTCTTCGTAGTCGCTGTAACTTGTTATGGTATGGCAACTTTCGAAGGTCCACTTTTAGCTACTAAAACAGTAAACAAAGTAGGTCACTTTACTGACTGGGTAATTGGTCACGTTCACTTAGGTGCACTTGGTTGGAACGGATTTATGGCATTTGGTGTTATTTATTATTTAGTTCCGATTTTATGGAGAACCAAACTTTGGTCTGTAAAATTAGCTAACTGGCATTTCTGGTTAGGAACTTTCGGGATTATATTCTATGCAGTTCCATTATATATCTCAGGATTTACACAAGGTTTGATGTGGAAACAATTCAATCCAGATGGAACTTTAGTTTACAAAAACTGGTTGGATACTGTAACAGCAATTCTTCCTTACTTCAAAATGAGATTTGTTGGAGGTTTATTATACTTCTCTGGAGCTGTTCTTATGGTTGTAAACTTAGTTGCAACAGCAAGAAAAGGTTCTTTCCAAAAAGACGTATCTGCAGAAGCACCAGCTTTGGCAAACGTCAAAAAAGGAAGAAAAGAAGGAGAAACTTTCCACCTTTGGTTAGAAAGAACACCTCTTTATTTATCAATTCTTTCGTTCTTGGTATTAGCAATCGGAGGTTCATTAGAAATCCTTCCTACAATATTTGTAAAAGAAAACGTTCCTACAATTTCTGCGGTTAAACCTTATTCTCCGCTAGAATTAGAAGGTAGAGATATCTATATCAGAGAAGGTTGTAACGCTTGTCACTCACAGATGATTCGTCCTTTCCGTGACGAGGTTGTAAGATTCAACGGTAAGAATGGACAATATTCAAAAGCTGGAGAATTTATCTATGACAGACCATTCCTTTGGGGTTCTAAAAGAACAGGTCCGGATTTGCAGAGAGAAGGAGGTGTAAGACCTGATTCTTGGCACTTCAAGCATATGTACAACCCAAGGTCAACTTCCGCAGGTTCTATTATGCCTAGATATCCTTGGTTGATTGAAAATACATTGGACAGAAGTAAATCTAAAGCTAAATTGGAATTGATGAAAAACACTTTCGATGTTCCTTATACAAAAGCTCAGATTGACTCTATGGATACTTGGATGAATAATCAAGCTAGTGCTATCGTGAAGAATGTATTCTCTGAAGCTGATGACGTTAAGAAATCTTTTGCTGAGTCTAAAGCTAACAAAGAGAAAGCAGGAGAGAAATTCGTTCCGCTTGAGAAGAGAGAAATCGTAGCATTGATTTCTTACCTACAAAGATTGGGTACGGATATCAAAACTACAGAAGTGAAAACAGCTAGTAATTAATATTTAAAATAAAATGATTCCGCAAAGTTTTAAAGACATCGTCTCCAATGTGGAAAACGCAGGTTTTTTCCAAACTTTGGCAATGATTATCTTCATCCTATTTTTTGTGGTAGTGGTTTACATCGTAATCAACAGACCTAAGAAATATTACAGCGAAGAAGAAAATGCGCCTTTGGAAAAAGACCACGACGATGACAAATTTACTTTGTAATTAAAAAAGATATTTAATAATGAAAAGAAGAACACCTGTTTATATTAATATTCTAATCGTTTTAGGATTATTACTTGTAGTTTTCTATATGTTCTCACAGACATCAGATTTCCTATATACTAGATTTTTCTTGGGAACAGCTTTGATTAGTATCATTGTTGTTTTTATCCAGAATGCTATTGGAGATTTGATTGAGAATGAAAAATTCAAAAAATTAACCGATGCTGAGAAAGCAACTTACATAGCTGAGAAAAAAGTACCTTATTTCCAATATCTTTGGAATGGAGCTTTTAAAAGCCAAGGTGAAAAAGAAGAAAAAGATATCCTTATCGACCACGGTTTCGACGGAATTATGGAGCTAGACAATCAGCTTCCAAAGTGGTGGTTAGGTCTATTTTATTTCGGAACTGCTTATATGATTCTTTATATTTCTTCATATTTCTTGACAGATTTTGCTCATCCTTACAAAGAATACGAGCAAGAATACAGAGAGCAGACTGCTGCAATCAATGATTATATGGCAACAGTAACTCAACCAACATTGGAAACTGCAGTTTTCTCAGAAGATAATGTTGAAGCTGGTAAAGCTGTTTTCGAAACGAACTGTGTGTCTTGTCACGCAGAAGGCGGAAAAGGAGGTATTGGGCCTAACTTGACAGATAATTTCTGGATTCATCAAAATGAGAAAACATTATTCAAAAATGTATTCTATATGGTTGAAAATGGAGCTCCAGGAACAGCTATGCAGGCTTGGGGTAAAAATGGTGTAGTTTCTGGTTTTGAAATGGAACAAGTTGCGGCATATGTTTATCATATCAACCAAGAACAAGCTCCTATAACACCTGCACAAGGTGGTGCTAAACCGCAAGGGACAGAAGCGCACTGGGAAAAATCTAAATAAAAACATATAAAAGAGATTGTCAAGAATATCGTTCTTTCGGAATGATATTTGAGAATAAATAATAGCTATTTATTCTTGGGACAATCTCTTTTTTTTATCTCAAATATTATGAGTACAACAGAAAAAAAATACAACGAATCTGAAAGCTGGGTAGTAGAAGCTGAAACATTCCGAGACTCTGTTGGAACAATGGATAATACCGGTAAAAGAAAATGGGTATTTCCAAGAAAACCTAAAGGAAAATATACCAATTACAGAGTTCTTGTAAGTATTCTTTTACTAGCCATATATTTTACAATTCCTTTTCTAAAATTCAATGGTAATCCGCTTCTTTTATTCAATATTATAGAGCGCCAATTCTTCATTTTTGGTCAGCCTTTTTATCCTCAGGATTTCTTTATTCTAGCGCTCGGAGCAATTGCTTCATTAATATTCATTATTATTTTCACGGTTGTTTTCGGGAGAATATTTTGCGGATGGATTTGTCCTCAGACTATTTTCTTAGAAATGATATTCCGTAAAATCGAATATGCTATTGAAGGAGACCGAAACAAACAAATAAGACTTGACAATCAAGCTTGGGATACAGAAAAGATATGGAAACGTTCTTTGAAATGGTCTATATTTTTATTAATTTCCATTATCATCACCCACATTATGTTTATGTACATTGTAGGTTATGAAGAGGTTTTCCGCATTATGCAGGAAGGTCCGTTTGCAAAGCCAACCAATTTCTTGGTAATGATAATGTTTACGGCAGCATTCTATTTTGTATTTGCTTGGTTCAGAGAACAGGTTTGTACAATGGTTTGTCCGTACGGAAGATTGCAAGGCGTTTTAATTGATAAAGAAACTATCAACGTCTTCTACGATTACAAAAGAGGAGAAAACCGCGCTAAATGGAAAAAAGGAGAAGACAGAAAAGCAGCCGGAAAAGGTGATTGTATCGATTGTAAACAATGCGTTGTCGTTTGTCCTACAGGAATCGATATCCGTGATGGTTTACAAATGGAATGTGTGAATTGCACCGCGTGTATGGATGCTTGTGATGAAGTAATGGTGAAAGTTGGTCTTCCAACTGGATTGGTTCGTTACGCATCAGAAAAAGAGATTGAAGAGCAACAGAAATTCAAGTTCTCTGGAAAGATGAAAGCTTATTCTGTTGTGTTATTAGCGCTTGTTGTTTTCTTAGGTGGATTGCTATACAACAGAGGAGAAATGGAAGCTAAATTCCTGAAACCTCCAGGTTCTACTTTCTTCGTAAGAGACGGAAAAATTAATAATACTTATAATTATACTTTCCTTAATAAGTCTAATGAGACTAAAACTGTCATTATTAAAATCATTGAGCCTGCTAACGGAGAAATATCTTCCAGTGCAGCTTCTAACAAAATTGTTCTGAAAAGAGATGCAATGGTGAAAGGAACGATTACAGTAAGCTTCCCAGAAAGTCAAATCAAACTATCAAAACAAAATCTTGAATTGGGCGTTTACGATATGAACGGAGAGTTATTGGATTCTTACAAGACTTATTTTGAAGGGCCATTCAAATTTCAATTTTAAATATTAAAGAATGAAAAATCTAAATTGGGGACACGGATTAATGATTGCACTAGGTTGTTTCATCCTTTTTATATTATTTCTGATATTCGTCTTTCCGATGGGGAAACAGAATGCAGAAATGATTTCCAATAATTATTACGAGGAAGAACTTCATTATCAAGACATCATCGATGCCAAAGAAAATGCCGCTAAACTTGAAAAAGTCCCTGAGTATAAAGCAACTTCCGAAGGAATGATGATATCTTTCCCAGAAACGATAAAAGTGGATGAGAACAAGGTGAATTTCGTTTTATTTCGTACGGATGATTCTAACTTGGATGTCAGAAAAGAAGTTGGTTTACAGCACAATGTTTTCTTGATTCCTGCAAAAGTAATTTCTAAAGGCTCTTATACTCTCAAACTAAAATGGACAGAGAATAAAAAACCTTATCAAGTAGATTACGATATCTTATGGAAATAGCACTCATCATATCGGCAATTGGATTGGGATTCGCATCCGGATTTCATTGCATTGGTATGTGCGGCCCTATCGCGCTTTCTATGGGATTGACCAAAAATCAGAAAGCTAATTTTTATCTTCAGAATCTAACTTATCAGTTTGGAAGAATCCTAACCTACTCTTTTTTAGGAGCCGTTCTAGGAATTATCGGACAAAGTTTTGAGTTCGCTGGATTTCAAAAATATTTGACGGTTTCCGTCGGGATTTTATTAATTATAATGGCAGTTTCATCTTTTGGAGGAAAAGATTTTGCCGCGAAAATCCCCTTCATTTCAAGAGCTTTATTGAAAGTCAAAATGCAATTAGGAAAAATCCTACAACGTCCCGATTACAAATCTCGTTTTGCAACAGGAATCCTTAATGGTTTTTTACCTTGCGGAATGGTTTATATGGCTTTGACTGCTTCGTTAGCTGCAGGCGGAATTTGGCAGAGTTCACTTTTTATGTTTCTTTTCGGATTGGGAACTTTCCCGTTTATGTTTGCCGTTGTTTTCTTAGGAAATTTCATCACAACAGCTTTCCGAGTAAAGATATTAAGAGTAATTCCAGTGATGATGATTATTCTTGGAGGATTATTCGTCTTAAGAGGATTAGAACTAGGAATTCCTTACGTTTCTCCACACTCCGAAGCTTTACACGTTAACCACTCTACTGATGGTTTTCATATCGACCATACGAACTGTCATTAAATCTTAAGCATAAAAAAATCGGCCATTTGACCGATTTAATATTTTTAGAAAGTAACTTCTGCTGTTTCCTTACCTTTTTGGAAATTGACCGTTTTCAGGTTTCCTTTATATGTGATATTCATAATATTGACTTGCTTTGGAAACTGTCCAATCAATATACTATTCTTGATTTTCAGACTAGAAATATCTGACACATTTCCAACTTCATAATAGACCCAAACCGATTCTCCATTCACCTGGCTTCCTGTAAATGTCAATGCTTTTGCAGCTCCATTTACAGCAACATCTACATTATTATTGACATATTTTTTAACTTCAGCTTCAAAAGCAGCAGTATTTGGGTCAATTTTTACAGCTTGTGAAATATGCGAAGTATTAAGTTTCGTCGTGAATTTAAGAGTTTTGCTTCCATCAATATAATCCACTTTGGTCATCGATGAAAAGAAATCTAGGTCTTTAAAACTAAAAAAACTGATTAGTAAAATTCCGAGAGATAATATAAATATAGATTTTTTCATTTTTATAATATTAAATAACTTTTATTAAAGATATAAGGTCAAATTATATGCCACACATTAGAAATTAACACTTACCGAATATTTATCATAAAAAGATTTGATATGTGCAACCGCTTCTTCTGCAGTATCTACAACTCGGAAAAGCGAAAGGTCTTTCTCCGCAATCAAACCTTCTTTCAGCAATGTCCCTTTGAACCAATCCAATAATCCGCTCCAAAACTCACTTCCTACCAAAACAATCGGGAACTTCCCAATTTTATTAGTCTGAATCAAAGTCAAAGCTTCAGAAAGTTCATCCAAAGTTCCGAATCCGCCAGGCATTACCACAAATCCTTGCGAATATTTTACAAACATTACCTTTCTAACGAAAAAATAATCAAAATTGATATTATAACCTTTATCAACATAAGGATTGAAATGTTGTTCGAAAGGCAACTCGATATTCAATCCGATGGATTTTCCGTTTCCTTGAGCTCCTCTATTTCCAGCTTCCATTATTCCCGGACCACCGCCAGTAATGACACCAAATCCTATTTCAGTGATTCTTTTGGCAATATCAGAAGCCATTTTGTAATAGTAGCTATCTTCCTTCAGTCTTGCAGAACCGAAAATAGAAACACAAGGTCCAATCCTCGCCATTTTTTCGTATCCATCTACAAATTCGGACATTACTCGGAAAACCATCCAACTGTCTTTGGTAATGGTTTCGTCCCACGTTTTCTGTCTTAGACTTTCCTGTAATCTTTTTTCTTCGTCTTGTTGTGTCATCTGAATAATTTTTCTGCTTCTGCAATAGATTCCGGCTTACCAACATCAATCAAATTTGCGGTATGTTGATAACCAATAATAATATCTTCTTTCATTAAGTCCATATATTCGTCCATAATTGAAAACTTTCCGGTTCGGGTTAATTTTCCAAAAATATCAGAATTCACACAATGGATTCCACTGAAAGCCAATTCTCTTAACTTGAAAATTCCTCCAACGACAGTTTTTTTGTTGGTCGTAAGATTTCTCCAACCTTTTAAGAACATCTTATCATTGAACATCAGTTTCCTAGAGCTATCTCTATCAGAAACCGCCAATGTAACCATTCCACCTTTGAGCTCGTGAATTTTAACAAAATTGGTGATATTAAGGTCTGTCAAGATATCAACATTCATAATTAAGAATGTTTTTTCGTTCTCAAGGAATTTTTTAGCGAATAGTAAACCACCACCCGTTTCCAGAAGCTCTTCGTGCTCGTTTGAAATCTCGATATTAGCTCCGAAGTTATCATTCTCTGCCAAGAAAACCAGAATCTGACCTCCAAAATGATGAATATTAATGACAAAATCATTGATTCCGTAGCTCTGCAGATATTTGATGTTTCTTTCCAAAAGTGTAACATCATTTACCTTCGCCAAAGCTTTTGGATGATTATCTGTAAAAGGTTTTAATCGGGTTCCCATTCCCGCAGCAAATAGTAATGCTTTCATATTTTAAAATGATAATTGATTGATGATAAATATTGAATTAAATCAATTACTAATTATCATTAACTGTTGATAGATTAAGATGCAATTGTTCGTCGTGATGGATTTTCACTTCTGCATCCGGAAAATTTTGTCTAATGAACTCAGCCGTTTTGATTGCCGAATAAACCGAACGATGCTGTCCACCTGTACATCCGAAGTTGATTTGAAGATTTTCAAAACCTCTTTCAAGATAATTTTTGATGCTGATAGAAATAAGACTGTGAATTGATTTTAAGAAATTCGGCATTTCTGTTTTATTCTCAAGAAACTCTTGTACTCCAATATCATTTCCGGTTTGAGTTTTATACTCTTCTATTCTTCCCGGATTTAGGATTCCACGACAATCGAAAACGAAACCTCCCCCATTCTCTGTATTATCTTTAGGAATTCCTCCTTTTTTATAAGAAAAACTATGAATATCTATTACTAATTTGTTCTGCATCAACTTTAATTTTCCGTAAAGTTACTTTTTTTAATTTTCTTTGAAAAATCGATTAATTCTGAATTTTAAATTTAATTTTGCATATTAATTGATATAAGGGGTTTCAAATCAAACATATTCCTTATTTTTAAAAATAAATCTTACACAAAATGAAATTTATAAAATACTGTCTGTTAGCAACTTTACTGATTCTGATGGTAGGTTGCAAAAAAACAAGTGTCGATGGGAGTAACCGAATGAGCTTCCAGGAAAGTATCAACGATATGGCTTCCAGCCTTCCGACTCTGAAACAAGTAAAATTCAACGAAGCTTTATATATTCTGAAAACTTTTGGTGTAGAAGCTGAAGGCGATATTGCAGAAATTGCAGCTCTCGGGAAACTTCTTGATGGTAAAAAAACAGCAGAAATTTTCGCTTTAGCAGACCAAGTTGCACAAAAAAATGGTGTTGACTGGAGCAGTACAGCGCCGCCAAGTTTAGGAGAAATGAACATCTTTGGAAGCGAAGTAGCTTCTGAAAAAGACCCTAACGATATTGATGCTGCAGCACTTAATATCATTGTAACCAATATCGCCGGAGATAGTTTGACAGGTTCAAAAGGTTTGATAATCACGCCGCAATTGGTTGACAACAATGGTAAAAAAGTTGATTTTGAAGGTGCAGCATTGGAAACTGTAATGGAAATCTCAAGTGGCGGAAACAAAATCTCTACTTCGAAAAACCTAATGCAAGACCCAGCTTTCAGAGGTTTTACAATTAAATATTCATCGCTTCCAAAAGAAAAAATCTTCGAAGAAAAAATTGACATTAAGCTAACTGTAAAAACGACTAAGAAGCTTTTGCAAATGCTTAAAATGGGAATTCCGGTGAACGGAAGAGCGCTTTACACGCCTCCAGCTCCTGTAGTTTCGGATTCGCTTCAAGTTCCTGAACCGCAAGTTGACCCGCAAACTGGAGAAACTGTTACACCTCCGCCAGCTCCAAAAGCTACGAATCCAGACCCAAAAACTACAGTAACAAAATTCTTGAATAATTTGTCTTCTCAGAATTTCAAAGCTGCTTTTGATGCTTCAGAAAATCCGAATTGGGGTTCTTATGACAAATTCTCGAATCCAAATTCAGGTTTTGGTTCTGTAAAAAACATTAGTGTAAAAAACATTGCTGTTCCTTATAATAAGGATAATTCGGCAAACGTAAATGTTACTTATGATGTAACCGACAAAAACGGAAAAACAACTTCCTTGAATGTGACTTACGGGTTGAAAGCTGTAAATAACAACTGGAAAATCACAACTTATAAAATCAACAATTAAAAATAGAAGATGGCATCTGCAGAACTGATTAAGAAATTAGAAGAAACAATAGACAACATTCCTGATTTTCCGATTCCCGGAATTCAATTTAAAGATATTTGTCCGATTTTTCTTCAACCAAAATTATATGAAGAAGTAATTGCAGATTTGGCTAATTTCAGCCGTGGAAAAATTGATGTCGTTTGTGGCATCGAAAGCCGAGGTTATCTTTTCGGGATTGCAATTGCTGTTGCTTTAGACGTTCCTTTTGTTCTAATTAGAAAAGCAGGGAAATTACCTCCGCCTTTCATTGGAGAAAAATATGATTTGGAATACGGTTCTGCTGAAATCGAAATGAAAACCGGACATTTGAAAGAAGGACAACGCGTTTTGATTCACGATGACCTTTTGGCAACTGGTGGAACTACGGAAGCTGCTGCGAAACTAGTTGCAAAGCAAGGCGCAATTCCTACACAATTCAGTTTTTTGATTGATTTGAAAGATTTAAATGGTGTTGAAAGACTTAGTAAATTTAACTCGGAAGTCTATTCAATTCTGAAATATTAAAACTCAAAATTTTTGAGTTGAATCGCAAAGGTTTTTAAAAGGAATAAGATTATTTTAATAAGGCAGAAAAATCAACAAGTTGATTTAAAAGAGAACTATAAAACCTGGCCCTCATCAAAATATCAATTCATTGATTCTTTGGAAACTTTGCACTTATTAATTCTTTGCGTTTGATTTTTATTATAGAAATTAAAGGAAAACTAAAAATAATTTAACCATCAGAAAAAGAAGTTTTTGCATATCAAAAGGAAAACATTAAATTTGCACTCTATTTATTAAAAAAATTATGGCAAACCAGCATAACAAAAACAACGAACAAGAAGGAAAAGAAACAGTAGAATTTTTCAGAGACCTTGATAAAGAAGCACTTAACATAGAATCATTCTTAGAAAAAAATGCGAAAGTACTTAGCATTGGTTTCGGAGTTCTGATTGTTGCAGTTTTAGGTTGGTTCGGATATCAGCAATTCATTGTTGCTCCTAAAAACGAGGAGGCTACAAAAAGTTACCTTGCTGCTCAGAAAAATCTAGCTGACGGAAAAGAAGACCTTGCTCTTGGTGGAAAATCAGTTGCAAATCCAGGTTTCATCGGAACTTACGATGAATATAGCGGAACAAAAGCTGGTAAATTATCTGCTTACAATGCTGGACTAATAGAATTCAAAAAAGGAAATTATCAGAAAGCTTACGATTTGCTGGACAAATTCAGTTCAGATAACAAAGTTTTGGTAGCGCTTAAATTTGGAGCAATGGCAGATTGCCTTTCAAACCTTAACAAGGCTGATGATGCATTAGCATTGGCTGACAAAGCATCTTCTACTTCTGATGACGCTTACACATCTTATTATTTCACAAAAAAAGCAGGAATGTTAGCTTTGGCACTTAAGAAAAATGCTGACGCCAAAAAATATTTCGCTGCAATCGACGAAAAATATCAGGACTATGACAACGGACAATCCGATGCTTTCATAGAAATGACAAAATATTACTAAACAATGGCAACAACTAATCTATCAGATTATAAGCCACTCAACATTTCCAATGCCGATGAATATTCAATCGGCATTGTTGTTTCTGAGTGGAACGATTTCGTAACCTACAACCTTCGAAACGGCGCAATCGAAACACTAAAAGCAGAAGGTATCAAGGAAGAAAATATTCACATCTACTACGTTCCTGGTGCGTTCGAATTAAGCTTTGCAACAATGAAGCTTTGCAAGTCCAACAAGTTCGCTGCAGTTATTGCTATCGGAAATGTGATTCGCGGAGAAACACCTCATTTCGAATTCGTTTGTTCAGGCGTTACACAAGGAATTAAAGATTGTAATATCTTGACCGACACACCTGCAATTTTCTGCGTTTTGACAGATGATACCAAAGAGCAATCCATTGCAAGAAGTGGAGGAAATCTTGGAAACAAAGGTGTAGAAGCAGCCGTTACCGCATTGAAAATGATTGATTTCAACAACAAGACAAATTAGTTTTAGGAGCTATTTGACTTCGTCGATTGCTAATTTATTATTTTTTAGAAGCAATTCCCGCTATCCGCTATATCTTTTTTGTCTTAGCAGATTTGCCATCAAAACAAGGTTTCCTGTTAAGACAAAAAAGGATGCCGCTACTATCGGGGCTAGTGACAAAAGATGTCCCAAAATATTTCTTTAATATCAAAAAAGAAAATACTAATTTTAAAACACAAAACTTGACAAGATGAAATGGACAAACGACAGAAGTGACAACGTAGATGACAGACGCGGAGGCGGAGGTGGCGGAATGCTTGTTGGTGGTGGATTAGGAACCATCATCATTGCAGCCATTGTTTTTTTTCTCGGAGGCGACCCATCTGCAATTTTACAAAACAGTGCAACTTCTCCACAACAAACTGAACAGAGACAACTTTCCAAAGAAGAACTCAGCATTGGTCAAATGGTAAGTATGTTGACCAAAGAAAACGAAAAGACTTGGAACAAGGTTTTTCAGGAAAACGGAATCCAATTTAGACCGGCAAAGGTTGTTCTTTTCGAAAATGGAACTCAATCCGGATGTGGCGCAGCAAGGTCAGAAATGGGACCTTTCTATTGTCCATCAGACCAAACCATCTATATGGATATGAGTTTCTTCAATGAACTTCAGCAGAAATTCGGAGCCAAGGTTGGACAATTCACAGTTGCTTATGTTCTCGGCCACGAATATGGGCATCATATTCAAAACTTATTAGGAACACTAGACAAAGTCAACCAATTAAGCCAAAGCGGAAGCGAAGCACAAGGAAACAAAATTTCTGTAGCCAACGAATTACAAGCTGATTTCTACGCAGGACTTTGGGCAAAACAAACAGACAGTCGTGAAAAGATTTTAGAACCTGGAGACATCCAAGAAGCAATGAGCGCAGCTGCCGCAGTTGGTGATGACAATATCCAGAAAAGAGGACAAGGCTACGTCAATCAAGAAAGTTTCACACACGGTTCTTCTGCTCAGAGAGAAGAATGGTTCATGAAAGGTTATAATACTGGAGATATCAGACAAGGAGATACCTTTAGTGCACTGCTGAGATAATATCATAAATATAAAAAAAACAAAAAGCAAGAATTATAATTCTTGCTTTTTTATTATAATAAGCTCAATATTACCATTAGCCTTGTTTCTCCATTGCCTTAATCAGGTTAAGTGCAGAACCTGCTTTGAACCAAGCAATTTGTCCTGCATTGTAAGTATGGCTTGCAAGAATAACATCTTTAGTACCATCAGCATGAACAAACTCTAATGTCAATTGTTTACCCGGAGCGAATTGGTCTAAATCTAAGAAGTTAATTGTATCATCTTCTTGAATTTTGTCATAATCTTCTTTGTTGGCAAAGGTTATTCCTAACATTCCTTGTTTCTTGAGGTTGGTTTCGTGGATACGGGCAAAAGATTTTACCAAGACAGCTCTTACACCAAGATGTCTTGGTTCCATGGCTGCGTGTTCTCTTGAAGAACCTTCGCCGTAATTCTCGTCACCAACTACAATCGTCGGGACGCCATCCGCTTTATATTGTCTTGCAGAATCTGGTACTGGTTTGTATTGTCCGTCTTCTTCATTCTTAACATTATTGGTTTCCATATTGAAGGCATTCACTGCGCCAATCAACATATTATTGGAAATGTTGTCAAGGTGTCCTCTGTATTTCAACCAAGGTCCGGCCATAGAAATGTGGTCGGTTGTACATTTTCCATAAGCTTTGATAAGAAGTTTAGCGCCTGTAATATTTTTGCCATCCCAAGCTGGGAATTCTTCTAACAATTGTAATCTATCTGAAGTCGGAGAAACGATAACCTCAACATTAGAACCATCTTCAGCAGGTGCAATATAACCAGGATCATCTACATCAAATCCTAATTTTGGAAGATCGTCACCACTTGGTTCATCAAGAAGAACTTCTATGCCGTCTTTATTTTTAAGTTTATCAGTCAAAGGATTAAATCTCAAATCTCCGGCAATTGCCAAAGCCGTTACCAATTCTGGCGAGCCTACAAAAGCGTAAGTGTTTGGATTTCCGTCTGCTCTTTTTGAAAAATTTCTGTTGAAAGAGTGAACAATTGTGTTTTTCTCTTGTTTATCAGCACCTTCACGAGCCCATTGTCCAATACAAGGTCCGCAAGCATTAGCGAAAACTTTACCTCCAATTTCATCAAACGTTTTTAAGAAACCGTCTCTTTCCACAGTAAATCTAACTTGTTCCGAACCTGGCGTAATTGTGTATTCTGCTTTTACTTCAAGATTTTTTTCTTTCGCTTGTTTTGCGACAGAAGCTGCTCTTGCGATGTCTTCGTAAGATGAGTTGGTACAAGAACCAATTAATCCAACTTCTATTTTTGTTGGCCATCCGTTTTTCTCAGCGATTTCTTTCATTTGAGAAATTGGCGTTGCCAAATCCGGAGTGAAAGGTCCATTAAGATATGGTTCTAAAGTATCAAGATTGATTTCAATAACTTGGTCATAATATTTTTCAGGTTCTGCGTGAACTTCTGGATCAGCTTTCAGAACGTGAGCAATCGCATCAGCTGCATCAGCCAGATCTTCTCTGTCTGTTGAGCGAAGGTATTTGCTCATATTTGGGTCATATTCGAAAATAGAAGTTGTTGCTCCAATTTCCGCACCCATATTACAAATCGTTCCTTTTCCAGTACAAGAAAGTGAATTAGCACCTTCTCCGAAATATTCTACAATTGCACCAGTTCCACCTTTTACAGTAAGGATTCCAGCTACTTTAAGAATAATATCTTTGGGAGCAGTCCAACCGTTAAGTCTTCCTGTCAATTTAACGCCAATCATTTTCGGGAATTTAAGCTCCCAAGCCATTCCTGCCATTACGTCCACGGCATCAGCACCACCAACTCCGATAGCCACCATTCCAAGTCCACCTGCATTTACTGTGTGAGAATCGGTTCCAATCATCATTCCGCCAGGGAAAGCATAATTTTCTAAAACTACTTGGTGAATAATACCAGCACCAGCTTTCCAGAAACCAATGCCGTATTTGTTAGAAACAGATTCTAAAAACTGATAAACTTCGTTGTTTTTGTTATTAGCATCTACCAAATCAGTTGCAGATCCAACTCTTGCCTGAATCAAATGGTCTAGATGAACGGTAGAAGGAACAGCAACTTTTTTCTTACCTGCCTGCATAAACTGTAAAAGAGCCATCTGCGCCGTCGCATCCTGCATCGCAACTCTATCTGGAGCAAAATCTACGTAAGATTCTCCTCGTTTAAATGCTTCTTTTGTCTGTGTAGAAAAAAGGTGAGCACAAAGAATTTTTTCTGAATAAGTAAGAGGTCTTCCCATAAAGGCTCTTGCTTCGTTTACTCTGCTTTCGAAATCAGAATAAACTTTTTTAATCATATCCAAGTCAAAAGTCATATCTCGATTTTATTTTTATTCTTTTTAATAGATTTTCCCTCATTTTAAAGGGAAAATTTAGTCTAATGTAGTTAATCAAATTCTATTCCTACACTTGTTATAAAAGAATAAATATGATTAATGATTACAATAATTTCTACCTATCAAGTTAAGCAAAAAATAGAGTTGCTTATTTTAAATTTCAATTGACAATATTAATATGGAAACATTCTAAACAAAAAATGGAAGACTTCAAAAAAGAAATCTTCCATTTTATATTTAAAAAGCTTTTCAGCTTTAATTTAAAATCAATTAATGACCAAGCGTTACCAATTCCTTAATAGATGGGACGAAAGTTGTCAAATCAATTCCTTCAACTGCTGTTTTGTATTCTTCAATACTTGGAATTCTACCGATGATTGCAGACAATACAACAACCGGAGTTGAAGCCAATAAGGATTCTCCTTTTTTACGTTCAGAATCTTCCACAACTCTTCCTTGGAAAAGACGGGTAGAAGTTGCTAAAACTGTATCTCCTTTCTCAGCTTTTTCCTGGTTACCCATACAAAGGTTACATCCCGGACGCTCTAAGTACATCATATTTTCATACTGAGTACGGGCTTCACCTTTTGGAGCTGCATCGTTGAATTCAAAACCTGAATATTTTTCCAGTAATTCCCAGTCGCCTTCAGCTTTTAACTCATCAATGATGTTATAAGTAGGAGCGGCAACCACTAATGGAGCTTTAAATTCTACTTTACCATTTTGTTTTTCAATGTTTTTCAACATCTGAGAAACAATTTTAAGGTCACCTTTGTGAACCATACAAGAGCCTACGAAACCAAGGTCAACTTTTTTCTCACCTCCGTAGAAAGTAAGGTCTCTGATGGTGTCGTGCGTATATCTTTTAGAAACGTCGTCGTTGTTTACATCCGGGTCAGCAATCATTGGCTCAACGATTATGTCTAGGTCAACAACTACTTCTGCGTAATATTTTGCGTTAGCATCTGGAGTCAAAGCAGGTTTGTCGCCCGTTCTGATTTCCTCGATTCTCTTGTTTGCTTTGTTAATTAAACCTTGAAGAACGTGATTGTGATTATCCATTCCTTTATCAATCATAATCTGGATTCTGCTTTTCGCAATTTCCAATGATTCAATCAAAGTATCGTCTTCAGAGATACAGATAGAAGCTTTCGCTTTCATTTCCGCAGTCCAGTCAGTGAATGTAAACGCTTGGTCAGCCGGAAGTGTTCCGATGTGAACCTCGATAATTCTTCCTTGGAAAACGTTTTCTCCATCAAATTGCTTCAACATCTGAGCCTGAGTTGCGTGAACCACATCACGGAAATCCATATGCTCTTTCATTTCGCCTTTGAAAGTCACTTTTACAGATTCAGGAATCGGCATTGATGCTTCTCCTGTTGCCAAAGCCAAAGCTACCGTTCCGGAGTCAGCCCCGAAAGCAACACCTTTAGACATTCTTGTGTGAGAGTCACCTCCGATGATGATTGCCCATTCGTCAACCGTAATATCGTTAAGAACTTTGTGAATAACGTCTGTCATTGCGTGGTATTCACCTTTCGGGTCACGAGCTGTGATTACTCCGAAATCGTTCATAAATTTCATTAATTTAGGAATGTTAGCCTGTGCTTTTTTATCCCAAACTGAAGCAGTGTGACAACCTGACTGATACGCTCCGTCTACGATTGGAGAAATCACGGTTGCTGCCATGGATTCCAATTCCTGAGAAGTCATCAAACCTGTCGTATCTTGAGAACCAACGATGTTTACTTCAACTCTAACGTCTGAACCTGCGTGTAATAATTTACCTTCGGTAACACCCACTGCATTTCTGTTGAAGATTTTTTCAACAGCAGTCAAACCTTGTCCTTCGATAGAAATTTCTTTAGAAGGAGCAAAAACTAGAGGAGCCGTAATTCCTAAAGTTTTAGCAGCAAAAGTCTGGATTTTTTTACCAAAAACGATAGCGTAAGAACCACCAGCTTTGATAAATTCTAATTTTTGCGGAGTAAATGATTTTGAAATATCTTTCAATTCAACATCTCCGTTGTATAATTTTTTCTCTTTCGTATTAATTGTAAGAACAGTTCCTGTGGCAACTGAATATTTTTCTTCTAAAACGATGTCGCCATTTTCGTTACGAACAGGCGTTCCGTTTTCGTCTGTTTTCTTTACCCAGTTTTGAAGGTCGATTCCGATACCTCCGGTTACGTCAACTGTTGTTAAGAAAATTGGAGAAATACCGTTTGTTCCAGCTACAATTGGAGCGATGTTTACGAAAGGCACGTAAGGACTTGCCTGTTTCCCTGTCCAAAGTGCAACGTTATTTACACCAGACATACGGGAAGAACCAACTCCCATTGTTCCTTTTTCAGCGATAAGCATCACACTTGCATCAGGGTGTTGAGCCTGTAAAGCTTTTATTTCTTCCTGTTGAGCAGGAGACATCATACACTGTCCGTGTAACTCACGGTCAGAACGAGAGTGCGCCTGATTTCCCGGAGATAATAAATCGGTAGAAATATCACCTTCTGCAGCGATGTATGTTACAATTTTAATTTCTTCTGCAACTTCAGGAAGTTTAGTGAAAAATTCTGCTTTTGCATAGCTTTCCAAAATATCTTTAGCAATTACACTGCCCAATTCGTAAGCTTCTTTCAAACGTGCAGTATCAGCATCATACAAATAAACCTGAGTTTTAAGAACTTCAGCAGCTTGTTTTGCTGTACCTTCATCATTTCCTAAAGCCAAATCAAGAAGAACCTCGATAGAAGGTCCACCTTTCATATGAGACAACAATTCGAAAGCGAAAGTTGGAGTGATTTCTTCAACTACAGATTCACCAAGAATGATTTCCTTTAAAAACTTAGCTTTTACACCAGCTGCACTTGTTGTACCCGGCAAAGTGTTATAAATAAAAAATTTAAGAGAATCAGCTCTGTGTTCATTCGCTGTATCTTTGATTTGCTCAATGATTGCGCTTGTTAAATCTGCGCTGTCAATTGGTTTAGGGTGTAGCCCTTGTGTTTTTCTTTCTTCGATTTCTTGGATGTAATCCTGATAAATATTCATAATAGAAGGCTTTTCAATTTTAGGCGTAGAAAGCTGCCACATTTTTACCAGTCTGTAAATTACTATTATTTGAGTTGTCATATTTTCTAAACAAACAACTCGGACCAGTGCAAAGTCAGTGGAATCTACACCTTGTATCAAATCTTGAGATATAATCTCCACACAGATTTGACCCTTGTTAAATTCGCCCAAATTTACGAAATTCTTAGCGTTTACAAGAGTGGAATAATTTAGATTTAAAATAAATTAGATATGTTTTATCTATATTTTGTATTTTTATCATAATAATTTCTATTTTCAAAAATTAGTTCAAATATTATATTTTGCTGCAAATCAAAACTTTATTTAAAAATCATAAAAAACAGATATTAGTTTTTGTTTTTTTCATACTCCTGCTTTGCATTTATTACTTTTTTGATCCATCAAAGAATTCCTTCTTTTTAAAGTGCCCCTTAAAAACAGTCACAGGTTATGACTGCGCTGGTTGTGGTACACAGAGAGCTTTTTATGAATTACTTCATTTTAGAATCTTAAGGGCTTTCCAATACAATCCGTTATTTGTTATTTCAATTCCATTCTTGGTATTTATTTTGTTGGTTAATTTATTTGGAAGTGAGAAGCTGAAAAGTAGGCTGAACAATTATGCTTTTGACAAAAAAACCATTATTTTAATATTAATAATAGTTTTTGTATTTTCGCTGCTTAGAAATTTTGATTATTATAAAGCAATAATCGGATATCTTTAAACACAAACAACATCGATGAAAAAAAAATTATGCTTAATCTTCATGGGCTGGTCTTTCCTATCTATTTCTCAGATGAAAGAAAACCAGATTCCCGCTCTTATCCCCCAAGCAATAGACCAAAAATTTGGATATATAAATCAGAATGGGAAGTTTGTTATTTCTCCAGAATACCATATTGCCATGTTCTTTTCTGAAGATTGCAACCTATTAAACTCACCCAATGGAGATGTTGCGATTTTCGGAACCTCAGATTATGCAACCGTGGAAAAAGATGAGGTGTCATACAGGATAGATAAAAAGGGAAAGCGCGTCTATCAATATAAACAATCCGACCTTGGAAAATGTGTTTCATCTTATTCTTCTTCTATTTACAAAGCCTTTACACTCAATGGTAATTATGGCTTAGTGAGCAAAAAGGATGTTGACGTTACTGGATACAAAGATTTCAATATTTATCCTCAGTATCAGATGCTCTATGTCTTGCAAGGCGATATGGAAAATCCGATGATTGTAGCTGTGAAAAATGATAAATTTGGAGTTGTGGATAAAAACAACAAGGTTGTAATTCCTTTTATTTACAATGATATCAAAACCAATCTATCTTGGAAAACAGCCAATTTGTTTGAGGTTTCTAAGGATGGGGAAGGGTATTTTTTCATTGACAGAGATAATAACACATATTCCAAGTCAGAAAGTATAAAGTACGTAAAATACTAAAAAAGCACTCAGCAACCACATTCAACTTTCAGGCTTAATTAATCACCTTTAGCACTTTCCTTTTTTTCAAAACTATTAAAAAAAAAGCCTTGATATTCGTTTGATTATCAAGGCTTTTAAGTACCCCAGACGGAGGTAATAATAAACTTTTCTTTATTTAATTTAAATTTAACTCATTTATATTAATTAAATTTGGGTTATAAAGGATTTAGGAATCGTTTGCTTTTTGAATTTTAGTAATTTTAAATGTAAAATCATTCCCCCTTTTGTTCCCCCTTTTATATAACTAAGTAAACTTAATTTAATGATAAAGTATAATTTTGAGTTAAGAAAAGATAAAATCAATCAAGATGGCTTAATGCCAATTAGGATTTTATTTAGGATTAATAATTCGGTTTTAAAAAGAAATACAGGACACAGCTGTAAACTTCAGGATTGGCAAAATAATCGAGTAAAAGCCAATTCAAAAAAAGACATTTATTATGGCTATGACGAAATAAATGAAAAGCTACAACAAATAGAAACCAAAATTCAAGACATCTCACTTTATTTCAGAGCAAATAAGATTGAACCAACAAAGGATTTATTCATTGAAAAGTTTGATTCAAATGAAAAAATTGAAACATCTGATGAGCTTGACTTCTTTAAATGTTTTTCGGAATACATTGACAAAGGAAAACTTACCAAAACCCCAAATACAATTAAGGGACAAACCACCGTGAAAAATTATTTGGAATTCTTTTGTAAAGAAAATGCAATCGAAATTACTTTTGGCAAAATCGACGATGACTTTTTTGAACAATTAAGAGACTATTCTTACCTAACTAAGAAGATGAAACAAAACTATTTTGCCAAAGTGATTAAAGTTTTAAAATCGTTTCTAAATTGGGCAACTGAAAAAGGATATAATACAATGAGAGACTTTGAAAAATTCAAAGCTTCTGAACACGACATTGATATTATTTACTTAACGTTTGAAGAGTTGATGAAACTATATGAAAAAGACTTTGATACTGACAGACTTTCCCAAGTTAGAGATTTCTATTGTATGGGTTGTTTTACTGGATTAAGATTTTCAGATTTGTCAAAATTACATTTAGCAAACATTTCTGAAGACCACATCATTTTGTCCATTCAAAAGACCAAAACGCAGAATCACACCATTAAGTTGAATAAATACGCAAAAGCTATTTTGGACAAATATAAAGGAACAATTTATGAACCTTTACCCGTTATTTCTTCACAAAAATTTAATGAATACATAAAGGATTGTTGTGAGCTGGCAGAAATCACACAACCTTTCACTATTCATTGGTTTGTGGGTAATAAGAAAAATACACTTACACAGCCAAAATGTAAATTTATAACCAGCCATACTGCACGAAAAACATTCATCACCAATTCCCTCCTATTGGGTATGGAACCCAAAGCAATTAAGAAGATTGCTAATATAAAAAAAGATGCTGTTTTAGATAAGTATATGAAAGTGACCGAAGCATTTACCGATGAACAGATGGACAAAGCTTGGGGATAATCTCTCCTACTTGACTTATTTTAAGTAAAATACAACAACCTTTATTCAAGAATTAAATAAAAGAAAAGTTAAACTATATTAAAATAGATTATTTTTTGTTAAATTTAGTTAAAATAACGTACTGTTGAAAAGTCTAATCTGGATTAATTTGGATTAATTTAGATTAATCTGGATTAATCGGGGCTAATCTAGACACTACGTAACAATTTGATTTACAGATAACAAAATAATATTATTGCATTTGAATTTAAACCAATTTAAATACAATAAAATGTCAGTACAACTCTTTTCACACTCCAAAGCAGATTTAGAAAAAGCGGTTGAAATTATTCTAAAAAAAGCAACCGATTTCACATTACCTATTAAGAAAGCAGAAGAACAGCGCGAAGATTTGATTTCTCAAATTGAAGCTTCTAAATTCCTGCATATTTCGATTCCAACCATTATCGATTGGAGAAAAAATAAAGATTTGCCATTCTACAATTTCAGTGGAAGGTATTATTATTCCAAAAAGGAACTCTTAGACTACGGAAGAAATCGAAGAAAGTAATCGATAATTAAACTCAATTATTTATAATCTAATCTTCCGCATTTACACGGAATAATACCATTGTAAAAATGAGCGAAAAAATCCCTTATCTAAGAGTCGGAACGACCTACTACAAAACCATAGAAAAACCATTGATTTCAGGAGACAGGATTTCAATACTGGTTCGTTGGAATCGTGAAACGATTGTCAGTGACCACGGTAAAATCTATGTTTCAAAAGTTCCAAAGTATGACGGATTCTGTTGTATTCCCTCGCATCTTAATTACCAGCAGATTATTGATGGGTTCTACAATAAGTACAACGAAATCCCACATCAACCAATCGACGAAAATATCGTTCCTGAAGCTTTAAAAGAAAAGATTCCATTTTCATTGAGATTTATGGAACATATTTTTGGAGAGCAATTGGAGCTTGGTTTGGACTATATCAAGATATTGCTTGAAAAGCCAACGCAGATGCTTCCAATCCTTTGTCTCGTTTCCAAAGAACGAGCCACTGGAAAATCTACTTTTATCAAATGGCTGAAAGCCATTTTTGGTCTTAATATGACCTATATCAAAGGAGATTCATTCAGTAGTCAGTTCAACTCAGATTGGACTTCTATGCTTATTGTAGCTATTGACGAAGTATTCTTCGATAAAAAAGAAATCACTGAACGACTGAAATACCTTTCCACTACGAATAAAGATAAGATGGAAGCCAAAGGCAAAGACCGAGAAGAAGTAGATTTTTTTGCCAAATTCATCCTATGTTCCAATAATGAGGACAATTTCATCCAGATCGATGAAAACGAAATCCGTTTCTGGATTTTAAAGGTCAATCCTATAAAAACAGAAAATACAGAATTTTTAAGCAATCTAATTAGTGAAATCCCTTACCTACTGAGGTATTTAATCCAACGTAAGTCTTACAGCAGGAAACAGACCAGAATGTGGTTTACCGAATCACAAATCAGAACCAAAGCTCTACAAAAATTGGTCTGGAAGAATAACAACATGCTTGAATCAAAAATCATTGAACTTTTATACGAGTTCTTTGAATGCAACGAAGACAAGGAAATCAATTTTATCCCACAGGATATTTTCAATATGCTTGGCAGGATGTTCAAGAACCAATATTGGACGGTAAATGACATCCGAAAACTATTGAAAGAAAGCTGGAAGCTTGAACCTCAGAATAATTCTTTGGCTTACATCAAATACGATATTGATTACAGCGGAAGCTTCTACCAGCAAAACAAGACTGGACGATATTTTACAATAGAAAGGATTTTTATTCTTCAAAAATATGATGAAATGATGAATTAATTGATAATGAAAACAAAATCAATTAATTACACCTCATCAAAAGCCTCATCAAATTTTAGAGCCTTCAATTTTGATGAGAGAGTGATGAGAAGAAAATTTCAACTTTGATGAGATGATGAGACTTTGATGAAGATGTAACTTTTTAATATTTAATAAGATACAGCATTCCCTCATCAATTCATCAAAAATTTCGCAAAGTCAAATCCATCCACTTTGAGCGACAAGTATTCCTTGTATCTATTCCTCAAAACAATTACAAATCTTTTAAAAACAACAAAATGAACTGTAGACAATTAAACAGCATATCGTTGGAAGAAGTCCTCCTTTCTCTTGGACATCTTCCAACAAGACAAAATGAAAAAGAAGCTTGGTATCTCAACCCCTTTGCCAGCGAATCCCAAGCCTCTTTTAAATTAGATAAAAGAATCAACGCTTGGTATCTTCACTCAGAGGGTGTAGGTGGAAATAATACCGACTTTATGAAGAAATACTTGAACACTTCTGTAAAGAATGTATTAGAATGGGCAGATAAACAAAATTTTTCTTCCTTTCATCAGCAAAGCATAACTCAAAAAGAAAACAGCCCAAAGCAAAATTATCAAATCACTGAAATCAAAGAACTTGAAAATGAGAATTTGAAGAAGTATTTACAGGAAAGAGGACTCTCTTCAAATGTTTATCCTTTTGTTAAAGAGATATATTTCAAAACAAAAGATAAAAATCTATATGTAATAGGTTTTCAAAATCAGTCCGGAGGTTGGGAACTGAGAAATTCATTTTACAAAGGAGCAATCTTGAAAAAAGATATTTCAATCATTAATCTGAATGAGAATTACTCCAGCAAAATTGATAATGACAACGGGAAAATCAAAAATGAGAGTGTTGCAATCTTTGAAGGATTCATTGATGCTTTGTCTTTTATGGAAATGCAGAAATCGTATAAAGGTGATTTGCTTGTAATGAATTCAATTGCTATGCTGAATAAAACCAAAGGGCATTTGAAAGATTATTCAGAAATCAATTTGTTTCTGGATAATGACCCAGCTGGAATTAAATGTAAAAATGAAATTTTAAGTGTATTTCCCGATGCAAAAGATTACTCCAGAATCTACGCAGACCACAAGGACCTTAATGAGTATCTGGTTGAACAGATTAAAACTGAAAAAGAAAATCCTTATCAAAAAGAGCAGACATACCCACAAGATGAAAAACAGGAAAAACAAACCTCACAGGGTTATAAAAGAAGAAGATAAGGCGTGCACATATTTTACCAACTACCTGCAGAAGTTAGGAGCTCATTCGCAACTTTGAAGGTCGTACCTCCCAACAAAGTTTCTTCTGAGCTCTGCGAGGCTTTTAAATTAGGTAAATCAAATGCAGATTATATGAGAAATCTGATTAAAACAGTAGTAGAAGATATTCTAAAACTCACTTTTAGGAATAATTAATTGAATTAGGTGTGTAAAAATTATACACCCAATTCTAAAACCTGTATAGTTTTTGTGCAAGTTTTAGAATGACCTTTATAGAAAAGTTACAGGTTTCAATATTTATTGCATTATAGAATACAATAAATATACATCGATTCAAAAACACAAATACATTACGATAATGAAAACTTCTATCAATTTTAAAGGAGCAAAATCAGATTCTGAAACCCATAATTTCAGAAAGAAATCCTTTGATTATATCCGCAAAGATTTGACTCTTAAAAACGAATATTGGATGGAAGATAAAATCTTAGACAGGGTTCATAAAATTGAGACTTACTGTAAAGAAAAATCAGGAAGAAAGCTTCAGAAGAATGCAATGCCGGTTCGTGAAGCTGTAGTAGTCATCAAAGAAGACACGACAATTCTGGAGCTTCATAATTTATCAAAAAAGTTGGAAGAACAGCTTAAGATAAGAGTCTTTCAGATTGCTATTCATAAAGATGAGGGACATTATGATAAAGACACCAACGAGTGGAAACCTAATTTCCACGCTCATCTCGTAGCCGACTGGCAAGACTTGGAAACAGGAAAGACACTAAAACATCAATCCTTTCACTATTCAAAGATGCAGGACTTGGCATCTGAATGTTTAGGAATGGAAAGAGGGATTGCTGGCTCTTTATCAAGATTGGAAGCTATAGAATATAAAATCAAGAAAAAGGAAGAAGACTTAAAAATCTTGGAAGAAAGATACAACGAAATGAAGGCTGAGATTGAGTCAAAAAAATCAGAGGAACTTATCGTAAAAGAATCTGACTTTCTTGGATTTCAAAAGATAAAGATAGAAAAGACAGTTGAAAATTATAAGAAAGCTCTTAAAGTTCAAAATACGGCACTCGTAAAAAACAAAGCACAGTTAGAATCCAAATCAAAACAGATTTCAGAGCTAAATGTAACTGTTGAGAGTTTAAAGAAGGAAGTCGATTTTCTAAAAGGCAAAAGCTCTATTATATTGACCAACGAAAAAGCTTTTGCTTTTGAAAAGAAAAAATATCTTGATTCGGTTCAGAACACATTTGAGAAAGCTGTCCGTTTTGAAAGACTTAATCCTAATTTGACAGTAAGCAATCACGAGCAAATGCTTGAGGAGCTAAATAAAATCTTAGAGAAAGTAGCACTTAAAAACAATATTCCAGTTTCTGCTTTCGAAGAGATTTATAAAGATTCCAAAAAACTTGCTCATCTTTTTACAGTTTTACGATTTGGGGAGAAGAAAAATCAGCAAGTAAATGATGTAGAAATTGAAAACAATAAGAGAAGTAAGTTCAGGCGTTAAGTAAGTACACCTATACTTTTAAAAATACTTATTTCCTAAATTATTAGGATTAAAAAAATAAAACTGTCATTTGTGGATTGATTAAATTGATTTTGAGTAATACTTACATTATGATTATTCATTAATTAAATATACTTAACATAATAAAAAACATATGGAATTATTTTAAAGTTTGTTAAAAACTTGCTAATTTGGTAACAGAATAAAAACAACCAATGAAAAAACTCTGCATAAGCGTGGGAATCCTTGCTATGGGTTATTCCTATGCCCAAAAAATAAGCTGGCAAAAGAATCTGGAATCCGGAACGCAGGATTTTCTTTCAGGATTGGCGATTACAATAGACGGACAATACTTAGTTTCCGGATCGTCTATTCAAAAGAATCAGAACCC
Source organism: uncultured Weeksellaceae bacterium (assembly GCA_963530025.1). Lineage (GTDB taxonomy): Bacteria > Bacteroidota > Bacteroidia > Flavobacteriales > Weeksellaceae > Epilithonimonas. Next base: position 101,313 of record CAUSBY010000002.1, read on the forward strand.
CACAGCGAACCATCAAAATAAAGGTTACGATTATCACATTCTAAAACTCGATCAACAGGGTCAGAGGGTCTGGGAGAAGTATTTTTCGGGCAATCAGCATGATTATCTGAGTTCTACCGTTGCAACCCGTGAAGGTGGATTTCTTTTAGCTGGTACCTCCTACTCTTCATCAGCATTAGATAAAAAAGATAAATCCAACGGTTCATCCGATATGTGGGTCATCAAATTGGATGAAAATGGTGAAGAACAGTGGCAGAAAACGATTGGTACCAGATACAGCGAAGAAGCCAGAAGTGTAACACAGACAACAGACGAAGGTTATATTGTTGCAGGTTCCACAAATCATCCAAAATTAGGTTATGGTTCCAAAGATGTTTTTGTAATAAAGTTGGACAAGACAGGGAAAATCATCAGTCAATTGATTTTGGGAGGTAAAGGTCTGGATGAAGTAGAGAAAGTGATTCCCACAAAAGACGGCGGTGTTCTGATGGGTATCTATTCCAGAAGTGGTATCTACGAAGGTCAATCAAGATCAAAGATCAATTCTAAAGATTTGAATAAATCGTTAATACAAAAGAGTAATTCTGAATCTCCCCCAAATAACCCTTCAAATACTACTGAATTGAATTCAAATAAACAGAATTCAGAATCCTATGATATAACTTTCTATGGTAAATCCTTTGGGAATTATGGCGAGGGAGATTATTGGGTCGTAAAACTGGATAAGAATGGAGTTGTTCAATGGGAAAAGAATTTCGGTGGTAATGAAGACGATCATATTCGAACAATGGCAATAACTGATTCAGGTTACATCATAGGAGGAGAAAGCAGATCCCAAAACTCAGGTAATAAGAGAGCTAAATTGGAAGAAGGAACTGATCTTTGGGTTTTGGCATTGTATGAAGATGGGAATGAACAATGGCAACAATCCTACAATTTCAAGAATAGAGATGTTTTGATGAGCCTTAATACTATTAAAAACTCTAATTCTGAAACAAAAGGTTTTTTAATTGGAGGATATACACAGAGTGAAGGTAAAGTAGAAAGAAACGATGAGACTTTCTGGATGTTGTACATTGATAAGAATGGCAAGGAGGTCTGGAGGAAGTATGTTGAAGGCAAGGACAAGAAAAGTGAAGAACGACTAACAACGGCACTTTTGAATAGAGACGGTTCTTATGTTTTGGCGGGAACAAGTGCAGAGGAACTGGGCAAGGAGAACTGGAAGGTTGTGAAGTTGTTGGACAGCGATGTGGAAGATCTGATAGAGAATAAAAACATCCAAATTTATCCGAATCCTGTGAAGGATTATGTTTATGTGGAGATAGGCTTGGAGTTTGAGAGTGCGGATATTTATTTGTATGACATGACGGGAAAAATAATCGAACAACTTAATACTAAGAATAGGGTAACGAAAGTTAACACTTCAAGATTACCACAAGGTGTTTATATAATTAAAGCGAGTATCCCGACCCAACAGAACAAAAAACTAACTACTAAAATCGTGAAAGAGTAATCACTATTTATCTTCAGATAAGATTCGAAAGATAAAATAGGACTAATAATAAAAATGGAAACGAATGAAAAAAAAACTAATATTTTTATTTTTTTTAAGTATAATAATAAAATCACAAACCCAGACAGGCACTCCAGTATATATCCAAAAATCTTTACCTAATGTATCTAAGCCTGAACTAACCAATATTTTAAGATTCGATCAGTTTCCAGATATTGGTTTTATAGGTGGAACAGATATTTCAATACCTATATATACAATAAAAATGGGTGATTTAGAAATTCCAATTTCTTTATCATATAATACAAAGGGATTTAAATTAAATGACATTAGTCCTAACACGGGATTAGGATGGAGTTTAATAGCAGATGGTACAGTAACGTTAAAAGTAAACGACCTCAACGATTTTAATGAGTCTACACTTATAATGTCTACCGATTTTAGTGATTTTGAACCTGCTCCTCCAACAGAGTGTAGAATCTCTAGAGGATTCCTAATGCCGGAATATTGGGTAGGAGGTGCGGCCTCGTATCCTTTTGATTTCAAAATAGATTCTTCACCTGATGTGTATTCCATAAATGCACCAGGATTAAAAAATAAGTTTTATCTGGAAAAAGGCTCAAACGGATATAATCCCAAATTTCTTAATTATAGTTTAACAAAAGCAGAACCTTTATATTTGGAAGCCGCTGATACGCACTATCCTGTTCCCGCAGCTTGGAATGTTGAATTTAAGAAAATGTTTTTTTACAATGAAAAGGGATATAAATATGGTTTTGGCTCTCCTAGCGGTTCTCATATGTCAAGAACAGTAAGAGACGGAGTTGGAGAAATCGGAGATAGAGCCTCACTATCTGATCTAACCGCTCCATTTTACGACACTTGGCAGTTAGATTATATTCAGTCACCAAATGGAGATGATCGTGTAGAATACACATATGAAAATTATGCAAATACTTATAGTCACCCTACATTAAAAACAGCACAGATGCTTTATATTCCAGGGTATGATTTTAATGTAAATTCAATCATTCAAGAAGGTGTAAATCCATTAATATTTCCATCAAATGTTAATCCTGCTCTTGTTAATTACTATGTATATACAAATTTAATATCAGTAAAAAGATTAAAAAATATAAAATATAAAGACTTATCAATAAATTTCAATTACAATAATAATAGGCAGGATTATCCAGGACAATCACTAGATAAAATAGAAATTAAATATAAAAATGTAACTATAAAAGAATTTCTGCTCAGCTATAGTTATTTTTTGCCCAAAGACTCTAGCTGTAATGATTCATATGATTGTTTAAGATTAAGATTAGATAAAGTATATGAACAAGGTGTTGGTGATTACACATTTAACTACGGAAATAATAATTCCGATTATTTACTTCCTAAACGGTCTTCTTCAAAGGTAGACTTTTTAGGATACTATAATAATAATACTTCTGATATTAAAACATCCCCTAGTGAGATTGAGAGTGTTAAATATAACGGAGGTATTTTCCCAACAAGCAAAATTTATTTTTATCCATCCTTAGAAAGAGATAATTTTCTACCGTTTGAGCTATCAGGTTCTACCAATCAGCAGTTTTATACTTTAGGTTCTATTGACAGAAAGCCAAATATTAGTTCTTTAACTGGACTTCTATCAAAAATAATTTATCCTACTGGAGGATTTATGGAAATGGAATATGAAAATGATGATTTTGATTATTTAGGTAGTACTTATATATTAGGAACAGCCAGAATAAAGAAAATAAGAAAGAGAGAGAATGATGTTACCTTAAAAGAGATGTCATTTTCCTATAAAGAAGGAAATAAATCAACAGGACAGATTAATTACTTTATTCCCCCAGCTGCAACTATCCCCCCTAAAAGTGGTTTTACTTCAGATATACCTTTGGGGGCTGTTACTAATATGGAGAAATTTCTCAATGAAGATGTATCGGTTACACTTGGATATAACCAAGACACATATGTAGGATATTCTAAAGTTGCAGAGACACAAACAGGTAAAGGGAAAACAATATATAGTTATGATAATTTTAATGATTATCCTGATGTACTACCTACTAAAAATGATCTTGGGTGTCTTTCAGAGGATGAAAAGAAATTTTTGAAATATTTTAAATATCCCTATAAGAATGTTGAAGAATATAAAGAATTTCGTGGCCGGATTAAGAAGAAACAATATTTCTCAGAAGTAGATTTAATTAATCCGATAAAGGAGGAAATTTTAAATTATGAAGAGAAAAGTGACACTAATATTAATCTAACAAACACAATTTTTAAAATTACAGCCATAAGGACTGATGCTAGAGGGTATAATGATACTGGATGTGGTTTTCTTGCAAATTCAAAAATAAATATTAAGCAAAGTTATCTATCCAATGTAGAGACAAGAGATTATAATGGCACACAATATTTATCACATATAACTTCTTATGATTATGATAAAAGTAGAAATTTATTAAAGAAACAAACATCTTCATTTTCAGATAATGTAGTAGAAGAATCTTACAAATATGCCTACGATTTTGGAAATAATGGAGATTTAATTGCTTGGAATATGGTGGGTATTCCTCTGGAAATTACCAAATATAATAATAATATTCCTTTATCTAAAGTAAAAAGTAATTACAGCAGGGATTGGATAGGACACGAAAAACTTTTGCCTTTATCAATACAATCTGTTGAAAATATTGAAAATATTGATACTCCGAATGAAATATTTGAAAATGATGTAATATATGGACAATATGATACAAAAGGAAATCTTCTAGAATATAAAGAAAAGAATGGTCAAACAACGACGATCATATACGGTTATGACCAAACCTTGCCCATAGCTAAAATAGAGGGGATAGGTTATACGGATTTTATGAATGTAATGGGATTATCTAGTAACCTTACAGGATATAACAGTTTGGATATTTGTCAAAAATCAAATGTCGATGCAAATAAAACTCCTGGAAGCGATGAATCGGAATTAATAACATCTTTAGATGCATTTAGAAAATCCAATCAACTGTTAGGCTACCAAATTACAACTTATACTTATGATCCACTAATTGGTGTTAGAAGTATTACTTCCCCTAACGGTATTAGAGAAAATTACTATTACGATTCTGCCAACAGATTGGAAAAAATAGTTGATTTAGATGGTAAAATAGTTAAGGAATATAAATACAACTATGCACCTAAGTATTACAATACTGAGAAGAGTAAAACTTTCATAAAGAATAATTGTTCAAGTGGTCAGTCTTCTTCAGGAACATATGCTTATACTGTACCTTTTGGAAAGCATATTTCGACGGTTAGTCAGTCGGAAGCAGATCAGATGGCAGAAACAGATTTAAATAATAATGGGCAAGCACTTGCTAATTCATCAGGAAGCTGTTCGTATATAGGTTGTAATGTATCTGCCTTTCAAAATGAATCTTTTCAATACCAATATTCAAATTTTGAATTTGAATCAGCAAATACTATTAAGGCATATTTACAAGTGAAATTTAATTCTAGTCCAGTAATAAATTGGCAACAGAATCCACTGTTTATAATTGGAACTATTTGTCAGGATTTAAAACCATCAGCTGATCGTTATATAATACCAGCAGAAACAAACAGTTGGCAAATGATAGTCACATCTCAAGGTCAGGTTCAAATGAAATGGAATGGTCCAGGAAGTCCTAGTACGACAAATAATATAGGTTTGAATTTTAAATATAATAAGTAATATTTCAATGAATTTGATAAAAATCTAAAACTGCAAATAATAAAAAAAATTAGAACTATGAAAAAAATATTGATATTAACATGTCTTTTAGGGTTATTTCAAATCAACGCCCAAATCTACACCCCAAATGGAGTTGTTACAGGATCTATTACCTCTTCAAATAATGGAGGCGTATTAGGTATTGGAACATCAGCTCCTTCTGAAACGGTTGAAATTGTGGGGAATGTGGTTTTTGGAGCAAGTAAAATTGCGCCGCAAACCATTGATACAAAGTGGATTTTTCATACAAGAGGTGATGGTAAGAATCTTTTTATAGCACCACGACATCCCAATGATCAAGGATGGGATTGGCCTAAACAGACAAGACTGGATGGTGAAGGAAATATGTACATTTCTGGGGCTTTAGGTATAAACAGAGAAAATCCTATTTATAGATTAGATGTTGGAGGTAATTTCCGGGCAGGGACCGATACAAATTTTTTTGCATTTAATGGATCAGATGTATCATTAAAAGATATTAATAGAGGAGATAATGGACATGCTCGAGCTCTTGTACATGGTGGAGGTAATATATTAATTATTAATTATGATCAAGATTTCTTGGGTGGGACTAGAATAGGAAAGTCTTTTTTTGTGAAGGATGATAATGCTTCTGTTCAAGGAAAACTAGAAGCTAGAGAAGTGAAAGTAACACAATCTCCGAGTGCAGATTTTGTATTTGAGGAGAATTATGGACTTCCAACTTTAGAAGAGGTAGAAAAACATATCAAAGAAAAGAAACACCTTCCAGAGATTGCCTCTGCCAAAGAAATGGAAAAAGACGGAGTGAATATTGGTCAGTTCCAAATTAAATTACTTCAAAAGATAGAAGAATTGACGTTGTATTCTATTGAGCAGAATAAATTGAATAGAAAACAAGAAGAACAAATCCAGCAATTAAAGAAAGAAAATTCAGTTTTAAAAGAAGAATCTTCTAAAATAAAGTCTTTGTTAAATCGGGTAGAAAAACTTGAGGGACAAACCAAAAACTAACTAATCATAAAAAGTCATCTTATGCAGAAGAAGATACTTATCATAATGGGATTTGGTTTGGGAATCTTAGGTTTTTCCCAAACCAACACAGATCTTACAGATAGTTACCAGCCACCGCAAACAGTCGTTAATCAAACAGTACGGATGCTTCCTGGTTTCCATGCGGACTCCAAGAATGTGATATATAATAACGGAGGAGAGTTCATTGCGAGATCTGAGAATACAACGGGAGGACCTGTTGTATCACCCCCTCCGACGGTTTACACACCTGTTAATTTAAAGAATTATGTTTATACGAGAACCTATCTTGCTCCAGTAGCAGAGAGTAATAATTACGCCCCACAAACTCAAAGTATTGTTTATTTTGATGGAATTGGAAGACCCAACCAAGAGATTGCAATAAAATCGACCCCTGGAGGAAATGACCTTGTAACCAAGATAGGATATGATTCTTATGGCAGACAGGATATGGATTATCTTCCAATGCCTCAGCAGGGATCTACAAGCAGTGCTTTTTATGACTCTGTCTCAGAATCAGTTGGATCTCCTTTGTATGGATCTGGACCTTATTATTCAAAAAAGAGTTTAGAAAATTCCCCATTGGACAGGCTAAATGCTACTATAGCACCTGGAGATTGGAATACTAATAATAAAAAGGTGGAATATGGATATTTAACGAATGAAAATGATGAAGTCATAAAGTTTAAAACATCCATATCCTGGGATCAAAGCGTTATAAAATCTACCCTATATTTGTCTGATAATTCTACAAATTCATCAAGTGGATATTATAATGCTAATGTTTTGTATAAAAACAAATTGACAGATGAGGATGGAAACATTTCGTACGAATTTAAAAACAATGAAGGACAAACAATTCTTATAAGAAAAATGCTGAATGGATCTCCTTCAGTAGATACATATTACGTATACAATGTCTACAATCAATTGGTGTTTGTTTTGTCTCCATTAGCAGTTAAGGCTATTCAGGATGATGGTTTAGGAGATGGAGACCTAGTTTCTGTGACTTCAATACTTGATCCATTATGCTATCAATATCATTATGATGGTAAAAACCGATTGGCTGAAAAAAAAATTCCAGGAAAGGGTTGGGAATATATGATCTACGATAAACAGGATAGATTAGTTGCAACACAAGATGCAGAAATGGGTAAAAACAAGAAATGGCTATTTACTAAGTATGATAAGTTAGGAAGATCTGCATTTACAGGAATATATATCAGTCTCAATGATTATGGAAGTTCTGGACGACATTTAGAACAGGGAATAGCTGATGGAAAAGGTGCGAACAATGTAACTAGGGATGATTCCTTAAATACAACAGTTAGTAATATTAAACTTTATTATAACCATTCTGGTACTTATCCGGCAACTATTTCGGAACTACTGAGTATTAATTATTATGATACATATCCACCTTATAATGATTTACCTGCTGTAGGTGATTCTGATCAATATGGACAAAAATTTCTGACACAAACATACAGTTCTTCAGCATACAACCCTAATACACAAATCAATACTAAAGGACTTACTACAGCAGGTTTGCTAAAGAATATTGTTGGAAATACTTGGGCGAAAGCCTATACTTTTTATGATCAAAAGGCTCGCCCTATTTATACTCATTCTATTAATTATTTAGGTGGCTATACCAAAACAGGAAGTCTTTTGGATTTTTCAGGAACAGTTCTTAAAACGTATACCAAGCATAAACGAGCATCTGCAGGAACTATTCCCGCAGAGGTGGTTATTAATGAACGCTTTATTTATGATCATCAGAACCGACTAAAACAACACTATCATCAAGTAGATAATAAACCAGAAGTTCTTTTAGCAGATAATATTTATGATGAATTAAGTAGATTAAAGACAAAAAAGATTGGGAATGAACTTCAGACCCTTGATTATAGATATAATATTTTAGGCTGGGTAACTAGTGTAAACGATCCATCAAGTGATATCACAATGGGTTCAGATCTTTTTGCCTATAAGATAAGGTATAATGAACAAATTGCAGGTTTGCCAACGCCAAATGCCCTCGATTATCCTGATCTACAAGTAAAACCCAAATACAATGGCAATATTGCAGAAATAGATTGGAACGGTGTGGATATAGGCAGTCTGGAACCTATGCCGTTGCCTTACCGTTATGGATATGTATATGATAATCTAAATAGATTGAAAGCTGGATTTTATCAAAACCCTTATAATACAGCTAAAGGCGAAGGAAATGAGATTGTTGACGAATATGATCTTAATGGGAATATCGTAAAACTTAAAAGATTTGCCTATAAATCTAAAAGTCCGACGGCTCAGAAGATTGATGACTTAGTATATCATTATGCTGGTAATCAAGTCACAAAGATTGACGATAATTCAGGACAGACACCTAATAAATTGGGATATCCGGGAGGAAGCGGAACTATAGAGTACGACCTCAATGGAAATATGAATTTAATGCAGGATAAAGGAATCAGCAGTATAGAATATAATTTTTTAAACTTACCTACGAAAATTGTTCAAACTAATCCAACATCATATTCATATAGAGCTGATGGAGTTAAAATAAGTAAATTATTCACTGTTAATAATGATAACGGCACTGTCACAGTTAGAACAGAGTATTTTGATGGATTTCAATATAATTCTAATCTAGATGTCTTCGGGAGAGGTATTTTACGATCGGATGACCCTGAAACTCTTAGTTCTGCAACAGCAAATCAAATAGAAACATTCCGCCCACTAGACGATGAAGAATCTCTTATAGGTGGAGGCACAGGTCCAGAGCTGGACATGACTATGTCTCTTCAGTTTTTTCCAACAGCAGAAGGTTTTTATGATTACAAGAATTCTAAATATATTTATCAGTACAAAGATCATTTGGGAAATGTGAGATTGAGTTATGCTAGAAATACAGAAACTAACCAACCTGAAGTATTAGACAGAAATGATTATTATCCATTTGGTATGAACATAAGTGAATATTATTCGGTATTTGATGCTCAAGGTACTCCGTTCAACTACAAATATAATGGTAAGGAATTGCAGGAGTCTGGAATGTACGATTACGGTGCTAGATTATATATGCCAGATATTGGAAGATGGGGTGTGGTAGATGAACTTGCAGAAACTTCCCGAAGATGGTCTCCTTACACATATGCTTATAATAACCCAATAATATTTATTGACCCTGATGGCAGACATAATTCTGATTTTGACAGGATGATTTATGATTGGGCAGCAGGTATTAATACTTCTAATGGGAACGATTCTAGTGGGAGTAAACCGAATGATTGGTATCAAAATAATCAAACAAGAAATATAGAATGGAAAGACACCAATAAACCAGTAAAAGGCTTTACTAGTTTAGGAAGAAGCAATATGATTGGGACATCTAATAATGGACAAGAAAGAACATACTATTTAAATGCCAATGGATCAGCAACAGAAAAGACAAATTATGGAGATACAACAGGACATGTAGAAGATGGTAAAACGATGAAAATGATTACTGGTAATACTATAACCTCTTCCGCCACGAGTGTCAGTGGGCTATCAGCACAAATTTCATATAATCAGAAACTGTTAGGACCACTAGGAGTAACAGGTAGTCTTGGATATGTGGCAGATTCTTATACAGGTGCATCTGGAGGAAAGTTTTATTATTCATTTGGATGGTCTATGTCAAATAGTAGTGGGGTTTCTCTTGAATTTAATACTATAAAAGCTACAGACCCAAATACATTGTTTAAGGTTAGTGATTTTAAAGGGTTTGGTAATAGTTTTACTTCAGGATTCGGCGGTGCCTTTTCATGGGGTGGATCATCTATGTCACCAAAGTTTTTTGGTGTAAATAATACAAAAAGTCAAGAATGGGGAGCGTATCCAGGTGGGTATTCTACTTTCGGATTTTCTTATGGCTTAGCAAAGCCTGCATTTGGCACCTCATTTTCAAGAACAAAAACTAATTTTTTTAAAAAATAAGTAATGGATAAAAGTAAAAATTTATTATTAATGTTGATTATTGTTGTTTTGGTATTTTTATATAATCTTATTTTTTCACCAGAAAATAAAGGTAGCTTTTTAGATGAAATGAGAGATAAAGATATAAAATCAATAATCACTAAAAAATATATTGATAATGAAAATCACAATATCCCATTTGTGGAATATGGTAATAAAGACAGAATAATAGTTTACAGGGACTGGTGGGATAAATTTTCTGTAGGAGATTCAATAATAAAACCCAAAAATTCTTTGGAATTATTGATAAAAAAATCTGATAAGATTGAAAGATTTAATTATTTGGATAAATTAGGTTTAGAAACTCAATGATGAAAGGTAATAAAAAGCAGAATTCAATTTTTATACTGATAGTAGTGTTTGGGGTGGCTTGTACATTTTTATTATACAAAAAGATTTGGAGTTGCTAACTTTGTTATGACACGTCAATAATACCTTTGAGGTAAAAAAAGAACCCACGCCGTTGTATATACTACTAGAGTATTTAGTGAGTGTTTAAGACCTCACCCTGCGGGTGTACAAGCACCCTCGTTTTATTTTCACCTATCCGATGATCAATTCGATACCTGCCTTTTCAGCTTTGTATCTTATTTTTGTCTGCAATTCATAATAACTCCAATTGCGAAGCACAAATTCCTGTTCTTTTGCAATGCCGATTTTGTCTTCCTGGTTTTTAAGAATAAGTGTGCCCGCTTGTTGCTGGATGCAAAAATCGATAAGCTTCCGGCTATACAAATGAAGCCGATGGCTTACATATCGGCTCTCCAAATTTTCCGTTTTATAAAGTGCTTTTTGTTTCCGTTTGACTCCATTTCCTGAACGGGCATATTCGACGCCAGCTTGAATCCTTTTTTGACTTGCCTGGATCGCAAGCCTGCGATATAGGAACTCCTCTTTCAAGCCAATATTGATTCGCACATTGTTGGCTTTTGCTACGATTGGATGGAAAAGGTAACACCATGGCCGTACATCCTTTTGCTGAAATCCAGTTTAGGGATACTAATGAGAACCCTTTTGCACTTGGACTGGGATTTGTCAAATCACTAAAGAACAAAAAAGACAATGCAGTTTTCAACATAGAGATTTACGCCAAATTCAAAGACATAGGGCGGGCTTTGCCTCAAAAGGAAGCACCATTCTACAACAGGAACGAGATTGGAATCAACTTTGCCGTACCACTAAACTTTCCAAAAAAATAACCCTTAAAACCATTTAACAATGTCAAAAAAAAAGAAAAACACCCGATGGAAAATATAGCAATCCATCTCCTTACAACTCAAAGCCAAAATTTGGACAAATTGAACTCCCCGAAGAAACGCTTAAAACACTTTCATACAAAGCTGGACCAGAAAATGTCCATGGCCTAATTAATCCATTGGAAGTGATTACACTTGTCAAAAGTGTCTGTAAAACCTGTCACATGTTCTGTTCTCCTGAATGGAGGGCTTCAGAAGAAATAGCATACAGGGATGCGGCTAAGCACATTGCATTAGGGCATTGGACGGGGTATACCTATCGATATGTAACTGGGAAGCGTTTATAAGTCGACAAATTAAATTATTGATGATTGACAAACAACATGAACATTGAAAATCTGGTAACGCTCCAGAGAACTATCTGCTTTAGTAGAAGGCTAAGTATTTTATATTGTATTCTAAAAATATATTTTTGGACATAGTTCTACTCTCGGACTAATTCATTCAATAAGTATGAATTTAGAAATACAAATTAATTAACTCTATTTTGAGACATTAGTAAGAAGAGTAATCTAGATATTCTACTATAATTTTTTTCTAAGAATGATGTGCTTGTTAAAAATATTATTTCAAATCCTTCAATATCCCCTTTATGTTCCCCCTTAAAAACAAAAACTCTCTGTTAACAATAGTTACAGAGAGTTTTAAGTACCCCAGACGGGACTTGAACCCGTACATCCTTGCGGATACAGGATTTTAAGTCCTGCGTGTCTACCAATTCCACCACCAGGGCAGAGGTGAGCGAAAAACGGGACTCGAACCCGCGACCCCAACCTTGGCAAGGTTGTGCTCTACCAGCTGAGCTATTTTCGCATAAAAAAAATTCCTAATTGCTTAGAAATTTCAATTTTTGTGCGGATGAAGGGACTCGAACCCCCACGCCGTGAAGCACCAGATCCTAAGTCTGGCGTGGCTACCAATTACACCACATCCGCATTATTTTTTAAGAACTTCTTTTCTTTCGTTTTGGTGAGTGCAAATATATAACTCTTTTACATTCCCTCCAAAATAAAATCAACATTTTTTAAAAGTTTTTTGACCATCTGTTTTTGGAATAACATCAATACTTTTATTACCTTTACAAACTTAAAACATTTTCGAGACATGGAATTAACAGGAACGATAAAGAAAATTTCTGATTTACAAACATTTGCAAGTGGATTTCAAAAAAAAGAACTAGTTCTTTTGACTGAAGAACAGTATCCACAACCAATTAATATTGAATTCACGCAAGATAAAGTGGATTTGCTAAGCGCTCACAAAGTTGGTGATAAAGTAAAAGTTCATATCAATATCAGAGGTAGAGAATGGACAAGTCCCCAGGGAGAAGTGAAGTATTTCAACTCTATCGTAGGATGGAGAATGGAAAAAGATGCTTCTACAGATTTTAACGAGCCAACTCAAGCTTCTCCAAGTCAAGGAGGAACTCCTGCAACTGAAAACAAAAATGTTTTTGCTGAGGACGAAGATGATGATTTGCCTTTCTAATTAAAAAATTTAATTGAAAATAAACTTCCCTGTACATTCATTTGTGCAGGGATTTTTTTATAAATTCGAGGTCATTATAAATGATTATGGAAATCTTTAAAATCATTGAGCCAACAGTTGCGAAAGTCCCTGTTATCATAAGTGTTCCGCACGCAGGAACTTTCATTCCTGATGATATAAAATATAAGATGAACCCTGAAGTTTCAAAACAATTGGACGACACAGACTGGCTCATCGATAAACTTTATAGTTTTGCAACAGAGCTTGGAATTACAATTATTGTAGCGAATTACAGCAGGTGGGTTGTTGACCTCAACAGGAATCCAGAAAACCAACCGCTTTATAATGACGGAAGAGTAATTACGGATGTTGTGACGATTACGGATTTCAATGGAAATAAAATTTATAGTGATGATTATATTCCGAATCAAGAAGAAGTATCCAGAAGAGTTGAACTGTATCACAAGCCTTATCAAGAAAAATTGGCTGAGCTTTTAAACGAAACTAAAAAAAAGTTCAGGAAAGCGTTGTTGTTTGATGCGCATTCCATAAGGAAGTCTGTTCCGGGAATTCGTTCAGATGATTTTCCAGATTTGATTCTTGGTGATAATGATGAAACTTCGGCTCATCCGGAATTGATTAAAACAGCAGTCGACTCTCTACAAAACAATGAGTACGAATTTTCTCATAACTATCCTTTCAAAGGTGGATTCATCACAAGAAACTTTGGGAAACCGAGTGAGAATATTCACGCTTTGCAATTGGAAATGTGCAAGACCAATTATATGGATTCTTCGGAAACGGTTTATGATGAAGAAAATGCGGAACGAATTCAAAAGGTTTTGAAGAAAACGCTGGTGAATCTTATTGAAACGATAAATAAAATATAAATTCTCGCTGATTGAGCTGATTTTGCAGATTCTTTGAAACGTTGAATCGCTCGCAGCCCGACTTGAGCGGAAATCCTTTTTACGCAACGAAGTGAAGTGAAAAGATTGGGAGCGGAAGGCGGATTAAGCTGCCCAAACCTAACGCAGTGGTTCGATGTAATCAAATAAAAAATATAAAAGGCTTCGAGAATCCTTCGAGAGCCTCAGGATGACAAAAGCCTGATAACAAATTAAATAACAACTGACACCTAAAAATGTACACATTCAAAGGATTATTGACCGAAAACGGATGGTTGGAAAATGCTTTTGTAAAGCTGGACGAATCCGGAAATATCTCTGAACTGAAAACTGTAGAAACCCCCGAAGGAGAATATGTGGGCGGTTATGTTTTACCGGGATTTCAGAATGCGCATTCGCACGCTTTTCAGTATGCGATGTGCGGATTGGCGGAATATTTTGAAGGTTCGGAAGTTCCTGATGATTTCTGGAGCTGGCGCGATGCAATGTACAGAATTGCGCTGTCACTTTCGCCTGAACAAATGGAAGATGTTGCCACAATGTTGTATGCAGAAATGCTGAGAAACGGTTATACATCGGTTGCAGAGTTCCATTATGTGCATCACGATAAAGATGGGAAAGCTTATAAAAATCTCTCAGAATTAGGAGAAAGATTGGTTTCTGCGGCGAAAAGAGCTGGAATCAGGATTACTTTGATTCCAATGTTTTATCAAAAAGGGAATTTCGGGACGGAACCTTATGATTTGCAGAGACGTTTTATTTCGAAAACGATTGAAGATTATTACCAATTGTTGGAAGCTTCGAAACAGTCGATAAAATTTTACGATAAAGCGAATATTGCTGTTGGTTCGCATTCTTTGAGAGCAGTTCAGAAGGAGGATTTGATAGAATCTTCTTTGCTTTCTAAGGATTATCCGTTTCATATTCATATTGCTGAACAGTTAAAGGAAATCAAAGATTGTGTGGATTTCTACGGAAAAAGACCTGCAGAATGGCTTTTGGAAAATTGTGATGTGAATGAAAATTTCAATCTCATCCACTGTACACACCTTGAAGACAATGAAGTTGAAGGCATTGCAAAATCGGGGGCAAACATTGTTCTTTGTCCATCAACAGAAGGAAATCTGGGCGATGGAAGATTCCGATTCAAAGATTATCAGAATTTTGGTGGAAACTGGTCTATCGGAACAGACAGCCAGATTTGTGTGAATCATTTAGAAGATTTGCGTTTGCTAGATTATGGTCAAAGAATCAATACTCACAGACGTGATACTTTTTTCAAGCCCAATCTGGGTGACAGTGGATTCAATGCATTGAAAACAGCTTGGAAATCAGGACGAAAGTCGATGGGATTTGAGAATAAAAACTTCTTCAAAGTCGGGGAAAGTTTTGATGCGGTTGTGATTGATGCAAAAGCGCCTTTGATTGAGACTTCTTCACTCAAAAATCTTTGTAATACAATTGTTTATTCATCGGATTCGTCACACCTTTTGGGAACTTTGGTTTCCGGAAAATGGGTGGTGAAAAATGGGAAACACGAGAATTATGAGGATGTTCGAAGAGGTTTTGTTAAGTCTATTAATGATATTAAAATCAGATAAAACGTTTCTCTCGCAGATTTAGCTAATTAGGCAGATTTTTTAAATTCATCTGCGGAATCTGCAAAATTTGCGAGAATTAAAAATCAAATAAACTCCTGTAAATGATTTGGTTAGACCCTGATGATATTTCTTTTCCCGACCCGGAACTTTATGACCCGGAAGATGGATTGATGGCAATTGGTGGTGATTTGAAACCCGAAAGGCTTTGGTTTGCTTATCAATTGGGATTATTTCCTTGGTATAATGAAGGCGAAGAAATTCTTTGGTGGTGCCCGAACCCGAGATTTGTGATGTTTCCGAATGAAATCAAAATTTCAAAATCAATGAGAAAAATCCTGAGAGATAATATTTTTGAATTCACGGAAAATCAATGTTTCGAAGAAGTGATGAGAAACTGTAAAATGGCCGAACGAAAAGGACAAGATGGAACTTGGATTAATGAAGAACTCATCAATTCTTTTGTAAAACTTCATCAATTCGGTAAAGCAAAAAGTTTTGAAGTCTGGCAAAACGAAGAATTGGTGGGCGGATTTTATGGAATCCAAGTCGGCAATATTTTCTGTGGTGAAAGTATGTTTTCTAAAGTTTCCAACGCTTCGAAAGCGGGATTTATCCATTTTACAAACAAATATCAAAACGAATGGGAGCTGATTGACTGTCAAATCCATTCTGAACATCTGGAAAGTCTTGGTGCGAAGATGATTCCGAAAATCGAATATTTAAAACTGTTAAAACAACAAAAATCTTGAATACTGAAAAACAAAAATGGGTTCTTCTGATAGCGTTGTCTGTCATTTGGGGTTCATCATTTATACTGATAAAAAAATCTCTGGAACACTTCAATCCTTATGAAGTCGGTGCATTGCGTGTCCTAATTTCGGGAATCGTCTTGATGCCTTATGCCATTTCTAAAGTAAAAAAATTCCCAAAGCAACATACAATTTGGCTAATCATCGCGGCATTGACAGGAAGCTTCATCCCGATGTTTCTTTTTCCAATGGCAGAGACTGAAATCAGCAGTAGTATTGCCGGAATCATCAATTCTATGATGCCGATTTTCGTGATTATCGTCGGTTCTTTGGTTTGGAAATTCTCAACAACTAAAAGACAACTGATTGGTGTTCTGATAAGTTTTGTTGGTGCTTGTATATTGGCTCTCGGAAGTGGAGAAAGTGGAGAGATTAAAATCTACCCAATTCTATTATTAATTTTGGCTGTTCTACTCTATGCAATCTGTACCACAACTATCAAATCCAAATTGTACGAAGTTCCGGCCATTCTGATGTCGGCTTATGTGTTTTCATTCGTCTTGTTTTTACCTTCATTAATTGCTTTGGCTTTTTCCGGATTTTTCAAAGATTTGACATTTAATCAAAGTACGTTGGAAGGATTGGGTTTTGTGGCAATATTATCCATTTTCGGAACTGGATTAGCGATGATGATGAACTATAAATTATTGAGTATCTCTACTCCACTTTTCGCATCTACAGTCACTTTATTAATGCCAATTGTTGCCATCATCTGGGGAATTTTGGATGGAGAAAAACTGACAGCTCAACAATCCGTTGGCGCATTGATTATTTTGGCTGGCTTGATATTTTTGAGGAGTAAGCCGAAAACTGTTTAAATTAATTTTGAATCATTCTAATTTTTTAGCACAATATATTTTTCGTAAATCGTCTTAGAGAGCGGCTTAAGATCTCTTCCATTTTCTGGATTCTCCCCATTATCTGTAAAAAACTCCACATTATTATTATATTTAGAATACCATACTTTATCAAATGACTTTTCTGTAATTGTATCTGGACGCGTTATTTTTTTCAAATACATAAATTTTTCTTTGTTCATAGGCTTCACATCAAATTGAGGGCCTAAAGAACTACTATCCGTCGCAATGAACCTTTGTCCATTCCAATACATATAATCTTTATCTATATCAAGTGGAGTACTAAGTAGAAACCCAATAGGATTATTTATTAAACTATTATCTCGATTTTTATTCTTTGATGCTCCAAGCCCGACACTACCTAAAATAAGCAAAGTCAGAAATGAAAATTCCAGTATTCCAAATCCATTTTTCACAAGATTAGGCAGTGTAAAAATTGGTTTGTTTGTAATGTTTATGACAATCTTTGATAATGTTTGCGTAATAGTGTATTCTATTGTTTTCCAATCAAAACAAAAATCCCTAAAGCTATCATATCCTAAATAAATACTCAAATCGTCCAAAATTGCCGGTTTTATATTATAATCGTCATCATTTTCTAGAATGGTTTTATAATATGTTTCTAACGTTTTATAACTTAAGCTAATCCTAAAATCATCAAGCAAAGCTCTTTCTAATGATTTCAAGATACCATGAGACGATGTTTCTGTTGTTTCACTTGACGCTTTTTCCAATACTTCTTCAAGTAATTTTCTTTTCTGAGGTAAAAATTTTGACATATCAATAAAATTATTGGCGAAAAATAATGTGTTTTTCACTAAAAGCATTACGGTTTTCCGTAAAAAACTTTCCAAAAACTTTCCAAAAACTTTCTAACCCTCACTTTCATTTACATTGCATCTTTGCCTCAGAAATCAGTGATAAACAAAACATTACAAAAACAAAGTTACAAAACTGGTTTCAAAAAACAACCTGATAAGACGGAGGAAAATCTCTGACTTGGGAAGCAGAAATCTCTCTTCCGTTTTTGAAGGTCACTTCCCAAAAATTTAAGAAGCGCTTCTTTTTTCAAAACTGTGTAAACCTGCTTGCGACCCGTGTCGTGGGGAAGAACACGAATGTCAATTTTTAAATTTTTAAAATCATGTTACAATTTCTTTTAATATTATTGGGATTAATTTCAAATCCTTCAAGTTCAAATACCTCTAACTGTGGAAATGGCGGAGACACAACAACTACAGTAGCACAACCAAATCCTGCACCGCCAACTGGCGGAGAAGATGGACATCCAATCCCTCCAAGAATAATTGGCGGATAAGAAACTAGTTCAGAATTATAAAAGTAGCGAAAGAATATACTTTCGCTATTTTTTTTATAATTTAGATAAAACTAAAATTCTTGAAAAATTTATACTTTCTATCATTTTTTTTTCTAATATCTGCCTGTTCAAAAAATTCTATCCAAGAGAAAAAAACAAGCAATCCTTTCTATGATAAGGCATTCGATTATAAAGATGAAGGAAAAATCGATAGCTCATTTCTATATTTTTATAAAGCAAAAGATATTTTTCTTCAACAAAAAGATAGCTTTGGAGCAGGTAAATGTTTAGCTAATCTTGCAATTATACAAGAAACAAAAGGTGATTATTATGGAAGTCAAGAAGTAGGATTAAATGCTTTGAAGTATTTCAATGAAAATGACAGTCTTACACACAATTATTTGTCTATAAACTTCAACACATTGGGAATGCTTTCAAGCAAACTAAAAAATTATGAAAAGGCTATAGAATTTTACAAAAAGGCTATTTCGTTTACTAATGATTCTATAAATAAGAATATTTACATTAATAATCTTGCAAATAATTATAGAAGAAATAAAAATTATAATATTGCTGTTGAAATCTTAACCTCGCTTTTACCAAAAGCACATGGAAATTATACTTCTTATTCTAGAATATTAGACAATCTTGCTTACAGCAAATTTGTACTAAATTCTAATTACGACCCAATTCCTGAATTTGAAGATGCTTTAAAAATAAGATTAAAGGAAAAAGACAATTGGGGGCTTAATTCTAGTTATTCTCATCTTGCGGATTATTACACTAAAACACAGCCTGATTCGGCATTGTTATATGCAAGAAAAATGTACAATGTGTCAAAAGTAATAGAAAGTCCTGATGACCAAATTGAAGCTTTACAAAAATTAATTACTTTAGAAAATTTTCAAAATTCAAAATACTATTTTCAAGTTTATCAAAAACTTAATGACAGCGTTCAAACAGCAAGGAATAAAGCCAAAAATCAGTTTGCTTTAATTCGTTATGAAACCGAAAAGAATAAATCTGATTTTCTAAAAGCAAAAGCGGAGAGCACTGAGAGACAAAATAAAATTATCGTCCGGAATATTGCATTAATAGCAGCTTTTATTACTTTAGTCGGATTTTACATTTATCTCCAAAAACGACAAAAACGACTTCAACAGGAGAAGCTTCTAGAAGTAAAAAATACTGAATTAAAATACTCCAAAAAAGTTCACGATAAAGTTGCCAATAGAATCTATCAATTGATGTCACAAGTTGAGAACAAAGAAGAGATTGACAAAGATGCACTTCTATTTGGGTTGGAGAATGCTTATGAAACGTCCAGAGATATCTCTTACGACAATAAGGAAATCAACGAAAATCAAAGTTTTTCCGAACAACTTCATAAGATGTTGGATTCCTATTCTTCTGATTCTGTAAAAGTTATTTTTATTGGAAATAATGAAAAATTGTGGGAAGGCCTCAGCTTTCAAAGCAAAACAGAAGTTTATTTAGTTCTTCAAGAATTAATGACCAATATGAAAAAACACAGCCAAGCTAACATTGTTTCTATCAAATTCTCCAGAGAAAACTCAAACATAAATATCTCATATACAGACAACGGCATCGGAATAAAACAACTTTCTCCTAAAAATGGTCTTCAAAATATGGAAAACCGTATTAATTCCATCAACGGAACAATTATTTTTGACACAGAAACCAATAATCTATTGAAAATCAATATTTCATTTCCAGTCTAAAATAACACTTATGTTTACAAAAATCCTTATCGCCGAAGATTACGAAAGTTCTAATATATCTGTCCAAAAGGCATTGGAGGACCTCAAAATCGAAAGTCCCAAATATGTGAATTATTGCGACGATGCACTTAGCAGAATCAAAATGAGTTTGCAAGAAAATAATCCTTTCGAGCTATTAATCACAGACCTATCTTTTGATGAAGACCATAGAGAACAGAATCTCAAAAATGGTCAGCAACTTATTTCCGCAGTAAGAGAACTTCAGCCAAATCTGAAAGTTATCGTTTTCTCTGTTGAAAAAAAGGAAGTTATTATCGAAAAACTTTTCATAGAACAAAACATCAATGGCTATGTGAAAAAAGGCAGAGAAGATGTCAAAGACCTTAAAAAAGCGATAAGAGCTGTTTACAATAATGAAAAATATCTTTCTTACGATTTAAAAACTAATAGCCCGGAAAGAAATTCCTTCGAATTTTCGGAATATGACACTCTACTCGTTTCTCTATTAGCCAATGGAATTCTTCTGAAAAATATACCGGATTATCTGAAAGAAAACAATATCAAACCTTCCAGTATGAGTGCTGTCGAAAAAAGGTTAAAAGATATCAAAGAATCACTCGATATCAATAGCAACGAACAACTTATTGCTTTCTGCAAGGACTTTGGAATTATCTAATTTCCTGTAATAATCACTCTTAATTAAAAACTTTCAAAATGATTTTGAAAGTTTTTTTGTTTTTACGGATTTCCGTAAAAAAAGAATATTGGACGGAGGTACTTTTGGATTGTTAAACAAATAAAAAAATAACAATGGGAAAATTTATTATCACAAAAAGAAAAGACGGAGAATATCAATTCAATCTAAAAGCCGGAAACGGAGAAATCATCTTGACAAGCGAAGGTTATACTGCGAAAGCAGGATGTAAAAATGGAATCGAATCCGTAAAAGTCAATTCACAAATTGATTCCAGATTTGAAAGAAGAACTGCTGTAAACGATAAAGATTACTTTGTTCTAAAAGCTGGAAATGGAGAAATAATAGGCAAAAGTCAATTATATTCTACAAAACAAGGAATGGAAAACGGAATTGCTTCTGTAAAAGAAAATGCACCAACTGCAGAAACCATTGACGAAACAATCTAATAACTATGGAACTCAAATTAAAACTAGAGCAACTGCATCAGCGAGTGAATGGACTCAAAGACCAAATCCAAACGGAAGAAGCGACGAAAACTGCTTTCGTGATGCCCTTTATTCAGATTCTTGGTTATGATATTTTCAATCCTACAGAAGTGATTCCTGAATTCATTGCTGATATTGGAACTAAGAAAGGAGAAAAAGTTGATTTTGTCATCAAGAAAGATGATGAACATATCCTTATTATAGAATGCAAAAATTGGAAAGAAAATGCAGACGCTCATAATTCTCAACTTCATCGTTATTATCACGTTTCCAAAGCTAGATTCGGAGTTTTGACCAACGGAATTGTTTACAATTTCTATACTGATTTGGAAAAACCAAATATTATGGATGAAAAGCCTTTTCTCACTATTAATCTTGAAGATTTGAAAGATAATTCTATTAAAGTTCTCGAGAGTTTTACAAAATCCGACTACAATCTTGAAACTATTTTGGATTCTGCAGAAGCTTTAAAATATATCAAAGCGATTCGAAAAGAATTCGAAAAAGAAATTGAAAATCCTTCTGATGAAATCGTAAGATTATTGGTCAATCGATTTTTTGAAAGACCTCTTACGGCGAACAGAATGATTGCTTTTAAAGAATATACAAAACGAGCTTTGAGCCTTTCAATTTCGGAATCTATCAGCTCCAGACTCAAATCTGCATTGGTAATTAATGATAATATTGAAGTAGAAAAAGCACCGGTTTCCAATACAAACATTGACCAGAATAATGACATTCCAAAAATCACCACAACAGATGAGGAATTAGAAGCTTTTCAAATTGTAAAAGCCATTTTGAGAGAAAAAATTTCTGCAGAAAGAATTGCATATAGAGATACACAGTCATATTTCGGGATTTTGTTGGATGACAATAATAGAAAACCGATTTGCAGGTTTCATTTCGGAGCCACTAGAAATCTGATAGAATTATTTCATAACGGGAAAGATTCTGGAGAGAAAATAAATCTTGATTCTCTTGATGAGATTTATAATCACAGAGACGAACTTCATCAAACCATTGAAAATTATAATTAAGATGAGAAATATTCTGCTTTTAGTTTCGGGAATCCTATTAATGACATTATCATTGTTTTCCTTTTCGAAATCTGACAATAATGGACATAACGGGAGATGCACCGGCTCAGCTTATTGCTCCGCTTGTTCCAATTGTTCCAGATGTGGACATTGTGGCGCTGGTGGAACTTGTGGTGTTTGCAGTGGAAGTTCATCGGGAAGAAGTTCTTCAAGTTCTGGATATTCCTCACATAAAAAGAAAAAACGTTCCTATTCTGAATCTGATTTTAGTAACAGTAATTCTTCTCTAGGATTTTATTCATCAACCAGAAAGAAAACTCCGATTTATCATTATGAGACCAATGCTTCTTTAATAGAAGAAAATTTCCTTTATGTAATTTATAAAACAGTGAATATCCGAATTGGAGCCGGCAAAGATTTTCCGATTGTAGAGACTGTAAAAAAGAATTCCAAACTTATTTTTCTTTATGAAAAAGCGGATTGGTATAAGGTAAGAGTTTATGATTCCGGAAACGAAGGTTATGTGTACAAAGAAAGTGTAAAATGATAAAAGCTCTGAGGATATTTCTAATGATGATTCCTTTGATATTTGGAAGTTTTATCTATATCATTTTTCGTTCAGAAAAATTATTGATGTTCCGATGGTTTCAATTTTTAAATCTTAATGATTTTATCCAATCAATGAGAAGTTTAAAAGCATCTTTAGTATTTCCAGCTTGGTTTCTTTACAATTTACCTGATGGACTTTGGATTTTCTCTTATGTATTGATATCGATTGAAATCTGGAATAGAAAAATAACCTTTCAAAATATATTCTGGATATCGATAATTCCTTTGATAGCAATTATTTCAGAAATCCTTCAATTTTTCAATCTATTAAGAGGAACATTCGATGTTTTTGACTTCCTGTTTTACATTTTGGGAACCATTATTCCATTACTTTTTTATGACAATCTAACCTTAATTAAAATTAAAAATTATGAAAAAAGCTAAACATCTTATTTCCGCCGGAATCTTCGCATTCTTTCTTCTTATAGCTTTTGGAAGTATTGATGATGACAACAAATCAAATAACAAATCTGTATCATCTTCAGGAATCGACGAGAAAGAAATGTCTTCTGAGAAAAATGAAGTCTTTCAGAAATTAAAGGAAAAAGCAAAACAAGACTGGCCAAACGACTACACAACACAAGAATTTTGGGTAAAAGAACAATTGGAAGCTTATGATTATATGCTAAAGATTGATAATAATCCTATCAAATCAAAAGCACAGACAGATTGGCCTTTAGATTTCGTTACGCAGAAATTTTGGTACAACGAGCAAATCAAAGCAAAAGAAAGAATAGAATGAAAATACTTTTCACTTTCTGCGCGCTCTGCTGTTTCATCGCTATTCTTCCGCTTCCACTATTCTATTACACTCTTCTCAGAATCATTGTTTTCATTGCATCGGGAATTGTAGTTTATTATTTCGGAAGGCAGAAAGAATTCCATTGGGTAATTGTTTTCGGAATTATTCTAATCTTATTCAATCCGATTTTTCCAATTCATCTTTATCTCAAAAGCATTTGGATTCCGATTGATATCGTGACAGGAATTTTGTTCTTGTTTCTTGTTGTCATTAAAAGAAAACAAAAAGAATTACCAAAAACCGTAGCAGAAATGCCATCACAACTAAAAACATTCAGTAGAGACAGAATCATTAAAACTTCATCAAAAAACAATAATAACAATGAATGAAATAATAGAAACAACCGAAAGTCTTAAAGCTCATTTTTTAAGGCTTTATCAAATGGCGATTTGTGATGACAATTTTAGTCCATTGGAATTGAAGGCGCTTTACAAATCAGCAGAAGAAAGAGGAATTTCTCAGAAAAATCTGGACGAAATTCTTTTAAATCCCGTCAATTCCAAAATGGTTGTACCAGAAAGCATCGAAGAAAAAATCGATTATCTCTATGACCTGACCGTGATGATTTGGGCAGATGGAATAGTCTCTCCTAACGAAAGAACGTCATTAGAAAAATATGTCTTGATGTTCGGTTTTATAGAAGAAAATGTATTACAAATCGTGGATTATCTCATCGATTCTGTAAAAGAAGGGAAAACTAAAACAGATATTCTTAACGATTTAAAAAACTAAATTATGACCAGTAGCATTAAAAATATTTTCAGACTAAAACCTGTTCCCGTTGAGAAAGAAGAGTCTCCTTTGAAAGTTGTCGAAACCGATAACAATGGAGAATCAACGGAGGAAAGCAGAAAGAGAACTTATCACGAATCCGGTTACAGAGACAGTTCTCGCAACAACGGAAATCACACAGCTTTGTCGATTTGTCTGGATGCCATCTATTCCAAATTCCAAAATGAGGAAAAAGAACTGGCCGACAAACAGAATAAGTTGAAAGAACCTTATATCAACGAACAGAAAAACAAAGAAACCGAAATCAAAGGACTCACCGTTTCTCTCGATAATAAGGAAGAACAAATCAAAGAAGTTCAGCAAAATATTGACACTGTTCAGAATAAAATCGAAACATTGAAATTCGAAATCAATGATATCCCACGAAATCCGGAAACATATCATATCAAAGCAAGCAAAGGTGCTTCTACAAAATTTTGGATTGGGCTACTATTATTGATTCCAATCAGTTTATAT
The DNA here is from genome assembly GCA_963530025.1 of uncultured Weeksellaceae bacterium. Classification (GTDB taxonomy): domain Bacteria; phylum Bacteroidota; class Bacteroidia; order Flavobacteriales; family Weeksellaceae; genus Epilithonimonas. Next base: position 126,507 of record CAUSBY010000002.1, read on the forward strand.
CTCTTTGCATTTTATATCTCGACCTCATTTTCGGCATTCTTTAAAACATTTGACCCGAATGTAAGTATCATGCAAAGTGTTCTGGATGCACAGGCTTTCAACAAAGCTTGGGACGAAGGACCTTTGGAAGGCGCATTTGTGACATTGATTCCGTTTGTCTTTCTTGGATTAGGTTATCTGATTCATATGTTTGGTGAAAACAAAAACTGGCTGAATTATGTTAAGATGTTTCTTCTTTTTGTAGTGACTTTCGTTTTTGATGCGATTCTAGCTTATGAAATTGAATCTAAACTCTATGAACTCAACAAAACTTTCGATTCTCCACCTTTTGACTTGTCAATCGCTTTTACGAAGAATCAGTTTTGGGGAATTATCTTCGCCGGATTTGTAGTGTATATTATTTGGGGATTGGTTTTCGATTTCATTATGAAAGAACATAAAGAAAAGGATAAAATCAAAAATGAACAACTGAAAAAACAGAAAGACATTACAGTTCATCAAGAAAGAATCACTGCATTCGAAAAACAAATGGAAGAAATCAAAAACGGTATTGCAAGCATCAAAGAATTAGTCATTAAAGCCAGAGGAAGAATCGAAGAACTCCAAAATATCATTGATGGTGTTATCATTCCAACAAAAGAATACAAGTCTTATGCTTCGGAATATGTTCAAGGCTGGATTACTTTCGTCAATGAAAAATTAGCTGTTTCTCATCCTGTAAAACAAGAAATGATAGAGGAATGTAAGAACCAATACAATTATAATCTGAACAAGGTCGGCGCCAACTCTGATAGCCAAAACTCTGTTTACGTCTCTGTTCTATAAACTAATAACTATGAAATATATATATTACCTATTGATTTTTTCTTTGTTCTCCATACAATGTGGAAAGAAAGAGACAAAAGAACCTTCAGATAAAACATCTGATTCGATTTCGAATAACAAAAATCTGAATGTTAGTATTCTCATCGACCTTTCCGATAGAATCGACCCGAAAAAATATCCAAATCCTTCTATGGAATATTACCAAAGAGATCTGGAGTACATCAAAGCAATCAAAACAGCTTTTATTGATCATATAAAAAGTAAGAAAGTCATCCAGCTGGATGATCAGATGCAGATCTTCTTCAATCCTGAACCTTCGGATCCAGAAATCAATGATCTTGCAAAACAATTAAAAGTTTCATTTGATAAAAATACTTCTAAAGAAAACATCAGTGTTGTTGATGAAAAATATTCCTCCCTCCCAACAAAGATCTATCAGTCAGCAATTCAAGACAAGCAATATGTAGGTTCTGATATTTGGGGATTTTTCAAGAACAAAATGAAGGATTATTGCATCAAAAACAAACACAGAAATATTTTAATCATTCTTACCGATGGTTATATGTTTCACAAAGATTCTAAATTCACAGAAAATGAAAAAACTTCGTATTTGACACCAGAATTGGTAAAATCATTAAAACTCAGCACTTCTGATTTCAAAACTAAAATTGAAGACAAAAACTATGGTTTTATTAAAGCTAATGACAACTTTGATAATCTGGAAGTGATAGTTCTTGGAATCAATCCAGAAAAAGGAAATCCTTTCGAAGGTGACGTAATCAAGACGTATTGGGAGAATTGGTTTAAAGATATGAACATAAAGAAATATCAGATCAAAGATGCCGACCTGCCAAGTAATCTCGAACCTGTAATCAAACAGTTCATTTTGAATAAATAAAACTAAAAAAGCTCAGAATAATCTGAGCTTTTATCTATTTCTTTTTGGTCTTGATCTTTTTAACCTGTTCTTTTATGAAAGGATATTTCTGCTGCATATCCTTAATAAGCGAAGAATCTAATTCCAAAGCTTTCTCCAATGCAAGAACTCCTTCCGCATCATTTTTCAGATTGAAGTAGCTATTGCTTAGTTGATAGTATAATTCTGCTCTCTGATGCATTTGCAAAGCTTTTTCGAGAATCGGTATTGCTTCCTCATAATCACCAATCAGCATCATAACTTCGGAGTAGGCGTACCAATTATAAAATCTATTAGGCTCTGCGTCTATCAATTTTTTTAGACAACTCAGACTTTCCTCATACTCTCCACAAGTGATGTAAAGAAAGGCCAATCTTTTCTGGTATTCCAAATTGCCTACGTTAAGAGCAACCGCTTCCTGGGCAAAATAAAGTGCTTCTTTTGGATTTCCCATTTCTTCGTAGATATTGGATTGCTCCATCATCGCCAAATAAAACTGGGGATCTTCTCTTAGCGACTTTTGGAAAGACGTCAGCGCAGGCACCAACTTTTTGGCTTCCTTATAGCACAACCCTATCTTATAGAAAGTAAACGCCTTTGTATATTCTAGGTCAAGCATTTCCTCATAGACTGCAATTGCTTTGTCCCAGTCACTCATTGCTTCATAACAAGCAGCTTTGTTTGCATACACGCCAACTGCTCCTGAATTGATTGCCAAGATATAATCGAATCCTCTTATAGCCTCGTCATAATTCTTCTTATTGAAGAAGAACTGTCCATATTCGTACCATGCAGTTTCGGAGAAAGGAAATCTGTCTAAGTATTGATTCAAGAAGTCTAAAGCTTCCTGAGGACGATTAAGCCTATTGTAGCATAACATTACATTTTCCAAAGAATAATCGTCGTAAGGATCATGCTCCAGAGCTGAAGTATAATGTTTCAATGCATTAAATGGATCGTCCAAATTGACATATTCATCCGCAATGAAATTGTGAAGGAAATTTTCTTCTTCTTCCAATTCCAATGCCTTCAAGCAATACTCTATTGATTTTTTAGGATTTCCAAGGTTGGAATAATATTTTGCACAACAAACCAAAAAGTCTGTTTCTTCCAAAGATGACTGATGAAGTTCATCTATCAGTTCCTTGGCTTTTGTATAACGCTCCAGCTCTAGAAAAACTTCCAGTTGTTTCGTTTTTACTTCTAAAGAGTTTGGGTGAATTTTCAAAGCATGGTTTACAGCCATTTCCGCATAACTGAAATCTCCTAACTCCAAGTAATAAATAATGATATCTACATATTCCTCTGTATCGAAATAGAATTCTTCATTATTTTCTATCATTTCCTCGAACTTTTTAGCAAGTTCGTTTTCAAAAAATTCTTCCAATATGTGTGATTTAGATTTGAGATTCAGCTCCGCTCAGAATGGTTTTACTCCATGTGAGGTCTGTAAACGAATTACAATTGCCCGGTCTTAAATCTTCTTATATAAAGTTAATCAATTTTATTCTGAAAATAAACCATCCAAGTATGACAATTTATTAACATTAATCCTTTTTCTGTTCAGAATATATTGTAGTCAAAAACATACCAAACGATTTTTCCAAACCCGTAATATCACCTGATTTTAGATTAACACCTCCGTAAATACTATCATTGCTACGAATTTTGAAATTCAATAAAGAAAAATACAAAGATTGTTGTCCAGATTTTCCTGCCAATTTTACCGTAGATCCTAATAATTTTCGTGTAGAAACTGTCAGAACTTCATTATCAACAAGATTCAGTTTCAAAAAGCTTCTCGGCTTAACTTCGATTGTTTTGTTATCGATATTGATTTTTTGCTTTTTATCTGATGAAGAAATCAAAAAGGCAATATTCTTTTCATCCTCAATATCATTAGAATTAGTATAATACAAGTTCAGAATATAATAGGCTGGATCAAATTTTTGGAAATTTCCATCCACACCTTCAATAGGCTTAAGAGAAAATGTATTTGCACCAACTTGCTTAGCTTTTTTATAGATTTCTCCAAACATTTTAACATCATCATTTGAGAAACCATTCACAAGGATTTCACCTAAAAATTCCGATTTTGAAGTTTCTGATATTTTATAAAAAAACTTGTCCTTGTTTTCGTTGATCTTATCTACTTTGTTAAGTGTAATACTCTGAAGATAAAAGAACTGAAAGCAAAAAATGCTAATTAAAAATAGTATTTTACGCATGTGTGATTTTTAAAATTTCTACACAATCTCTCAGACTGTTTTCCCAATGCTTTGGTTCTATCTTATAATCTTTCTCAATCTTATCGAGAGACATTGTGCTTCTTTTCGGGCGTTTTGCCGGCGTTGGAAATTCTTCTGTAGTGATTGCTTTTAATAAAACGGAAGAACCTGAAAATTCTTTTATCTTACTCGCAAAATCGAACCAAGTGGTTTCTGGATAATTTGAGAAATGATAAATCCCAAAAGTCTTATTCTTAGTATCAATGATTTCTAAAATTGCTTCTGCAAGGTCATTTGCATTAGTTGGTTGTCCAAACTGATCGCCTACAATTCCTAACTCATCTTTGATTTCGAATAAATGAAGCATGGTTTTAACAAAATTCTTGTTGAATTCCGAATACAGCCAAGAAGTTCTAAGAATCACAGTCTCTGGATTGTTTTCCAAAGCTAATTCTTCTCCTTTTCTTTTAGAAGCTCCGTAAGCTCCAATCGGATCCGTAAAATCCTCTTCTGAATAGCTGAGATTAGTCTCTCCATCAAAAACATAATCCGTAGAAACGTGAATCAAGATCGCATTATTATCTTTACAAACCTGAGCCAAATTCCCTACACCTTCTGCATTGATAGAAAAAGCTTTTTCAGTTTCTTTCTCCGCCAAATCTACTGCCGTATAAGCAGAAGCATTGATTACAAAATCCGGTTGATATTCCGCAAAAATGGTATCAACTTGTTCATAATTTGTAATATCTAAAACTGATGAATCGGTGAAATTAAAATCATACTGATCATGATATTTTGGTGCCAATTTTTGCAAACAATGTCCTAATTGTCCATTTCCTCCTACAACAAGTATTCTCTTCATATTATTTTGATTTATTTTGAAGTCTTAAATAAGAAACTCTTTCTTTAAATGTTTTGTGATCGATCTCGACAAGAAATTTAGAAAATGTTTCCAAAGTGATTTCAGGCATTTTTTCTGCTCTTCTGGTTTTCATATTGAAGTAAATCACTGTTAACCAAAAAACCGCATGGACTACTCCATTTTTATCCTTCATTAGCAATTCTACAACAGCAGTTATATCGTCCACAAGAATAGTTTTACTCGTGATTTCAACTGTAGAGTTATACCTTACCTCTTTCAGATAAGCAATCTCATTCTGTATTGTAACCCAAGTACAGCCTGTTTCTCTCGTATATTGCTCATAAGTAAAGCCGTAGTTTTCTTCCACGTGATCTTCTCTTGCATTGAGCATATATTCCAAATATTTCACATTATTGAGGTGACCAATCGGGTCGCAATCTGCAAAACGGATTTTTACGGTAGATGAAAATTCTTTTTCCATGGTACAAAAATAAAAAAACCGCTCCGAAAAAGAGCGGTTTTTAAATAGTCTGTATTAATTAAAGACCTAATTCTTTTCTAACTGCTGGTGTAGCATCAATTCCTGCTTTGTAAAGCAATGCTGGAGTAGATGCGTCGAAAACATATTCGTAACCTGCTGCTTTAGAAACCTTCGCGATAGCATCATTGATTTTTTTCTCAAGCGGAGCTAATCCAGCTTCTCTTTTCTCTGCAACATCTTTCTGAGCTGCCGCATAAACCTGCTGAAGGTTATCCTGAAGTTTTTGAACCTCTTGGCTTCTTTGCTCGTTTATAGCTTGAGTTTGCTTAGGAGCCTCATCTTGATATTTTTTCATTAAGTCCTGAAGAGACTTACCTTGTTTCTCTAATTCTGCTTGTTTTGCTGTTTGCAAATTTTGCAATTGTTGATCAAGAGCTTTTGCTTCTGGCATAGAAGAAAAAATTGCATTGACATCTACAGAAGCAATTTTTTGTGCCTTTGCAAATCCTGTTGCAAAAACCATTACAACTGCAACTAATAGTACATTTAATTTGTTCATTTTAAAAAGTTATGTTTATTTAATATTTAATTTATCTTACTTTACGGCTTCTACCCCGCCTCTCTTTTGTATTTTTCTAGGAGATATTTTGTCTCCAGCCTTTCCTCTACTATTTCCATTATTGGATGGAGAGGTATTATTTTTTTCATCTGCCTTAGGTAAAGTTTTTACGAGCAAATTCAATACAGCTTCTGTATAATCATACTTTTTATCCAAGAATATTACACTGATGTTGTTGCTTTTATCAAGAACTATGCCCAAGTTATTTTTTGTAGAAACAGTCTTTATAGCATTCCATATCTGATCTTGATAAGGCTTTGTAAGGTTGGATCTCAACTGATTAACTTCACCATTTGAACCAAATCTTGCACCGATTGTATTACGGATACCTGCCTCCATATCCAATACTTCTTTTTCTCTAAGCTTCAACTGATCGCCCACAAGTAAAACTTTCTCATTTTCAAAAGCCTCTCTTTTTCTTTCGTATTCAGATTGAAGCTTCTGTAAGTCGGTTTGCCATTGGGTCACCTGTGTATTCAGTCTGTTTTCAGCTTCTTTGTACTGAGGCAGTTTGCTTAATACATAATTGGTATCTACTACGCCAATCTTCTGTGCATAGATTTGTGTAGTGGTAAAAAGAATTGTTACAATTAATGCAATTTTTTTCATCTGACAAAAATAATGTTTATTTTTTATAATGGCTGGTTCATCAAGAAATGCGTTTGCCATCCTGATGGTTCAGAGCTTCCTAAAGTTTTATCGAAACCGTAAGCAAAATCAAACCCAATCAATCCAAATGCTGACATAGATACTCTAATACCAAATCCGACAGATCTTTTCAATTTAAAAGGATTGTATGTTCCGAAACTGTTCCAAGCATTTCCTGCTTCTACAAATGTCAAAGCAAAAATCTTTGCCGTTTGGTTCATAGATATCGGATATCTTAATTCAGCAGCAAATCTGTTATAGATAGTAGCTCCACCATAAGGCGTAATATCATAAGTAGATGATGAACTGAATCCTGTAGAAGAAGCATTCTCATAACCTCTCAACGGAACTAATTCTCTACCATCAAATCTACCATTGAACAAACCTACACCTCCTACATAATATCTTTCAAATGGTGGTGGACCTAATTCTTTACTAAATCCATTCAGGAATCCCATTTCTCCAGTTGTTCGAAGAACTAGTTTCCCTATTACCTCATTATAGAAATCTGCTTTCAACTTCACTTTATAAAACTCCATCCACTTGTACTTGTCCAAAGTACTCATTGTAGAGTAATCTTTGTTACTGAACCAAGAATATGGTGGTGTAAACTTCAATGATGCTTCTAAATTAGATCCATAAGTCGGGAAAACCGGATCCAGACCAGCTGAGTTTCTACTTAAACCAATATTGAAACTGAAGGATTTTGTACTACCGTTATATTCTAGCGCATCTCCAAAATAGAATGGGTAATTGCTAAAATCATAACTCTGATACTGAATCCCCGTATAAAGCGAGAAGTAATCATCCGGCCATTTCAATAATCTTGTAAGACCTGCCGTAGCAGAGAAAATATTCATTTTCTGATCTCCTGTAGAATAAGAATAATTCACATTAGAATAATTCAATCCAATACTCAAAGCCGTTGGTCTTGTTCCAAATACCCAAGGTTCTGTAAAAGAAACTCCATAATTGGTAAAATATTGTCCTGCCTGGGCTTGTAGAGATAAAGTTTGTCCATCACCTTGAGGAACTGGTTTGAAATCTTTGAATTTCAAGAAGTTTCTCAAAGAGAAGTTATTGAAGGTCAAACCAAGCGTCCCGATGAAAGAACCTCCACCATAACCAGCTTGCAACTGTACTTGGGAAGAGCCCTTCTCTACCAATGTCCAGTGCATATTAACTGTATTATCTTGTGGATTCGGTTTCACATCTGTCCCAATCTGTTGAGGATCGAAGAACTGCATCCCGGCCAATTCAAAATAAGTTCTTTTAATATCTGTCTTAGCGAATAATGTTCCCGGTTTTGTTCTTAATGCTCTTAGAATAACATGATCATGCGTTGTTGTATTCCCAGACCAGGTTACACGATTCCAAGTTGCTTTCTCACCTTCATTAATTCTAATTTCAAGATTAATAGAGTCTCCTTTTACAGATTTCTCGATTGGTGTAACATTAGAGAAAAGGAAACCATTATTCATGTAAATGGACTTAAGGTCAGAGTCATCCTCTTTTCCTCCATCATCTCCTACTTTTTTGTTAAATCCAACAGCATCATAAATATCTCCTGTCTTATATCCTAAAATCTTCTGTAAGAATTCTGTAGAAAAAGTAGTATTTCCTATAAAATTAATATCACCGATGTAATACTTCTTACCCTCATTTAGTTTTACGTTGATATTATATCCTTTCTTATTTCTAGAAACAGAATCTGAAACGATTACTGCATCTCTAAATCCTAAGGAGTTGTAATAACTAATTAAATTCTTTTTGTCTTCATCATATTTGTCTTGAACAAATTTCGAAGGTTTAAGAATCCCTAGTAGAAATCTTTTTTGCTTGGTATCTTTGAAACCGCTTTTTCTCAATTTTCGATCAGAAACACTAACATTACCATCGAAATCGATTTTATCAATCTTTACTTTCTTCCCTTTTGCAACTTCAATTGTCCAATCTACAAGATTCGCATCATTCCCATTAGCTTTTTCCTGAATGGTGATTTTTGCATCAGCAAATCCTTTTGCAACATATTCCTGTGGAATTTTGTTTTGCAAACTGGATATAAGGTTGTTGTTGATCTTGGTTCCAGGTTTCAAGTTATTATCTTTAATGAGTTTCTCATTTTTAGATTTCCCGATTCCTTTTCCTGTAAATTTAACTTCCCCAAGTTCTTTAAGGTCTTGTAACTGGAATTGCAGAACGACATTTTGTCCTTCCACATCCTGAATATAAACCTCCACCTTTGAGAAAGACTGTGTTTCCCAAAGTTTTTTGATAGCATTGCTAACTCTTTGCCCGGGAATTTCTAACTTCTCTCCTTTCACGAGACCTGTAAAACGCAAGATCTGAGCTGGTGTATATCTTTTGACACCGTCTACAACGATATCCTTCAAAACATACTCTCCATTCTGGCCTGCAACAAGTTCTGTGTTTTCTGCATTGTTACCCTGTGGAACAACTTGTGCATGAAAATATGCCGAAGCTGTCAACAAAATAATGGGTATAATTCTTAATTTCATTCTTGAAGTTCTCTTTTCTAAATATATTTTTATGGAATTAGCTGTTCACTTGTTTTCCCGTATCGTCTTTCTTTATTTTGATAGTCTATTACACACTGGAAGAATGTATCTTTTGTAAAATCAGGCCAAAGCACATCCAAGAACTGAAGTTCCGCATAAGCGATTTGCCAAAGCAAGAAGTTACTAATCCTTACTTCTCCACTTGTTCTTATCATAAGATCTACATTAGGGAAATCTTTTGTATAAAGATGATTTTCGAAGATTGTTTCATCAATATCATCTACCTCTAATATACCATCTTTCACATCTTGGCTGATTTCTTTTACAGCTTTAACTATCTCTTTTTGAGAACCATAATTAAGAGCCAGAATCAGATTTCCGTTTTTATTATCTTTTGTAAGTTCAATAACATTGACTAACTGATCTCTCACCAGATCTGGAAGTTGGCTTATATCTCCTACGACATGCATCCTCAGGCCTTTGGTAAAAATCTCCTCCGCTTCCAACAATAAGGTTTCTGACAAAAGAGACATCAATGTATCTACCTCATCTTTTGGACGATTCCAATTCTCAGAAGAAAAAGTATAAAGGGTAAGGTATGGGATATGGATCTCGTTACATGCATTGATAACATTACGCACAGCATTGATTGCATTTCTATGACCAAATGTTCTTTCTTCCCCCCTAGACTTAGCCCATCTTCCGTTGCCATCCATGATGACCGCAACATGCTTTGGGAGCTTATCCTTATTTATAAGTTTTTTTAAATCCTGCATCATGATCACTATTTACAATAACAAGGTGGTCTTCCAAAAGAATAAGACAAAATAAGAGTTGCTGAATTGATCCAATCCTTAGAATTGGGGTTTCCGATGTTTCTTTGATTGATAAAATCCTGAACCACGGCGTTTGTCTGTGTTTCATTAAGGGAAGTCTTGGTAACAGAAACGTCTCCATCCTTCAACATACTGTAATCTACCTGATCTGAGAATGTTGGACGGAATGTGAACTCTCCAGACAACGCCCAATTATAATTGAATTTATATTTGAGCCCGACTCCAAACGGTAAACCCATTGTGAATATTTTCTCTTGCCCATAATTTACTTTAACATCCGTAGCAGATGCAATTGTAAGCTGTGGTTTGGAACCATTCATATATAACCCGGAAATCCCTGCAAATATATAGGGACTAATCATGCTACGCTGTTCCTCGTTTACTGGCAAAAAATTATACTCAAAAAGTAAATCCGCCGAGAATACAGAATTAGTACCCCACAATTGCCTCATTCTTCTATAATTTTCTTGGGCATATCTATCGTCAAACTGAATATTATTGAATCCCAAATTAAGCCTTACTGTCTGATAAGGGTTGAAATTCATACGATACATTATTCCACCATAAAATGGCAACCCATGATCGGAAACATTCCCAATCGGTCTTTGGAGAACATAGTTTGTTCTTCCAATATCTCCCACAAGATTACTCATACCCATTTGCACACCTATCTCGTGCCTTTGAGCTCTTAAGCCAAGAAAACAAAATAGGGCGATAAAGATATAAGCTGTCTCTTTCTTCATTTTCAATATTCTGAAACGTCTATTATTCAAAAATTTGGTGCAAATATAAAACATTTTTAGTTTAAGGAACTTCTTAAAGTTTAGTTAAATAAGGACAAAAAAATATAATTTATTGTTATAAAAACGAACATATTGTCAAATTAGTCTTTAAAAAAACAAAAGCCTTGATAAAGGCTCTTATTTTTTATTAAAAAACTTTCTCAGTTTATTTCTGAACTTGATGATTGCAGGTTCTTTATAATTTTTATCTTCCTCAAAATAACCGTAGCCATAGCCGTAACCATATCCGTAGCCATAACCGTAGCCGTAACCATATCCATAACCTTGTTTTACAACAAAATCATTGTAAACGAACCCTAGATTAGAAATCTCTTTATTGAAATACTTTTCTGTTATCATTTTCAACATATGCTTCTCGGTATATTCATGTCGGACAACATATATCGTAGTATCTGCTTTTTTAATCAATTCAAAAGAATCGGCAACTAAACCAACTGGTGGAGAATCTATGATAACATATTCATACATTTCCTTCAGCTTATCTATGAACTGCATATTACTATCACTCATCAATAGTTCTGAAGGGTTTGGTGGAATAGGCCCAGATGTAATCACATCCAATCCAGGAATACTGGTATGATTAATAATCTCCTCCAACTTTACTTGCCCTGTAAGGTAATTGGATATCCCATTTTTATTATTAATCTTAAAATCCCCAAAGATTTTAGGCTTCCTAAGATCCATACCCAATAATACCGCTTTTTTTCCACTAAGTCCTAATACAGATGCAATATTAATGGATACATATGTTTTACCTTCCCCACTGATGGAAGATGTCACCAAAATGACCTTACTCTTTTGCTCTTCATCAAACAAGAACCGAAGATTAGCTCTTATGGCCCTAAAAGCCTCTGATATGGAGGATTTTGGTTCTTCTAATACCGTCAAATTATTATCATAGTTGTTATGTCCGACAACACCTAACAAAGGAACTTTGGTGACGGTCAATAATTCTTTTATATTTCTAATCTTATTGTCCAGCAATTCTCCCATCACTAAAAAAACAAGTGGAATTAACAATAATCCGCCTATAATTTGCATTTTAGTGGCATTCACGTTAGGAGCTATAGGACCTTGCCCAAGATTCTTTGCCGGATCGATAATATTAAGGTTGCTTTGGTTGGTAGCAACTCGCATTTGAGATTTCGATTGCTCTGTCAACAAAGTATTGTATGTATTTTCGATCATATCATAACCTCTTTGTGCATCCAAAAAAATCCTTTCTTTTTCAGGCAAAGTTATCAAGTCATGATCTATTATTCCTATTTGAGAATTCAAGTCAGAAAGCTTATCATAATAACCTTGAAAATATTTTCTCAATCCACTTTGGGAAACATGCTTAGCTTCATTAATCAATCTGTTGATTTCCCTCATTGGCTCTGAGTTAGGCGTATATATCAGCGCCATTTCTCTTCGTTTAGCATAAAGAGCTTTGAGCTCCGCAATGGAAGCATTGAAACTACCATCTTCTATACCCGCAAGATTGAGACTGATCATTTTCTCGATACTGTTCGCATCCACAGAGTTCCTTATATCATTAAGAGAATTGATTTTTGCTACGAGTTCTGCTTTTTGAGATTCTAGATCAGTAAGTTTTTCTAATGTTTTCGCATCGATATTTTCCATATCGAAAAGGCGATTATTGATTTTCAAATTATTAAGAACAGTAGCGCTAGAATCTAATTTTTTTCTAATTTTTATAAGATTATCACTAAGATACTCCACTGTGTTCTGATCAACCGTGTTCTGATCCTGTAATCGCTTTTTTTTCAGTTCGATTACAGAATTGTTCAGAAAATTGATAGTATTATTGAGATTATATCCTGACTTAGTAATTATCATGATAGAAGAAAGCTCTTTATCAAAATCTACAGTCAAGCTACCCACAATCCCATTAACTGCTTGATTTACAGGAATAAGACTTATGATTATATTTTCCAATTCCACATTTGGGTTAGGAGTAGGATTGGGAACCAATCTGAATTTAAGATTAGGAGACTCGTACCATTCATTTATTTTTATGATACTATTCTTTTTTCTATGATATGATGGTATAGTTTCATAAGTTTCGGTATTATAATTATAAAGATAATTGGACTGTCCTTCTTCTGGTAGGACAACCTCATAATTATTTTTCCCTTTAGGAATGATACTGACATTATAATTAATCTGCTGAAGATGCCCTCTATCAATTTCCATAAAAACGGGACTATCTTCCTTGTCTAAGTAGGTCGTTTTTATCAACCCTTTTGTTGTATAATTGGTAATAAGATCCAACTTTTTAACCAAATATTCATTATGGCTTCTTGATAATAATATTTTCTTCAGATAAACTCCATCTTGATTTCCCCCTTGACCCCAAATAAAGTTAATAGACTGGTTTGGTGTAAAATAACTGGCCGTATTATTGGAAATACTCAAAGATAAACTGGAGGCATACACTCTCTGCGCATAATACTTGCTATATACAAAAGCTATACAATAACCTATGAAACCAAGGATAACAAACCAATACCAATTTTTAATGACTCTCTGCACAAAATGAGCAGGGTCAAATAAATTGAATGACCCAATCTTTTCGACATCCTGTCCTACAGTACTTTGTGTATTATTATTTTTATCAGGAATCATTATTATAATTTCGTAAGAATTAGATAAATAGATAGTACGGTTGTAAGCAATGACACGCTTGTCGTGACCGCCTGAAGAGGCTCTTTACCAAATCCATTGATACTCTTACCATTGGTATTAAGATAAATAATATCACCATTTTGCAACCAATAATATGGCGAGTTCATTGCATCTTCTCTTGTAAGATCTAGTTTAGCGACTTTTATCCCCTCAGGATATTTTCTATGGATTGTAATGTTTTTCCTATCAACAGTTCTGTTTAGTCCTCCATTCATTGCAATAGCTTGCATGATACTAAGTTGTGTCACATAGGCTACTTTCTCACCTGTTATATCTATCGTTTCCATATCACCTAAGAAGTAATATCTAATCCCATCCAGATTAAGTCTAACTTCTGATTTCCCTTGTAAGAAATTTTCGTTCACTCTTCCCTGGATTTCTTTAGTGATATCCTCAAGTGTACGTCCTTCTGCTTTGATATATCCAATCCCGAAAATATTAACATCACCATTAGAGTCTACCTTCAGCCCATTCAAATAATATGTTGCGGTACCTCCGTGTCCTGTCCCTGCCTGATTTGCACTATTCACACCCGCTTGTGTACCTACGTTGGAACCCGTGCTACTATTATTGGAAGTAGAAGTATTGATTGAAGCATAGAACTGAGCCGCATCTCCGTTTGGCGTGGTCACGACATTCAGCTTAAGAATATCACCTTTTATGACCCTATACTGTGGTACATTGTAAGGCACTAAACCCTCCTCACTGATTGATAAACTTTCGCTAGGTTGTAGATATCTAATATCTTTCTTAGAGACACAAGAAGAAATCCCCAATAATATGAACAATAAAAATATGTTAAATGAATAACGCTTTCTCATTAATGTTTTTTTTACAAAAATATAACTATTTTAATCTTTTTTGAATCTCAACAAAAAAATTGGCAAGTAAGCACCTAAAAAACCTAATAACATAACCACAATCAGTAAATGATTAATCTTCAAATGTCTTAAAAAATAAGATACCACAATTATAAAGAGATAGTATATGACGATGTATGCTGTTGAACGACGGTGCGTGAGTCCAAGATTCAATAATTTATGGTGTATGTGGTTTTTATCCGGAGATAATACAGATTTTTTATGATAGATTCTTGTAATAATAACTGTCAGCGTATCAATAATTGGCAATATCAAAATAGCAACTGCAATCACTGGTGCCGTTTGTAGATGATAAAAGACCTCGTCATTCTTGGCTATGAAAATATCTATAAAGTTCATTCCTGTAAAGGCCAACAAAAATCCCAAAATCATTGAACCGGTATCTCCCATAAATATTTTTGTACTCCTCTTACTGGACAAATTATAGATTAAGAATCCTAAAGATGCTGCAATAAGAATGGCACAAAGAATGACCAACGGATCATTATGTGGTCCTAACCTGTAAAAGCTGACCCCAAACAGTGTACTGGTAGCAATAGTATAACAGCCAGCAAGCCCATCTATACCATCAATAAGGTTAAAGGCATTAATCAATATAATAAATGTAATAATACTAAATATCACACTCAAATAATAATTGACCTCATATACACCAAATACTCCGAAAAGACTTCTGATCCTTACATCTGAACCAATAACCACTAACGACGAAACCAATATCTGAGCTAGTAGTTTTTTATACGCACGCAGAACCATGATATCATCCATTACTCCTACAAAAAATAGTATAATGAAAGATGCAAATAAGAACTTGTATCTATCAAATAATTCATATGCAAAAATAGGAGCACAAACCCCCAAAGAAAAAAAGATGGCAATTCCTCCAAGATTGGGGATTTTCCTAAGATGTGAACTTCTAGCACCCGGCTCATCCATCAGATTTTTTCTTCTGGATATCTTTATGATTGTAGGTATTGCCGTGTATGTTATTAAAAACGAAAATGCAAAGCCTAACAAAAGCTTAAAGTAAAAAAAAGATATTCCGGTGCTTTCTATAAAAGTTTCGAAATTATTATTCATTTAGTGTTTTTGGCTTATGTTATTATTTGGTTGTCAACACCCTGACGAGTCTCTTAAATCTCAATAGACTTAGAATGTAATAAATTTTTTTTCTCAACGGCAAAGATAATAGATAATTCTTACCAAACCGCTTATATTGCAATATATCTTTAGTTTTTAGGCCATTAGTTTTTTTAAATACATCTAAGGCCTGAGACATTTCATAAAATTCCTCTTCTTTTTTCACAAATGCTAAATAAGCCAAAAAGGAATAGACACTTTCAAAAATTTGAAAATTCTTCAGAACTTCTTTATGGTTTGAAAACCGGCTTTGATTAAACTTTTCACTTACAGCTTCCACTGCTTTCAGAATATCAAGCCCTTTCATTGTATGACTTTTACTGATAGAATCCTGTCTTTCGAAATACTGATAATGATAGTTTGATGAAAAAGCTAAGGTTTGACATTCAAGTAATAATTGAGGAATCAATTCTATATCTTCAAAATGAATTCCTTTTTTGAATCTTTTATTTTGAAACAATTCTCTTTTAAAAAGCTTATTACAAGCGAAATAAGAAATATCAGAAAAAACAGAAAGGCTGTTTTCTAGTATAATTTTATCTGGAAAGTTTGGGAGCTGAGTTAGTTTCTGAGTGATGTTTCCATTTTCATCCACTTTTTGAAGATTACAAATTGTCATTTCGGCATTATGTTTTTCTGCCAGATCGTACATTTCTTCAAACATAGTCTCAGAAACGTAATCGTCACTATCAACAAAACCAAGATATTGGCCTTTCGCTCTATCAATCCCAAAATTTCTGGCATCGCTTAGGCCTCCGTTTTCTTTGATGAAACCAAAAATTTTATTCGGATATTCTTGCTGAAACCTCCCAATAATTTGTTGAGATTGGTCTTTACTTCCGTCATTCACGACAAGAATTTCGATATCCTGTAAAGTTTGATTGACTAATGACAACAGGCATTTTTCCAGATACAACTCAACGTTATAAACCGGAACAATGATTGAAACTTTACATAAATTTTCTTGATTTGTCATTACTAAGATATGTAGCAACTTTGTTGCTTTTATTGTGGATAATTATTTTCTACCAACTTTTCACGACCTCGTCGCTTAATTCAAAATCAATTTAATTTCTTGTAAATCTCGGACTCAGAAAACCGCGTTTGGCTTCATCAAAATCAGAACGCGAACAAGGGATGCAATTATCAATATTCTCATCTTCTCCAAAGTACCAAAGATTACTGAAAACCTCTCTTTTAAAAGCATATTGAGAATCATTAATCAAAACATAAAAAGTCTCATAGGATTTTTCCTTCGGATGTGATCTTTGAATATTAATTCCTTCTATCAAATACCAAATCATCTGTGCCATAAGCTGATGATTCAGTTGAGAATCAGAATAAATATTATAATTAAAAATCCCAACAGATTTTAGCCTTTCGCTCAGTCCGATTTCTTTCATATAAGCACAAATTTCTCTTCTATTAAGTCCATTCACTTGCGGATTCATAGAAAAAGCTTCAGCAAAACTTTCAACCGCATCGCAATTAATTGTTACCAAATCTGCTTTTCGGAAATAAGGTTCAGTTTTCTCGGTAGAGTTCATCATTTCAGCCAATCGGATAATATCAAACTGAACTTCTTTGATGAGTTTCACAGAATCCATTTCGTTCAAATGTTTCTGATAACCAAGATGGTGATAATTTTTTATAGAGAAATTTTTGGAGCCTAATATTTTACTCAGAAAATTAGATTCATGGATCTCTTCTTCTTGTTTCAAGGAAACAACATTACTGATTTGAGTATAATTAATATTTTTTTGATGAAAGTTAAGTGCAGAAAAAAGTGAAAATGCCAAATCATTACTTCCACCAACAATCACGGGAATTGCACCTTTGTAATGACAAGCCGATAGAACTTCTTGCAAAATATAATGCGAATCTTGTGGCGTCCTCCCAGAAACCAAATCTCCTAAATCCACTATAGGAATCTCAAAATCCAATTGTGATAAATTATAGAATTCTTTTCTAATTCCCATAAAATCTTGACTTTCCGCTTCGCCATCAGCTCCTCTGTAATCCGAAACAAAAAGCAGGACAATGCTACCCTCTTTTATGTCATTGATGATTCTATCTCCAATCTGCCATTTTTCTGTTCGGATTTTTTTAGGCGAAATAATAAAGTCTTCGAAATTCATTTTTATATTAAATAAAATTATTCATAAGATAATCAATAGCTCCAGAGGAAATTAGTATATCTATCGGGTGTAAAACGTCCCGGAACTCCCTGATAGCTCGCAAATACAAAATAATAAAATATCATAAAGCACACAAAAAACAAATGCACCAATCTCTTGTTTGTAATAGATAATGAAGCTGCTATATTAGGAATTACGATGTAGGCAAATGTTGTAAATACCCCAACCAATCTAGTTGCAAATACGGGGTTATCCCTGAACACAAAATAGCAACATACGCCGACAACCAGAATATTACGCATATACTCATAGTAATAAATCTTCTGGCAGGCTTGCTTATCAAACATGACCAACAAAATGCTATATACTACCATCAATCCATCCATGAAAGATGATGCCTTATCCTCTACGTTTATATACCCATTGAATCCACTAGAAACATCTTGAGGAGATATACTGTCCAAAAATCCACCGAAATAATTATAAATATGTAAAGGAGACAATAACACACTAAATATAATCAAGTAGAATATTTTAGTAGAGTTCAATGGAATCTTTACGAACCAAAATGCCGGCAAAAACAAAATTGTCGATTTGTGAAATGCAAAAGCAATATACAGACAGAGTAAATAATACCATAGTTTTCTACTCTTGATAAATTGATAAGCAACCAAACACATTACCATCCCTAGAGCCTGTCTCATTTGCCCATTATCTGTAACAAAGTACACGGGTATGAAAAACAGCATTGTCGAGAAAATAGGATAAGCCGAATCTTTGTAGGACAAACTTAATCTTATAGAAATAGTTATAATAGAAATGATGAGTGTCAAAACATAAAACGGAGCACCGGCAAAAAACACGGCTTTATTCAGTAATACATAACCCCATTCTATATCCAGCTTAGCTTCCCCAAACAACATTTTGGCCCAGATCTCAGAAAAATCAACTTTTGGAAAAAAAAGACTGTACATCGACCTGTAGATGGGATAATCTGCTCCCACATTTCCCCTAAGACCACCAAATGCGATTAATAATATGGCGATAATCCATAAAGCTACTTTCTTTTTTTCAAAACGCTCATCGTAAACTTCCCAAAAGCTCGATAAGACTATAAGAATAAAGACAGCAGTAAATGCAGGGTGGAGAATCGTCATGAAAACTCAATTTCTAATTTGTGTGCACAAATGTATTAAAAATCACAGAGCAAAGTATCAACATATCTGTTACTCTTTTCTTTTGTACAAGATATAATCTCTACCAGACGGCTTCAATTTGTATATTTTCTCTAGTATTCTATTGTCACTTTGTAGATGATCTTTGATTTTGAACGACTTCAGCTCTTCATAGTTGGTTTTATAAAAAGTAGAATCAGGAGAAATGTAAAGATCTTTATAGGATAAAAGATATTTTGGTTTTCTATGTTTTACGGTATTGATCCAATAATTTTTCCTATCCTTTACAATTTCATTTTGCACTTCTTTATCTACCAGCCCTACCTCATCAATCGTCTTAAGATGTGAAAAATACGGAACAAAACCTGCTGGCTCTAGAAATATCCACTGATTCTTGTCCTTCTCATAATCATTAAGAAACAAGCCTATACTCCTTCTATAATTCCATTCTCCATTTCCTGTAGCAATAGAATGTATGGTCTGAAACGCCAATAAAGGAAGTATCAGAACGATGATCAATGATGCACGCCAAAGATATTTCCTCTTCTCCTTTTCTAGAACATAGACAATCACTGGAACAAAAAGCAATATCTGTGGTATCCAATAGTACCAATCAAAATAACTTCTTTGTGACAGGAAAATCAATTGTTTTGCCCACCCATACAGAAATATAATGATCAGAAAAAAATTACGTTCATTCTTTTTCTTGAGTAGTAGGGCAAATGTTATAATCTCTATTATTAATATAAAGATGGTTACAAAATTCGTTTTTGCAGACATCTTCATCATGCCCCAAAAATTACCATAATTCAGACGGAACATCATAGCTTTCTGATTGAAGGAAAATTGTTTGTCGTAGGTCATTTTTTTAGCGATGATCGTATTGTTTACAATCTCATGAAAATAAAACCAATTAAAACTAAGCACAACTAGAACACCGGCACAGCAACCAAAGAAATATGCCCATTCTATTTTTCTTTTCCTGAATGTATCTACCAGAAAAACGATTCCTAAAAAAATAACTGTATCTATTCTTGTAAACAGAATCAGAATAGGAAACAGGAGCAGCGCCCATCTCTTTTGTTTGTAGAATCCAAGATATAGCAATCCCATTTCCAAAAAGAAAAGAATACCATACTCCATCCCAAGAATAGAGATCTTAATTGAAGGTGGCAATATGCCAAACAAAATGATAAACAAAGCTTGTAGAACAGTATCTTTCAAAATTAATTTCGAAAGAAAAAAACTACCAATTGTGAATAAGACCGAGTTAAATATCAATAAAGGATAAATAAAATTCTCCTTCCCTAATATCAAATTAAAAAAATAAGAGACAAATACATACAAATGCGTCGTGGATGCAGATATCTTGGTATCTCCATTGAATCCTATCACACCGTAATCCAGAAGATTCTGGGCTACTCTCCAGGTTATGAATGCATCTTCCTGAATATGATGCGTCAACAGGAAAAGCATCTTGAACAAGACTACAAAAATGATAGCAAATAATGGGTAGTTATATTTTTTCATCGACATCAGGTTTTCAGTCGTCAAAAATATACATTTAATTATTAAAGCTTTCAGTTTGATTTTAATTTTATTTTAATTTCAAAGCTTAGAATTCAGAATCTCAAACACAAACGTAGTAGAAGTCTCAAATTCCCCACCCTGAGTCGCTCCAAATAAAAACCGAGGCGTTTCCCCATCTTTATCCAGCAACAACATCGGACGTTCCAATCTTCCAAATCGATTGAGATGCTTCGGAGGAGTTGGTTCATGGATGTAGCTTTTCATATCCAGATAAGCGATTTCCGGTTTTGTCCAATGGATGCCATTTTTTGTGGTGAGATGCAAACCATATTCGTGGTTATAAAATCCCATATCTCTTGCTATCATATGGAATTTCCCCTTCTGTTTCCAGACAAAAGCATCTTCTAATTGAGCATTATTCGGCTGGTTAGAAAAATCGATGATAGGATTCTCGGACACTTTCTCATAAGGTCCTGTTGGAGAATCCGCTTTTGCCAATCCGTACTTTCGGTTACCTCGGATCGGGCCTTTCTGCGTTTCATATTCCTGCGTGTTCCAAGATTTGTAGAACAGCCAATATTTTCCATCGTTGCCTTTCACAAAAGCTGGATTGGTGGTACAATGATCATCCCAAGCACCTTCTTTTCCTGGAAGAAGCAATGGTTTGTCCGGTCGAGTCCAATCGCCATCCAAAGTTTTGGAAGTTGCCAAGCCTATCCTTTTGGTATTGGTTTTTCCATTGGAGTTTCCCATAAAAAACAGCAGATACTCGTCTCCAACTTTTTTGATGAGTGGATTATGACAAGTAGTCGCATCCCAAAATCCTTCCCCTCTTGGACTTAGAATCACTTGCTTATGCTCGAATTGATGAAATGGAGAATCCGCTTCTGCACGACATATCTCAGAACCTTTGATCCAACCACCCATTCCTTTTTCTTTTTTCCATCGGGAGTAGAACATATGAACCTTTCCATCTTCTCCCCAGATCGGAGAGCTGCACCAGATATAATAACCTTCCAAAGAAAACTGCCGCCCAATGGGTTTCAAATTGAAATAAGGCTTATCAGAAAAATCAAATCTTTTAGTAAATGACGAACCCAAAAACACTGCAGCCATTCCCAAGGCAGAGGTTTGGAGAAAATCTTTTCGGCTAAAGTTTTTGGATGTACTCATTTTGTATGATTTTCAGCTAAGTTATAGGAATTGGGTTGAGGAAGTATCCTGCCGTTTAACGTTAATTTAAACCAAATCACAATTGCATTAAATAAATCAACCTTCAAGTCATTATCATATATTAAAATTTATTATTTTTAATCCGTTTAATAAATTAAATTCACAAAAGATGAGTACAAAAAATCAAATCAGCGTCGAAATCCCTCAGTCTGTTATAGACAAGGTAACAGAAAATCTACAAAACTCTCGCACATTGCTTGCCCCTTATCTGCAAGGTTTAACTGCCGAGCAAAGGGAAAGCATTTTCAAAATGGGAGACAAGACGGTAGCCACAGTACAAAAAGTAGAAGACTACACCCAGACCAACCCAGAATTTGCGCCAAGCTATATGGATCAACCGGAGTTTCACAAAGATATGGCTGTGGTCAACGATCTTTCTCCACTTCGCAATCTGGCAAACCAATTGGTATCTGACCTTGGAGATACGATCATGCTGGCCGGCAACGAAGCATTATTAGCAGCACTCCTCTATTACGGTGCCGTGAAAGAAGCTTCTACAAAAGGTGTTGCTACCGCAAAACCAATCTACGAAGACCTCAGCAAGAGATTTACGAGAAAAGGTAACAAATCAACGTCTCAAGAGTAATCATTTTAAGCTTCAAATTTCAAAAACGACCCTTTTAGGCCCAAAAACCAGCCAAAAAGGGTCGTTTGTTATGCAAAAGGGTGGATTCTGAACCAAAAAGGCTCGCCGATGAACCTAAAAGGGTGACAAACAATGCAAAAAGGGTGGTTTTTGATGCTAATTGGGTGGATGATGATTGTGAAAGGCTGGTTGGTGAGGGTTTTTGGGTGGATGAGATAGAGAACAGTCAATCTGTAGGACAAGCGCAATTGTTTATACTTTATATTAGCGCAATATGTATATTTGGATGTTATAAGCAATAACCAAAAAACTAATTATGATAGAACCATATTTAATAGAAAGTGTATTATCATCTTTGTTTGACTACTTAAATAACAAGGTAATAAACTCACCAGCCGATAGAGCAAAATTTGATTTTGTAATCAGAGACGAGCACGGAAAAAAAATTGCAATAGAAGTTAAAAATCAAAACTTGACAATAAAGACATTGTTAAGAATACAGGAATCGTTAAAAGATTCTCCTGACATTGAAGAATTTTATCTAATTACACCTGAAGAACCTAAAAAAGAATGGGCTGACAGGTATAAAATGATTTTTAAAGACTTTAAAGCTGAAGTTTTTTGGATAGGTATAAATAAATTCATTGAAAAGCAAAATTTAGGAATTAAATTAAGTGAGGATTTAAGAAAATCACTCCTAGACATTCAGGTTGCTGCAGTGACATCTAAATTCGAGAACTATTCTCAAGAGCATATAGGTTCTCACCTCGGAGCATCTGATTTAACTAAACACTTTAAAGAAAACTTTCAAAATGTAAGTCAAAAAGCCGATAAAAAAAGTTTTTTACTTGGTCTTAGAAGACAATTTCCCTATAACATAATTGCTGAGCTTGAAAAGAACCCGGAGGAATTAAGTAAAAATCTAAATTTTGGAAAAAAATATGATGATGCAATTATAATATTAACTGATATTAAAAATTTCTCCTCCTTAGTTTCAGTTGCTGATCCTGAGGAATTAAATGAGTTGATGAGTAAATATTATACAAATGCAAGGGATTTAGTCTTTAAATACGGGGGTATTTTAGATAAATTTATTGGAGACGCAGTACTTGCTATTTTTAATTATCCTATTAAGGATGATATAGCATTTTCGAATGCCGCAAAGTTTTGTGCCGAGTTAATATTAATGGGTGAAAAAATACTGCAAGAATTTCAAAGGAAACTTGATCAAGAAATTGAAACAGGAACTCGGGTTGGACTAGCAACAGGACCAATTTACGCTCTGAATATTGGAAGTGAAGATATAGAAGTTACTTTTATTGGAGATAAAATAAATTTTGCCGCTAGACTGGAAAAAAACTGTGAAGTAAATGGAATTTTAATGAGTAATAGATTCTTTCATAAGTTAGATGATTCAAGTCACGAATTGTCAAACAAAATCCAAAAGAAAGAAATTAAAATAGATCCAAAAGACGCTAAGGGTCAAATCGGCACTACTACTGCTTGGCAAATAGAAAGAGATCAAATGGAAATCATAATTGAATAGTTAGCTGTTTGGCATAATTGCTTATCATATTTAAGTGTTCACAAAAAGACTCTAAACCCGATGTCGCGGATTTGTAATCCGTGACTAATATTCAAAGCCCGGATTACAAATCCGCGCTATCTAATTTTTAATAAACAACAGCAAAATGCTTACGCCAGCATTTTCCTTAAACAGTATTGACTTCATTAAGGAATCTCTTATCTTTATAGCTTAAAGCTAAAAAAATCCTATGAAAAGAGTCTCGCTCATTTTATTATTAATTTCTACATCATTATTCTCTCAAAAAGTTCCCATCCAATTACTTCCTTCGGGACATATAGTTACCAAAGCCACAATTGATGGCAAAGCAGGAAATTTCATTTTTGATACAGGTGGCGGAATCAATTTGTTTTTTGACAGCTTCGCAAAAGATTTAAAACAAAAAACCACCTATAATTTCTTAACAGCTTTTAGAGCAACAGGGGAAAAAATCGTTGTACCAACATTTCACAATGATGAAATAGATTTTGCAGGAAAAAAATTCAAAAACATCCCTTATTCTACTTTCAATATGAGCCTTAATGGCATTGATGGATTGATCTCTCTACAAATGTTTTCGGATACCGATTTTATAATTGATTACGATAAGAAAGAAATTATCCTGTCAGACCTATCCAAAATCAAAACTTCCAAGGTTTTTGATATTCAACTTTCTACTAATGCTGATAAATCTATTGATATTTTCACCTACATCCTTTTAAATAACCAATTTAAGATTCAGGTATTTTTAGATTCCGGAGCAGGAAATGATTCTTTCTGGTTAAGTGAAAAATTGATTTCAACCTTATCATTAGACCCATCAAAATTAGACGTGAAAGAAATGAAAAGTGAGTTCGACGAAAAAGTGGTTACCAAATATTACAAAGGTTCAATCAGCTCAATTTCTAATCCATTTGTTTCTTTAAAAGATCCTAAAGTCGTTTTTGTAGAGGGATTGATTTATGAAGGCAAAACAAGCATCAACTGGTTCGGTAAAAAGATTGGGATTAGCTTGAAGAATAAGAAGATGTATATTTTGGATTGAAAACAAAAAACTCCCAATATTGCAGATTCTAAGCAGGCACACGCAAGATGCTTGCGCCAGCGTGAGGAAAGGATTATTAGAAATTGAGTTGGCCGATAATCCCATCATGATGTGACGAAAAAAAAGAATTCTGGAAATATAACAATTACGATTAATGAGATTTGCGCAAAGTCTCCTGACTTTCCGCAGCTTGGCAATAAGAAGAAAACATGAACACAGATTTTACCAAAACGGAATACTTTAAATACCTCATTGACAATGCCGATGCAATAGACAAAGAACGACTAGCATTTAATGATAAAATAATTGAACAACTAAATAGTAAAGAAGACGAACTGGGAATGGTCCTAAAATGTCATTTGATAATTGAGCACTTTATTGATGAATTTATTATCGTTGCTTATCCAACTGTTGCAGCTCTTGACAAAATCCGATTGACATTTAGTCAAAAGCTTGAAATGATAAATAATAATCGTACATTTTTAGGAATGTCGTACAACGCCATAAAATCCCTTAATACATTAAGAAATAGATTCTCACACAGACTAGGATATATAATTCAGGAGACAGACTATGCAGAGATAAAAGAGTTGATGAATATTTGGCACAATGCAGCAGGGACGCAAACATCCGATGGCTTAGAATTGATTTCGAAATTCACAGTTTGGATTTGTGGCAATTTACATTCATTGACAAACGGAATTAAAAAAGAAACACCTGAATTAGGACTTGGTGGGTATTTGGATTGGTTGAAAAAAATGATGAGTTAAAATTTACTGTACCCGCGCTTAACCTTGCATCAACAGCAAAGATTAATAATTATTAATCAAATAAAAAAGCACAGACCAAAAATCTGTGCTTTTTATTTTATAAAAGTTTAATTACTTCTTCTTCGCCGGCGCTTTCTTAGCAGCAGGCTTTTTAGCAGTAGCTGCTTTCTTAGCGGCTGGTTTCTTTTTCTCAGCAAAGGCTTTCGGGTCTTGTGCTGTGATCCATTTTTTCACCTCATCCAAAGAAACATCTTTTAGGTCGTCTGCCTCATATTTGGAGTCATCTTTCTTTTTAGGGATTTTGTAGATGTTTTTGCCGTGTTTTACGATAGGTCCCCATCTTGCATTCTCAATTGAGATTTTTTCTGCTTCCCATTGCTGGATGTATCGGTTGGCTTCTTTCTCCAGTTTGGCATCAATCAATTCGTTGATATCGCTTTGAGAAAGATTATCGAAGTTATATTTCTTAGGAACATTCACGAAGATACTTTTGTACTTGATAAAAGGACCAAATCTTCCCGTTCCTTTAGTTACAGGTTCTCCTTTATAAGTCGCAATTGGCGCATCTGCGACTTTCTTTTCATTGATGATTTCCTCTGCACGGTTTTGGTCTACAGACAATGGATCTTCGCCCTTTGGAATACTGATGTAAGTCTCGCCCCATTTCACATAAGGACCAAATCTCCCAACACCAACAGAAACAGTTTGTCCATCAACTTCTTTAAGATCAAAAGGTAATTTGAAAAGCTCCAAAGCTTCTTCCAAAGTAATGGTTGCAATATTCTGATTCGCCATCAATGATGCAAATGTTGGTTTCTCTTCATCATCTTGCTCCCCGATCTGAATCATCGGTCCGAATCTTCCGATCCTGGCATGAACATTCTTTCCTGTTTTCGGATCTACACCCAGGATTCTTTCGCCATTCGCACGGTCTGCATTCTCTTCAACATCTTCAATCCTTGGATGGAATTTGGAGTAGAAATCCGTCATCATCTCTTTCCATTTCTGATCACCGCTCGCAATCTCATCAAATCCCTCCTCTACTCTTGCAGTGAAACCATAATCAAGAATCTCAGCAAAATTGTTTATAAGGAAATCATTGACAACTTCACCGATGTCGGTTGGAACAAATTTATTTTTATCTCCACCGAATTTCTCTTCGATAACTTCTTTTTTGACACCGGATTTTCCGAGTGTCATTTTTACAACCTCTCTTTTTTGAGGTTCTATTTCTC
Source organism: uncultured Weeksellaceae bacterium (assembly GCA_963530025.1). Taxonomy (GTDB): domain Bacteria; phylum Bacteroidota; class Bacteroidia; order Flavobacteriales; family Weeksellaceae; genus Epilithonimonas. The sequence goes on from CAUSBY010000002.1 coordinate 153,232, forward strand.
TTTTATCTACATATTCACGATTCTGGATCGTTTGGATAGTTGGTGCATAAGTCGATGGGCGACCAATTCCCAACTCTTCCAATTTTTTAACCAATCCTGCTTCCGTAAATCTTGCTGCTGGTCTCGTGAATTTTTCTGTAGCTGTAATTTTTTTATAGTCAAGAGCCTCGCCAACAGCTACTTTTGGCAACAATTTTTCATTGTTTTCATCATCGTCATCCTCAGTTTTCACAATTCCGTAAGCTTTTAGGAAACCATCAAAAACAATAACCTCACCTTGCGCCTCAAAATGTTGTGGCAATTTTGCATTCCCAATTTCGATAACCGTCTTTTCGATTTTCGCATTTTCCATCTGCGACGCCAAAGTTCTTCTGTAAATCAATTGATATAATTTGTTCAACTGAACATCACCGATTGATTTCACAGAAAAATCTGTCGGACGGATTGCTTCGTGAGCTTCCTGAGCGGAAGATGACTTGGTAGTATAATTTCTTGGTTTAGAATAATTTTCACCGTATTCTGAAATAATCTGTGCTTTCGCACCATTGATTGCTTCCTGAGAAAGATTCACGGAATCGGTTCTCATATATGTGATGAATCCTTCTTCATAAAGTCTTTGTGCCAGACGCATTGTCGTCGTCACACCGTAACCCAATCTGGAAGAGGCTTCCTGCTGTAAAGTTGAAGTTGTGAACGGAGCAGATGCAGTACGAGATCCCGGTTTGGTTTCAACATTCAGAACTTTGAAATCTGTTGTTTTTGCCAGATTAAGGAAATTCTCTGCGTCAGATTCTTTATCAAAATCTTTTTTCAGTTTTGCCAAGATCTCCTGTTGAGCATTATTAAGGAAAATCCCTTCTAATTTGAAACTTGGTTTCGGAACAAATTCGCGAATTTCTTTTTCTCTTTCCACAACCAATCTTACCGCAACGGACTGAACACGCCCTGCAGAAAGACCTGTTTTCACTTTTTTCCAAAGAACCGGTGACATCTCGAAACCAACAATTCTATCCAAAACCCGTCTAGCCTGTTGAGCGTTGACAAGATTCTGGTCAATATCTCTAGGATTCTCGATTGCTTTCAGGATTGCATTCTTTGTGATCTCATGGAAGACGATCCTTTTTCTATTTTCAGGTTTCAGTTTCAGCTCGTCTGCCAAGTGCCAAGCAATTGCCTCTCCCTCGCGGTCCTCATCGGAAGCCAGCCAAACCGTTTCTGCTTTTTTAACAGCAGCTTTCAGTTCTGTCACCAGTTTCTTCTTATCTGCAGAAACTTCATAGTCAGGCGTGAAATTCGACAAGTCGATTCCCATCCCTTTTTTAGGCAAATCACGGATGTGCCCGAAGCTGGACTTGACCTCGAAATCCGACCCTAAATATTTCTGAATTGTTTTTGCTTTTGCCGGAGACTCGACGATCACTAAATTTTTTGGCATCCTGAAAAATTTTTGCAAAAGTAGGAGTTTTTTATTTTATATAGCATATTTGTAATTATTCAAAAAAACTATTGGATCCAAAACTCTACAATTTCCAATATAAAAAAGCCTATATCAGTCGACATAGGCTTTATTCTAATCAATTATTTCTTTATGATTTTCTGAGAATAGGCATTTCCTGACTTATCGTTAGCAACAAGCAAATATGTTCCGGAACTTAAACGCTTGATAGATATCGAATTCTTGACAACTTCAGTCTGCAGAACAATTTTCCCATTCATATCATATAGTTTTGCCTCAATAGGCAAGAATCCTTTTTTCGTCTTGAAGTTAATTACATCATTACTCGGATTAGGATAAATAGTAAATGATTCTTTACTATCTTGAACATCAGAAACACTTAATGTAGAACCTTCTACGATATTTAATGTTGTATTAGGAGTTACATTTTCGACAGTATCAACTTTTCCGGATGGCCATTTTACAACAACCTTGGCAATGGCAGATGCCTGGCCAATCCCGAAATGGGTATTAAGCGTACTCATATTACCAAAACCGGTCCCACTTTGTACATCACGAATCTGTTTTCCCCATGTTCCATAGATCTCCACTCGTGCCCCGATTCCGTTTCTGTTGCTTTCAACTCCTTTTAAGGTAACTTTTAGCCATTTGTTACTATTTCCATTATTGATCAAGATATTCGCACCACTTTGGATATCTAAAAATCCATCATTATTAAGGTCGCCAATAGGTCTGCGATAGATATTCAGATTATAAGGATTTCCGTTGGGAGTGAATTTGAAATTCCCATCTCCAAACATAATGGTATTTCCTGCACCCAATATATCAAGGAAACCATCATTGTCAAAGTCGTATGTCACATATTCTCTACTCATGGACGTGATATTCTCATACCCGGAACCTGCTGTAACATCTGTAAATGTTCCATCTCCATTATTTTTCATGACTTTATTAAGACCGTCAGTATCAGAATTGATTCCAATCATCGTATCCATCAAACCGTCGTTATTAAAATCTCCCCAAGCTGCCGACCAACTCTGGGAAGGCTCTGCCAAATTAGCAGTGTTCGCTATGTTGGTAAAAGTTCCGTTTCCGTTATTTCTGTGTAATTCATCAATATTACCTCCTACTCCGGCTCCGCCTTCTCCACATTTTGCGATGAACAAATCCAAATCTCCGTCATTATCATAGTCCACCCAAGTAGAAGCATAGTTTCCTCCAGAAGGGAAATCTCCTAAGCCTCCGCGATTATGATTCATATTGGTTCCATCATTCAGATAATACCTGTTAGGACCGTTATCATCACACACAAAAGCATCTAATTTCCCGTCATTATTGATATCTACAAAATTGGTACGCTGTGTCAAATAGTTTTGAGTTTTTCTTTCGACCGTATATCCTGTTCCTGTAGCATTTGCCTTCACAAAAGTTACACCAGTTGACGAACCATAAATCAAATCATTAAACCCATTATTGTCATAATCTCCTGCTGCAATACTCCATTCCGGCTCTACTGTGGTAGTTGGAATTGTATAAGTAACATCATTAAAACCTCCTTCTGGCTTTTGCTGGGAGATGATGATTTTCGTTTTATTGACCACAGAGACAATATCATCCAGATAATCACCATTCATATCCACGATGCAATTGTTATACGCTCCGGAAGCCGCACCTACGACCTTAGAAGTAAAAGAAAGTCTATCTGGTACCGCTACAGATTCTGATAATTTGAATTGAAATGCAGAACCGCTCCATCTATTGTCAAAGACTATATAATATGTAGTATTGGCAGCACCTCTGAAACTAACCTGTGCAGAATACCCTGAATAATCGTCATTGCTAACCAAACAACCTAATGTTGTGCAATCCCCTGAATATACGATAATTCTTGTATCGTTAGTCTGTCCCGGAATCACTGTGGATATAGTAACATTCATTTCTTGAGTCGGCGTATATTTATACCATGCTCCGGCCGTCCCAACACCATACTCCAATCCACATGCAGAAGGCGCAGCTGTTCCTGTAATTCCACTAACCGTATATGTTCCTACTGCAGTAAGATTCACTACGTTGTTACAGGATGTTTGTGCCGTTCCCAAAACGATAGAGCATAGCGAAGTAAATAGTAATAGTTTTTTCATATCTGTTATAAGTTTTTTATTAATTACAAGTTTGCGTTAATGAATTGATCCATTCCTGTACCAATAGAAGACCTTCATCATGCACAATAGTTCTTCCCAACAATGGCATCATGTTACTTCCATCTGTGGATTGGAGTCTGTAGTGCATCACCGATTTGTTATAATTTCCCGGAGCAACAATTTTTGAAATTGTAGAACTCACAGGTTCTGCCGCAGTGACACATACTCCGAGATTTGCCAAGTTTGTGGTCTGATTAAAATTTAGTCTTAAAGCACGATAATCGCAACGTGCATTCTGTTGATGGCAATGGGAACAATTTGCATCCAGATAAGAACGCAAACGTATATCCAAAGGTTTGCTCGTATCATGATAATCTACTGTAGAGTTAATTGTAGCAGGATAACTCGCTAAATAACCTTCATCTACCAGTTTTTGCAACTGATTTTTAATATTATTAGTAGAATAATTATAGATATTATTCAGATTTTGAGGCTTTGTACCTATTGGGATAGCTTTACCATCTACTCTATGACAGGCAAAACATTCATTTTCTGACGGTATTCTATAGCTTGTTGTGATAATCTCGTTATTCGGTTTTTTAAAAGTAATTTCTTTAGAACTTCCACTTTCAAAATCTGCTCCGGTTAAAAGATTTGCCTCTGTTTGGGCATCATTCCAAATATACTCTGCAAATATCCAGCCCGTAGATTTTCTTATCATCAGTCGGGTTTCGATGATTTTGGTGGTATTATTCGGCTGTAAAGTATTGTAATAAAAATTCTTTATCAATGTTGTTCCAACCGGAAAATCAAGCGTTTTACCATCTTCCTCATATTTGGCTTTCGTTCCTTCAGGCATCCAAATAAATCTTTTCTTTAAGGCATAATCTGTGAACAAAGAACTTGCGGGTTCATAAGGAATCACTTTGGCTACTGGCGTCAGATTTTTCAGATCTCCACTAAAAAAAGAATAGGTTGATAGTTTGGAGTATGGGACAGCATTAATATCAAAATTAACAGCAGGTCCCGATATTGAAGATTCCACAACAGTCCCGTCATCTTTACATGAAAACAACAAGAACAAAAGCGATAAAATACACAAAAAATAGATTTTTCTCATGAATTATGTTTTTTTGACAACGAATATAAATATTTAATCTTATTTCACAAGTTTTTCCAAATCAAAAATCATTAAATTTGCAAACTTAATTATTGCTCTTGAAGACATTTACATTAAGTTAATCCTAGAAAAAAAACGTAACCTCGTCATAGCTGTAAATATTGCAATGCATCGCTTTTTCATCCAATTATATTATTTTATTTCTAAAAACCGACTCATTTCCATCGCAACAGCTTTGGGAATTCTTATCATTTGTGGATTTTTTGCTTCGAAAATCAACTTTGAAGAAGATATCAATCAGATTATTCCAAAAAATGAAAAATCGGATTTGACGGCAAAAGTTCTGAAACAACTTAATTTTTCAGACAAAATCATCGTCATCATCGAAAAAAAATCGAAAGATGACAACTTCCAACTTTCGGAAACTGCCGATACTTTTTTGAATAAAACAGAACCTTTAAAAAAATACATCGGTTCGGTTCAGGGGAAAGTAAATGACAACGAAATTTCTGAGACTTTTGATTTTGTTAATCAGAATCTGCCGTTATTTCTGAATGAGAATGATTACAAAGAAATCAACAAAAAACTCAATAAAGACAGCATTGCAAGACAGGTTGAAAGCAATTATGTTTCTTTGGTTTCTCCGACAAGTCTTGTAACGAAAGAATTCATTAAAAAAGACCCGCTTGGAATCACTTTTCTTGGAATCAAAAAACTGAATGCTTTAAATATCAGTAAAGATTTCAAGCTTGAAGACAGCTACATCGTTACCAAAGATGGAAAAAACCTTCTTCTTTTCATCGACCCAAAAAACAAAAGCAACGACACGAAAAACAACGAAGTTTTCGTCAATCAGCTTAATGAAATAAAAGACAATCTCAACACGCGGTTCAAAGGAAGAACAGAAATCAGCTATTTTGGTTCGCCTGTAATTGCCGTTGCAAATGCTCAACAAATCAAAAAAGACATTCAGAATACGGTCATTATTTCGATGACAGTTTTATTGATTTTGTTGATTTATTATTTTAGGAATTTCTTTACGCCACTGATTGTTTTTTTACCAACAGTTTTTGCGGTTTTCATTTCGTTGTTAATTTTATATTTTATTAAAGATAAAATTTCGGCAATTTCACTCAGTGTCGGTGCCATTCTCATCGGAATTACAATTGATTATGCACTTCATATTTTAACGCATTACAAACACAACAATAATATTGAAGAGCTTTACAAGGAAATTACGCAACCGATTATTCTGAGTAGCGCAACAACCGCCGTTTCATTTCTATGTTTGGTATTTGTACGTTCGGAAGCGTTGAAAGACCTCGGACTTTTTGCTGCGATTACCGTTTTTCTTTCCTCAATTTCAGCTTTGATTATTGTTCCGCAATTGTATCACCCAAAAGAAAAATCGGATGAACTAAATGCCAATTTCATCGATAGAATCGGAAATTATCCTTACGAAAAAAACAAACCTTTGATTATTGGATGTTCTTTAATGATTATTGCTTGTCTTTTCGGCTTCCGTCACGTTGGTTTTAATGAAGACATTGGCGATTTGAATTATATTCCGAAAGATTTGAAAATCAGTGAAGCCAAGCTTGAAAAATTATCCGATATTACTTCAAAATCGATTTACACCATTTCTTACGGAAATTCTGAAGATGAAGCTTTGGAAAGAAATTCGAAGCTGAGTCAGTTTTTAGAAAAAGAAAAAAAAGAAGGTGAAATTTTAAGCTATAATTCGCTTGGAAATGTTGTTTTATCGAAAGAAGACCAACAAAAAAAGGTTGAAAAATGGAATCAGTTTTGGAATCAAAATAAAAAAAATCAGATGATTTCTGAGTTGGTTCAAAATGGAAATAAATTCGGGTTCAATGCTTCTGCTTTTGACCAATTCAATGAAAATTTAAATAAGTCATATTCAACTTTAAGTTTAAAAGATTACGAAAAAATAAAAGCGCTTCAAATCTCAGAATTTCTGAGCAACGAAAATGGTTTTTACACCGTTTCGAATGTCGTAAAAGTGGATGAAAAGAAAAGAGATGCCTTCATCAAAGATGTTGAAAAAAATCACGAAGCTTTGGCAATCGACCGTCAACAGATGAATGAGAATTTTTTAGGCTTGCTGAAAAATGATTTCAATACACTAATCAATTATTCTCTTTTAGCAATTATTCTAACAATTATTGTTTTCTTCAAAAATTTTGAATTGTCTCTACTGACAATGTTTCCAATTGTTTTAACGGGAGTTGTGACAGCAGGAATTTTATATTTTCTTGGATTGGAATTAAATATTTTCAGCACCGTTGTCTGCACTTTGGTTTTCGGAGTCGGAGATGATTTCAGCATTTTCCTAACGAAAGCAATGCAGAAGGAACATACAACTGGAAAGAATGAACTTCCAACCTACAGAATTTCAATTATTCTAGCAGTCTTCACAACGATTTTATCAATTGGCTCTTTGATTTTCGCAAAACATCCGGCTTTACATTCTTTGGCTTTGGTTGCATTAATCGGAATGTTTTCTGTGATTGTGATTACCTCGACTTTATATCCGTTTTGGTTTAGATTTTTAATTATCAATCGTCAGAAAAAAGGATTATCGCCAATTACTTTGAGATTGTTTTTACGCTCTGTTTTCTCATTTATTTATTATGGATTAGGCGGGATTTTATTTTCATTTTTAGGACATTTTTTCATTAGAAAAGCTAAAGGAAAAACACTGGATAACATCAAAAAAATCATTGCATTATTCCTGAAATCGGTTTTACATCTTACGCCTTTGGTCAAGAAAAAAGTCATCACAAATCCTAATGAAGACTTTAGCAAACCTGCTGTGATTATTGCCAATCACACTTCTTTTCTCGACACTTTAGCGATTGCAATGGCAACGCATAAAATTGTATATCTTGTCAACGATTGGGTTTGGAATTCTCCTGTTTTTGGAAAATTAGTGAGAGCTTTAGGATTTTTCCCGGTTTCTCAAGGCATCGAAAACGGAATGGAAAAATTAAAAGAAAAAATCGACCAAGGCTATTCTCTTGTGGTTTTTCCAGAAGCAGAGAGGTCTTATACTAATGATGTAAAACGTTTCCACAAAGGTGCTTTTTATTTGGCTGAGGAATTTGGTTTGGATGTTCTTCCTCTTTACATTCACGGGAATTCTGAAGTTTTGCCAAAAGGAGATTTCATTATTTATGATGGAAACATTATCGTGAAAGTCGGGGAAAGAATTAGCAAGGATGATTTGACATTTGGAACAACTTATAAGGAAAGAGCAAAAAATATCAATGCTTATTTCCGTAACGAATTTGCAAAGCTGAGAACTGAAATTGAGGACGAAAATTATTTCAGAAAGAAATTATTTTTGAGTTTCCTTTACAAAGAAAATGAAGTTGTAAAACCTTTAAAAGCAGATTTTGAAGAAAACAAATCTATCTATTTTGAACTAAACAATCACATCACAAAAGATGCGACAATCCTACATATCGCAGATGATTTTGGGCAAAAAGATATTTTGCTTACACTTCAACAAGCTGGCAGGAAAATATTCAGTTTAATAAAAAATAAAGAAAAAAGAGAAGTTGCTGAACAAAATTATCTTGTCAAAAGAAGGAAAATCAATTACATCAATGAACTTTCTGAAGTTTCAAAAAATATTGACATTCTTTTGGTTTCGGATAAAAATTTCAATTTCAATGAAATCGATATTCTACCTAAAACAGTCATTTTATTAAATATTGATAAATCTAATTTCCAAAACACCAATTTCAATTTGACATTCGGATTAGACTCAATTAACATATTCTGTCACGAATAATAAATATGAAAAGTATATTTTTGTAGCAAAATAATACTAATGCCAAAAAACATTCTGGTCATTTATTATTCACAAACAGGTCAATTGGAAGATATTGTAAAGAATATCGCAAAACCGTTTGAGGATAAAGCTGATGACTACAACGTTATCTATTACAATATCCGACTGAAAAAAGATTTCCCTTTTCCTTGGCCAAAGGAAGCTTTCTTCAATGCGTTTCCAGAATCGTACTTGCAAATCCCGAGTGAAATCCTTCCACCACCAGAAGAGGTTTTGAATACAAAGTTTGACCTTATTCTTTTTGGTTATCAGGTTTGGTATCTCACACCTTCTATTCCTGTTATTTCTTTTCTGAAAAGTGGTTTTGCAGAAAACATTTTGAAAAATACACCTGTTGTTACCATTTCTGGAACCAGAAATATGTGGATGCTTTCTCAGGAAAAATTGAAGGTATATTTAAAAGAATTCAATGCTAAATTGGTTGGAAATATTGCTTTGGTTGACAGGCACGATAATTATACAAGCGTCTTAACCGTTGTCCGTTGGATGATAGAAGGACAAAAAGAAAAAACAGGATTATTACCTGCGGCAGGAGTTTCTGATGAAGAAATCAATGGTGCCGGAAAATACGGAGAAATCATCAAAAAACATTTCAGCAACAATGATTTCACAAATCTCCAGCCAGAATTAGTGAAAAATGGTGCTGTAGAAATCCGTCCATTTTTGGTAAGAGTTGAAAAAGTTGGAAACAAAATTTTCACTATTTGGTCCAATCTGATTATCAAGAAAAAAGCAAAACGTCCATTGCTATTAAAACTCTTTAAGTTATATTTGATGGCAGCAATATGGATAATATCTCCTATTGTTCTAGTATTGCATATACTTACAACGCCAATTTTTTGGTTCAAAAGAAAAAAACAACAAGAATATTTACAAGGAATTAATATAAAATAAGTATGAGCGAAGTATATATTACCAAAGCTTCAAAATTTCTCCCCAATAATCCTGTTTCCAATGATGAAATGGAAGATTATCTCGGCTTAATCAACAACAAGCCTTCAAAAGCAAAATCACTGATTCTAAGAAACAATGGAATCAAAACAAGATATTACGCTCTAGATAAAAATGGAAATCCTACGCACACCAATGCAGAACTCACGGCAAAATCTATAGAAGGTCTTTTTGACGAGAATTTTACAAAAGAAGATATGGGTCTGCTATCTTGCGGAACAAGTACACCCGACCAGATTCATCCATCGCATACTTCTATGGTTCATGGAGAGCTCAAAACCAATCAATCTATTGAGATAAACTCAGCGAGTGGAATATGCAACTCCGGGATGAATGCACTTAACTACGGATTTCTTTCCATAAAAGCAGGCGTACACCCAAATGCTGTATGTACAGGCTCCGAAAGAGTATCTTCTTGGTTAACTGCCGACAAATACCATCACGAAGCAGAAAATTTAAAATTATTAGAAGAAAGACCAATCGTTGCTTTCAAAAGAGAATTCCTTAGATGGATGTTATCAGATGGAGCTGGTGCTTTTTTATTGGAAAATAAACCCAGAGAAAACGAAAATTCACTAAGAATTGATTGGATCGATTTCTATTCTTACGCTCACGAGATAGAAGCCTGTATGTACTCTGGAAGTGAAAAACAAGAAGATGGAAGTCTGAAATCCTGGACCGAATATCCAGCAGATGAATGGTTGAAACAGTCTATTTTCTCCATAAAACAAGACACTAAGATTTTGGATAAATATATCTTGGTAAAAGGTGTAGAAAGCCTAAAGGTTTCTTTTGACAAACATCAACTCAATCCAGATTCTATTGATTATGTTCTGGCTCATATTTCTTCTGGTTATTTCAAAGAAGGCTTAAAAGATGAGTTTACAAAAGTTGGTCTGGATTTCCCTTGGGAAAAATGGTTCTTTAATCTTCCTGAGATTGGAAACATTGGAGCAGGTTCCATTTTTGTTGCTGTAGAAGAAATTATGAATTCCGGAAAACTTCAAAAAGGACAAAAGGTATTACTTTGTGTTCCGGAGAGTGGCAGATTTTCCTATTCTTGTGCATTATTAACAGTTGTATAAATGAAGCATCAATTACCGACATCCGACAAAGATTTTTTAGAAAGTCTTATTCCACAAAAGTTTCCTTTCGTAATGGTAAGTGGAATTTTGGAATATTCTGAAAATCATTTGGTATCCGAATTTGAAATAAAAGAAGACAATATTTTCGTTCAGGACAGCAATTTTCAAGCTTCTGGATTAATAGAACATCAGGCGCAAAGTGTTGCTTTATATACAGGTTATCAATATTATCTTTTAGGAAAAGAAGCACCGACAGGTTATATAGGTGCCATAAAATCTTTTGAAGCAGAAGTTTTGCCAAAAGTTGGTGACATTCTGAAAACAGAAGCAACGATTCTAAATGAAATGATGGGCGTAACACTAGTACAAATCATCACGAAAATAAATAACAAAGTGATTGCAACATCTCAAATGAAAACAGTAGTGAAATAATTTCTAATGGAAATAAGCAACCAACATCTAATCAATATCCATAATTTTCTTCCGCATCGCGAACCAATGCTGATGACGGATTATATTCTGGAATTGACCAAAGAGAAAGTTGTGACATCATTTGAAATTTTAGAAAACAATATTTTTGTATTTAATAATGAATTTGTTGAAACCGGTTTGATTGAAAATCTTGCACAGACTTGTTCATCAATTCTTGGACAAAGTTTTTTTAAAAATCCGGAAACAGAAGTCAAAGTAATTGGTTTCATTACAAACATTAAGAAAATCGAAATTTTTGCGCTACCAAAAGTAGGTGATACAATCATTTCCAAAGCATCATTGATTTCTCAATTTGAAAATATTTGCAACATCTTTTGTGAGACTTTTCTTAATGATGAAATCCTGATACGAGCAGAAATTAATTTGTTTATTCAAGAAGTAAAACAGTAACTAATGAAAAAGCAAGACCTTCCTCAGGACGAAAGCAATCTGAAATCGGCTAATATATCAGAAGTGTTATACGTAACTGATGAGAATAACAATTATACGACTGCTAACAGTTCCGGCTGGGATGTAAAAAAAGCGGCATTGGAAGAATCTTTGGCTTTAATCAACGAAAGAATTGAAGACGCAAAACAAAAGGTTGCCAGTGGAATTGCAAGTCCAATCTTATACTTTATGGAACTGAATAAAATGGATTTACAAGTTCTTGCAGCTTATGTTGGAAAATGGCAATGGACCGTAAAAAGACACTCCAAACCAAACATTTTTAAAAAACTAAGCGATTCAACTTTGAAAAAATATGCCGATACATTCGGAATTTCAGTAGATGAATTAAAAAACTTCGACGGTAAATAATAATGAAGATAAACTTTGAACATCACCAGACCGCACATTGCGAAAACGGTGTTGCCTCCAATTTGTTACTCAACAGAGGGTTAAAACTCAGCGAACCAATGATTTTCGGAATCGGTTCGGGATTATTCTTTGTATATCTACCTTTCTTAAAAGTAAATTTTGCACCTGGTTTTAGTTATCGTCCGATGCCTGGTTCAATTTTCAGTAAAGCTGCGAAAAGACTTGGAATCAAAGTCAAAAGACAAAAATTCTCCAATCCTAAAGATGCGCAGACGGCTTTAGAGAAAAATTTAGAACAAAATATACCGACAGGACTTCAAGTTGGAGTTTTCAATCTGACTTATTTCCCTGAAGAGTATAAATTCCATTTCAATGCCCATAATCTTGTAGTTTACGGCAAAGAAAACGGAAGATTTTTAATCAGTGACCCAGTAATGGATTTTGCAACTTCACTTACAGAAGCCGAATTGGAAAAAGTAAGATACGCAAAAGGTGCACTTCCTCCAAAAGGTCATATGTACTACCCTATTTATATTCCTGAAAATGTAAATCTTGAAGAAGCTATCAAAAAAGGAATTAAAGATACTTGCAAAAACATGCTGGCTCCAGTTCCTTTAATTGGCGTAAAAGCAATGCGCTGGGTTGCGAAAAGCATTCCGAAATGGGCTGAGAAAAAAGGCACAAAAGTCACCAATCATTATCTTGGACAATTAATCCGAATGCAGGAAGAAATAGGAACTGGAGGTGGCGGATTTAGATTTATTTACGGCGCTTTTTTACAAGAAGCATCTGTGATTCTTAAAAATGAAGAACTGAAAGAATTATCCAAAGAAATTACTGCTATTGGTGACCTTTGGAGAGACTTTGCCGTGGATATTGCACGAGTTTACAAAAACAGAAATTCAAAAAGTGACATTTATAATCAGCTTTCAAAATCGATGTTGCATATTGCAGATTTGGAAGAAGCTTTTTATAAAAAACTTAGAAAAGCCATTTAGTTTGGAACATATTATTGAAATAAAAAATCTTTATAAAAAATACAAAGGCTCCGATGAGTTTTCTGTAAATGATATTTCGTTGAATATCGATAAAAACGAAATCTACGGAATTCTCGGACCCAACGGAGCTGGAAAAACCACGTTAATTTCGATGCTTTCGGGATTAATTAAACCAACTTCCGGAAGTTTTACCATCAACGGATTGTCTCCTAAAAAAGACAGTTCAAAAATCAAGCAAATTATTGGTGTTGTTCCGCAGGAATATGCACTTTATCCGACTTTGACAGCTAAAGAAAATCTTCTGTTTTTTGGAAGTTTATATGGATTAAAACCTAAAAACATTCACAATAAAATTGATGAAGCTCTGGAAATAATGGGCTTATCAAAATTTGCAGATAAAAAAATCGAACAGTTTTCTGGAGGAATGAAACGTCGTTGCAATCTCATTGCTGGAACGCTTCACAATCCGAAAGTCTTGTTTCTGGATGAGCCTACTGTTGGCGTTGACGTCCAGTCGAAAAAAGCAATTATCGATTATCTTTTAGATTTAAATAAGAAAGGAACTTGCATTATTTACACATCTCATCATCTTTCTGAAGCTGAGGAATTTTGCACAAAAATTGCCATCATCGATCACGGAAAAATCTACGCAACGGGAACTCCGGAAGAATTAGTAAAAAAAGTTGCTAATGCAGAAAACCTTGAAGATGTTTTCATTTCATTAACCGGAAAAGAATTGAGAGATGTTGTATAAATTGTGGAGAAGTTTTGTCAAGGAAATTCAGTTATTGAAGAGAGATTCGGGAGGAATTGTCATTATTTTTCTGATGCCTCTGCTTTTGATTATTACAATTACTTTAATTCAGGATTCGACATTCAAAAATCTGGAAGGTTCAAAAATTCCGATTATTTTCATCGATAATGATAAATCTGAAGTTTCAAAAGTTATAACACAGGAACTTAAAGACAGCAAAACATTTGAACTGGTTACAGATTATAATGAAAAGTCTGCTCAGGAAGCTGTTTTTGGCGGAGATTATCAGATGGCGATTGTCATTCCTGAAAATTTAACCAAAGATTTAAACTCAAATATTGATTCCAAAGTTCAAACCGTTGTGAATTCTTTTGGATTAGATACAGATTCAGCTTCGAAAAAAATTACTGCTGTAAAGACCAAAGACATTCATTTGTATTTTGACCCGGCAACCAATATGGGATTTAAAAATTCTGTGATGAATGCCATTAATAAAATGGTTTTTGAAATCGAGAACAAAAAAATCTACAAAGCTTTCCAAGACCAGCTGGGAACAACAGAAAATCTGGAAGAGAATAAAAATTTAATCAGCTTCAAAGAAATCATTCCGAAAAATGGCAAATTAGATGTCATTCCAAACTCCGTTCAACACAACGTTCCGGCTTGGGCATTGTTTGCAATTTTCTTTATTGTTGTGCCTTTGTCTATTAATTTAGTTAAAGAAAAAAGTCAAGGAACAAGTGTAAGAATTCGAATTAGTCCAACGCCCTATTTCATTCATATTTTAGGAAAAACATTTACCTATTTAATTATCTGTGTCATTCAGTTTTTGCTGATGGTTGCAGTTGGCGTTTGGCTTTTCCCTTATATGAATCTGCCACAATTTGATGTGACAGGGAAAATGTTTCATTTAATCGTTGTAACTTTATTTGCAGGATTAGCAGCGATTGGATTCGGAATTTTATTAGGAACTGTAGCCAAAACTCAGGAACAATCTGCTCCTTTTGGCGCAACTTCAGTTGTTGTTTTAGCCGCGGTCGGAGGAATTTGGGTTCCAGTATTTTTGATGCCGGAATTTATGCAGAAAATAGCAGCATTTTCTCCTATGAATTGGGGATTGAATGCTTATTACGATATTATTTTAAGAAACAGTGGAATTGGAAATATTGCTAAAGAACTCGTTTTCCTTTTTCTGTTTTATATCGCGATGATTGCTATTTCACTATTTTACGAAAGAAAACAAAATGCAGTCTAAAAATTTAACTTGTACCGAGGAAGTACGTGTAAGATTCAACGAAACAGACCCACTCGGAATTGTGTGGCACGGTCATTATATCGTCTATTTTGAAGACGGAAGAGAAGCTTTTGGAAGACAGCACGGTTTGACCTATCTTGATATTCAGAAAGCGGGATTTGTAACACCAATTGTGAAAAGTACCTGTGAACATTTTCTTCCTTTGAAATATGGAGAAACTTTTAAAATCGTAACAACTTTTGTGAATTCTGTTTCAGCAAAATTGATTTATAAATACGAGCTTTTTAACGAAGAAAATAAATTAGTCTGTTCAGGAGAAACGATTCAGGTTTTCCTGGATTCTGATAATAATTTATGTTTGTATAATCCTGAGTTTTTTCAAACTTGGAAAGATAAAATGGGATTATAATGAGAGAAGTTTTTATTACAGATTACAACTGTATTACACCTTTAGGTTTTGATGTCTCTTCTAACTGGAATACTCTTTTGGAAGGGAAATCCGGTGTAGTTTTGCATAAAATTATAGAGAATCAAGAACCTTTTTATGCATCAATGATTGATTCTGAAAAATTGAATGAAGAATTTCAAAAAAATTTCAACAATCAGAATTTCACAAGGCTTGAAAAAATGTTTTTGCTAAGTCTAAAACCTTTAGTTGAAAAACATCAGATTTCAGACGAAACAGCTTTTATTTTATCAACGACAAAAGGAAATATCAGTTTATTAAAAAATCAAAATACTTTACCGGAAGGTGTTTTTCTTTCCAGTTTAGCTCAGAAAATTGCTGATTTTTTTGGATTTAA
This sequence comes from uncultured Weeksellaceae bacterium, assembly GCA_963530025.1. Classification (GTDB taxonomy): domain Bacteria; phylum Bacteroidota; class Bacteroidia; order Flavobacteriales; family Weeksellaceae; genus Epilithonimonas. The sequence continues at coordinate 168,965 of CAUSBY010000002.1, forward strand.
AACTAAACCTATTGTTGTTTCTAATGCCTGTGTTTCAGGCGTAATGGCGATTGCTGTTGCGAAAAATATGATTCAGGCAGGAAAATATAAAGATGCGTTTGTAATTGCTGGAGATGAAATTTCAGAGTTTGTCATTTCAGGATTCAACTCTTTTCAAGCCATTGGAACAAAAATCTGTAAACCTTACGATAAAAACCGTGATGGAATCAATATTGGTGAAGCAACCGCAGCGGTTTATATAACTTCTGAATTAAACGGAAACGAAAGCTTTAGTTTTAAAGTTTTAGGAGATTCCGCAATTAATGATGCAAATCATATTTCCGGGCCATCAAGAACTGGCGACGGATTGTTTGCAAGCATCAAAAATGCGATGACAGAAGCTAAGATTTCATCAGAACAAATTGACTTCATTTCTGCACACGGAACAGCGACAATATATAATGACGAAATGGAAGCTATCGCTTTTAACAGAATGGAATTACAGAATATTCCTCTGAACAGTCTGAAAGCTTATTACGGACATTGTTTAGGAGCTTCAGGATTATTAGAAAGTATCATTTCTATGGAATCTGCTTTGAATAACACCTTAATTTCATCAAAAAACTTCGAAGAAACGGGAACTTCCCAACCTTTGAATATTATTAAAGAAAACCAAACGGCAGAAATCAAATATATTTTGAAAACAGCATCTGGTTTTGGTGGGTGTAATGCAGCGATTGTTTTGGAAAAATGTTAAAATGAAAAGGATGAAGAAGACAGACATTTGCACCATAGAAAATTCGAAAATCGTTCTCAACAACGAGATTATTTTTGAAACTCAAACCGAAAATTTTCAAGATTTTATGAAAGAAGCCTATAAAAGTTTAGAACTGAATTATCCTAAATTTCATAAAATGGATAATCTCAGCAAACTCGCTTTTCTAGCATCTGAAATGATTCTTAAAAACGATGAGCACAGCAAAACGGCTTTGGTTTTCGCCAACAAATCATCAAGTTTAGACACTGATTTTAAATATCAGGAAAGCATCAATTCCAAAGAAAATTATTTCCCGAGTCCGGCAGTTTTTGTTTATACTTTACCGAATATTTGCGTTGGTGAAATCAGTATTAAACATAAAATGCAGACCGAAAACGCTTTCTTTGTCTTGGATGAAATGGATGAAGAATTTTTAAACAATTACGCGCAGCATATTTTAGATTCTGGGAAAGCAGAAAAGGTATTATGCGGCTGGGTAGAACTTTATAAAGAAAATTACGAAGCTTTTGTATATTTGCTAAATAACTAGAAAAATTAAACAACACAACGATGTTCAATAATTATTAGGATTATTGAATTAAAATTATTTTTATGGGAGATTTAAAATTAGAATTAAAAAACAAAATCGTAGAAGTTCTTAATCTGGAAGACGTTTCTGTAGAAGAAATCAAAGATACAGACCCATTATTCGGAGGTGGTCTTGGACTGGACTCTATCGACGCTTTGGAATTAATCGTTCTTCTTGAAAAAGAATACGGAATCAAATTATCCGACCCGAAAAAAGGAAAAGAAATCTTCCAATCTATCGAAGTAATGGCGAAATTCATTGAAGAAAATCGCACAAAATAATTGATGAGTCAAAAAATTGCCATAACAGGAATGGGCATCATCTCCGCGATTGGAAACAATGTGGAGGAAAATTTGAGTTCGTTAAAATCCGGCAAACACGGCATTTCGGATATCAGTTTATTTGAAACTCGTCACGCTGGAAACATTAAAACGGGCGAAATCAAATTGTCTAATGAAGAGCTTGTAAAAAAACTTCAATTAAGTGAAGATAATAATGCTACAAGAACTTCTTTGTTAGGAATGGTTGCGGCAAAAGAAGCTGTAGAAAGTGCTGGAATTTCTGATATTAATGAATATAAAACGGGACTGATTTCCTCAACAAGCGTTGGCGGAATGGATGTTACCGAAAAATATTTCTACTCTTATGAAGACTTTCCTGAAAAGCAAAAATACATTGACTCTCACGATGCTGGCAATTCTTCACTATTGATTGCGGAATATCTTGGTTTGAATGGTCTGGTTTCGACAATCAGCACAGCTTGTTCGTCTGCTGCCAACGCCATTATGATGGGTGCAAAACTGATTAAAAACGGCGTCCTTGACAGAGTAATTGTCGGCGGAACAGATTCTCTTTCAAAATTTACTTTGAATGGTTTCAGCACCTTAATGATTCTTACAGATTCTTACAACACGCCTTTTGACAACGATAGAAAAGGTTTAAATTTGGGAGAAGCTGCTGCTTTTCTAGTTCTTGAATCTGATGACATCGTGAAAAAAGAAAACAAAAAAGTTCTGGGTTATCTTTCAGGATACGGAAATGCGAATGATGCTCATCACCAAACTGCTTCTTCGGAAAACGGACAAGGTGCATATTTGGCGATGGAAAAAGCTTTGAAAGTTTCTGGTTTAGAAAAAGAAAACATAGATTACATAAACGTTCACGGAACAGCAACTCCAAATAATGATTTATCCGAAGGAATTGCAATGATTAGGATTTTTGGAGAAAATCAAGTTCCGGAATTCAGCTCTACGAAAGCATTTACAGGTCATACTTTGGCAGCGGCGGCAGGAATTGAAGCCGTTTATTCATTATTGGCCATTCAAAATAATTTGATTTTTCCGAATCTGAACTTTAAAACAAAAATGGAAGAATTTGATTTGACTCCTGTAACTGAACTCAAAGAGAAAAGCATCAATCACGTTCTTTCTAATTCGTTTGGTTTTGGAGGAAATTGTTCAACTTTAATTTTCTCGAAATCGTGAGTGCAGTTTACATCAACAGTATAGCCTGTATATCAGCTCAGGACACTTTAAATGAGAATTTCTTCGAGAATTTACAAACTCAAAATTCTTCTACGCTTTTAAAAGCAATTGAGCCGAATTACAAAGAATTCATTCCTCCTGCAATGAGCAGAAGAATGTCCAAAACTGTAAAGATGAGTTCTGTGGCATCAAATTATGCTCTGAAAGAAGCTGGAATCGAAAATCCAGATGCGATTATCGTAGGAACAGGAATGGGTTGCTCTCAGGATTCTGAAAAATTTTTGAAAAACGTCATTGAAAATAATGAAGAGTTTTTGACGCCTACCTTTTTTATTCAATCTACTCACAATACGGTTTCTGGGCAGATTGCTTTAGGTTTGCAATGCCACGCTTATAATTTCACTTATGTGAATACTTCTTCGTCTTTAGAATTTTCAATGTTAGATGCGAAACTTCAAATCAATGACGGTGAAGCAGAAAATGTCTTGGTTGGTTCTACAGACGAGCAAACTGACAGAACGATGGAATTGTACAAACTAAACAACACCATTAAAAAAGAAGAAAATCTTCCGGTTGATTATCTGAATTCGACAACAGAAGGAGTGATTTGGGGTGAAGGTTCTAGTTTTTTTGTTCTAGGAAAAGAGAAAGCTGAAACTTCTTATGCACAATTAAAAGATATTCAAATCATTAATAAATTAGAATTAGCAGAAACCCAACAATTTGTTGAAGACTTTTTAGCTAAAAATAATTTAAAAAGTGAAGATATTGATGCTGTGATTTTAGGTTTCAGTGGAGATTCTGAATCGGATGTTTATTATAAAAAAGTTTCGGAATTATTTCTTAATTCTGCATTGTTGCATTACAAACATTTGAGTGGAGAATTCAATACGGCGAGTGGTTTTTCAATATTTATGGCTTGTCATATTTTAAAAAAACAAGAGATTCCTGAGGTGATGAAAATTAATTCTGTAAAGAAATCAGAAATTAAAAACATTCTTTTGTACAATCATCTTGGAGGAAAAGACCATAGTTTGGTTTTGCTAGAGAAAGCTTAAACAATAATAGATGAAACATTATTCATTCATCATACTTTATCTTTTTTGGAACAGTTTCATTTATGTTTTCAATGGAAGTATTTGGATGTACGTTTTCTGTTTCATCCTTTTTTCAGCAACTGTAGTTTGGGGTTCTTTTGATATTCAATTAAAATATTTCATTAATTCTATTACTCAAAAAAGAACAAAAATCAAGGAAGTTGCGTTGACTTTTGATGACGGACCAACTGAATTTACTCCGGAATTTTTAGACTTATTAAAAGAAAAAAATATCAAAGTCACTTTTTTCTGTATTGGAAAACAGATTGAAAAATACCCTGATACTTTTCAAAGAATTATTGCAGAAGGCCACACAATTGGAAATCACACCTACTCTCATTCCAATAATACCGGATTTTTATCAAGCTCAAAAATGATTGAAGAAATTGAAAAATGTGATGAAGTAATTTCTAAAATTGGGAATATTAAAACTAATTTTTATCGTCCGCCTTTCGGAGTCACCAATCCGAATATTGCAAAAGCCATCAAAAAAACGCAGAAAAAAAGTATTGGCTGGAATGTACGTTCGCTTGATACAGTAATTGACAACGAAAAGAAAATTTATAACAGAATCACGAAAAATCTCAATAAAGGAAGTATTATTCTACTCCACGACACTTCGGAGAAAACGTACAACGCTTTGGTCGAATTATTGTTATTTTTGGAGCGTGAAAAATATTCAACTTTCACGATTGATTCAATGATTAATTCTACAAATAATGATTAAAAATATAGTTTTAGGTACATTTTTATTAATTTCAAGTTTCGTTTTTGCACAAAATTCTGCGATGTCTTCTGCAGAAGCCAAAGCATTTGTGACGAAAGTTTCTTCTGAAACCAAAGAAATCAAAACTTTGCAGGCAGATTTTACTCAAACAAAAAAATTGGATTTTCTAGACAAAAGCATTGTGACTTACGGAAAAATGTCTTTAAAATCTCCAAATTCACTGAGTTGGAAATACACAAAACCTTATCAATACAGCATTGTTTTCAAGGACAACAAAATCTTCATCAACGACCAGGGAAAAAAATCTTCTGTTGATGCAAAAAGCAAAACCTTTGAAAAAATCAATAAACTGATTGTCGGAAGTTCCAATGGACAAATGTTCAACGACCCAGAATTTTCTGTAAGTTATTTCAAAAATGGGAATTTTAACATTGCTAAATTCACTCCAAAGTCTGCTCAATTACTGAAATATATCAAACAAATCGAATTGCAATTTCCTAAAAATGAATCAACTGTTTATCAGGTCAATATGACGGAAGCTTCAGGAGATACAACGAATATTGTTTTCAAAAACACAAAAATCAATGCGCCGATTTCTGCTTCCGAGTTTTCTTTATAGTCTGATTTTTTTTGTGTTGGCTTCTTGTAAAACGTACAAGTTGGAAAATGTGGAACCGCTCCCGCTTCCAAAAAACTCAAAACAATCTGAAAACCTTTACTTTACTTCATCTCAAGACTATGTTTATAAATGTCAAATGGAAGTTTATGGTAATGATATCAGCGGAATTCTCATCATCAAAAAAATCTCTGAAACCACGCATCGTATCGTGATGACTTCTGATTTTGGAAACAAAATGATTGATTTTGAGATTGGTGAAAACGATGATTTTAAACTGAATTATGTCTTAGCAGATTTGGATAAAAAAATGGTCATTAATTTTCTGAAAAATGACTTTCAGGAACTACTGAAAAAAAACTATCCTGTTTCTGAAAGATTTGAAAACAGTAACTCTATCATTGATGTTTCTAAGATTGATAAAAAAATCTACTATCTGTTTTTCGATAAGAAAAGTGATAATCTCACTCAAATCATTTACACCAAAAACAACAGAGAAAAAATCGATTTCAGTTTTGAGGCGAAAAAACCTACTTTTGCAGAAACGATTAATCTTCAGCACAAAGATTTTAAAATCAATATCAAACTAAATCAAATAACCGAAAACGAATAAAACTTAACCTATGAGAAAATTCTATTTTTTACTATTATTACTTATCGCCAATTTTGCTTTTTCGCAAGTGACTTTCAAACCGGGAATCCGAGCTGGAGCTAATCTTTCTCATTTTTCGCAAGGAAATGATTACTACAACTACGGTTATTATTTTAATGACTATTACTATTACCCAGAAAGTCCTTCTTACGATTACAAAAGCAAAGTTGATTTTTATATCGGGTTTTTAGGAAATATCAGATTAACAAGATTCTACGCTTTACAGCCTGAGATTAATTATTCCAGACAAGGAAGTAAAATTGAAGCAAACTTTAATAATATTAATAATGAAACTTACACTGTTTCTTATTTAGGACTACAGTTAATCAACAAGTTTTATTTCAAAAGTTTTAATGTTCACGTTGGACCGACTTTAGATTTTGTTGTGGATAAAAATGTTGCTCTTGACAATGAAGTTGATTTAGGAATCACAGCCGGACTTGGTTATGATATTACTAAAAATCTAGGTGTGGAAGCAAGAGTTAAAAAAGGTTTTATACCTGTTACAAGTTTTGGCGACAACAATACCAATGTCGTTTTCCAAGCTGGACTTTATTACACATTTGATATGAAATAATATGGCAATAGAAAGTATTTTAAACAGTTTTTACGAGTTAAAATCTTACGAATCTGAAGGTAACATCTTTCGTTCGAAAATTACGTTGAACTCCAATCACGAGATTTTCAAAGGTCATTTCCCTGGAAATCCCGTTACACCAGGCGTTTGTATGATGCAGATTGTAAAGGACCTGACGGAAGAATTCACAGGTTCAAAATTGTTTCTGAAAACAGCTTCTAATGTTAAGTTTATGGCAATTATCAATCCGTTTGAAACACCGGATTTGGTTATGGATTTGGACATTAATGAAACTGAAGACGAAATAAAGGTGAAGAATACAACTATTTTTGGCGAAACAATTGCATTGAAACTTTCAGTTACTTATAAAAAAATATAGTTATGAAACTGATGTTCGTTTTTCTGCTGTCAATCTTCTCATTTTTTCAAACAGATTTGGAAGCCTTGAGAAACAGCTATGCCAAAGCCAATCTTTCTAATGAAAATGCTAAAAATTTCATTGAATTAGCCGAAAAGAAAACAGCATCTGATGCGGTAACATCAGCTTATAAAGCATCGGCAAAGATTTTGGAAGCGAAAATAACATCTGGAATCAGCAAGAAAAAAGCATTGGTAAAAGCGGGTGCAACTAATTTGGAAGAGATTATCAAAAACAATCCGAATAATGCAGAATTGCGCGTTATTAGAATGAGTGTTCAAGAAAACATTCCAAAGATTGTTGGCTACAATAAGAACCTGAAAGAAGATAAAGCTTTCTTAATCAGTAACTACAGCAAGCAGAATGCAGGCTTGAAGGATTATATTAAGGATTTTGCCAGTCAATCCAAAACTTTTTCTGATACAGATAAAGCTTCATTAAAATAAAATGACCATCCAAGAAGTACAAAACACTATTTCTGAAAAGAAAATCTGCGTTTTAATTCCTACTTACAATAACGAAAAAACTCTGAAAAGAGTGATTGACGGCGTACTACATTACACCGAAAGTATTATTGTGGTCAACGATGGTTCAACTGATTCTACGAGTCAGATTCTTAGCAATTATTCTAAAATCTCAATCCTTAATTTACCAGAAAACAAAGGAAAAGGAAATGCGCTTAAAATCGGTTTCAGGAAAGCACAAGAATTAGGTTTTGATTTTGCAATCACAATTGATTCTGATGGACAGCATTATCCTGATGATATTTCTGTTTTTGTAGAAGCTTTGCTCGAAGAAAAAGAAGATGTTCTTCTGATTGGAAATCGCAATATGTCACAAGACGGAATCCCAAGAAAAAGTAGTTTTGGGAATAATTTTTCTAATTTTTGGTTTTGGTTCGAGACCGGAATTAAGCTGGAAGACACACAATCCGGTTACAGACTTTACCCTTTAAACAGAATTCCGAAAAAATATTTCACTCCGAAATTTGAATTCGAAATTGAAATCATTGTAAGAACTGCGTGGAGACATATTCCTGTGAAGAATGTTCCCGTAAAAGTTTTGTATGACCCAGCTGAACGAGTTTCACACTTTCGACCATTTCGGGATTTTACAAGAATCAGTATCCTAAATACAATACTGGTTTTCATCACTTTGGTTTATATCATTCCTAGAAACTTCATCAGGAATTTCAAAAAAAAAAGTCTTAGAAAATTCATCAAAGAAGATGTTCTGGAAAGCGACGGAAGCAATCGCAACAAAGCGTTTTCCATTGCATTAGGAATTTTTTTCGGGCTTTCTCCGTTTTGGGGCTTTCAGACTGCGTTCGTTGTTTCTTTGTCCGTTCTTTTTAAACTGAACAAGGTTTTGGCATTTGTCGCTTCTAATATCAGTTTACCACCGTTTATTCCGTTTATTATTGCGGGTTCACTGTTTATTGGAGCGCCATTTGTAAGTGGCGAAAGTAATTTCTTGAATCAAGATTTGAATTTCGAATTAGTCAAAAACAATCTTCTTCAATACATCATTGGAAGCTTTATTTTAGCGACAACAGCTTCTTTAATTGTAGGAATTTGTTCTTATATCCTACTGAAAAAGATAGACCCGAAAAACGGCTAAATCATTTTATTTTTTTCAACGTTTTCTTCAAATATTTCTCAACATTTTCTTTATCCGGAATTGTTGTAATTTCTTTTGTCAAAGCTTTTTCAAATTCAGTTTTTGCTTTCTGATATTCTCTTTGTTTAAAATAATATTTCCCTGCTTGATAATAAACCCACCAAAAATCTGGATTCAGAGATTGATAATGCTTGATAAATTCATCCGAAAGAATTTTATTATCATCAAATTGAGAACCTAATCTTTTGTACTCTTCATAATTCTTGAATTCCTGAGAATCTACAAAAGGGTCTTTTGCAATATTCAATTCTGACTTGGCAAATTTTCCGTTTTCCAATTGTTTATCGGAGAAAATTTTATTCAAATCATAACAGACAAATTCTCCCAACTGATAAGGATTGGAAGACACCCAAACCAGCTTTTTCTCAGGCGAAAAAATCACAGCGTGATGCGCCAAAAGTTGATTAAGTGCTTTCTCATTTCCATAACCAATCTTCTCTCCTTTTAAGCCAGATTTATCTCGGAGAATCGAAGCCAATTTTTCTGGATTGAGTTTTGGATTTTCATTTAAGAGTTCCTGAAGTTTCTCATATCGATATTCTGAATGGCTTTCTACAATCTGTTTTTGATTACGTTTATCATCTTTATAAGCCTCGGATTGAAAATGATTGGTGCAAACCAATTTACTCGAGTTTTCAACTTTATAAACACCAAAATTATCCGGAGAAACTTCTATAATGACTGTATTTTTATCATTCGCGCTTCCAACCAAAATCGATTCTGAGACAAAGACTTTTCTCTTTTTGGCAATCTCAATTGCTTCGTCAATATTTTTTGCAAACTGAAGAATTTCCCTTGTCACAAAAGAAATTGGCGTTTTTGCAGTTAATGGAATTTTAGATTTTCCCGCATTGATTGTCACTGTAATGCCTTCTTTATTCATTCCGGAAACAACGCCAATCATTCCCGGCCAGCTAACTGACATATAAGGAATTCCGTTTTCCGGTTCTACAAATTCGATGAGTTTATTTTTAGCAAAATCGTCTCCGACATAAAAATCGAAATTTCTTCCAATCAACAAATCGCCATCTTCTGTATTTTCATTCCAAACCGCGAGAGACGAACAGCCAACCATCATCAAATCCTGCATCGCGTGACCAATGTCGTGAGCGCCGTGCAAATACAAACTTCGAAGATATTTTGGAGCGATAAAATTATATTTATCCGATGAATATTGAGATAATCCGTACAATTCAGCTTGAAAATCTTCACGAACATTCAGGTACATTTTGCGATTATACCATTTCAGGAAGTTGCGCATCAATTTTTGCTTGAATTTTGACGGAACAAAACCTTCAACCTTAGAAAAGAAAATCTCTTCTTGTTTCTGCATCAGGTCTTGTGTCAAAGCACCATTATTATAGCCCAACTGTAAAGGATTTCCTTTGATATAAAGTTCCCAAAGCTGTTGTTTATTTTTGGTTAAATAATTTTGATTAAAGCTAAAAGTCGAGTCATTGATTTGATTAACCCTCGGAATTTCAAGTGAGTATTGACTTACTTCCGGAACGTGATGAATCGATTTTGAAATCCCACAAGAAGTGAGACTAAGAATCAATAAAAGATAAAGTAAAGCTTTTTTCATTAATTCTTACTTATAACTGTCATTAATCTTTCGTCAATCAGTTCTTTTCCCAAAATCTCAGAACAAGTGACAAATGCGCCAATTGTAACGCCAAGAATACCGTGCATATTGATGCTTTGACCTGTCAAAAACAAATTACTGATTTTGGTTTTTGGAGAAATAATAGTTTTCAAAGGATTGCTGGAGTCTTTCACATAACCATACATATTTCCTTTGTAACCGCCGATATAATCTCTGTAAGACAATGGCGACGAAGTATAAACCGCCTCGATATGAGAACGCAAATCAGGAAATTTCTTCTCTATTTCACTAATGAATTGCTCAGCCTTTTCTTTCTTAAAATCTTCATATTCTTTTCCTCTCTCGTGATGTTCCGCAACCGTGTTGAAAGAGTTTTCCCATTCTTTAACCTCATCATAATCCATATAAGTTATGGCAGTCAAACTCTCAGAAAATTCCGGATTTTGGTTTGAAGAACAAGACGAAAGCATATAACATTCGGGCCATTTTACATTTTCCGGCAATGACTTTTCCCAAACAATATCTTCTGACTTGTAATGGTAATAATTATAATTAAAATGCTTGAAAGTATTCGGTTTTAGAACAATGTAAACACTGAAACACGAACTGATTGGTTCAAGGTCATAAATCCTTTTCGTAAACGATTTTTTATATCGTTCCTGTCCAACCAAATCCAAAGTCGTCCGAATCTCAATATTGGAAATAAATTTCTTAGCAAAAAATTCTTTACCAGATTTTGTTTTAACTGATTTCAGAATATTTTCATCATCGAAAACAAACTCGTTAACTTCCGAATGTTTATAAACTTCTGCGCCATATTTTCTGAGTTCTTTTATGATTAATCTGGATATTTGACTTCCACCATTGATGCATTTGTAAGAGCTTTGAATATAGGAATTAACCGTCAGAGCGTGAACGTATAAAGGTGTTTTATTTGCAACTCCTGCGTATAAGAAATTAGAACCAGATAGAACAGCTTGAAGTTTCTTATTAGGCGTGACAGATTCTATAAATTTTTGAGCATTGATATAAAGAATATCATCGTTATATTTCCCTTTTCCAACAAGATTATATCTCGGAAACTCATTACAGATACGTTGAATTTCCTGAATATATTTAGTCAAATTTTCTCTTTCGTCAGGAAATATTTTGGATAATTGTTCAACGAAATTTTCATAACCTTGAGAATGTGGATATTCTATTTCATCATTATCGAACGTGATTCTGTCGAAACCGTTTTCCTCCAGTTTTTTCAGATTCAAATCCTGCATTATTCCAAGGTAGGTGAAATATTGATTGAGATTTTGACCTTCGGAAAGTCCGCCTAAATAATGAACACCTGTATCGAAAATCAGTTTGTCTCGGGAAAAGGTTTGAAGATTTCCGCCATATTGATTATTCTTTTCCAGAACGCAGACTTTGAGACCTTCTTTCGCCAAAACAAGCGCCGAAACAAGTCCTCCCAAACCACTTCCTATAACCAATATGTCGTATTCTTTTTCCAATTTTTTTCAGAAGTGAGATTTTTAGACTTTAGATGTTAGATTAAAAAGTATGCTTTAAACGTTGAATCACTCGCAACCCGACCTGAGTGGAGCTCATTTTTATTTTTGTAAAAAATAAAAATAGCGGGAACGGAGGGCGGATTAAGTTGCCATAAAAATATTGAAAATTAATCAATATCGTCCCAAAAGTCAAAGTAATTGAACCATTGGAGTGGATATCTTTTTATCATCGATTCCAGATTGTGAACATAGGAATTGAGCAAGCCTTGAGAATCGCGGTTTTTGATGTTCTGAGCAACTCTTGCGTAGAGATGATAATGGAGATTTTTTTCCTTCATCACATAAACATAAACCACCGGAACACCCAATCTTGAGGCAATCAAAAATGGTCCAGCCGGGAATTTTGCCGATTTACCAAGTAATTCTGTTTCAAGGAATTTGGAACCTTCGAAGTATCGGTCGCCAGTGAAACAGATGAGTTCGTTTTTGGATAATGCTTCATTAATCTCAAAAATATGCGACATATCGTCTTTGACGTAGATGAATTTGATATTGCTTTTCTTAACCGCAATACTTTCCATATACTCGCGAATAACCGTAACTTCCTGGTCTGTTGTGACTAAATTAAATTGAGCATCAAAATCGATGTCAGCAAAAAAGTGTTCTGCAATTTCGAAATTCCCGATATGAGCACTAATTAGAACTCCTCCTTTTTTTTGAGCTAAAAGGTTTTTGAGATTTTCTATTCCGTCAAATTCGTAAGTGAATCGATTGCGCAATCCAACTGAAATAGCCGTTTTATCAATCAAAACTTTACCAAAGACAAAGTAACTTTTGAAAACGGATAACTTCGATTTCCAAAAACTGTAACCTAATCTTTTTTTGAAATAATATGAAATGTATTGATTGCTCTTCTTCTCGAAAATGAAATAGTAAGTCGCAACAAAATAAAGAACAAAATAGGAACTGCGAACGCCAAGATTCTTAATACACCAAACAAAAATCTGGTAACCTAATATCGTTCCTTTGGATTTGCCTTTCCATTTGTTCATTTTGTCAATTTACCAATTTATCAATCTAATAGTGTAGCAATTTTAGGAGTATATTGTTACATTTTAGATTGTTAGATTGTTACATTAAAGAGCCGTTTTTTCGGAAATTTTTTGTTCTATTGTATCGTAAAAATCAGTGAAAGTCACAATCTGCTTGAAGTCCGCTTCTCCTAACTTCACACCAAAATTGGACTCGATAATCACAACCATATCGATATAATCTAAGCTATCAAGACCTAGAGTTTCTTTGAGGTTTGCATCGTCTGCGATATCATCTCTATCTACCTCAAATTCGTTGACAAGAAAATCATTAACAATCGTAATAATTTTATCTTTTTCCATAACTTTATTTAAACAAATTTCTTAACAATTAGTGCTGAATTGGTTCCTCCGAAACCAAAAGAATTCGACAAAAATACGTCAATTTTTTGATTTTTTGTTTTTGTTATGAGATTAATCTTTTTTGCATCGTCATCTGGATTCTCAAGATTGATGTTTGGCGCGACAAAATCATTCTGCATCATCAATATAGAATAGATGATTTCACTTGCACCTGCCATCCAACATTCGTGACCTGTCATTGATTTTGTGGAACTTACAGGAACTTCGTTTCCGAAAATTTCATAAATAGCTTTTGCTTCGTTGGCGTCTCCCAAAGGTGTAGAAGTTGCGTGAGCATTGATATAATCGATGTCTTTTGCTGTTAGTCCAGCTTGATTTAGAGACCTTTCCATTGCCAAAGCCGGCCCGTCAACGTTTGGTGTAGAAATGTGTCCACCGTTGGAAGAAAATCCATAACCAGCTATTTCCGCAATAATGTTTGCTCCTCGTCTTTGAGCAGATTCCAGACTTTCTACAATTAAAGTTGCTGCGCCACCACTTGGAATGAGTCCATCTCTTCCGGAATCAAATGGTCTTGAAGCTTTTGTCGGGTCATCTTCTCTTGCAGAAAAAACACCTAAACCATCAAAACTTGCCATTGAAAATTTGTTGGTTTCCTGTGCTCCTCCACATACAACCATATCTTGCAATCCACTCTTAATCAACAAATAAGCTAACCCTAAAGAATGTGAACCACTTGCACAAGCGGCGCTGATTGTCAGATTAATTCCTCTCAATTTGAAAATCGTAGAAAGATTCATTGTGACAGTGGAATTCATAGATTTGAAAATCGCACCAGAACCCATTAATTGGGTATCTTTCTTTTCTCTTACAATATCCGTAGCCTCGATAACTGCCTGAGAAACACTATCATTACCATATAAAATTCCGACTTCATTATTATCTAAGAAATCTTGCTCTATTCCAGCTTGTTTTAATGCATCAATCGTTGCCAAGTAAGCATATTCGCTTTCTTCGCCCATACTGATGCGCTGTCTTCTGTTGAGAAGACTTTTGAGTTCAGGTTTTGGAACTCGACCTGTTAAACCAGACCTGTAACCAAATTCCTTTCTATCTTGGTCCAGAACGATTCCTGATTTTCCCTCATAAAGTGATTCTTTGACCTCATCCAAAGAAATCCCAATGCAAGAATAAATTCCCATTCCGGTAATTACAACTCTATTTTCCATTTTTTTAAATTTAACAATGCATCAGTCTAACAATATAACAATTTGAATCATTGGCAAACTGGTAAATTGCTACATTGTTACATTATTTAAGAGTAAATTCCTCCGTTAATATTAATCACTTCGCCGGTGATATAAGATGATTTTTTTGATGCTAAAAATGCTACCAAATCAGCTACTTCTTCCGCTTCGCCAAAACGATTGGCTGGAATCATTGCTTTCAATTCATCTTCATTAAAATCCTGAGTCATATCGGTTTTGATAAAACCTGGCGCAACAGCATTTACGGTAATATTTCTTTTAGCAATCTCCTGAGCCAAAGCTTTTGTAGCTCCAATCACCGCTGCTTTTGCTGCAGAATAATTGGTTTGACCAGCCGTTCCTTTTACTCCGGAAACAGAAACCATATTGATGATTCTGCCATATTTGTTACGTAACAACTTCTGAATAAAGAAATTAGTCACATTGAAAAATCCGTTCAGACTTGTATTGACAACATTGTTCCAATCCTCGTGTTTCATCCACATAAACAATCCGTCTCTTGTGATTCCAGCGTTATTCACGATAACTTCAACCACAGAATCAGGGTTTTTCTCCTGCCAATCGCCAAGAACTTTTTGAGTTTCTTCAGCGTTTCCTACATCAAATTTAAGAATTTCGCCGGTAGAACCCAATTCCTGAACTTTAGCAAGAGTTTCTTCCGCAGCTGATTGATTAGAAGCATAATTAATGAGAATATGATAATTTTTTTCTTCTGCCAATTTTAGGCAAATAGCTCTACCAATTCCTCTGGAACCGCCTGTTATGATTGCGCACTTCATTGGTTATTTTTTTAATTTAATATTTCATAGGTTTTACCTACGGTTATTAATATTTATAGTTTTTCAGATATTGTTTTACACTTTCCAAATACGGATACATTACCATATCTTCTGAAAATGCAGGAACAATTTTTCTAATGTCTGTATATAATTCTTTCGTAGATGATGAAATCTTATCCTGAAAACCAAGATATTCTATCGCTTGAACAATGGTAATTAATTCAATCGCTAAAACTTCAAAAGAGTTTTCAATCACTTTTCTGCAAATCACTGCAGAATTGGTTCCCATACTTACAATATCCTGATTATCATTATTATTAGGAATACTGTGAACATACATCGGATTGGACAACATTTGGCTTTCTGCCGTGGTAGAAGTTGCCGTAAACTGAACACCTTGCATCCCAAAATTGAAACCTAATTTCCCCAGATTCACAAATGGAGGTAGGATTTCATTAATTTTAGAATTGAGAAGGTAATTTAATTGTCTTTCTGCTAGCATTGTTAGTTTTGTCACAACAATTTTCAGCTTGTCCATTTCAAGAGAAATATAATCGCCGTGGAAATTCCCTCCGTGATAAACGTGCTGGTCTTCAACATTGATGATTGGATTGTCATTCGCTGAATTAATCTCGTTTTCCAAAACTTTTTCTGTGTATTCCAGCGTATCCAAAACAGGGCCCAAAATCTGTGGAACACATCTGATGGAATAATACTCCTGAACTTTTTCTTTGAAGACTTTATCTTGCTCTTCGAAATGTGTGTATAAATGGTCAGCTCTTTTTCTTACCAATTTGCTGTCAGCCAAATGCGCTCGCATTTTTTCCGCTACTTTCTGCTGACCTACGTGAAGTTTTGTTCCATTAAGAGCTTCTGACAAATGGTCATCATAAGCCTGAACAATCTCATTAATGGCGCAAGAAAGTTTAAGTGAAATTTCGGTTAATTGATTGGCTTTGTAAGCGTTTACAACACCAATTCCAGACATCACAGAAGTTCCATTCATCAATGCTAAACCTTCACGAATCTCAACATTAATTGGTTCAAGACCTTCAATCTCAAAAACTTCTTTTGTTGATTTTCTTTCTCCTTTATAGAAAACTTCACCTTCGCCAATTAAGACTAAAGCCAGATGCGCCAGCTGAACCAAATCTCCACTTGCACCAACACCGCCGTGTTCGAAAATCAACGGTGTAATGTCTCTGTTAATTAATTCTTTAAGTAAATTAACAACAGAATGATGAACACCCGAATTCCCAAGAGATAAAGTATTCAGTCTTGCTAACATACAAGCTTTAACCTCATCTGCAGGCAATGGATTCCCGATGCCAGAAGAGTGACTTCTTATTAAATTATATTGAAGCTGATGCGTGTCATTATCATTGATTTTGAATTGTGCCATTGGTCCGAAACCAGTGTTCACACCGTAAATCACTTTATTTTTTGAAAACTCTTTCAAGAACTGGAAACTTCTATCAACTCTCTGTAGGAGTTCCTCATCCAATTCTATTGTTTGGTTCTCGATTATTATCTTTTGGAAATCTTGAATATTTAAATGGTTGCTAATTTTCATTAATTATAGTAATAAAATACAAATTTCTTATATAATTGAATATTTGTGATTAATTTTGCGCAAAGATAAAAGTTTTATTAAACAAATGAGTAAAGAATTTGTTGATGTTCTAGTCATTGGCGCTGGACCTTCGGGTTGTGTTTCCTCTGCTTTTCTAAAAAATAACAACATCAATGTAAAAGTTGTCGAAAAAACAAAATTCCCAAGAATTGTCGTTGGCGAGAGCTTAATTCCAAGAGTAATGGACCATTTTGATGAGGCTGGGTTGTTCCCTGCGCTTGATAAAATGGGATTTGAAAAGAAACTCGGAGCCCGTTTTATGCGAGGTGACGAAGTTTGTATTTTTGATTTCAGTAACAAATTTGGAGAAGGTTGGGATTGGACTTGGCAAGTTCCGAGAGCAGATTTCGACAACACCTTAGCTCAAGAAGTGATTAATAAAGGAGTCGACTTGGAATTTGAAACCGAAGTTGTCGGAATTGAATTCAACGGAACTGATTCTATCACAACTGTTAAAAATAAAGACGGAGAAACAAAAGAAATCCACGCCAAATTTGTAATTGATTCCAGTGGTTACGGAAGAGTTTTACCGAGATTATTAGACTTAGAAAAACCTTCGAAATTGTCTCCGCATTCAGCGATTTTCTCTCACGTTAAAGATATTAATCGTGAAGAAGGTGTGGAGGGAACTCTAATCTCATTTGATATTATCGAAACCGAAGTTTGGCTTTGGGTGATTCCTTTTTCCGACGGCAATACAAGCTTAGGAATTGTAGGACCAACTGAATATATCGACAAACTTTCTGAAAATGGTGACACTGCTGACGCTTTGAGAAAAGCCATTTCTCTTTCTGATTATTATGTTAAACGTTTTGGCGATGTAGAATTTTTGTTTGAACCAAGACACTTGAAAGATTATTCTTGTTCAGTAAAAAGTTTATTCGGTGACGGGTTTGCTTTGACAGGAAATGCATCTGAGTTCCTTGATCCTGTTTTCTCATCAGGAATGGCTTTCGCAACAGAATCCGGAATGCTAGCTGCAAAATTAGCCTTAAGACAACTCAACGGAGAAACCATCGATTGGCAAAAAGAATATTCGGATTACATTTTATATGGCGTAAACGTTTTTACAACTTATGTGAAAGAATGGTACACGGGAAATCTTCAGGAATTATTCTTCCATCAACCGGAAAATCCTGATGTAAAAAGAAAAATCTGCGCAGTTCTCGCTGGTTATGTTTGGAATAAAAAAAATCCGTTTGTAAGACTGCACGATTCTGCGGTTGTGAATCTTGCGAATTACATCAAAGTAGAAAAACTGGAACAACAACAATAAAAAAAGACCGCAAAAGCGGTCTTTTTCATTTAATGAAAGTCATTACTTAACTTCTTTCACAACTTTCTGAGCTAGAGATTTTCCAGTTTTAGCAAAACCTTCTCCCACTCTATATTCGTTACTGAAATTATTTCCCCATTGGTCTCCAGGAGCTTCCTGACTGTTGATTTCACAAACCACATTTTTAGTTTGAGAATCTATAAAAATAAGTTGCGTACTTACTTTTGCAGGCTGCTTCATAATACCAGCATCCCAACCTGGATATATCCATCTCACTTTCACTTCTAATGTATAAGGCGAGTCAACTCCTTCTTTGAATCTCAATGGATTTTTTTCTTTGGTAAGGACTGTGTTGGCAATAGATAAAAACTTCGGATTCCAAATATTTTCTTTACTTGTTGCCCATTGCTTTTTCCAAGATTCTCCGTTTCCGTCCACTTTAGCATTAAGCTCTGCAGAATGTTTTTCAACATATTGAGACTCTGTCATATTATCTTTCAACAATTTCAAATCAGAGTAGTCAAAAACTACATTCACGACATTTTGTCCTTTTAGGAAGGATAAATCTCCTTTTTCAGTTTTCATTTTCTGAGCTATTGCAAAAGATGAAATCGTTATCAATCCTGCTAATAATAATAATTTTTTCATAGTTCTTTGTTTGTTATATTTTATTCTAATTTCTAATTCTGTTATCTAAGTTTGTTATAAATAATTTTTGCCAAAGTTTTTCCTGTACTTCCAAAACCTTCTCCAATACGAGCTTCGTCATTGAAAAGATTACTCCAATTTCCATTTCCGCCAAGCGCTTCTTTACTATCGATTTCCGTTAATACAGCTTTGGTTTTAGAATCAATGAAGATAAGTTTTGTAGAAACCTTTGAAGGTTGTTTCATCACAGCAGCATCCCAACCAGAATATATCCAAACAACTTTTACAACAAGCGTATAATCAGTCTCACCATTTTCCTTGAATTTCAGTGGTGTGCCAAGTTTCTCCAACAGAAGATTTGCTTTTGTGATAAAACTTGGATTCCAAATTCCTTCTTTTGCCACATTCCATTCTTTTTCCCAAGCTTCTCCGTTACCCTCAACTTTAGCATTCAACGCTTTGACTTTGTTTTCTATAAATATTTTTTCTGGCAAATTATCTTTTGTCAGTTTCAATTCAGAGTAATCAAAAACAACCGATACTTGCGATTGCCCTTTTAAGAAATTCAAATCTCCTGTAATGAATTTCATTTTCTGAGCAAAACTCATTGTAGCAAGAAAGGATAAAAAGAATGTGTAGAATAATTTTTTCATAGGTTATTAAATAAAATTTTAAGCTCGTAAATCTATAAAATTAATCGGTTTTCGACTGATTGGATTAAAGACAATTTTTGATAAAACATCAAAATCTACAACTTCAATTTTTGGTCCGACTCTCAGTTTTGCACGGAAATGGTCTCGGACTTCATTTACAAAATTCTCATCTTCATTATCCGTACTTACTTTAATGATAATTTCATCCAGACCAATTTCATCCGACTGAATAACGATTTGATAACAAAGAATATTATTAAAATCATTCAAAATATCATTCATTGCCGGCGGATAAAGCGTTGTCCCTTTATACTTTATCATTTGCTGTTTTCTTCCGACAACAGGTCCTAATCGCATTGTGTTTCTTCTACATTGGCAAGGTTCGTAATGTGCTTTTACCAAATCACCCGTTTTAAATCTTAATAATGGAATGGCTTCAACGCCTAAAGTTGTGATGGTCAATTCTCCACTTTCGCCTTCTTGTACAGGATTTTCATTGTCATCAAGAACTTCTGTAATAATCAATTCAGGATGATGATGTCCTCCAACTTGAAATTCGCATTCCGTGAAAGCTGTGCTCATTTCGGTAGAAGCGTAAGTCGAGAAAAGTTTAATATCCCATTTTTCTTTAATTTTTTTTGAAAGAATATTATCCGTGAAATCTTGATTTTTAAGTCCTTCTCCAATACAAATCGCACCGTAAACACTGGAATTTTTGTAATCTAATCCGTGTTTCTCAGCGTAATCTATCATTTTCAAAAGAAACGAAGGAACTGTGATTAAATATTTAGGTTTATATCTAAAAATCGAATCCCATTGCAATTCAGGAATTCCAGGCCCCATTCTCACAACACTTGCTCCCATTTTTCTGAGTCCCAGAAAATAGGCCAAACCTGCCATAAATCTTTTATCAATGGTTGTAATCATCTGCACAACATCACCTTTTTGAACGCCTGCGCAAGCAAAAGAAATCGCTTCGTTATAAGCCAATCTTTCGAGGTCATTATCAGACAATCCAAAAGTTACAGGGTCGCCCAAAGTTCCGGAAGTTGTGCTGTAATCTACAATCTTATCAAATGGAACGCAGAAAAAATCGTGATTATGTTGTTGCAAATCATTTTTAGAAGTCGTCGGGATTTTCTGCAAGTCTTCCAAAGTCTTGATATCATTAATATCAATATTACTTTCTTTGAATAATTTCTGATAAAAAGGCGAATGATTTTCCAAATAAACCAAAAGCTCTTTCAGTTTTGATTCTTGAAATTGTTTGATTGTATCTCGGCTGGATGTTTCGATTTTTGGGTATAGTTCCAAGGATTCTAATTTTAGTCACAAATTTATAAAACATAATACAATTTTATAATTCTGAATTTGAAGTTTTTATCATTCAGAAACGCTATAAAATATGCTTTAAAAATCGACAAAAATCACTAAATTCGCAAACTTAATCTAGAAGAAACAGATTTGACACATTTACAATGAGCAAGTTTACCGAATATAAAAACCTTAATCTTACCGAAACTGCCAAAAACGTTGCAGAATTCTGGAAAAACAATGACACTTTCAGAAAATCCGTAGAACTCCGCGAAGGAAAACCGGAATATGTTTTTTACGAAGGACCGCCTTCCGCCAACGGAATGCCGGGAATTCACCACGTGATGGCAAGAGCAATTAAGGATATTTTTTGTCGTTTCCAGACTCAGAATGGGAAACAGGTTTTTCGTAAAGCAGGTTGGGACACGCACGGACTTCCTGTGGAATTGGGCGTTGAAAAAGAGCTTGGAATTACCAAAGAAGATATCGGAAAAAAAATCACGATTGAAGAATACAACGAGGCTTGTAAAAATGCCGTAATGCGTTACACCGATGTTTGGAATGATATGACCGAAAAAATCGGGTATTGGGTTGACCTGGATAATCCTTACATCACTTACAAACCAAAATATATGGAAACGGTTTGGTGGCTTTTGAAACAAATCTATGATAAAGGTTTGATTTACAAAGGTTACACCATCCAGCCTTATTCTCCAAAAGCGGGAACAGGATTATCTTCTCACGAGGTTAATCAGCCTGGCGCTTATCGTGATGTTTCTGACACAACTGTTGTTGCTCAATTCAAAACTTTGCCTGAAACTTTACCTTCATTTTTGCAAGGATTTGGTGATGTACATTTCTTGGCTTGGACAACGACACCTTGGACTTTACCTTCAAACACGGCTTTGACAGTCGGTCCAAAAATCGATTATGTTTTAGTAAAGACTTTCAATCAATATACTTTTGAGCCAATTAATGTTGTTTTGGCAAAAGCTTTAACAGGAAAACAATTCGGAAAGAAATATGTTGAAGGAACTGATGAAGATTTCACTAATTACACATCTGAAAGCAAAGCAATTCCTTATCAAATCTTAGCAGAATTTAAAGGTGCAGATTTGGTTGGAATCAAATACGAACAACTTTTAGATTACGCAAAACCTTATCAAAATCCAGAAAATGCTTTCCGAGTGATTTCAGGAGATTTTGTAACAACAGAAGACGGAACCGGAATTGTACACACTGCACCGACTTTTGGTGCTGATGATGCGAAAGTTGCCAAAGAAGCTTCACCGGAAGTTCCGCCAATGCTAGTTTTGGATGAAAACGAAAATCCAGTTCCGCTGGTAGATTTGCAAGGTAAATTCTTATCAATTGTAAGCGACGAAATCTATGGTTTCGCTAACGAAT
Organism: uncultured Weeksellaceae bacterium; assembly: GCA_963530025.1. Classification (GTDB taxonomy): domain Bacteria; phylum Bacteroidota; class Bacteroidia; order Flavobacteriales; family Weeksellaceae; genus Epilithonimonas. The sequence continues at coordinate 191,024 of CAUSBY010000002.1, forward strand.
ATGTAAAATCTGAATATCTGAATGATGACGAAAAGAATACAGAATTCAATATTCAAAAAGATAAATTAAAATCAATCATCTCGGATTTAAAAGTTTATTTATCTGTTGATGAGAGAATTGCGCTTAAACTTAGAAAAGAAAACAAAGCTTTCAAAGTTGAAAAGTATGTCCACAGTTATCCGCACAGTTGGAGAACCGATGAACCTTTGTTGTACTATCCATTAGATTCTTGGTTTATCAAAATGACGGATTTGAAGGACAGAATGTTTGACCTTAACGAAACTATCAACTGGAAACCAAAATCGACTGGTGAAGGACGTTTCGGAAACTGGTTGAAAAATGCGAATGACTGGAATCTTTCCCGTTCAAGATATTGGGGAATTCCGTTGCCAATTTGGAGAACGGATGACAAAAAAGAAGAAAAAATCATCGGTTCTGTTGAGGAATTATACAACGAAATCGAGAAATCTATAAAAGCTGGTTTCCTAAAAGAAAATCCGTTCAAAGGATTCGAAATTGGAAATATGTCTGAGGAAAATTATGATTTGATTGACCTTCACAAAAATGTGGTTGACAAAATCATTTTGGTTTCTGATTCCGGAAAAGAAATGAAGCGTGAGAGCGACCTTATCGACGTTTGGTTTGATTCAGGCTCAATGCCTTATGCACAATTGCATTATCCATTCGAGAACAAAGAATTAGTTGATAACAACAATGCTTTCCCAGCAGATTTTATTGCGGAAGGCGTTGACCAGACTCGTGGTTGGTTCTATACTTTACACGCTATTGGAACGGCAGTTTTCGATTCGGTAGCTTATAAAAATGTAGTTTCTAACGGTCTAGTTTTGGACAAAAACGGACAAAAAATGTCCAAACGTCTTGGAAATGCAGTGGACCCATTTGAAACTTTGGCAGTTTATGGTCCAGATGCGACGCGTTGGTATATGATTTCTAATGCGAATCCTTGGGAAAACCTGAAATTTGATATTGAAGGAATTGATGAAGTGAGAAGAAAATTCTTCGGAACACTTTATAATACTTATTCTTTCTTCGCTTTGTATGCGAATGTTGACGGTTTCAAATATCTTGAAAGCAACGTTGAAAATCGCCCGGAAATCGACAGATGGATTTTATCTGAATTGAATCTTCTAATCAAAGAAGTGAAGTCTTTCTACGAAGATTATGAACCGACAAAAGCCTCAAGAGCAATCAATACTTTTGTGAATGATAACTTGTCCAACTGGTACGTAAGATTGTGCAGAAGACGTTTCTGGAAAGGCGATTACAGCGAAGATAAAATCTCTGCTTACCAGACTCTTTACACTTGTCTTGATACGATTACTAAACTTTCTGCACCGATTGCGCCATTCTTTATGGACCAATTGTTCCAGGATTTGAATAAAGTAACTGGCAAAGAATTGGTAAATTCTGTTCACTTGACAGATTTCCCAATTGCAGATGAAAGTTTGATTGACCAAGATTTGGTGGAGAAAACACATTTGGCTCAACAAATTACATCGATGGTTTTTTCGTTAAGAAAAAAAGAAAATGTAAAAGTGCGTCAACCACTTCAGAAAGTGATGATTCCTGTTTTGGATAAGAAAACTGAAGAGCAAATCTTAGCCGTTTCGGAATTAATCAAACAAGAAGTTAACGTTAAGGAATTACAATTGATTAATGCTGAGGAAGCGTCTCATCTCATTGTTAAACAAATCAAACCGAATTTCAAAACGCTTGGAGCAAGATTAGGAAAAGATATGAAAGCTGTTGCTGGAGAGATTTCAAATTTCAGTTCTGAACAAATTGCATCATTAGAAAAAGAAGGCAAAACAACCGTTGCAGGCTACGAAATCACAACCGAAGATGTAGAAATTTCTACGAAAGACATCCCAGGATGGACGGTTGCGAGTGAAGGAAAAGTTACAGTGGCATTAGATTTGATACTTACGGACGAATTGAAATCGGAAGGAATTGCAAGAGAATTCATTAATAGAGTTCAGAATCTGAGAAAAGAGAAAGACTTTGAATTAACAGACAGAATCTCAATCCAATTGGAAGAATCTTGCCCTTTCAAACAAGAATTTATTAACAATGATGCATATATTTCTGCAGAAGTATTGTCGGATAAAATAGAATTTGTAAATTCACTTTCAGATTTCGATGAAATAGAGATAGATGAGGAAAAATTCAGCGTAAAAATTGATAAAAAATAATTGATATTTCTTTTTTATTAAGAATTTGTTAATTGAATGTTTTAACTGAATTATTTCAAACTTTATCTTTATTCTTGCTGATTAAAAAATTAAATATGCGATTGGATTCGCTTAGATTTAAAATAAAAGTTAAACAATAAATAACCGCTGGAAATGGCTGACGAAAAATTACGATATAGTGACGCAGACTTACAAGAGTTCAGACAACTTATTCAAGATAAAATAGATAAAGCAGAAAAAGACCTTGGTCTTATAAAAGAAAGTTTTATCAATAATCAAAATAATGGAACCGATGATACTTCACCAACTTTCAAAGCTTTTGAAGAAGGTGCGGAAACATTAAGCAAAGAACAAAATGCAATATTAGCATCTAGACAAGAAAAATTTGTTCGTGACCTGAAACACGCTCTAATCAGAATCCAGAACAAGACTTATGGTATCTGCAGAGTAACAGGAAAGCTTATTCCAAAAGAAAGATTGAAAGCTGTCCCACACGCAACCTTGAGCATCGAAGCGAAAAACATGCAGAGATAAATCATTAATTATCAAAATATTAAGTCCGAATTTCTAATTCTAAAGATTGGAAATTGGGGCTTTTTTCTTATAACAAAATGACTTTATTAATTATTTTACTTTTGGTTGTTGCGATTGGATTTGTATTAATGAAAAACAAATCGGTCAAAAACATCTTCAAACCCGAGCAGAAATATTACACAATCGATGACGAATTCAATTCCAAGCGAAAGGAAAGGGAAGATGAAATCGATAAACTTTTAGGCAAAATGGGAAAGAACGGCTTGTCTGACCTGACCGAAAAAGAACGCAAAAGACTGGACGAATTGTCTAAGAAATAAGTAATTTAATTTACATTTGTAAAAAATTTCCTGAAGAAAAATCATCTTCTTTTTAGATAAAAAAAATTAAAAAATGGAATCTATCATCGTACATCCAAAAAATTCTATGGAGCTGACCGCACTAAAAAGTGTGTTGAAAGACATGAACATCGAGTTTGAAAAATTTCACACAAAAAATAATTTTCACAATAAGAAAACTGTCCAAAAAATCAATGACAGAAAAGAAAAAAAAATCACAAGAACGCCTAAACCAAAAGGATTGTAATGAAGAAAATAGTTGCCATTACATTTTTGATTCTGTTGATCGATCAATTTTCTAAAATATATGTCAAAACCCATTTCTATCTTGGAGAAAGCGTGAACGTATTTGGACTAAGTTGGTTCAAGATGACCTTTGTAGAAAATCCTGGAATGGCTTATGGACTACATTTCGGTGGACTTTGGGGTAAATATGCTTTGATAATTCTGAGAGTAGGTTTAGCAATTGGAATGGTTGTCTTATTCAAAAAATGGTTGAAAGAAGGCGCATCTAATTATCTATTAATTCCAATGGCAATGATTTTTGCCGGAGCGATAGGTAATGTTTTTGATGGCATTTTCTATGGCGTTATTTTCGATAGTGGAACTTTCTATGATGCAGAATCCGGAAGATGGATCGATTATGGAGGAATTTCCAAACTCACACAATTTGGTCACGGCTATTCTGATCTGATGAAAGGTTGCGTTGTAGATATGTTACATTTCCCTTTGGTTGATACAACTTGGCCAGATTGGGTTCCAGTTCTTGGAGGAAATAGAATCGAGTTCTTCAAATATATCTTCAATGTTGCAGACAGTTCTATTACAGCAGGCGCATTGTTTCTTTATATCTTCAGAAAAAAAGCTTTCCCAAACGGATTGGATTTTTAGAAAATAAAACATCAAAACACACAAATGAAAATTATTAAGAAATTAATCAAAATATTCCTGTTGCTTTTTGTAGCAGGATTTCTTTTTATCCTATTCGCCAACTATTCTATCAAGAAAGAAAGCGAGCCTTTCATTTCGTATTCGGTTTCTGAAATTCCGAAGATAAAAACAGCTGTCGTTTTAGGAACAAATAAAAGCCTAAGCAACGGAAGACCTAATCTTTATTTCAAATACAGAATAGATGCTGCTACGGAATTGTACAAATCTGGAAAAATAGAATCCATCATCGTCAGTGGTGATAATTCTGTAAAAGGTTATAACGAACCGGAACAAATGAAACTAGACCTTATCGCAAACGGAATCCCGGCAGAAAAGATCTACGAAGATTTTGCGGGATTCAGAACATTAGATTCTGTTGTAAGAGCAAAGGAAATTTTTGGACAAAATAAGGTTGTTTTCATTTCGCAGAAATTCCATAACGAACGAGCTGTATTTCTTGCCAAAGAATACGGAATAGAAGCTTTTGGCTACAATGCAAAAGACGTGAACAAATATGCAGGTCTAAAAACCAATCTCCGGGAATATCTTGCCAAAGCAAAAGCTTATCTAGATATTTGGTTTCATGTAGAACCAAAATTCGGTGGAGAGAAGATCTTGATTCCTTAGAAAAACCATTCAACATTTATAATTTACCACCCATCATATTTTGATGGGTTTGTTGTTTTTTGTATTTTATATTTGTTTAAGAAAATCATCAAAAACTATAATTATGGTCACACTTGTTATCGAAATCGTCTTTAGAATCATTGACTTTTTCACTCAATTATTTTAATTTATTAATCAATTTTTAGACTAAACAAACCATGAAAGATTACAAAGTCGAATCACTAATTTATTATTCAAAATTAACTTTAGATTCTGAACACATTGCAAAGAAATCAAAGGAAGACATTCAGGAAAAACTGGATGAATATGTTAAAAACGGCTATCGTTTAACTTCCACAAGTTCTACCAATTTCGGATTGGCAATGTACATTTACTTATTCTTTGAGAAAGATATTTAATTTTTTAATATCAGTAGAAAGTTAAAAATCTATAAAACATGAAAAATAAAATCGGTTTCAACCTATTTTTTGCATTGCTTGCATTTCCATTAGGGATGGCATTACTCCGGGAATTTGATTTTCGAAATTTTACGTTTCGTAAACCAGCATTAGGTTCTCTTTATCTTATTACGTTTACCGTAGCAATAATTTTGATGCTTAAAAAAAATAAAAAGCAGTCTTCTAAATAAAGTTTCAAGTAAATTCGTAGCATTAATCTAACAAAACCATAATTGTGACATTACTGAAAAACTGGAAATATCACGCTTTCACAATAACTTATCTCTTAAGTACGATTTTCTTTTTTTTGACATTCAAAAAACTGATCTACAACGAAATATACTCAGCAAAATATCTTAATGTTTATATCTTCGAATTATTTTTCGTCACATTCTTACTTTACATCATTTCGAATATTGTCATTTATTTCATTGAACGAATTTCATTAAAGCAAATTTTCAATATCAGAAACATTGCATTCATTATTGGTATTGTATTGATTTTGCATGTGATTTTCCAGCTATTACTTTGGCCTTTCTTGCTTTATGCACAAAACTTTCTAGTAGAATCTCAGGCTCGATATGAGTTTACTGCCAGCGAGACTTTTGACAAAAGACTTGTCAATTATTTTTATTTCCTTTTTATCACAATCAATTGGCTTGTTTTCATCTATGCTTACAAAATCTATCAAAGTAAACAAGAAGATCTGAAGCAAAAATTATCTATTGAAAAAAATCTGAAAGACGCTCACCTCAATACATTGAAAGGACAGATCAATCCACATTTTATATTCAACAGTCTCAATAATATCAGAGGATTGGTACAAGAAGACCCTTTGAAATCAAAAGAAATGATTACCAGACTTTCCGAATTGCTGCGATCATCTCTGCTTTTAGGAAAAACCAATTTTGTCACCGTAGAACAAGAACTGGAAACGGTAGAAAATTTTCTGGAAATTTCTAAAATTCAGTATGAAGATAGGCTGAGTTTTCAGTTTGACATTTCGAATGAAACAAAAAACATTCAAATTCCTCCGATGATCTTGCAAATGTTGGTAGAAAATGCTGTAAAACATGGGATTTCTACATTGAAAAACGGTGGAAATATTTTAATCAAGACCTATTTGGATATAAATAATCTTCAAATTATTGTGAAGAATACAGGCAAAATCTCTCAAAGTGAGGATTCAACAAAAATAGGCTTACAAAACATCGAAGAACGTTTGAAGCTTCTTTACGATGAGAATGCCACGTTCAAATTATCAGAAAGCAATGATGAAGTAACTGCAAAAATCAGCATCAGTTCGGAAAATATTAATATTTAAATTTGAAAAAATGAAGAAGATCAATGCTATCATCGTAGAAGATTCCAGACTTGCACGGAATGAATTGAAGGACTTATTGAATGATATTCCTGAAATCGAGATTCTTGCCGAAGCTGAGAATGCGGATGTTGCTTTTGAATTGATCAATTCCCACAAACCGAATTTGATTTTCTTGGATATTCAGTTGCCTGGAAAAGATGGATTTCAGCTCTTGGAAATGCTTGAAAATGTTCCGATGGTTATCTTTACCACAGCTTTTGACGAATTTGCTATCAAATCTTTTGAGTACAACACTTTGGATTATTTATTAAAACCAGTCAATCCGAAAAGACTCTCACAAGCGATAGAAAAAGTAAAACAAAAACTAGCCGAAGCCACGGAAAAGCAAGATAAAAAACTAGATTTTGACGACCAGATTTTTATTAAAGACGGCGAAAAATGTTGGATGGTAAAGCTGTCAGAAATTTATCTTTTTGAAGTAGAAGGCAATTATACTAAAGTATTTTTCCGAAATGAAAAAGCGGTCTTAACACGCTCCTTAAACTTAATTGAAAAGAAACTTCCTCAAGAAAAATATTTCCGCGCGAACAGGAATACTATTTTTAATATCAATTATATTCAGAATATTGAGAATTGGTTCAGTGGAAATCTGATGATAAAACTCCCGAATGACAATCAAGTAGAAATATCGCGAAGACAAGCTGTTCTATTCAAAGAAATCTATGGAATTTAATTCCTGATATTAATTCTTAATGTGTCTAAAATAAGATAAAAACTAAATTTTGTCTATTTTTGTATAAATTATAATTAAAAAATGTCTAGAATCCTTACCGGAATACAAGCCACCGGAACCCCACATTTGGGAAATCTTTTGGGAGCAATCATCCCCGCAATCGAATTATCAAAACAAGCAGGAAACGAGTCTTTTCTTTTCATTGCCAATCTGCATTCTTTAACGCAGATCAAAGATGCAAAAGAGCTTAAACAAAACACTTACGAGATTGCTGCGGCTTGGCTTGCTTGCGGACTAGACACAGAAAAAACGTTTTTTTATAGACAAAGCGACATCCCGGAAACCTGTGAATTGTCTTGGCATTTATCATGCTTTTTTCCTTATCAAAGATTGACTTTGGCTCATTCTTTCAAAGATAAAGCAGATAGGTTGCAGGACGTAAATGCAGGACTTTTCACGTATCCAATCTTGATGGCTGCAGACATTCTTTTATATGATGCTGAAATTGTTCCAGTTGGGAAAGACCAATTGCAACATTTGGAAATTGCACGTGATGTAGCTTCAAGGTTTAATAATCAAATGGGTGAAGTTTTGGTTTTGCCTCAAGCTGAATTACAAGAAAACACTAAATATGTTCCCGGAATCGATGGACACAAAATGTCAAAATCCAGAGGAAACATTATTAATATCTTCTTGCCGGAAAAAGAATTAAAAAAACAGGTCATGAGTATCGAAAGTGACTCAAAATCTTTGGAAGAACCAAAAGATCCTTCTACCGATAAAACTTTCGCCATCTACGAACTAATTGCTACTCCGGAACAAACCGAAGAATTGAGAGCAAAATATCTTGCCGGAAATTATGGGTATGGACATGCAAAAAAGGAATTGTTGGAATTGATCTTGGTGAGATTTGCGAAAGAAAGAGAAACTTTCGCTTATTATATGAACAATCTGGATGAACTAGAAGCCAAGCTACAAGAAGGCGCTGGAAAAACCAGAGTTATTGCCACTGAAACAATAAAAAGAGTTAGAGAAAGTTTGGGAATTTAATTCTGAACTTTAAAATATAAAAAAGCCTTTCAAATTTGAAAGGCTTTTCTTTTATAAATATTGTTTGATTTCTGATAAATGCTTTACAAACTTCAGTCTTTCTTCCAAAGGATTTTCATCCAAAACATCAAAGAAGATAACATCAATACCAAAGTTTTGTGCGCCTTTCACATCTGCAATCCAGTCATCTCCGATCAAGATGCTTTCTGGCTTTTCTGCTTTTGCGAGATTGAGAGAATATTCAAAGATTTCCGGCCGTGGCTTTCTGATGTTTACAGAATCTGCACTGGTAATAGTTTCAAAGAAATCCGAAATTCCAGATAAGATACATTTTCTTTCGGTTACCTCTTGAAAACCGTTGGAAATGATATGCATTTTATAACCTTTGGATTTAAGATAATTGAGTAAATCCAAAGCGCCGTCCACCAGCTCGTTATATTTCAGGATTTCGTCTAAGAAATGATGCTCAAAGTAGTCGGCAAGAATCTGATTATCAATTCCAAATTTCAAAAATGTATCATAGAAACGATGCTTTCTCAGATATTCTTTATCAATCTCTTCATCTCTCATCTGCTCCCAAAGCCTTTCATTGATGATATGATACGCGGTATGGAATTCTTCAAAATCGATATCATATTTATCCGAGATATTCTGTTGGGAAAACAATTCCTTGATTGTTAAATATGCATTCTTGCGGTGATCCCAGAGTGTATTGTCCAGGTCAAAAAAAATGTGCCTTACGTTTTTCATAAGGCACAAATCTAATCATTTTCTGATCCACGTAGGAAAGTTCAAATCATAAATCAATTATTAAAATCTAAAAAACTTTAATTTTTCGAAACCAAAATAGCTTTTCTGTTTTTAGTTTTCAGCATCTGAATATTCTTGGAATAATTCAATAAAAAATCAATTATTTCTTTTTTGGGCATCAAAGCTTTTTTAGTTAAAGTGTCGTTTTTTTTCATAGGCAGACTTTTACAAGAATAACGCCAAAAAAAAAACTTTATTATTATTTTGTCAAAATAATTTTATGCTCCTCCATTATTTTTCTAAGATTGATCAACGCATACCTTACTCTACCAAGTGTTGTGTTGATACTTGTATCTGTATGATCCGCAATCTCTTTGAAGCTTAATCCGTCAAAAAATCTCAATTTGATAACCTCTTGCTGATTGTCCGGTAGCATTACCAGCATCTTTAGCAAATCCTCATTAATTTGATCGTCAATTAATTTATCCTCAATATTATTTTCAGGTTCCTTTATAATATCAAAGATAGAAAACTCCTCATTCTCATAGGATGTTTCAGATATTTTAATATGTTTTGACTGTAACCTGTAATAATCAATTATCAGGTTGTGGGCAATCCTTTTTGCCCAAAGAATGAATTTATTCTCTTCTTTGTAACGTCCCTCTTTAAGAGTTACAATTATTTTCATGAACGTGTCTTGAAAGATGTCATTTGCAAGATCTTCATCCATCAATTTGTAATAGATAAAATTGAAAAGATCTTTCTTGTGCCTATTTATCAAATAAGAAAGTGATTTTTCATCACCATTTTGATACTGTAGAATCAGTTGGCTATCAGTTTGCGTTTTCATAATTTTACTTCATTAAGTATAGAACCCAACCAAATCTTAATTATACAAATAATTAATTTGGGGAGATTCAATCTATTTTATTTTTTTTGAAGTAAATTTATTCTATACGCTTAATTTAGGTTTGTAAAAGTAATAAAAAACTTAAAACGAAATGTTAATGAATTGTTAAACTTTCATTTTTATTTAATTTGATTCAAATAATTTCGAAAAGTTAAATCATTTTATCACAACCAAAGGGATATTTATTGTGAAATTGACATTAAGACCTTTCAGTTCCTTACCATTTATTCCGTCTTTATCAATTGAAAATCCATATCCACCGGTCAAGTCCAAAATCCCAAAAAGACTGAAACCTGCCTTTGGCGCAATATATTTATTCGTTGCTTCTGCTCCCAAAATAAAATAATGGGCATGATAAAAATCTACATCTTTCTGGAAATTCAATAAAAAATCTGCGTTGACCTTAGGCATTATAGCAAGCTTACTGTTACTCGAGCCCATTAAAGCTGATGCTCCAACTCTAAAAAGGACATCGTCAGTCTTCAGAAAAAGTAGTTTACCTCCAACTTCCGCAAAACTTTGGTTTTGATAAACATAACCTACATTTACGAATTTGTGCATCGTAACTTGGGATTTTAGTGCATTAGAAAAGAAAAGCAAAAAAAATATGGAAGATATAATTGATTTCATTCTGTTTAAATCTTAAGGTTCAAATTTAAAAAAACTGCTTCATCCAAAGACAAAGCAGTTTCAAGATTTCTAAAAAATTTTGGATCTTACAATCCGAATTCTTTCTTAATATCATCTACTCGATCCAGTTTCTCCCAAGTGAAGAATTCCAGGTCTTTCAAAGTTAATTCATTTTTTTGTCCTTTGTTGAAGGTTTTATCAGCTACGTAATAGTCCTTCCCCATATGTCCATAAGCTGCGGTTTCCAAATAGATTGGATTTCTCAGTTTAAGGTTTTTCTCAACCGCATAAGGTCTAAGATCAAATAATTGCTGAACTTTCTTAGCCAATTCACCATCATTGATTCCAACTTTCGAAGTTCCGTAGGTATTGATATAAAGTCCACAAGGCTCAGCAACACCAATTGCATAAGAAACCTGTACCAAAACCTCATCTGCAACACCAGCAGCAACTAGGTTTTTTGCAATGTGTCTTGTTGCATAAGCTGCACTTCTGTCAACTTTTGAAGGATCTTTTCCAGAGAAAGCACCACCTCCGTGAGCACCTTTTCCACCGTAAGTATCAACAATAATTTTTCTTCCTGTTAAACCTGTATCTCCGTGAGGACCACCAATTACGAATTTCCCAGTTGGGTTGATATGATATTTGATATCACCATTGAACAATTCTTGAATCTCTGGCTTTTGTTTCGCCTTGATCTTTGGAATCAAAATTTCAACGATATCTTTTTTGATCTTAGCTAACATTGCTTCCTCACTTCCGAAATCATCGTGCTGTGTAGAAACCACAATACTATCGATTCTCACAGGTTTGTGATCATCAGAATATTCGATTGTAACTTGAGATTTCGCATCTGGACGAAGGTAAGGAATCGCATTTCCCTCTCTTCTAAGCTCTGCCAATTCTTTTAAGATTTGATGAGCAATATCCAAAGCCAAAGGCATGTAATTTTCAGTTTCGTTGGTTGCATAACCAAACATCATTCCCTGATCTCCAGCACCTTGAGCATTTGCTCTGGTTTCAAAATCGGTTTCGTCCAATGTTCTGTCAACACCTTGATTTATATCAGGAGACTGCTCGTGGATTGCAGAGATCACACCACAAGAATCGCCATTGAACATATATTCGCTTTTTGTATAACCAATCTTGTTGATCACATCTCTTGCGATATGTTGAACGTCAAGATAAGCTTCTGACTTCACTTCACCAGCCAAGACAACCTGACCAGTAGTAACCAAAGTTTCACAAGCTACTTTTGAGTTTTTATCATATGCTAAGAAATGATCAATAAGTGCATCAGAAATCTGATCTGCAATTTTATCCGGATGTCCTTCAGAAACTGATTCGGACGTAAATAAATAAGACATAAATATTCCTTTTGTATTTTATATTTCGAAGTTAAAAAAATAATGATTGCAAAAAGGAACTAAAAGAGAAAAATCTGTTTTAGCATTTTTTATTGAGGTTGCAATCAGTCAAAGTTCTCCTCCGTTTATTCAAAAATCGAGGGCAAATTTACAAACTAAATTTCAAACTTCAAAATCAATTCATATTAATTCAGTATGAATTTATTCAGGTTTGATGCTGACGTAATTTTCTTGGTCCTTATAATAATTAAGCCTTTGCTCCATCGATGTTCTGATTTCTGAAATCAATTCATCAATAATTTTTTGCTTATAAGTTGGTTTATAATAGATCAAACTGATTTCTCTAAAAGGAAACGGCTTAATAAATCTGGAAACTTTTTGTTTTTGCTCGATTGACAACTGCTCAACGCCCATTTCTGGAAGAATTGTAATTCCACCAACTTTATCAACCATTTGAATCAATGTATTGATGTTGGAAGCCAAAAATTCTAAGTTATTTGGTTTCAAAGAATTTTCTTTCAAATGACAAATGTTTTCGAATTGAGTTCTAAGACAATTTCCTTCTTCCAAAAGCCAGACTTTGTTCACATCAATATCATCAGGAACTACGAAACAATCTTTTTTCACACCAGCTTCTTGATTAGTAGAATAAAGCATCAATTCTTCATTGAAAAGAAAATCCTGATAAAACTCGTCCGCCGCAGAATAAGGTGTAGAAATAATTCCTGCGTCCAATTCTCCGGATTTCAAAGATTTGATAATACTTTCCGTTGTCATTTCTTTGATATTCAGTTCAATCTGAGGATTCTTTTTAAGGAAACTAAAAATCTCGTTTGGAAGAACATAGCTTGAAACCGTCGGGATAATTCCGAGGTTAAGTTTACCTGCCAAAATGTTGTTTAGAAAATTAGCTTTATTCTTCAGTTCATTCACAGAATCTATTACACGCTGGGCTTCCTTTATGATTTCGCCTCCTGCATCTGTAGTTCGGATTGGATGTGTTGTTCTATCAAAAACCTTCACATCAAGCTCGTCTTCAAATTTCTGAATCATTGCACTCAATGTAGGTTGAGTAATAAAACAAGCTTGCGCAGCTTTACCAAAATGCTTATATTTATCTACTGCGATTAGATATTCTAATTGTTGGATATTCACGAGTTCTAATTTATTTTATCTATTGCAAAGATACTTATTAATTTGTTTCATAAATAAGTTTTTTTATCGAATTTCGCTTTTGAAAATAGAATAAATATCATAAAATCTGAAAATATGGAAAACAAGAAAAAACTCACAAATTCCGTTGGCTCACCTTATTACGAGCATCAGGATTCACAGACTGTTGGACCAAGAGGTCCGGTTTTGCTACAAGATTTTGTCCTTCAGGAGAATCTTGCACACTTTGTAAGAGAAAGAATTCCTGAAAGAATTGTTCACGCAAAAGGTTCCGGCGCTTATGGAACTTTTACGGTTACTCACGATATTTCCAAATATACAAGAGCGAAATTGTTTTCCAAAGTTGGCAATTCTTGTAAAATGTTTGCGAGATTTTCTACAGTTGGCGGAGAAATGGGAAGTGCTGATACAGAAAGAGACCCAAGAGGTTTTGCTTTGAAATTCTACACAGAAGACGGAAATTGGGATTTAGTTGGGAATAACACACCTGTTTTCTTTATCAAGGATGCAAAAAAATTCCCTGACTTTATCCATACTCAAAAACGTGTTCCAAAAACCAACTTGAAAAGCAAAACAATGGTTTGGGATTTCTGGTCTTTGAATCCGGAATCTCTTCATCAGGTTTTAATCTTAATGTCAGACAGAGGAACGCCTCACGGATATAGACATATGCACGGATTCGGTTCTCATACTTTTTCTATGATTAATGATAAAAATGAGAGAACTTGGGTAAAATTCCATTTCAAAACACAGCAAGGCATCAAGAATTTTTCTGATGACGAAGCCACAAAAATGAAAGGCGAAAATCCGGATTTTTCACAGGAAGATTTAATTAATTCTATTGAAAAAGGTGATTTCCCGAAATGGAAACTTTACATTCAGACAATGACGGAACAACAAGCCAAAGAATGGCGTTGGAATCCTTTTGATGTAACTAAAGTTTGGTTCCAAGACGAGTTTCCTTTACAAGAAGTTGGTATTATGGAACTAAATGAAGTCCCTAGAAACTATTTTGTTCATGTAGAACAATCTGCTTTTGCACCAAGTCATTTGATTGACGGAATCAGTTTTTCTCCTGACAAGATGTTGCAAGGAAGACTTTTCTCTTATGCAGATGCTCACAGATACAGATTAGGTGTTAATTCTCATCAACTTGAGGTTAACAAATGTCCGTTTGCTGTGAATAATTTCCAAAGAGGTGGCGCAATGGCAGATGATTCGGATTATGGTGACAAACCGAATTATTATCCAAATAGTTTCAGTGATGTAGAACCACAATCATCTTATAAGAATTTGGAGTATGATTTGGATAATTCCCAAGTTGCACATTTTGACAGAAATCAAAATGATGATGACCATTACACTCAACCCGGATTGTTCTACACAAAAGCTCTGAATCAAGAAGACAGAACGGCTTTAGTTAACAACATTGTTGGACATATGAGCGGAATCGACGGACCAAAACGAGACGAAATCATCAATCGTCAGCTTTGCCACTTCTTCCGTGCGAATATTGAACTAGGAATGAGAGTTGCGCAAGGACTTGGAGTCAACATTGACGCCAATGCAATGAATCATTCTAAATAGACTAAAAGATAATAGACAAATAGAATATAGACTTTCTTATATAACCTTTCGAATTTTTCGGAAGGTTTTTTATTGATTTTAAGACAATTAATAAGAATATTTTTCTAAATTCGCTTCCCTTTTAATTTTAATCTATGAAGAAAACTTTACTATCTTTTTTAACAACTGCCTTACTTTCGGTTTCGAGTTTTGGTCAACAAAAAATTTCTTTTGAAACTTCGGAAGGTTACAATCTTGGAAGTGTCGTTGGTCAAAAAGAATGGACTGTAAAAACTGATAATGTTCCAAACAACAACTTCAAAGTCGTTACCGGAAAAGCTACAGATGGAAATAATTCTGTTGAAGTCACAAGCACAAATGCTTACACAGAAAATATGTCTTTTCTTTTCAAAAAAATCCCAGAGTATAATAGACTTTCTGTCTCTGCAGATGTGAAATTAGAGAAACTGAATAGTTCGGATTATTATATGTTGTCATTATATTATAACAATAATGGAAATTACTCTTGGGCTGGTGGATTTAATTTTATGTACAGTGGTAAATTGTATGCGGATAGCGATGTCAACTTCTTAGACCTCGGAAGCTGGATTCCTGACAAATGGTATAACCTAAGAATTGAAATAGACCACGTTACAGAAAAAAACGTAAAATATTATCTTGACAATCAATTGGTACACACTTCTGCTCTAGGACCAAAAGTTGTAAGAGCCAATGATTTGAATTTCGAATTTGACAACGACGGAAGTGGTTTTATCGTTGACAATATTATTATTAAGGATATGGACCAACTTTCGGTTTCTGACATTAATAAAACTCAAATCAATATTTACCCAAATCCGACTTCTGATTTCATTAATATTAAATCTGATGAAAAAATCAAGTCAGTCAAATTACACAATGCTTCGGGTTCATTGGTGAAAACAGAAAATGTTGAGTTTTCAAGAATCAATGTTTCAAACCTTCTAAAAGGAAATTATCTGATTTCCATAGAAACCGACTCGGGAATTGTAACCAAGAAAATCATCAAGGAATAATTATTACAAAACATTATCTACATTCAATTCTTGATCAATTACATTAAGTTTGAATTCTATATCGAAAAGGAATATTATTTTTCAAAAAAGCCAGCTAAAAATTTTAGTTGGCTTTTCAATTATTTATTCACGGTATAAACTTCATCTTATTCTTTAATTATTTTTTTCACTGATGTTCCTTTTTCTGTTTTTATTTTAATGTAATAAGTACCACTACTTGCATTGAAATTAATTTTGGAATTATCATCTCTCTGTTTTTGGATAATTCTTCCTTGTGCATCGTAAATCTCGACCAATAATATTTTACCAACAGTTTCTATTGTCATGTTACCTTTGGTTGGAATTGGGTAGATTTTCACAGAATTATCTTTCACTTCGTTTGTCATCAATATTTCTTCAAAATTGGTAACCGCATTATTGGTTTGTACAGGAAAATCATAATCAAAATAAACATTCGCTTTGTTGCTTACACTGTCGCCTAAAGTTTTTGTAGACTGGGATTTCATCTTGAAATTAATGCTGCCATGTTCACCACTCTTCAGATTCGCTTTTTCCAAAATCAATTCTACTTTATTTCCAATAATCTTACTATAAACAGGGAATGTGGCATTTTGCAGTTGAAGTGTATTGATATCAAAATCAGCAGGATTTATATCCATTTCCACAACGATATTTTTTATATCATCTGTTGATGTATTTTCAAAATTGATGATGTAATGCAAATATTTGCCAATTTCTGAAGCAGCAACACTTTTCCCCTCCAAACACACGATATCATTAGGAATAAGAGAATCTGCAATGGTTTGTTTGAAGCTGAACGTATTATCATTTGCATTAATATCATCTTCAAAAGGAGTAATATTCGCCGTAAAATTCAATATATCATTTGGTATGGATGCATTTACTTTTAATACAAATTCTACTACTCTATTCTCATATGGTTTTAAATTATCATAATTGAAATAAATTTCGTTCCCACTTATATTTACAGGAAATTGTGCACTTATAAAAGACATCTTAGTATTATCAAAAACCAGTTTCACCGTTCCTGAAAGTGTCGTATTCCCTTTATTTCTGTAAACCAGCTTATATCTTGCATTGGAATCTGGTATTGCATTTATAATTGGAGCAAAAACGACTTCCACATCTTTTTGAGTACCGTTTCGTGATGCGCAAATATCTTGCGTTGATACATTACTGTTATTGTCTGAAAAGTTTGTTGTGAAATTTGCTGGAGAAAAGCTAAACAAATCCGGATTTTCAGAAGACGAAATAATATTGAAATTACCATCTTGTGTATAAAACTTGTAAGTACCATCTTTCTCTACAAAAGAGCTTCCGATATTAGTTTCATCATCGATTTTCAGTTTTAGACCATGTAAAAACCCATCATTACTATCACACCTATTTCCGTTTTCATCAAAACGTACTTTTCCGGTAATCGTGTTATAATTCCCTCCTGGAAAGAATGAACAATAGGAAGCTATATTCGTATTATCATTTGGATTATAACTTTTGATCATATCCACTTCAAAATCATCCGCACAAATAAAATCGAAATCATTACCTGAAAATAGACTATAGATGATGTTGTCATCAATGTTCAACTTTCCGTTTTTCATGAAAATCTTCTTCATGTTATTAAATGAGCAAGCAAGTCCTGTCAAATTGGGGCAATCATTAATATCCAACTCATTGATTTTATTAGCCGATACATTGAGGTATTTTAAACCTGTGCAACCTTTTAAATTAATAGACTCGAGACTTCTTTGCACAACTACTTGCTCTCTATCAATTTCTCCCATAGCTCTGAAAGTTTGAAGAGAAGAACAATTTTCAAGATCAACTGTTTTCAATTGTTTCTGATAATCAATATTAATTGTAGCAAGCGATGTACAATTAGAAGCATTGACCTCTTCCAATTGTGAATCAGGATAACTGAACACGCCATCATTATTTTTTTTTAATAAACTTAAATTCAGTTCTTTTAATTTTGTCAAACCATTCACATCAACTTTGGTTAAATGAAGATTGTTGGAGAGATCTATATATTCCAAATTATATAGACCTTTGAAATCGATAGATGATTGTAATGGTTGATCCGTTAATTGTACTTTTTTTAAAGAAGGAAGATTTTGAAGATTAATACCCGTTATACTTCCCCTGCAACTATAATTAGGTTGTCTATAGCAACTTCCATCAGTAATTATTTCTTGCAGAGCAACCAAACCAGACTGGGAAAAATCCAAAAATGTTGGATTATAACCTTTGATTATTTTTAAGTTTATGCAATTATTTACATTTAATTTGGTCAACCTTGATGGTTGTGATCTTTCCCAAACCCATTCAGAAGTGGCTTCAATTTGTGTAAGATTTATACAGTTTTCTGCATTGATCTCAATTTCCGGCAAATCTTGACTTGTGCCATGTAATGAAATATATTTAATTGATGTTTCATTGGGCAATAAAACCTTTGTCAATGATGAACTATTTATATAGATATTCTCGACATTTGTTCCTTCAAGATAGAGTTCTTTTATATTATTTAAATTCAGCTCCTTGTTGCTTATGCTACAATTTTTGATTTTTAATATCATATTATTTATAGACGACTCAGGAGATATCATATTATTAAGGTTTTCCAAATTATGACATCCTTCAAACAAATAATTCTTTAAATTAAATGACTGTCCAGAACTACTCGTAATTACGCTTTTGACCTTATTATTATTTACAAATTCTACTTTTGTAGCCTTTGTATCATTGATAGTAATGTATTCTGCATTTTTGAAGAATTTCAAATCGTCTAGACTTTCAGGAGCATTGTCATTAAAATAATTTTCTTGATTATTATTAGGATAGATCAATTGAATCGACAATCTTTTTACATTCTCAGCCTCACTTGTTTGGATTTCTCCATCATTATTCGCATCAACTTTAATAGGATTATCCTGGAAATCATATGCAATCTGATTTCCAGGATTGGCATTTAAAATTATTGCCTTGAACTTTGTGTCTGTAAATTGTATATTCTGCGCTTTAAGGCTTGTAAAAGATACAGAAACTATTATCGAAAATAAAATTTGAGTTTTCATCGTTATAATGTTTTTCCAAATATCACCATCCCTATTCTCAAAAAGAACAATCATTTAGAATTGTTTATGTTTGATTTAGAATTCGAATAAATATTGTTTAAAATCACTTATGCTCTTTTTTTACAAATTTGCCTCGAGTAATGATGAGAAAATAATTTTTACTTACTTTTGTAACTATGAGTCAAAAATGGATCTATAAAACTGAACCGGACGAAGAGATTGTTGACGGATTGATTTCTTCTATTGGTTTTGGAACTTTAGAGTCCAAGATCTTGGTCATGCGTGAAATCGATAATTATCAAAAAGCACGCGAGTTCTTCAAACCAAACGGCGCCGACATTCACAATCCTTTCCTAATGGCCGATATGCAAAAAGCGGTAGAGCGCATTGCAACGGCAATTGAAAACGGAGAAAAAATATTGGTTTACGGAGATTATGATGTTGATGGAACAACAGCTGTTGCGTTGATGTATCTTTATCTAAGTAAAATTGTCGATAAAAAATATCTTGATTTCTACATCCCGGACAGAAATGTAGAAGGCTATGGAATTTCCGATGAAGGAATCTATTTCGCCAAAGAAAAAGGATTTTCACTGATTATCGCATTAGATTGCGGTATAAAATCTGTTGACAAAATTGACCTTGCCAATTCAGTAGGTGTAGATTTCATTATTTGTGACCACCATTTACCTGGAGACGAATTACCAAAAGCAATTGCAGTTCTAGACCCGAAAAGAAAAGACTGTAGATATCCTTATAAAGAATTAAGTGGTTGTGGCGTTGGCTTCAAACTTTGTCAAGGCCTTAATACAATTTATAAAATTCCAGAGAGCGAATTATTTGAATTAACCGATCTCTTAGCCATTAGCATCGCTTCAGATATTGTTGCAATGACTGGCGAAAATAGAGTTCTGGCAAAGCAAGGATTGAAGTTTCTTAGAAAAACAAGAAAATTTGGTTTAAGACTTTTAATTCCGGAAGAGAAATTAGCCCATTTTGAAATTTCGAATATCGTTTTTGATATTGCGCCAAAAATAAATGCTGCAGGAAGGATTTCCCACGCGAAAGCATCTGTAGAACTTATGATTTCTGACAATCTGAAACAAGCGCAACAAATTGTGGATGAAATCATCAATCTCAACGATGAACGTCGAGAAATGGACATCAACATTACACAGTCTGCAATGAGCCAAGCTTTGGAACTTGAAAAGACAGAGCGTTTTTCGACAATCGTCTATGACCCAAGCTGGAACAAAGGCGTCATTGGAATTGTCGCTTCCCGATTGATAGAAAATTACTTCAAACCAACCTTGGTTTTTACCGAAGGTAATAATGGTGAAATGGTAGCTTCTGCGAGATCAGTTTCGGATTTTGACATTCATAAAGCTTTGGAATTCTGTTCTGATCTTTTCATGAAATTTGGTGGACATCAGGCTGCTGCTGGACTTTCTATGGAAAAAGAAAAATTTGAAGAGTTCAAAATACGTTTTGAGGATTATGTGAAAAATAATATTCAGGAGCATCAGAAAGAACCGACTATTTACGTTGACAGCATTGTAAATCCTGAAGATCTAAATCGAGAATTCATCAATTTTCACAGAAAACTAGCACCATTTGGACCTCAGAATATGAAACCTGTTTTAGTCCTCAAGAATGTAAAAGTGAACGGTTATGTGAGATTGATGGGAAAAGAAAGTTCTCATCTTAAATTCAATATTTCTCAACCCAATACGGGAAGAAATGTAGAATGTGTAGGTTTCCGATTTGGACAATTTGCAGATGATTTCAAAACCAAAACCTTTGACCTTGCATTCACGATAGAAGAAAATCATTGGAAAGGCAATGTCTCACATTTTCTGAATGTACGTGATGTTAAATTTCATGAATAAAAAAATCCCGATTCAGTTTGAATCGGGATTTTTTTTTGAAAAGGCACTCCTTTTATTCTTTGATTATCTTTTGGTTGACAGCTCCTTGTTTCATCATTATTCTTAGGAAATAAAGACCTTTACCTCCATTGACCGTAAGCTTAACACTCTTCGAAGGCGCAAAATGTTTCTTCTCCAAAATACGTCCAACCGCATCATGAACCTCCACAGACAATATCTCAGAATCACTATCGATATTTAGTTCGCCGTGTGTAGGAACTGGATAAATTCTTAATTTCTGTTTCGCCATATCCTGCGTCTGGAGCGTTATCGTTGGTGGAACTAGCTTATTCGCATTCATAAGTCCTGTAGAGCTCGTCACAATGGCGTTCACATCCAGAGATTCTCTTACGGTAGAGTTATTGGAATATACCAAAACTTTGATATAATATGTTCCCGGAGATAAGGCATAGTTATCTACTTTCGGGCTTCTGCTGTTCAACCAACCTTTGAAACCATCACTAAGCCATTGCGTTTTTGTGATCTCTGTTTCCGTCTCGCTGCCGTCTGGATTTATTTTCACCAGATAGGTCCAGTTTCTTACGAAGGACAAACTTCTAAGATTCAGCTTGGCATCTGTTGCGTTATTCGGGATCGTGAACGCTCTACTCTTATAGTTATAATAACCTTCGAAATTGTTCAAACTTACCCATCGGCTGTTACTACCGTTGCCAATATCGGCGTTGCCCCAACCTGTGTAGGTCGTTCTGACTTTCGGTGTGATCTCTGTTCCATTGATATCATAGCCTTTCCAATCATCATCGTCCGCATCGACCGCAATGAAGTTGCCATCATTGTCTCTACCTGTGGAAAGGTCTGCCGTTGTATTCCCTACTTTGAAAGAGACCGTTTTTACAGACGTATTGTTGTCTGCATCAGACACCGTCAACTTGGCTGTATAATTTCCGGCAACATTGTAAGTGACCACCGGCTTAATGGCAGATGTCGATGAAACAGAAGCTGCATTTGGGAATTCCCAAGCGTATGAAGCGATGTTTCCTGTACTGAGGCTCGCATCAAAATCGATTGTATAGTTATTTGAAGAAAATGCTGCCGCCTCATAATTCACTTTGGCATTCAGTACAGAATGTTCGTCCAAGATCGTTGTAACATAATCATTCGTAGTTACAGGGAAATTATAATCAAAATAGATATCAGCTTTGTTATTTACCGTATCTCCTTCCTGAAGACCTGTTAACGATCTCATTTTCAGTAATACGTGCCCATGGCCTCCAGCCTTCAGTTTTATTTTTTTGAATTTGAATTCTACAGCATTGCCTGCAATTGCAGTTGAAACATCCGCAGACGCATTTTGTAGTTGCAACGTATTGATGTCAAATTCCGCCGGGTCGATATTCATCTTCACAACGATGTTCTCTGCCTCGGCTGTTCCCGTGTTCTCAAAATTGACAACATAATGCATGTATTTCCCAACTGCTACTGTAGGGATGACCTCGCCCTCCATACAAACGATATCATTCGGGTCAAACGAATTGACAACCTTTTGGTTGAACTTGAAGTTATTGTCTTCCGGTGTCAGGTCACTCATATTTGGTGTGATCTGTGCATTGAACGGAAGAATATCATCCGAGTTTACAGGATTGACCGGATCGGTCGGCGTATTGATCGTGAAGACCAATTCCGTAGATCCATTCGCAAAAGGCTTCAAATCACTATAATTGAATTCTATAGAACCATTGCTGATAGCTGAATAGGCTAAAGAACTGTTTTGGAAGGCCATTCTGTTGTGGTCATAATTAAGGACGACCTTACCGGATAATATCGTATTACCCTTGTTTTTCCAAACCAATTTGTATGTCGCATCGAAACCCGGTCTGGCTGCAGTAAGTGGCGCGATCACAACTTCCGCGTCATTTTGAGTCCCATTAGCTGTCACACAAATATCCTGAGTGAAAACATTATTGTTGGAATCTGCAAAAGTGGTAGAAAAATTTGCCGGAGAAATATTGAACAACGATGGATTTTCCGCAAGAGCTGTGATATTGAAATTACCAGCCTGTGCATAGAACTCATACTTCCCATTCTGTTGTACGAAGGTCTCTCCGGAAGTGGTCCCGTCATTGATCTTCAATTTCAGAAATTCGAAAGGATTGTCGGAAGCATCACAACCATTGTTGTTTGCATCTACTTTTACAGTTCCTGAAATGGTGTTGTAACTTCCACCAGGTGTGAAACTGCAGTAACTGTTGATGTTGACATTATTATACCCGTAATCATTTAATACATTCTTTGCATCAATTAATTCGCTATCATCTACACAAATATATTTTAAACTATTATTATTTTCAAATGGTGTTACAAATCCACTATTATCTACATAATCTTTGATTCCATTCTTTGTATTGATTTTTTCTAATAATGGATTATCCGTTACTGAATCTAAAGGAAGAAAACTTTCTGAGAGATCCAATTCTTTCAGAATAGAATTATTTGTAATCTGAATCCCTCCGCCGTTGGAGTAATAATTGGAATCTAAAGTAATAAGTTTGAAATTTTCCGAGGTAATATTATTGAGTGTCAAACCTCTGATCCCTAAAACCTTAATATACTTCAAATCAGTTGAGCTTGCTGTAAATGTTGCAATTTTTGATAAGGGTAAATCCAATTCTTGTATAGGATTTTTATCAATAGATACAATATCTGTTATTCCGTTCTTTAAAAATAACGATTCAATTTGATTATCCGAGCAATCTAAGGTTGACAGTTTTTCTAAAGCCTGTACATTGACAGTTTTTAGGCCTCCTTTGTAATAAGCAATTACTTCATTCAGTACATTATACCTTGGTCCATAACCTCTAACATCTATAGTTTCTATGTTTGGATTATTGGTATTGGTAAAATCTAATTCGTCAATACTCATATGCCCACTAATAGATTTTAGCGCAAAACAGTTTTTGACGTCAAAACCTGTGAAATTCTTTGCTTTTATTACATTAACATTCATGCAATTATCAATAGTTAAATTGATAAACTGAGCATCGATAGTTTCTAACATGGGTGCATTTTTAACATCCAGAATAATATCGCTTCCATATTTCTCAAATTCATATTCCCCATTTCCAAAATAAATGGTTTTCAGTTTCGGCACATTATGCGCAATGGTTGATATAGATGCCCGGGTGTCAAAATCAAAAGTCCCATTATTATAATACTGCCCGCCAATGTTCAAGGTTTCAAGATTATTATCATTAGAAACATTTAATAATAAACAATCAGAACTTTGTAAACTGACATTTTGCAAATTCTGTAAATTGCTTAGGTCAAGCGCATACGGAATTGAAAAATGTTGAATAGACAATGATTTAAGCTGTGAAAATTGTGAGAAATCAATTACTGGTAATGGAGTTTTTGAGAGATAGCCGCCATTATTGAAATTGTAAGTATAGATAATATTACTATTAAGAGAAAAACCCTCAATATTATAAACATTATCAAGTTTTATTTCGTCAATTCTCTGTCCGCTAATATTAATATTTTTCAATGCTGAGCAGCCATTAAAATTATATGAACTGGAAAAATCAGAATAAGTCCCACTATCAGAACTGTTTGAGATTGAAACCTTTTCAAGATTGGACAATCCTTGTAAATCAATCAAGGTCACTTCTTGTAAAAAAATTGTAAGATTTCTCAAATTAGTAAAATTCAAAATACCTTCGATACTATTAAAATAGGGAGGAAACGGAGAATACTCATCCTCCATCCCGAAAAATATTTCCGATACATTTTCAGCTTCGGTAATACTAATTTCCCCATCGCCATCTGCATCTATAGCAAAATAGTTACCGCTTAAGTTTTTGGCAATATCATTACTTGAAGAGGAAGACAGTAATGCTTCTTTAAAAAAAGCGTCCGGAAAGTTGATGTTTTGAGCCTGCATTCCTATAGAAAAGAATGCAAGCCAAAATAATAATTTTGTTTTCATCATTTGTGTTTTTCGTTGTTAAAATTAGTTCTATTATCCGCAATATATTTTTGTGAGTTAGAATTCGCTGGGTTTGAGTTAGAATTTATAGTTTGCTTATGAGGATTTGCAATCGGTCTTTTTTTCTTTGGGAAACAGGCAATTGCATATTGTCCGACATAACCACAAATCCTCCATCTTTTTTGATGTAGGATTTCAGTTCGTTCAGATTGATAAGATGAGATTGATGAATCCGTTCAAAACCCTGATCAGCCAACAGTTCCTCATATTCTTTCAGGGTTTTGGAAATCATGACCGTTTTGTGACCTTTGATATGGAATTTTGTATAATTATCAACCGATTCGCATCGGATAATATCTTTGATTTCGAAAAGATGAATCCCATCGGAGGTAGATAATGCAATTTTCTTGAAGTTGTCCGTTTTCCGTGTGATATTTTCAAGAAGCAGCTCGATTTTTTTATTCTCGTTGGATTGATAGGCAATATTTTTGATTTTCTGTATCACCACTTGCAGATCTTCCGGATCCACAGGTTTTAAAAGAAAATCCAATGCACTGAAACGAAATGCCTTGATCGCAAATTTTTCATGAGCCGTTACAAAAACGATATGTGAAGAGATCTTCCCATATTTTGCATTAAGCTGCTCCAGAATATCGAATCCCGAACCATCATTCATCATGATATCCAAGAAAACGATGTCTGGATTTGTCTTTTCTATCAATTGCAAACCTGTTTTCACGCTATCAGCTTCTCCCAGAATATCTATTTCCGGAGCATAGAGAGATAACATTGCCTTCATCCCACTGCGAAGGTTATTGTCATCATCAATTATAATTGCGCTTATCATTCTTTGTCTTTTATATATTCTAAAGGTAACTTTATCAAAACCTGTGTTCCCAAAACTGTTTCACCTTCTTTCAGTTCGTTGATGGTTAGTTCGATTTTTTTATTTTCCAATTGTTCCAGAGTTTCCAATCTTTTTTGTGAAATTTCCATCGCCATAGATTTGTGAGCGTTGACAAAATTGGTTTTCTTCATTTTCGATTGTTCGATTCCTACTCCGTTATCGCTGATGATACAAATAAGATTCTCACCGATCTGTCGAAAATCAATATTGATAAAACCTTTCCCATCTTTAGGAACAACTCCATGGATAATTGCATTTTCCACATAAGGCTGCAACAGCAAAGAAGGAATCGAGGCATCGTCTTCAATCTTTTGGTCTTTCGAAATTTTAAAATCGAATTTATTATTGAATCTCAATTGTTCCAACTCAAGATAATTCTTCAATGCTTCAATTTCTTTATCGATTGTAATCAAAGATTCTTTCGAGAATTCCAAAGTAAGACGCATCAGCTTTGAGAATTTGGAAAGATAGCGGATGGCTTCATCTTTTCCGTTTTGCATGACAAAAGCTGAGATTGCCGCCAGACAATTAAAAACAAAATGTGGATTCATCTGCAGATGTAAAGCTTTGTGCTCGAATTCTGCCAATTGTTTTTGGAGAAGGATTGTTTTTTGCTTCTCTCGATTTTTGTAATAGAAGAATATCCCCAACAGGATCATCCCAGCAATTGCAATTAAAAACAACCATTTCAGTCTTTCTCGGCTTGCATTTTCACGTTTTTCAAGTTGTTCTTTTTCGTACCGGAAATTGAGTTCTGTTTTCAGTCGTCGTTGCTCATTTCTCACAACATCGAATTTTTCTTTTTCGACATCATAATTTTTAAGATGCAATAGAGCCAACTGTTGGTCTCCTTTTTTATCATAAATCTGTGAAAGCAATTTTTCAGCATTCATCATAGTTTCGGTCAACTCCAGCTCTTTCGCAAGTTCAAGGCTTTTATTGGCAAATTCTAAAGATCTCTCCAGATCATTTTCATCAAAATAGATTTGAGCCAAAAACGAATACGTATCAGACAACCCGAATTTATCCCCAATTGATAAAAATTCCGTTTCTGCTTTCTTTAAATTGTCTTTTGCAATTTCGGGTTCTTTTCTCTGGTCATAGAGTTGTGCATAATTGTTATAAAGTTCCCCCAAACCTCTCGGATTTGGATTTCCTTGATAAGATCCAAGACTTTCATCAAAATATTTCTTGGCATTTTCCAATTGGCCTTGATTCAGATAAATGTAACCAATGTTAGAAGCACTTGCAGCAAATGTTTGTGGATCGACTTTTTTAGAAACCTGATTAGCTTTTAATAGATATTCCAATGCATTCTTTTTATCATCGATGGATTTATAAATCACACCAATATTATTGTAAAGCTTGGAGATTTGAAGTTCATTTTTGGTTTCCTCATAGATCTTCAAAGCTTGAAGCCCATTTTCCAAGGCTTCCGCATAATTATTCTGTTCAGAATAGATAATCCCTTTGCTACCATAGGTTTTGGCAAGTGCTTCCTTGATCTCTTTTTTATCAGAATCAAGCTTTAAAATAATCTTTTCTGATAATCCTAGATTTTGCAAAGCTTTTTCGTAATCACCCAATACAAAAAAAGAAATTCCCAAATTTTGATACGCAACCGATTCTTGATAAAGATTTTTTTGCTTTTTAGAATTATTGAGCGCTTGGATTGCAAATCCCTGCATCTTTTCCGGATCCGAAGTTTTATAAGCATCCGAAATTTGATTTTGGAGAACAGGAATATTTTGGAGATTCTTTTCGTTTTTAAGAATCGTCAACAAAGAATCTGCGGCAGATTGTGCCGATATGGAAATTGCAGAAAATACCAGTAGAAAAAGTAAGCCTTTTTTCATCCGTTGTGTTTGCGACAAAATTAATCATAAGTAATTGATTTTAAAAACACCAAATGAGAAAATGCAGGTTTTGAATGAGAATTCGATTTCAGATTGACATTTTAATTTTCTAAATTTGAGATTTATAAATCATTGATAATTTTGGAAAATCGCAAAAAAATTGGATTGTTTTTCGGCTCATTTAATCCCATTCATATTGGTCATCTGATATTAGCCAATTATATTTTGGAACATTCTGATATGAAAGAATTATGGTTTGTCGTGAGTCCACAAAATCCATTCAAGGATAAAAAATCTTTGCTGAAAGACCATAACCGTTTGGATATGGTGCAATTGGCTATCAAAAATTATCCAAAAATGCGCGCTTCAAACGTCGAGTTTTCTTTGCCAACGCCAAGTTACACAATTGATACATTGACTTATCTGCAGGAAAAACATCCCGATTATTCCTTTTCATTAATAATGGGAGAAGACAATTTAGGAAGCCTTCACAAATGGAAAAACTATGAGCTGCTTCTTAAAAATCATCAGATTATTGTTTATCCTAGAATTTTAGGTGAAGACATTTCGACTCCGCTCAATGTGACAGAATTGAAAAATCACGAAAACATTCATCAAATTGATGCGCCAATCATAGAGCTTTCTGCAACTGAAATCAGAAATATGATTAAGGAAGGAAAAAACACGAGACCAATGCTTCCACCAGAAGTTTTTGAGTATCTTGATGGAAGTAGTTTTTATAAATAAGTTCTGAATGAAAAGAAGCCTTATTTTAATCTTCATTTTGATTCTCCAAACCTTGCTTTTTTCTCAAAGTAAAGAAGTCATTAAAATAAACTGTGATTCGATTTTTAATAAAAAAGGTTATTCTGTTTCTTTGGAATTTGACCCGAAAGACCAGATTATATTAAATGTATTATTCACTTTCTCGAAAAAAATCAATGGAAAAGAAAAGATTATACATCAGGAAAAATTGCACAGTCAGTTTAAAAATATTGAGTTCATCGATTTCAATGGTGATGGAATCAAAGATATTTTGGTAGAAAATACGTCTGATGTGAGAAGCAATTTGACTTACAATCTTTTTATTGTTGATTTAAAAAATCAGAAATTAAGAAAAATTGAAGGTTTTGAAGAAATTAAAAATCCAAACTATTTGGAAAAATATAATCTCATCGATTGTCTCGTAATGTCCTGCAGAAATTGGACAAGCTTCTACAAAATCGAAGGAAATAAAATCAAGGATTTTGGATATGTTATAAAAGATGGCGAAGATGACAATGGAAAAGATTTGGAATACGATAAGAATTACGCCTTGACTTTAGCAAAAATCCTGAAATCCGAAAAAATGAAAAAATGAACATCATAGAAAAATATTCCTCAAAATATCCCGAAGAAAAAATCATCAAATGGTTTAAACAAGTTTGCCTTGCAGAAGCGGTTTCTTGGTTTTTACTTTTCACGGCAATGGTTTGGATTCGCGTTGAACCAATAGGTCTTTTTGCAATTATTTATATCAGTACGATGGGAAGCATTCACGGGTTATTTTTCACACTTTATCTTTTGCTTTTGCTTCCAGTAAAAAAGATTTTTAATTGGGATGATGAAGATTCAATTTTTGCTTTGTGTGCAGCATTTTTCCCTTTTGCAACGATTTGGGTTGATAAAAAATTAGCCCGAGAAAATCGAAATGAATGATGAATATCAATGAGGAAAATGTTCTATTTGAAATCAAACTTTGTAACTTTAAAGTATAAAAAATAGATTTCCATATATGAAAATTACCTTCTTCTCTTCCAAACCTTACGACAAGGAATTTTTTGACAAAGCGAATCAGCAATTCAATTTTGAATTGGATTATTTCGAAACACATCTTGGTCCGCACGTTCTCAATCTCATAGACCATTCTGATGCTGTTTGCGCCTTCGTGAACGATAAACTGAATGCAGAAGTTCTGGAATCACTCGCAAGCAAAGGTGTAAAATATCTTGCGTTGCGTTGTGCAGGTTTCAACAATGTGGATTTGGAAACTGCAAAACGTCTTGGACTGAGAGTTTCCAGAGTTCCTGCTTATTCTCCAGAAGCAGTTGCGGAACACGCAATGGCAATGATTCTTACGCTTAACCGAAAAACACACAAAGCTTACAACCGAGTTCGTGAACAGAATTTTGCTTTGAATGGATTGATGGGTTTTAATCTTTATCAGAAAACAATCGGAGTAATTGGGACAGGAAATATTGGTGCTGCTTTTGCAAAAATTGCGAAAGGATTTGGAGCGAGAGTTTTAGCTTTTGATATTACAGAAAATCAAGAACTTAAACAACTTGGAATCGAATATGTTTCTCAGGAACAATTACTTTCCGAATCCGATATTGTTTCACTACATTGTCCGCTGATGGAATCTACACATCATTTGATTAACGAAGAGTCTATCAAAAAAATGAAGCAAAATGTAATGATTATCAACACAAGCCGTGGTGGATTGATTGATACAAAAGCGGTTATCAATGGACTGAAATCCAAACATATCGGTTATCTCGGGATTGATGTTTATGAGCAGGAAGAAAAATTATTTTTCCGAGACCTTTCTCATACAATTATCGAGGATGACACAATTCAAAGACTGATGAGTTTCCCAAATGTTCTAGTAACTGCGCATCAGGCTTTTTTCACTCAAGAAGCACTTGAGCAAATTGCTACTTCTACTCTAACAAGTCTTTCTCACTTCGAAAAGAATGAAGAATTTGAAAATCCGAATGCTGTTTTGATTTAAGACAAAGGCACAAAAGTTTTTTTCAAAAATAAATTGTGACTTAAAAATTTAAAATAAAACCTTAAAATTCCATATCTGAACTTTCAGATAATGAAGCCATTGTAATTTTTACAGTGGCTTTTTTCATTTTTATTTCATTTTGGATGTAACAAATTTCAATTCTTGATTGTCTTACATTTATACAGTTGAAATTTTTACAATTGATAATCAATGAATTAAATCAATAAATTAATTTTATTTACTACTTTGTATTGCATAATACTAATTTTAATATATATCTTTGCAATGTTAAATATTAGTAACAACAAAATACTTTAGCTATGAAAACTAAAATACTAATCGCAGTTATCTTTTTCTCAGGAATGATTTCTGCACAACAACAAGCTCAAAAAAACGCAGAACAGATAAAAAATATTGAAGAAGTAAAACTTAGTAAAAAAGTTTTCGTGAAAAAATCTGACAGATTTGTTTATGATGTAGCCTCTTCCCCAGTTGCAAAAGGAACCAATTCATTCAATCTTTTGCAACAGACACCAATGTTGTCCAGCACAGATGGAAAGACTTTCAAAATAATGGGAAAATCCAGCGTTGTTTTTTACATCAATGGTAAAAGAACCCTTATGGATGCAGAAGCTATAACGGAAATGTTAAAAAATACACCCTCTGAAAATATTCAGAGAATAGAAGTTGTAACAGTTCCAGGAAGCGAGTTCCAAGTAGAAGCAAATGAAGGTGTCGTAAACATTGTAATGAAAAAAAACAAAACTAACGGCTACAACGGAACTTTGAAAATGAATAACAGCCAGAGTTTTTACAACAATCCTTCTTCAGGTGTTGCTTTCAACCTTAGACAAAACAAATGGTCTTTCAATTCCAATTTCAATATGGGAAGTTACAGAGAAAGAGAGAAATATACACTTTCCAATGGAGATGCTACTTTCAGAAATGATTCTTATGGAACGATGGACGACCCAAACAAAAACTACGGAGGAAGTATCAATATCGATTATGAAATCAATAAAAATCAGAATCTTGGATTCAGTTATAATATGAGATATAACAAGAGTTTCGGTTCTGTGTTGGATATGACGAATTATGAAGATGGAATTTCATCAAACAATACTATCAATCAAGAAGATGCGCAAACGAGAAATCATAATTTCAATCTTAATTACGAAATTAAAACCGATACTCTTGGAAGTAAATTAACTTCAAACATTTCTTATTTGTGGTTTAATAGAGACAAAAAAAGTATTGGCGAGACATTTCCACTAACTCAAGATGGTAAATACAGTGCTTTCAAACAAGCTGTTCCTCAGATTATTAACAATTACGCTGCGAACATAGATTACATCAAGAAATTCAGAAATGAAAGCACTTTCGCTATCGGAACAAGTTACAACTTTACCAATACTGATAGTGATACAAGACAGGATGATTTCGTAGGAAATGATTTCGTTAATAATACCAACCTTTCCAATCATTTCATTTATAAAGAAAATATAATCGGAGCTTATGCAACTTACGAAAGAAAATTCTCAGACAAATTCACTGGAAAAATAGGAACAAGATTAGAAGCTACAATTAGTTCTGGTGATGTTGTAGGAAAATCTGATATCGGTTTTGAAAGAAACTATAACAATCTACTACCTTATGCTACATTGAATTATGCCATTAATGAAAATCATAATATCAGCTATAGTTTTTCAAGCAGAGTGAGGAGACCAGGATTTGGGCAATTGAATCCTTCCAGAACTTACTTTACGCCAACCAATTATATTCAGAATAATCCATTTATGCAGGCTTCTAGAAATTATAATCAAGAAATCAATTATATGTTCAAGAATGCTTTCTATGCTAATGTGAGTTTCAATTTTGCAGAAAATGCTTACGGACAGCTTCCATTACAAGGAAAAATGATTGACAATGCAACTGGCGAGGAAACCAAATTCTTAAGATACATCAGAACCAATTATGGTAATAACAAACAATTGGGATTGACTTTGGGAATGAACAAAGCTTGGTTTGGAGATATCTGGACAACTAATTATTCTGCCAATTTCGAATATGCAACAATCTCTGGAGGTGTAACGAAAGACCCGACTTCTCAACCAGTTGAAGGATTTACAGAGGTTTTACAACCTTACACAATCAATGTAAAAACTCTGAATATGTTCTTCCAAGCTAACAATATGCTAAGATTATCAGCGAATAAAGATTGGTATTTGGGTGTTAATTACTGGATGATGCCGTCAAGAGAAATGGAAATTGGAAAGCTTCACACACAACAGAGCTTCGATGTAAACATCAAGAAAATAATGGGAAATTTCACATTCCTGGTAGAAGTGAATGACCTTTTCAATCAAAACATCGATGACATCAGAACTGTACAATCCAATGGAAGTTTCAACAATGTGAGAAGTTTCCAATACAGAAGAGAATTCAATGTGAATGTGACTTACAACTTCGGAAATCAGAAACTGAAAAAAGCTAGAGAAGTGAAATCTGCTAACGACGCAATCCGCTCTAGAACTTAATCAAAAAATAAATCTCTCAACTATAAAAATTGAATTATGAAAGCCAAAACTCTCATCGCAGCGCTTTTCTTCTCAGGGTTAATCTACGCTCAGGAATCTAAGAAAGATACTGCGACCACCAAAAATATAGAAGCTGTTACCTTAACCAAACAAGTCTTCAAAAAACAAAGTGACCGTTTCGTTTATGATGTTGCCGCTTCGCCTGTCGCAAAAGGAAACACAGCTTTTAACATCTTGAAACAAACACCATTGGTTTCTTCAACAGATGATAAAACTTTGAAAATCATTGGAAAAAACAACGCGGTGATTTTCATTAATGGAAGAAAAACCAATATGGATGCAGAGTCATTAACTCAATTCCTGAAAAATACTCCGGCAGAAAACATCCAGAAAATAGAAGTGATTACGCTACCAGGAAGTGAATATCAGGTTGAATCTTCTGACGGAATCATCAATATCGTTCTAAAGAAAAAAATGACTGATGGACTGAACGGAAATATGAGAATGGGAAACTCTCAAAGTTATTATAACTCTTCGTATGCTGGCGTTTCGCTTAATTATAGAAAAGATAAATTGGGAATCAGTTCTAATATCAATACGAGCCAGAATATTCAGGAGCAATATTATATTTTGAGAAATGGAAATGATAAATCCAGCAATCAATCCGAAGGTAGAGTAAGTGACCCAAATAAAAATCTCGGCGGTTATTTGAACATCGATTATCAGTTGAATGACAATAGTAATTTGGCTTTAACTTATAATTCTTGGGCAAACAGAAGTTATGGTTCCACGTCAAATCTTTTCAATACTGTAAAAAGCATTAATGATAAAGGAGAACAGGTAACCAGTTACAATTATACCAAGAATTTAGAAAACTCTCGTTCATATAATAATTCACTGAACTTAAATTATGAATTAAAAACAGACACGCTTGGAAGCAAATTGAATTTGAATGCTGCTTATTTGAATTATAAAAGATTCCAGAATGCAGATAACATCACTTATAATTCAGGTTTGAATCAGAATCTGGGATATAAGATGGTACAAATTACTCAAAGCACGCCTCAGGTTATCAACAATTTTTCTTTCCTAGGTGATTATATCAAGAAATTTAAAAATGATTTCACAGTTTCTGTAGGCGGAAATTATAATAAAACAAAAACTGATAATGACACAAAAAGTACAACATCCATTTTTGTTGAAAATGGAGATTTAGCAGAATTGTTTGACAATGATGGAAATCCTATAGATAATCCGAAAAACAATCCTAACCATTTCATTTATGACGAAAACATCTACGGTTTCTACTTGACAATGGAAAAGAAATTCTCTGATAAGTTTTCTGGAAAAATAGGTTCGAGATATGAAATCACGAATAGTGTGGGAAAATCTGACAATGCGGACTTCAGCAATATCGAAAGAAATTATAACAATCTTCTTCCTTATGTAAGCCTTAATTATGCTATTAATGATAAGAATAATATTTCTTACGCTTTCTCCAGCAGAATGAGAAGACCAAGTTTCTGGGAACTGAATCCTGTAAAAAACATCCTGACAGATGTTAATTACACTCAGAATAATCCTTTTGTAAAAGCATCTTCGGTTTATACGAATGAATTTACTTATATGTTTAAGAATTCTTATTTCTTCATCGTGAATCATTCATTATCAAAAGATGTTATTACCCAAGTGCCTTTGCAGAGAGAAGTTGTAAAAAATGGCGTTACAACCAAGGAATTACGATACATCAGAACCAATTTCGGAGACAGACAAGAGATGTCCGCAATGTTGGGAATGCAGAAGTCTTTCTTTAAACAATATCTGACAACTAATTTCAACATTGGTGTACAAAGAAATGTAAATAACGGATTCTTAAATACAGACCCATTAACAGGCGATGTTTTCCCAGATTACGTGAACAAAATCAAATCTAACAGCTTACTAATCCAAACGAATAACACCATAAGATTAGACAAAAAGAAAACTTGGTTCCTTGGCGTAAACTATTGGTATGTTGACAATCAACAAATTGAAATTGGTTATCTGAAATCATTGATGAGCCTTGATTTCAATGTTAAAAAAGTCTGGAACGACTGGACATTTGCTCTGGAAATCTATGATATTCTGAAAACAAATAAAGTTGTAATTACCGACCAACAAGACAACGGAAACTTCAATTACATCAATCAAAATCAATATAACCAAAGCGTGAATTTCAGTATCACTTATAATTTCGGGAACAAGAAAGTTCAGAAAATAAGAGATATAAGCAGCGCAGACAAAGACATTAAAAACCGCACCAGATAACATACATTATATTTTCTTATCAAATTATTATTTTCAAAGGAAATCCCGAAGAAGTTCTTCGGGATTTTTTATTTTTTCTGATTTCTCCAGATGAAGCCATCCAAAAGATAATGCGTGAGTTGGGGAACAACCAAAAGCGGAACAAGAAACTGTTGCCAAGACATCGATAATTCGAACGATTGGATTGAAAAATGTTCTCTCCAAACCAGAACTTCCCAAATCAATTCTTCGAAGAAAGCAAATCCGATGATAATCAATACAAATAATATAATCCCGAAACTGGTTTTAAATATAGAAAGTTGTTTCAAAGTGGAAGTTTCTTTTTGCTCAATTTCTCTGATGTAAATCAAAGCGATGTAAGGGATTCCGTGCGAAATGACATTAAGTAAAGTAAAAATTAAATCGTTGTTGAAATAAACAATTCCAAAATACCAAGACAAGTATGTTCCGATAATGATAGCATTCTTAGGAACATTGAACGATTTATCTTTAATAAAAAAATAACCAGTTTTCAGAATCCAAATTCCGAAGATAATGTAATAAACTATTGTAATTGAAAGAACATAATTCGGAATAGAATCCAGCCAATTGAACTCATTTTCTACAAACCAATTGAATACTCTAGGCGTTTTAATCCAATACAACATTGGAAAAATAGTTGCGGAATAGATTGCAATTCCGTCCCAAAACTTCGAAAAGTCTTTCTTTTCAAATCTCGCATACAATCGCATAAATCCATATTGCTGACGAACAAAATGAAACACAGCAACCAAAGCCAAAACCGACCAAAAAACCAAACTCCCGAATTGATAAAAAATCAAACCAAAAATCAAACTAATTGCCGGAATCCCTAAATACAAAAGTTTCCTTTTCCGGAATTCTTCTTTAATAAAATAGGTTTTGAATAAAGTTGAATAAACGTGTGCAACATCCACAAAAACGATAAGAATCAACCAAGTGTAAAACAAATAATGATTTTCCAGATTCTGAATTTGACCTTGAAACAAAATCACAATTGCCAGCACTAAAAAAGGAGGTGACAAGATAAATCGCCAATCAGTTTTCGCATTATGTATCCAAGGCTGTTTCATCTGAAGGTATTTATTTTTTTAAAGGTCAAATGTAATCTTGGGGATTTCATATTCCAATCATTTCTTTCCCAGCTCTAATGCCTTGATGAAAGGCTTCCTCAAAAATAGAAATTCCCGACAAATCGGTGTGAGCAAAGAAAATTTTATTATCAATATTTTGTTTTGCTAATTGTTTTTCTTCTCCAAAAATAAAATTCGGAACTGGAGAAATCATCCCGTGTCCCAATTTATGAAACTGAATATCAATAATAAAATCCTCGATTTCCGGATGTGCAATTTTCAAATCAGCGAGAACTAAATTCTTGAGCTCTTCTTCTTTCAAGTTGTATAATTTTCGCCTTGCTTTTTTACAATTATCGGTCGAAAAACTTCGGTAATAAGTGATGACTTTTTCACCCACAATTTGATTCAGATTTTGATGTTGGTCATTAATGTAACCCAAACCTTCAGTTCCGAAAATCACATTATCCCAAGCCAATTCTTCTGCTCCTCCAAATTCATTTTTCAAAGTCAAAGTTGCCAAAAGCCAAGGAACATAATTAAAGTCTTTGAATTTTCTATCCTTAAAAATATGTTGATTCACCAACTGTGGCGTTGCAAAAAGAACCTTTTCAGCAATGATTTTTTTTGAAGTTTTTGATTGATTATCAAAGACTAAAACCTCAACATTTTCTTTACCTGAATTGACATCAAAAACCAGATGATTTTTCAAATGCTTGTTCTCTACAAATTTCGAAAGATGTTTTGCCAATCTCGCATTTCCTTCTGGCCAAGTGAAAACTTGGTCGTGACGATTGGTAGCCCAATTATTTTTTCTTCCTGCAAAATAATGGATTCCTGCCCAAGCAGAAACATATTTCAAACCTAAGCCATAATCATCTTTGCAGGAATAATCCAACAACCAAAGTAATTCTTGAGATTTAAAATTGTTATTAATAAGCCAATCCAAAAAAGTGATTTGGTCTAATTCTTTTGCTTCTTCGCTAGATTTTGAAATCGGAATGTCAAACCAATATTTACCTGAATTATCTTTTTTGATTCGGAACTCATCCATTAATTTGAAAAAATCTGTAATTTCTTCTTTAGTTTTAGAGGAAATTCCGTTTTGTGGTACCAAATCATTTTGCCATTCATTCTTGAAAAACAAACGTTCTTCTTTTGGAAAAGTTAGTTGTTCATCATCCAAAATCGGTAAACCGTTTTCGTCATCTCCGAGATAGATTTTACATTCTTTCAGAAACTCAATTAATTCAAAGTCTTCTTTGTTTGGAATCGGAAGATAATGTGCTCCAAGAGGAAATTTTGAGAATTGGTTTTCTCCGTTGGAAGCATTTCCTCCCAGATGATTCTCCATTTCCACTAAAAGAAAATCATTCTCATTGTTATTTTTCAAATATCGACAAGCGGAAAGACCAGAAATTCCACTTCCAACAATCAGGAATTTGGTTCTGATTTCTTCGACAGGTTTCGGAAAGTCTTTTGCCCAAAGTTTGTGTCCTAAAACATAATTGGTTCCTGTGATTTTCAGCAAAAATGTTTTTGATTTCTGTTTGCAATATTGTAGGCAAGGCAACATCAATCCAGCCCAAAAGATAGTTTGGAGAAAATATTTTCGGGAAAATTGGTTGACTTCTTGCGACACTTTAAAGAATTATATTACTGAACTTTTCCCCATTCTTCATCAAAATATCTTACCAAAATTTGATTATCCAAACGATTGACTTCCAGATTATCCGCCTTCATATCTTTGCTGAAATAAGACATTTGTTTGAAGTTATAATCATAGAATTTCAAATTCGGGAGCTTTCTTACAATTTTATTATCAATCGGTTGAAAAGAAGCGAGACAAAATCCCCATTCTCCAAAACTTGGAACATAAGAATGATAAGCCGTTGTAAAAGGAAAAATCTGATTAATTGTTTTATCGATGCACCAAAAAGATTTCGGAGCGAAATAAGGTGATGTTGTTTGAACGACTATTTTAGTATCATTAGTCGTAATCTTCTCCAATTCTTTATAAAACTGAAGCGAATATAATTTTCCTAAACTGTAATTGGATGGGTCTGGAAAATCAATGATTATGACATCGTATTTTTTCTTGTTTTCTTTAACCCAAATATAAGCGTCTTTATTAATCACTTCAACTTTCGGACTGGAAAATGATTTGTGATTCAAACGTTTCATTGTTTCATTATCTCGGAAAAAATTGGTCATTTCTCCATCCAAATCAACCAACGTGATATGTTTTACATCTTTATATTTCAAAATTTCTCGAACTGCAAAACCATCGCCTCCGCCTAGAACCAGAACATTCGAAATATTCTTTGCCATAGACATCGCAGGATGTACTAAAGCTTCGTGATAACGGTATTCATCAGCTGAGGAAAACTGAAGATTATTATTAAGGTAAAGACGGAAATCCTGATTATTCCTCGTCAAAATAATTCTTTGATAAGGTGAATTATTGGCATAAATAATATTCTCTCCGTACATTTTTTCTTCGGAAAAAGCTAAAAGTCTGTCTGAAAAAATGAAAAGTGCTAATAAACTTAGAAAAGCAAAAATCGATTTAATTTTTAATGAAATTGGATTTTTCAGTTCTCTTTCCAGATAAAACGAGAGGAAAATCGCAATGGAAACATTAATTAATCCAAAAAAAAGTGGCGTTCTGATAATGCCTAAACTCGGAATCAAAACCAAAGGAAAAAGAATGGATGCCAACAAAGCACCGATATAATCAAAGGCAAAAACATTGGAAACCAAATCTTTGAAAGCGACTTTATCTTTCAGAATATTCATCAATAATGGAATTTCCAATCCAACCAAACATCCTGTTAGAAAGACAAAAAGATACAGAACCGGTTCAAAATGATGAACTGTATTGAATAAAAAGAATAAAACTACTGAACTGATTCCACCAATAACACCGACAAGAATTTCAATTTCAACAAATTTATTCAGCAAATCTTTATGAATAAATTTTGCCAGATAAGAGCCAACGCCCATCGAAAAAAGATAAACGCCGATGATGAAAGAAAACTGCTTTACAGAATCTCCCAAAAGATAACTTGCCAAAGCGCCTGCAACCAATTCATAAATCAGTCCGCAAGTAGCGATGACAAATACCGAAAAAAGCAAAAGCAGTTCAAACGAAATTCGTTTTTTATCCATGAATCGCCGCACTGATAATGATAGAAATCCCGATAATGAAAGCTCCAAAAATGATTGCTAATGCGGTATTATTATTTTTTGAAATCTCATGCCAAGTCTTTTCCGGCGTCAATTTTTCTATAATAACATAGCAAATCAACAAAATTGCAATTCCCAAAAAAGAATATAATATCGAATTAAGTATTGGTAAATAATTGAAATCTCCCATAATTAATGTTTTTAAAATTTATTTGTGATAATATCTGTAAACCGAAGTTCCGTGTGAACGATATCTGGTTGCTCCGTCTCTGTATTTTTCTGTTTTTACACAGTCGCAAAATTGGTTTCCTGTGTAAGTCAAATATAAAAACCAACCTAGAAAAAATATTCCTAAAGAAAGCAAGAGTTTATTATTTCTGATATAATTTATAATCTTTTCCATCAATTTGTATATTCATTAAAAGGAGAATAGTTACTGTTTTTCCATTTTTCTTTATCAAAAAGATATTTCCCCCAATAATTCAGAAGAACCAAAACAATCATTATTCCTATAATGATGAAGTAATTCCAAAAACTTACAGGTCTCCAAAAAGCCCGAATATCAAAAGAAGGATTCAGCGTATCTGTATCAGGAAGTGTTGCAGAGAAATTTGGATTCTTAAGTTTGAATTCTTTCGCCTTTTCTAACTCCGAATAGATTACAGAATCATTGGTTTGAAGATTGGACAAATTGTAAGATACTTTTTCACCTGTCGCTAAAGTTGTTACATCCACAAATCCAAGCTCATCATAAATAAAAGACTTGGTTCCGTCAGGAGAATAAAATGTTTCTCCACTGGGTTGTTCAAAACCTTGTTTCTGTGCATTGATTGCAAAATGATATTTTCCCGGCGCAACACCACAAAAATTAAATTCTTTATTTTTATCACCTTCTGACCAACTTTCACCGCTTTCGTAACCGTGATATTGTTCGATGTCTTGAGATGTGTATTCTATCTCATTCGTCTTTTCATTCACGAGACTTAATTCTACGTTTGCCCAAGAATTGTCAACATTGGAATAAAGTTTTACATTCAGTGGAGCGGAGGCACCATTCAAATCAAACGATTTTGAAATCAATTCTTTGTTTCTTACAGAATCGAATCTGATTTTGTCATTGAAAACTTCATAATTAGTCCTTGAAACGGTGTTGTAAAGCTGTAAAACACTCATCAACAATGCAACAATTGCCAGAATATTGATTAATTGTTTGATATTAATATAATAAGGCTGAACAATACCAATTCCGGAATAATTCGGCATATAACTCGGTTTGAATTGTCGCTTTATTTCGCTCTTCGGAATATGTTTTCCCCAAAGAAAAGTCTTCTCCGCTCCGACTTGCTCAATAGAAACCATTTCTGTTCCGTTGACAAATTCTTTATAATTAGCTAGAGAAAATTTAATTTTATCTTCGAAGAAACCAGTTGCTGAATGGATGTTATTGGGAGTAGATTCGTACCATCTGTACTTTTTCTCATTGAATTCTGCGTGAAATTTGAAATCCTTTTTCGGCATTTCTTTCGGTTGCAGAAAAACCCAATGTCCGCTGCTTTCACTTAGGAATGCGTCATTTTTATCTTTATCTTTTAGATAATATTCTCTCCAGAAAACGGAAGTTCCATATTTGCGAACAACAATTGCTATAACTTGATATTCAATTCCATCAATTTGACCTTTTTGACCAACTTCCAAAACTACATTCTCCGTTGGTTTTTTGACAGTTTTTAAAATCCTTCCGGTCTCAGGATTAATTAAATTAGAGCAAGATTTACAAATATATTGTTCAATCTCGATATCAATTGTAAGAATATTTTCGGTTTTACAACTTGGACAAACGTAGATTTTCATCATCTCAGAATTTTGTGTTCTTTGATAATTTCTGCTTCGAAGTAAGTCAGCAATTTTGAAGTGATTTTCTGAACTTTTTCTGTATTATCATTATAATAATTACAAAGTAACAAGTCCAAAGTCAGTTGCTGAAACTCCGGCCAAGTATGGATGCAAAGATGTGACTCTTTCAGAATAATCGCCGAAGTGAAACTATCATTATCAAAAATATGAAAAGTTTCTCCAACGACTTCTGTATCACATTCTGCCAAAAGTTTTTTAGCGTAGTCTAAATATGCGTAATAATTTGTCAGTAATTCCGGATTCTGAACCTTCAGCGTCAACAAAACGTGTAATCCTTCCTGATAAATTTCTAAAGTTTTCATCATTAGTGGTTATCAAGAAGCAATATCAGAATTTTTTGAAAAACTTACAATAGGATTAATAAAAAAGCTGTAAATATTTACAGCTCTTAATTTTTTTATTTCTTCGGGAGAAAAACCTCAGCCAACATACATCTTGCACTTCCGCCACCATTGGTTTCTATCACTTCTAAATCTGAGTAAATGATTTCACAGTATTTCTCGATTGCTGAAACTTGTTCCGGCTTCAAAGATTTGTAAGCGCTTTGACTCATCACCAAGAATTTTTCTCCGGAATTATTTTGGACTTGAAGCATATTTCCTGCGAAGTTTTGCATTTGTTCTTCGGAGATTTCGATTAATTCTTTTCCTGAGTTTTTAATCGTTTCAATAACTTTTCCTCTTTCCAATTCATCATCGATGCAATCCAAACAAATCACTACGAATTTATCCGCAACACACATCATTACATTGGTATGATAAATCGGTAATCTTTCTTCGCCTGCTGTCTGATAAGAATGAAAAACTACAGGTTGAAAACCAAATTCACTACAGAATTTTCTAAACAAATCCTCATCCAATCTCAAAGAAACCGAACCGTAAGCAATCTTATTATCGTGGTCGAAAATCATACTCCCAGTTCCTTCCAAGAATTTATTGTCTTTTTCGGTTTCAGAATAATCGATGATTTCGTTGATGTTGAATTGTTCTTTGATTTGGTCAAGAATATCATTTCGTCTTTCCAAACGTCTGTTTTCAGCAA
Source organism: uncultured Weeksellaceae bacterium (assembly GCA_963530025.1). GTDB lineage: Bacteria > Bacteroidota > Bacteroidia > Flavobacteriales > Weeksellaceae > Epilithonimonas. The sequence continues at coordinate 233,242 of CAUSBY010000002.1, forward strand.
ACATTGGGTATAAAACTACTTTTCCATCTCTATGAAAACTTACCCAGTTATTCGGAAAAATTGAGTCCGGCGTTTTTGGGTCAAGCGTATCTTTTATAGTAATGACATTAATACCTTTTACTCTCAATTTTTCAACAAAAGAATTGAATTCCTTCAAAGCTTCTCCTTGAACGTTTCCTTCCTGTTGAATCTGAAAATAATTGTTAACCGCCGTTTGCTCGTTGAATCCGAAAGCAACGGGTTCTATCATCAAAACTGTATCTGTTGTCTGCATTTTAATCAAATTTTGAATTAATTATTCTCTCACCAACGGCAAAGTCGAGCATCTCAACAATCCACCCATTTTAGAAATCTCACGATACGGAATTTCTTCAACTGTAAAACCCCATTCGTCTCTCAAATGATGATTCAATCTTGTGAAGGCTTTATCTGAAACCACAACATCTGGAGCGATTGAAAAAATATTCGGGTTCATTTCAAACATCTCTTTGTCATTGACTTCGAAACAATTTTCTTCTCCGAAAATATCCAAAAGCAATTGATAATCCGACTCATCTACAAATCCATTTTTATAAATGATACACTTATCATTCCCAACAATATTAAATGTACAATCCAAATGAAGAATTCCTTCGTAAGGTTTTGTATCATTCTTCCTTAAATCAAGGTCGATGATTCTTTTCTTTGGAAAATATTCTTTTAAAATTTCGATAGCGTATTCGTTAGTTCTTGCCGTTTTCAGATTTCTGTAATCCGGACTGTAACTTGTTCCAATGAAAAGAAATCCGTTCCAGACAATCACGTCTCCGCCTTCGATATGAGCAGTTTCTGGAAGGTTGATAATATTTCTCCAAGATACCTTATCAATAATATGTCTATAAGCTTCCTGCTCGTCCGCTCTATCTGGTATGATATTCGAAATTATCATTTTATCTTCTATCACAAACGCGACGTCTCTCGCAAAAACCTGATTGTAATCTTTGATGATTTTCGGTCGGAAAACCTCAACATCATACTTTTTCAGAATCTTCTCGAATTCTGTCATTTCGGAAATAATGTCTAGTTCTTTTGGATAGATATTATTTTCGATGGTATGATAAGATTTTGCATCATAACTTTCTTCCAGAGTAGGAACAGCACCGTTAGATTTTGGCTGTCCCAGAACCACAGATTTCAGTCTTCCAGTCTCGTTTTTGATATTTAGTTTCATAATTTCAGAATCACGCAAATATAATTAAAGGATTCAAATCAGTCATATTTTATTTTAGTTAATAACACCTGCCAGAGCGAGATTGTTGGAGAAAATTTTAGATTAATTATAAAAATGCCGAAAAAAAATCCCCGAAAAATTAATTTCGAGGATTTTATATTGATTTTCAATAATTTTTATCTGTTTGCAATATCCACGTAATCACGCTTTTCTGCACCTTGATAAACCTGTCTTGGTCTTCCGATTGGGTCGCCTTTCAGTCTCATTTCTTTCCACTGAGCAATCCATCCTGGAAGTCTTCCCAATGCAAACATTACTGTGAACATTTCTGTAGGGATTCCTAGAGCTCTGTAGATGATTCCTGAATAGAAATCTACGTTTGGATAAAGTTTTCTTTCGATGAAGTATTCGTCCTCCAAAGCTACTTTTTCCAATTGCATTGCAATATCCAAAGCTTTATCTTGGATGCCTAAAGCTTCTAATAAATCGTCAGCCGCTTTTTTGATGATTTTTGCTCTTGGGTCAAAGTTTTTGTAAACTCTGTGTCCGAAGCCCATCAATCTGAAGCTGTCATTTTTATCCTTCGCTTTAGCAACCCATTTGTTAACATCTCCACCGTCTTTTTCAATCAATTCCAGCATTTCGATAACTGCTTGGTTCGCACCACCGTGAAGTGGTCCCCAAAGTGCAGAAATACCCGCAGAAACTGAAGCGAAAAGACCTGTGTGAGCAGAACCTACCATTCTTACAGTAGATGTAGAACAGTTTTGCTCGTGGTCAGCGTGAAGAATTAATAATTTATCTAAAGCAGCTGTTACCACAGGATTGATTTCGAACTCCTCATTTGGTAATCTGAAAGCCATTTTGTAGAAGTTTTCTACATAATTTAGACTATTATCTCCGTGGTTTAATGGTAAACCTAGAGTTTTTCTGTAAGTCCAAGCCGCTAGGTGAGCAAATTTAGCAATCAACAATTCAGCAGCAAGGTCCATCTCTTCTTTAGACTGAACGTTAACAGCTTTAGGATTAAATGCTGTCAAAGCAGAAGTAAGAGTAGATAAAACTCCCATTGGATGTGCAGAACGAGGGAATGCATCGATGATTTTTTTCATTTCCTCTGCTACGAAGTTATATTTTTTAATATTTCCGTTGAAGGTGTCAAATTGTTCTTTTGTAGGCAATTCTCCGTGAAGCAAAAGGTACATTACTTCTGTAAAATTAGATTTTTCAGCAATTTGCTCAATAGGATAACCTCTGTAGAATAATTCCCCTTGATCTCCATCAAGATATGTAATTTCACTGATTGTAGCACCTGTATTTTTGTAACCAAGATCCAAAGTAATCAACCCTGTTTGATCTCTCAATTTGGAAATATCAATTCCTCTGTCACCGATAGTACTATCTACGATTGGATATTCGAAGCTTTTTCCATCGTAATTTAATATAACTTTATTATCTGACATTTTAAAAAAAATTTTGTCTGCTAAATATAGGACTTTAACGCCGAACTGTCAACTGACAAATGTCATAAATCGGGATTGATTTTATTTATGATGATAATTGACTGATTTCAAAACATTTATAATTTTATTAATAATTTGATAATCAAACTGATAAAATAAAAAAGCCTTTGAAAATTTCAAAGGCTTTATATAAATATTAATCAAAAATTATCTTTTGATTTTGAAAGCGTCCAATCCTGGGAAAACTGCAGTTTCTCCAAGAGCTTCTTCAATTCTCAATAATTGGTTATACTTCGCCATTCTATCAGATCTAGAAGCAGAACCAGTTTTGATTTGACCACAGTTTTGAGCTACTGCAAGATCTGCAATTGTAGCATCTTCTGTTTCACCAGATCTGTGAGACATTACTGTTGTATATTTGTTTTGTTGAGCCATTTGTACAGCAGCCATAGTCTCGGAAAGAGAACCAATCTGGTTAACTTTTACAAGGATTGAGTTAGCTGTATTTTCTGCGATACCTCTAGAAAGTCTCTCAACATTAGTTACAAATAAATCATCTCCTACTAACTGAACTCTGTCTCCGATTTTATCTGTCAATTCTTTCCAACCTGCCCAGTCATTTTCCTGCATACCATCTTCGATAGAAATGATTGGATATTTGTTAGCTAATTCTGCCAAGTAAGAAACTTGCTCGCTGCTTGAAAATACTGGTGCATCTGGAGTTTGGAATTTTCTGTAATCATAAACACCGTCTTTGTAAAATTCTGAAGCTGCGCAATCCAAAGCAATCATTACATCATCACCAGGCTTGTAACCTGCTTTCTCAATAGCTTGTAATAAAGTATCCAAAGCATCTTCAGTTCCTGTGAAAGTTGGAGCAAATCCACCTTCGTCACCTACAGCTGTAGATAAACCTCTTCCGTGAAGAATAGATTTTAAGCTGTGGAAAATCTCAGTTCCTTTTCTCAAAGAGTGCGAGAAAGAATCTGCTTTTACCGGCATAACCATAAATTCCTGAAAAGCAATAGGCGCATCTGAGTGAGAACCACCGTTGATAACATTCATCATTGGAACAGGAAGTGTGTTAGCGTTTACACCACCAACATATTTATAAAGAGGCATTCTCAATTCGTTAGCAGCAGCTTTCGCAACCGCCAAAGAAACGCCTAGAATTGCGTTAGCACCTAATTTCCCTTTGTTAGAAGTTCCATCAAGTTGAATCATTACAGCATCAATCAAATTTTGTTCGAAAACTGGAAGCCCGATCAATTCTGGAGCGATAACTTCTTTTACATTTTCTACCGCTTTCAAAACACCTTTTCCAAGGAATTCTGGTGCACCGTCTCTTAGTTCAACTGCTTCATGCTCACCAGTAGAAGCCCCAGAAGGTACAGCTGCACGTCCCATTGCTCCACTTTCTGTGAAAACATCTACTTCAATTGTTGGATTCCCTCTGGAATCTAATATTTGTCTTGCTTCGATAAATGAAATGTAACTCATTGTCTTGATGTTGTTTTTAAGATTTTTATTTTGTTTACTTTTTTAAAAGCAATGCAAATTTAAACATTTTTAAAATATTATGTGACGAATCATTTCTTAACATTTATCACATTATCGAAATCATACATTATTTAATGATCCGATATTTTACTTTTAAGATTCCTTCATTAATATTGGCTATCTTTTTAAAAGCACCTTGACTCAGATCAAATTCTCTGGAAGGCTTTAGCGGACCCCTGTCGTTTACAGTAATAATAACCGATTTATCATTATTTATATTAATGATTTCTACCCTTGTTCCAAATGACAGCGATTTGTGCGCTCCTGTCATTTTATAATGTCTGTAGACTTCTCCGCTTGCCGTTTTCTTTCCATCAAATTTATTAGCATAATAGGAAACGGTTGTGGATTTGTAACTGGAATCTTTAGATGAATTTCTACTTCCACAAGAAACTACAAAAAGCGCAAGTAGGAATATGTTTGTTTTAAATGCAAATTTGAATATTTTGTAAAATTTTTTCATGAATATAATTTACAAAGGTTAATAAACCCGCAATAAAAATGTTAATTATTCATTAATATTTTGTTTATATTGCAGAAATTTCTAAATTAGTTTTCTAATTAGTTTAGAGATTAAAATATAATCTCCTATTTAAATGAATTACGAAAGTATAAAATTAACGATAGAAAGAAAAATCGCTACCGTCACAATTAACAGACCGGAAAGCTTAAATGCTTTGAATGCTCAGGTTTTTAATGATTTGGAAAATGTTTTTGACGTTTTAGATTCAGATAAAAATGTAAAGTGCATTATCGTTACCGGAAGTGGGGAAAAATCTTTCGTTGCTGGAGCAGATATTAAAGAATTTTCTGCTTTTAGTTCAGAAAAAGCAAAAGAACTCTCAAAAAGGGGACATTTGGTTTTTCAAAAAATAGAAGATTTGAGTAAACCTGTGATTGCAGCAATTAATGGTTTCGCTTTGGGTGGAGGTTTGGAATTAGCTTTATCTTGCCATATTAGATACGCTTCTGAAAATGCAAAATTAGGCTTACCGGAAGTAACCTTAGGATTAATTCCTGGTTATGGAGGAACTCAGAGATTACCAAAATTGGTGGGAAAAGGTTTAGCCAACGAAATGATTTTTTCAGCAAAAATGATTACTGCTGAAAAAGCTAAAGCTATTGGTTTGGTAAATGAGGTTTTTTCTCTTGAAGAATTGCTTCCGAAAACACAGGAATTAGCTGAGCAGATTGTTAAAAACTCACCACAAGGAATTGCAAAAGCAATAAAAGCGGTGAATGCAAGTGACTCGGAGAATGGAATGGAGAAAGAAATAAATTCTTTCGGAGAGTTATTTGCGAAAGATGATTTCAAAGAAGGCGTTTCTGCATTTATTGAAAAAAGAAAACCTATTTTCAATTAAGTTTGCAGAATGGATTATAACAAATTCGATATTGCTTATCTTAAGATGGCGTCTGAATGGGCAAACCTATCTTATTGTAAGAGAAAAAAAGTGGGTGCACTTATAGTAAAAGACAGGATGATAATTTCTGATGGTTACAATGGAACACCTTCCGGATTTGAGAATAACTGTGAGGATGAAGAAGGAAAAACCAATTGGTTCGTTCTTCACGCAGAGGCTAATGCCATATTAAAGATAGCAAGTAGCACACAATCTTGCAAAGGAGCAACATTATATATAACAATGTCTCCATGCAAAGAGTGCAGTAAATTGATATTACAATCCGGGATAGAAAAAGTAGTCTATATGACTGGTTATTCTGATGACAGTGGATTAGAATTTTTAAAAAACGCAGGAATCGAGATTTTAAACATTACAGAACAAGAATTATATATCATATGAGATAATATTATATTTTAAAACAATTAAAAAAAAACACAAATTATGAACTGGTCCGAAAAAATTACAGACTTTTCAAATTTTCTAAAATTTGAGAAAAGTTTCTCTGACAACACACTTGACGCTTATGTTAGAGACATTAAAAAGCTAGAAAGCTTTGCAACAACAGAATTAGAAGATGTATCTCCACAAGATATATCTTACGAAAACCTACAGGAATTCATCTATCAACTTTCTAAAAAGAAAATCAGTGAACGCTCTCAGGCAAGAGGAATCTCTTCTATCAAAGCATTTTTCAAATTTCTTTTGGAAGAAGAATACAGAGATGATAATCCTTCCTCTCTTTTAGAAGGTCCAAAACTAGGTCTATACCTTCCTGATACTTTGAGTATGGATGACATTGACAGAATCATCAACAGTATTGATAAAAAAACAGACATTGGACAAAGAAACCAATGCATTTTGGAAGTTTTATATGGTTGTGGTCTTCGTGTTTCAGAATTGGTAGATTTGAAAATATCGAATATCAATTTCAAAGAAGGATTTATAATAGTAGAAGGTAAAGGTGAGAAAACCAGATTGGTACCTCTTGCAAGTTCTACTGCAGAATATCTTCACGATTATATCCAAAATGTAAGATCGAAAATCAAAGTCAACAAAAAACACGAAGACATTGTTTTCCTAAATACCAGAGGCACCAATATGTCCAGAGTAATTGTTTTTATTATCATCAAAGAATTAACTCAGAAAGCTGGAATTAATAAGAGCATTTCTCCGCACACTTTCAGACATTCTTTTGCAACACATTTATTGCAGAATGGAGCAGACTTGAGATTTATCCAAGAAATGTTAGGTCACAGCAGTATTACAACTACTCAAATTTATACGCATCTGAAAACTGAAGAACTGAGAGATGTTATTTTAAATTTCCATCCAAGAAACAGAAACATCGCTTAGTTTTCTTAAATTTATCCAATGGAAAATTTGAGATTCTGTCCCAAATGTGGTCAGGAAAATTTGAAATGGAATAATATTACCAAATGGAGCTGTAGTAATTGTGACTTTGTATTATATCATAATACTGCAGCTGCAGTTGCGGTTGTTATAAAATGTAAGGAAGAGCTGTTTTTTACTGTAAGAAATCAAGAACCCGGAAAAGGAAAATGGGATTTATCAGGAGGTTTTACTGATCCAAAAGAAAGTTCCGAAGAAACTTGTTCAAGAGAGTTGAATGAAGAATTAGGATTAGTAATCAGCCCAACAGAATTCAAATATCTGGGAAGTCAGCCGAATATTTATCCTTACAAGAATATTGATTACAACACTTTGGATTTATTCTACTTGTATGAAGTTGAGGAGAAATTTGAAATCAAATTAGAGGAATCAGAAATCTCAGAAACGATTTGGATAAAAGCTTCAGAACTTGATTTGAATAAAATCGCTTTTGAATCTCAGAAACGATTTCTTAAAAATTACATTGATAAACTTTAATAAAAAAACCGGTAAATTAACTTACCGGTTTTTGTTTTTATTTCCATTTGATATTACAACCTAAACTTGGTCTTTGAAAATCTTCTTGGTCAGCTCCCGCTAATAGATTCTCAAAAGCTATAATCAAATCTTCTCCTGTAATTTCTTTTTGATTTCCTGGTCTGGAATCGTCCATTTGTCCACGATAAATCAAACTTAGATTCTCATCGAAGAAATAAAAATCAGGTGTACACGCCGCTTCATAAGCTTTTGCTACATCTTGAGATTCATCATATAAATAAGGAAACTTGATGTTTTTTTCATCTACAAAATCAACCATCATTTCCGGAGAATCTGCAGGATATCTATCCGCATCATTAGAATTAATCCCAATAAACTCGATTCCTTGAGATTTGTAATCTTCGTATAATTCTTCTAATTTATCAATAATATGAAGAACAAATGGACAATGGTTACACATAAAAACCACCAAAGTTCCTTTTTTTCCTTTCAAAGATTCAAGGCTTTGTAATTCGTTATTTTTGGACGGATTAGGAAGTTTGAAATCCGGAGCTTTTGTTCCTAAAGCCAGCATATTCGAAGGTGTATTTGACATTGTTTAATTTATTAATGTGATGATTAATTAATCTAATTTATTCAGCAAAGATAATGCTTCTTGGAGAGAATTATCATAGTTGACCCAATTTACGTTCTCCAACTTTCTATTCCACGTTGTTTGGCGTTTTGCATATCGTCTGGAATTTTTCTTAATCTCAGAAACAGCGAAATCCAAATCCCATTCTCCATCAAAATATCGAAACAGCTCCGAATAACCAACAGTTTGTAAAGCCACTTTATCTCTATCAGCAATCAAACCTCTTGCTTCTTCCAACAAACCATTTTCCATCATTTTATCAACACGAAGGTTGATTCTTTCATAAATGATTTCTCTTGGCGCATTAATCCCAATTCTGATGGTTTCAAAATCACGTTTTGCTTTTGGTGTACTAAGATTTTCGGTATAAGTTTTTCCGGTTTGCCAAATGATATCGACAGCTCTCAACAATCGTCTGGAATTATCTTTGTCGACTATAGAAAAATATTCCGGGTCAAGTTCTTCAAGTAACTTTTGTAAAGGTTCAATACCTTCGTTTTCAAAAATAGAAATGAGTTTTTTCTGATTTTCTTCATCAGCTACAGGCAAATCATTCATTCCTTCAACAACAGCTTTTTCGTACATTCCACTTCCACCAACCATTATTGCAACATCTTTATCAGAAAATAATTCATCCAATTTTTTCAGAGCTTCTTCTTCGTACAATCCAATCGAATAATAATCGTTAATGCTAATATTTCCAACAAAATGATGTTTTGCTTCTGCCAATTCTTCATCAGTCGGTGTTGCAGTTCCAATTTTCATTTCTTTATAAAATTGGCGCGAGTCACAGGAAATAATTTCTGTATCGAGATGTTTTGCCAAATCGATTGCTAATCGGGTTTTCCCAATTCCTGTAGTTCCAACGATAGAGATAAGACGTTTCAAAAAGTTAATTTTTGCAAATTTACAAAATGCGAAATTCTTCTAGCATTATATTTTATCGCAAAGGCGCAAATATTAATTTAACTATCGCAGATTAAGCTGATTTTTGCAGATTAACTTAAATTGACAATCTGCTTAATTTGCAAAATCAGCGAGACAGAATTTATTAAATTGTAATAAACTTTCTTTTAGAATTAAAATAATTATTACTTATTTTTACAATCAGAATGGCATTTAAATTACCAAACTCCAAACTTCCTGATGTGAAAACGACGATTTTCACAGAGATGAGCTTATTAGCGCAACAGGAAAACGCAGTTAATCTTTCTCAGGGATTTCCGGATTATCAGCCTGATGAGAATTTAATAAAATATCTCGGTGATTTTGCGAAACAAGGTTACAATCAATATGCACCTTTAGTAGGAATCAAAGAACTTCGGGAAGAGATTTCAAGAAAATTCAATCTTCAGTATCAAGTGGATTATCATCCGGATTCTGAGATTAATATAACTGCCGGAGCAACTCAAGGGATTTTTACAATCATTTCTGCATTTGTGGAAAAAGGTGATGAAGTTATTATTTTTGAACCAGCTTACGATTGTTATGAACCCGCAATTATCTTGAATGGCGGAATTGTAAAAAATGTCAAAATGCTTTATCCTGATTACGAAATTAATTGGAATGAAGTTAAAAATCTGGTTTCCGAAAAAACCAAGATGATTATCATCAACAATCCGAATAATCCTTCCGGAAAAATCCTGAAACAGAAAGATATTGATGAATTAATCACGATTGTTAAAAACACAGATATCATTATTTTGAGCGATGAAGTTTATGAAAGCATTACTTTCGATGAAAAACCTCATCTGACATTAGCCAAATATCCTGAACTGAAAGAAAAAACGTTTGTAGTTGGTTCTTTTGGAAAGTTATTGCATATCACAGGCTGGAAAATCGGTTATGTTTGTGCGCCTTCGGATTTGATGACTGAGTTTAGGAAAGTTCATCAATTCAATGTGTTTTGTGTGAACACGCCTGCACAATTTGCGATTTCTAAATATTTGCAGAATGTGGATAATTTCCAAACAATCTCAACATTTTTCCAAACAAAAAGAGATTATCTTAAAAATGCTTTGAAAGAAACACCTTTTCAATTATTAGATTGTGAAGGAACTTATTTTTTGTCCGCAAATTTTGGCGCAATTTCTGATAAGCAAGACAAGGATTTTTGTTATTGGTTGACGAAAGAATATAAAGTTGCAACTATCCCATTTTCTGCATTTTACAAAGATAAAACTGATGAAAAAGTGATTCGTTTTTGTTTTGCAAAAGAGCAGGAAACTTTGGACAAAGCCATCGAACAATTAATAAAATTAAAATAAATAGAATGAAAAACCTTATCGTTGTTGCTTCTTTATTAATAGGAGTTAGCGCTTTTTCTCAAGCAAAATTAGACCCTGCAAAACTGAATTATTTTTCAGCTGATGCAAGTCCAATGGATGCGTCATATTTTCCAATTCAAGTGACGTCTTCAAAGTCCGACGCTCCGAAAGTAAAAGTCGTTTATTCTCGTCCTCAGAAAAAAAACAGAGTTGTTTTTGGGAACTTGATTAAGTATGGGGAAATCTGGAGATTTGGAGCAAATGAAAATTCTGAAATCAAATTTTACACACCAGTAGTAATCGGTGGAAAAGAAATTCCTGCTGGAACTTACAGCATTTTCGCTATTCCTTTTGAAAAAGAATGGACGATTGTTTTAAATTCTGAAATTGATAAATGGGGCGCTTATTTCTATGACAAAAGCAAAGATGTAGTGAGATTCAATGTTCCTGTTGAAAAAACAGCTTCTCCAATCGAGTATTTTTCTGTGACTTTTGTACAGACAAAATCTGGAGCAGATTTATACGCAGGTTGGGATAATTCTCAGGTTAAATTCCCAATTGAGTTCAAGTAATTTCTCGAAATTTATAATAAATGAAGCCTTATCAAAATCTGATAAGGCTTTTATTTTTAAAATTTAATTGAAAGTAAGTCTTCAAAACTTTGAATTTCAATTTTCGGATTGTCTACTGTTCCAAAACCGTAAGTAGCAAATATAAAATCAACGCCAGCTTTTTCGGAAGATTCTTTGTCCCAAATTGTATCGCCAACATATATTGGATTCTGCAGATTATTTCGTTCTACAATCAATATGATATTTTTGTCTTTTGATAATCCTGCATTTCCGTAACATTCAAAATCTTCAAATAAATCTTTAAAACTAAAAAACTCGATGAAATTTTCTATATAACCTTTCATACAATTGCTGACGATGAAAAGTCTATAATTTTCATTTAGTTTTTTTAAAGTTTCCTTGACTTTTGAAAATAATTTGCCTCCAAATTCCTTGAGGTAATCGCTTTCTTTTTTTGCATAAATCTTTTCAAACTCCTGCAATTTTTCTTTTGGAATAAAGCTGAAATGCTGAGCAAAAATATCGTTCATCTTCATCCCAGAAAAATCCCTTACAGTTTGTGAAGTGATTTCAATATCAAATCCGATGTCTTTAATACTTTCATTAAAAGCTTTAGAAACTGTTTCCGATGCATTCCAAAGTGTTCCGTCTAGGTCGAAAATTATGCTATCTCTCTCTGTCATTATAAAACTTTTTCTCCATTAATATAAACTTGATTTGGTAAAAGATTTCCCTGATGATAAAGGATATTCTGAAAATTATCGGTTTCATATGTGATGAAATCTGCTTTTTTACCTTCCGCTAAAATGCCTCTATCTTCTAAATCTAAAGCAAACGACGCTCTGAAGGTAATTGCGGATAACACTTCTGCAGTTGTCAGCTTCTGATAAGTTGCTAAAATCGAAGCTTGAGTCACGAGATTTCCCATTGGTGCAGAACCAGGATTCCAGTCGGTTGCGATGGCAAGAATTCCGCCTTTGTCGAGAATTTTTCTAGCTGGAGAAAATGGTTCGCCAAGACCTAAACTTGCGCCTGGCAAAGCAATTGCAACAGTATTTGAATTAGCTAAAAACTCAATGTCTTCATCAATAGTCGCTTCCAGATGATCAGCAGATTTTGCGCCAACCTCAACAGCAATTCTTGAACTTCCTGCCGTGAATTGGTCTGCGTGAACTGTAATTTGAAAACCTAACTGTTTTGCTTTTTCAAGAAATATTTTACTTTCATCCGGTTGAAACGCTGATTTTTCTATGAAGATATCAACTCGATTAGCTAAATTTTCTTCTTTAACTTTTGGTAAAATTTCTTTTAAAATATAATTAAGGTATTCTTCTGAAGTTCCTTCGAAATCTTTTGGTTTGAGATGTGCAGAAAGACAAGTTGGAACTAATGTGGCTTTTGTCAAGCTTTGAGCTTTTTTGATTGCTCGAAGCATTTTGAGTTCCTTTTCAACATTTAAACCATAACCGCTTTTTATTTCAATAGTTGTAATGCCTTGTTTTATAAGTTCGTTTACTCTTTTGAGAATTCCTTGAATTAATTCTTCTTCAGAAGCTTGTCTTGTGTGCTGTACAGAACTCCAAATTCCACCGCCCGATTCGGCAATCTCGAGGTAAGTTTTGCCTGCATTTCTCATTGCAAAATCATTAGCTCTATTTCCTCCAAAACAAATATGTGTGTGTGCATCTATAAAAGCTGGAATAGCAATTTGTTCACCTTCAACAAAATCAATTTCTGAATCCGGAAATTGTTGTTTTAAGGAATCAAAATCTCCAATTTTTTGAATAATTCCATCTTTTGTAAGAATTCCTCCATCTGGAATTATTTCTAAAGATTCATCATCAATTTTTCCTTTTAATGGAATATTGTTGAGTGTGATGATTTGTTTGAAGGGTCCTGATAATTTCATAAAATTTCTTAAAAAGTAAAAATAAGGATAAACTTCTGTTTAATACAATGTTTATAAATTGTATTTTTACAAGAAAATATTAATAAAATATGAAGACAAAAATCATTACAATAGCTATACTTTTTAGTGGTTTATTTTTAAATGCACAACAAATTAATGTTGGCGAATATGCAAGAGCTGCAAAATTTAGCAAAACAATTGATGAGATTAATAATGGAAAAGCTGTTCTTAAATATTCTGACATACAAGGTAATCCTTTCTATAAAAATGGTTTTGCAGAAGCAAGAATCGGTGATACGGGAACTACACTTGCTGTAAGATATAATCTTTACAAAGATGCATTCGAGGTATTGAACAATAGTGATATTTATGCTATACCTAAAGATAATGCGTTCTCAAAATTTGTTTACATCAGTACAAATGAAAAATTTATACTAACTAATGATGATGAAGGAATTGCAGGTTACTTTTTAGTTCTATCAGATGGAAAAAATAAGCTTCTAAAGAAAATTGCTGTGAAATTCAGTCCAGAAATTCCGGCTCCCAATACTTTGATACCAGGAACTCCGGCAAAATTTGAAAATCAAAGACCAGTTTATTACATAAAGACTGACGATAATCTAATAAAACTTACTAGGAAAAGTGAAGATTTTTTAAATGCTCTTCCTAATGATAAAAAAGACGCAGTAAAAGATTTCATCAAGACAAAGAAAATAAAATTCAATCAGGAACTTGACCTCGTTGCTTTGACAAATTTTCTAAATAGCTAAACCAAAAGAGATGCAAATGTGCATCTCTTTTTTCTTTTAAAAAACTTCTCTTCCTATCTTCAGAATATTATCACTTTTTCCCATCGAATAAAAATGCAGAACAGGAATTCCAAAATCCAATAGTTCCTTACTCTGATTAATCGCCCATTCTATACCTACTTCTCGGACATCATTATTGGTTTTGCATTTCAAAACTTCATTAATCAAAGCTTCTGGTAAATCGATTTTGAAAACTTGTGGCAACATCTGCAAATGTGTTTTGGTTGCAATCGGTTTGATTCCGGGAATAATTGGAACATCTATTCCAATTTCTCTTGCTTGTTTTACAAATTCAAAGAATTTCTGATTGTCAAAGAACATTTGAGTCACGATGTAATCTGCACCTGCTTCTACTTTTTTCTTCAACATCTGAAGGTCATAATTCATAGATGGCGCTTCGATGTGTTTTTCGGGATAACCTGCAACACCGATACAGAAACTACTATCATTTTCAGATTCAATTTTACCATGAAGATATTCTCCAATTCCCAAATCGTGAATTTGTTTTACCAAATCCGAAGCATATTTGTGCCCACCTTTTGTAGGTTCAAAATATTTTTCACCTTTCATAGCATCGCCCCGAAGAGCTACGATATTATTGATTCCCAAATACATACAATCCACCAAAAGATATTCGGTTTCTTCTTTGGTAAATCCACCACAAAGAACGTGCGGAACTGTATCAACATTATATTTATTCTGAATCGCTGAGCAAATACCCAAGGTTCCGGGACGCATTCTGGTGATTTTTCGTTCCATCAAACCATTGCCTCTTTCTAGAAAAATGTACTCTTCACGCGAAGTTGTAACATCTATAAATGGAGGTTTAAATTCCATCAAGGGGTCAATGTTTTTATATAAATCGGCAATTCCAACGCCTTTTTGTGGAGGAACAATCTCAAATGAGAAAAGTGTTTTGCCGTTAGCGTTTTTTATATGGTCAGTAATTTTCATTCAATAATTTTAAATAATATTAATCTGCTAAGTTTGGAGCTAGCCATTTTCTGGCATAATCCAATTCAACTTCTTTTCTTTCAGCGAAATCTTTTAATTGGTCTTCATCAATTTTTCCAACTCCGAAATATTTTGATTTTTCATTTCCGAAATAATATCCAGAAACCGCAGCAGTTGGCCACATTGCAAGACTTTCAGTTAAAGTCACTCCAATTTTTTCGTCTACTTTTAGCAAATCCCAAATTGTCAGCTTTTCCAAATGGTCAGGACAAGCAGGATAACCTGGCGCAGGACGAATTCCCAAATATTTTTCTTTGATTAATTCGTCGTTATCCAACGATTCATTTTCGGAATACCCCCAATATTCGGTTCTGACTTTTTTGTGAAGATATTCGGCGAAGGCTTCTGCAAAACGGTCTGCCAAGGCTTTTACCATTATTGCATTGTAATCGTCATTTTGGTCTTCATATTTTTTTGCTAATTCATCCGCTCCAAAACCTGTACAAACTGCAAAAACACCAAAATAATCCTGTTTTCCAGAATTTTCAGGTGCAATAAAATCACTTAAAGCAAAATATTCTTTGCCTTCGGATTTTTTATGTTGTTGACGCAAAGTTCTAAAAGTAGAAATCACATTCTGATTGTCATCATAAACCAAAATATCATCTTGTTCATTAGCATTAGCAGGAAAAATTCCGAAAATACCTTTTGCTCCAAAACTCTTTTCTTTAAGGATTTTCTTGAGCATTATTTTAGCTTCATTAAACAAAATTGTCGCTTGTTCTCCCACAACATTATCAGTCAAAATATCAGGAAATTTTCCAAACAATTGCCAGCTTCTGAAAAACGGAGACCAGTCAATAAATTCAACTAAATCATCCAGATTTTGGTCTTCGATAATTGTGATTCCTAATTTTTTAGGGGTCGGAATATTTTCATTTTCCCAATCGATTTTGAATTTCTTTTCACGTGCTTCTGCAATCGGAACATATTCTTTGTCAACCTGACGATTCAGAAATTTTTCACGGAATTCGTCATAATCTTTCTTTAATTCCAAAGAATAGACACTGGATTTTTCTTTATTCAAAAGAGAACTCACAACACCAACCGCTCTGGAAGCATCGTTCACGTGAACAACTGTATTGGTATATTTCGGTGCGATTTTCACAGCAGTATGAGCTTTAGAAGTTGTTGCACCACCGATTAATAAAGGAAAATCAAGATTTCTTCTTTCCAGTTCGGAAGCCAAATGAACCATCTCATCCAAACTTGGTGTAATCAATCCGCTTAATCCAATCACATCTACTTTCTCATCAATCGCAGTCTGAATAATTTTCTCAGCAGGAACCATCACTCCCAAATCCACAATCTCATAATTATTACAACCCAAAACCACGCTCACAATATTTTTTCCAATATCGTGAACATCGCCTTTTACAGTTGCCATCAGGATTTTTCCATTGGATTTTTGAGTTTGGTCTTTTTCCGCTTCGATGAAAGGCTGAAGATAAGCCACAGCTCTTTTCATTACTCTCGCCGATTTTACAACTTGAGGCAAAAACATTTTCCCGCTTCCGAAAAGGTCGCCGACTACGCCCATTCCTGTCATTAGATTAATTTCTATAACGTGAAGTGGTTTTTCTGATGCCAATCTTGCTTCTTCTGTATCTTCCTCGATAAAACGGTCGATTCCTTTGACTAAGGAATGCGTAATTCTGTCTTGCAAAGGCATTTCTCGCCAAGACAAATCTTCGACTTTTTCTTTTTTGGTCGATTTTACTCTTTCAGAATAATCCAGCAATTTCTCTGTTGCATCGTCTTTTCTGTCGAGCATCACATCTTCTACCAATTCCAACAAACCTTTCGGAATCTCGTCGTAAACTTCCAACATTGTCGGGTTCACGATTCCCATATTCATTCCGGCTTTTATTGCGTGATAAAGGAAAACGGAATGCATTGCTTCTCTCACAGAATCATTTCCACGGAACGAAAACGAAACATTGGAAACACCTCCACTTACGGAAGCATTCGGAAGATTGGTGCGAACCCAGCGTGTCGCTTCGATAAAATCGATGGCGTTTTTGCGGTGTTCGTCCATTCCCGTCGCAACAGGGAAAATATTCAAATCGAAAATAATATCTTCTGAAGGAAAACCAACTTGATTAACCAAAATATCATAACTGCGCTGGCAAATCTCGAGTCTTCTCTCGTAATTATCAGCCTGTCCAACTTCATCAAAAGCCATAATAATCGCCGCTGCGCCATATCTTTTGATGACTTTTGCGTGATTGATAAACTCTTCTTCACCTTCTTTTAAACTGATGGAATTAACAACAGGTTTTCCTTGAACGACTTGTAAACCAGCTTCCAAAATTTCCCATTTTGATGAATCTATCATAATTGGGATTCTGGCAATATCCGGTTCTGAAGCAATCAAATTCAGGAATTTTACCATTGCATATTTTCCGTCCAAAAGTCCATCATCCATATTGACGTCAAGAATCTGAGCGCCGCCTTCAACCTGATTTCTGGCAATATCGAGTGCTTCAGAATACTTTTCTTCTTTGATTAATCGAAGAAATTTTTTGGAACCAGCAACATTGGTTCTCTCTCCAACATTGATAAAGTTGGATTCGGGAGTTATGATTAAAGGTTCTAGACCTGATAATTTCAAGTATTTCATAATTATAATGTATCAAAATGAAAATACATCAATCTAACAATTTCAATAACTGTTAAATCGATGCATTTTTAAATTGACCAATTTTTCTAGGTTCGTAGTTATTTGCCAAATCAGCAATTGCTTTGATATGTTCTGGCGTCGTTCCACAACAACCACCAATAATATTGATGAGACTTTTTTCTAAATATTCTTTCACTTGTTCTGCCATTTGCTCTGCGGTTTCGTCGTATTGTCCAAAAGCATTGGGTAAACCAGCATTTGGGTAAGCGGAAATTCCGAAGTCTGACTGAGAAGAAATAGCTTCCAAATAAGGCGTCAATTGTTTTGCACCCAAAGCACAGTTGAATCCAACACTCAACAAATTGAGATGCGAAACAGAAATCAAAAATGCTTCTGCAGTTTGTCCGCTCAATGTTCTTCCAGAAGCATCGGTAATGGTTCCGGAAACCATAATTGGAATCTCGATTCCTCTTTCTTCCTGAATTTCGTCAATGGCAAAAAGCGCCGCTTTTGCATTCAAAGTGTCGAAAATTGTTTCTACCAAAAGAATGTCTGAACCGCCGTCTAACAAAGCTTCACATTGTTGTTTGTAAGCTAAACGCAATTCTTCAAAAGTGATAGCTCTGTAGCCTGGGTCATTCACATCTGGACTTAAACTCGCAGTTCTGTTAGTTGGTCCAATAGAACCGGCTACGAATCTTGGCTTATCAGGATTCTGAGCCGTGAAATCATCACACACTTTTCTGGCAATTTTGGCAGATTCGTAGTTTAATTCATAAACTAAATCTTCCATAAAATAATCCGCCATTGCAATGGTAGTTCCGGAAAAAGTATTAGTTTCCAAAATGTCTGCTCCAGCTTCCAGATATTTTCTATGAACCTCAGCAATGGCTTCTGGCTGGGTAAGCGACAGCAAATCGTTGTTTCCTTTTACAGGATGCTCCCAATCTTTGAAACGCTCGCCACGGTAATCTTCTTCCTCGAATTTGTAACGTTGAAGCATTGTTCCCATTGCGCCGTCGAGAATTAATATTCTTTCGGAAAGAGCTTTATATAATTGTTCTGAATTTTTCATTCTATTTATTTTTTTCATCATTGAATTAATCCAAAGCTTGTCTCAAATCGTTGATAATATCATCAATATTTTCCAAACCAACGGAACATCTCACCAATCCAGCAGTAATTCCAACCTCGTTTCTTTCTTCGTTAGAAAGTTTGGAATGCGTTGTGGAAGCTGGATGTGTAACAATTGTTCTTGTGTCTCCCAAGTTGGCGGAAAGAGAACACATTTTAATTCTATTTAGGAAATTCCTTCCACCTTCAATTCCACCTTTGATTTCGAAAGCGACAATATTTCCGCCTAATTTCATTTGTTTTTTTGCGATTTCGTAGCTTGGATGAGATTTCAGGAATGGATATTTTACTAACTCTACGTTCGGATGATTTTCCAGAAACTCTGCTACTTTCAATGCATTTTCGCAATGTTTTTCAACACGAATCGCCAAAGTTTCCAAACTCTTACTCAAAACCCAAGCATTGAAAGGCGACATCGCCGGACCAGTGTTTCTCGCAAACAAATAAATCTCGCGAATCAAATCTGCTTTTCCAACAGCAACTCCACCAAGAACACGACCTTGACCGTCAATCAATTTCGTAGCTGAATGTACCACAATATCTGCTCCATATTTAATTGGCTGTTGCAAATAAGGCGTCGCAAAACAATTGTCAACGATGAAAATCAAATTATGTTTTTTAGCAATCTGTCCAAAGAATTCCAAATCTAAAACTTCGATTGCCGGATTTGTCGGTGTTTCCAAGTACAAGATTTTTGTATTTGGTTTGATGTATTGTTCCACATTCTCTGCATCTTCTGCTTTGAAATATGATGTTTCGATATTCCATTTTGGGAAATATTTTGTGAACAAAGTATGCGTAGAACCAAACACAGACTGACAGCTCACAATATGGTCACCCG
Source organism: uncultured Weeksellaceae bacterium (assembly GCA_963530025.1). Classification (GTDB taxonomy): domain Bacteria; phylum Bacteroidota; class Bacteroidia; order Flavobacteriales; family Weeksellaceae; genus Epilithonimonas. Next base: position 252,571 of record CAUSBY010000002.1, read on the forward strand.
CATTAAGTAAAGTTGCAAAAGTTGAATAAATCGAAGCCATTCCTGTTGCAAAAGCGTAACCAGATTCTGCGTCCTCCATTTTCACGATTTTGTCTACGAATTCTGTAACATTGGGGTTGCTGAAACGGCTGTAAAGATTTTTGTCTTTTTCTTCTGCAAAACTTGCACGCATATCTTCTGCATCTTCAAAAACGAAGCTTGAAGTGAGATATAACGGCGTGGAATGTTCGTCAAACTGAGTTCTTTCGGTTTGCGTTCTTATGGCTAATGTTTCGAAATTTTGGTTTTCCATTTTCTTTTTCCGTAGGTTTTACCTAAGCTATTTTATTGAACCCTTCGGGTTCGTTGATTGGTTTTTGATTTTATTTCCATCGGTTTCACCGACGGCTACTCAAATTGAACTCTTCGAGTTCTTTCTTGACTATCTTCTTATTTTGTTTCGCTAAGTCTTAAAATATCTCCGAAAACACCTCTTGCTGTTACTTTTGCTCCGGCTCCGGCTCCCATAATTACGATTGGATTTTCACCGTAACTTTCTGTATAGATTTCGAAGATTGAATCTGAACCTTTTAGTTGTCCGAGTGCTGAATTGGCTGGAACGGAAATTAATTTCACATCCAATTCGCCTTTTTCTTTTTGCAAATCGCCGTGCAAATCGCCGACATATCTTAAAACGTGGTCTGGCTTCTGATTTTCTTTGATTTTTTGATATTCATCATTCAATTCTTCCAATCTTGAAAGAAATTCTTCTTTAGAAACTGACAACAAACTTTCCGGAACAAGATTCTGAATATTGATATCTTCAAATTCATTAATCAAATCCAGTTCTCTTGCTAAAATCAATAATTTTCTTGCAACATCATTTCCTGATAAATCTTCGCGCGGGTCCGGTTCTGTGTAACCTTTTTCCAAAGCTTCGTTGATAATCGTTGAAAATTTGTCATTACGAAGCGAAAAATTATTGAAAACATAACTCAAAGTTCCTGAAAAAACACCTTTGATTCTTGTGATATTTTCACCTGAAAGATGCAAAAGTTTAATTGTATCAATTAATGGTAAACCTGCACCAACATTGGTTTCATAAAGATATTTTTTCTTGTTTTTTTCTAATAGTTTTCTGAAATTCCGATATTCAGAGATTGGTAATGTGTTGTAGATTTTGTTTGAACCAACGATATCAAATCCGTTATCTACAAACGTTGGATAATGCTTCACAAAATCTTTGCTCGCCGTATTATCCACCATTACAAGGTTTTCCAAATGATGTTCTTTTGCAAAATCTACCAAAGAATCTACGCTGGAATCTGTTGTAGAATATTTGATTTTTTGTCTCCAATCGCTTCCGAAACCGGATTTGTTAAAGGCAATTTTTCTTGAATTTGCAATCGCAACGATTTTCAAATCCACTCTTTTACGATTCAGAATATCATAAGCTGAATCTAAAATTTGTTCGACTAAAGTTCCGCCGACATTTCCGTGGCCAATCAACGCGAGGTGAACGGTTTTTGGTTTTCCGTAGATTTCGGTTTCGATGATGTTTTTTGTGATTTCGGTTTGATTTCCGGTTACGACAATGTTCACTCGTCCGGCAGATGCAATTTGACTTAATAATAAAGGAAAAATCTTGTTGCGCTGAAGTTCTGATAAAATCTTATTGTAATTATCAGAAACAAAACCAATAACACTCAAATTATCAATGCTATAAATATTGCTGACGTGACCTTCCTTCGTTTCCTGTTCGAATTCTTTTTTCAGGAATTTGACCGCATCTTCCGCATCAACTTCATCCACAAGGACAGAAATTCCGTTTTCTATCGCTTGTTGGGAAATGACACCAACGCTGATTCCGCCTCCATTCAAAGCTTGAAAAATACGTGAATCCACGCCGATTTGTCCGAGGAAATTTTTCCCTTCGAAGTTGACCAAAGCTTTATTTCTATAAATATTAATTGCGTTCTTGTCTGTCATCAGTTCAAAAATAGAGGTGTTAAAATTGTGTTCAATTGTTCATATTCCATCAGGAAAGCGTCGTGTCCGTGGATGGAATTAATCTCGTGATACTGAACGTTTTTGTTTTTATTTTGTAAAAATTGGTATGTATTTTTAATCTCAAAAGCAGGATAAAAAAGGTCTGAATCTACCGACACTAAATGAATCTCAGCATTGATGTTTTCCAGTTCATTTTCCTTTCCGTTGATGTTCATCAGAAGATGATTGACGAGTTTATAAGCTTTTAAACTAAATCTTTCGTTTAATCGATTTCCGTGAAAGTTGAGCCAGTCGTGAGACTTCAGAATTTGTTTTTCAGAATCGATTTCTCTATTGAATCTTGAGTTAAGAGATTCAGGTGTTCTGTAACACAACATTGCGTGGACTCTGGCTTTTTCAAGAGGCTTTTCTTCTGATTCTAAAAGAAATTTCTGAACCAGACATTGAGAATGTAACCAATCCGAAGTTTTAAAATCTGTAGCAATCGGGATGAATTTTTCCGCTAAATCATTTTGTAAAGCCAGCATTTTCCAACCGATTGAACCGCCAACAGAACCGCCAACTAAAGCGAAAAGTTTTTCGATTTTAAGATTTCTCAATCCTTCAAGGAAAATCGATGCAATATCCTGAGCTGTGAAATCTTCGTAATTATCAATGAAAAATCCGTCAAACCCATTTCCCGGAATATTGAAAGAAATAATTGTAAATCGATTGGTATCAATTATTTTCCCTTCCCCAACCAAAGATTTCCACCAACCGTTTTCTCCCGCAACATCAGAATTCCCTGTCAAAGCGTGATTAATTAAAACAATCGGCGCTGAATATAGTTCTTTTCCAAAAAGCTGGTAGCTTAATGGAATATCGAGAACTTTTCCGTTCTGAGTCGTGAAGTTATTAAGGTTGATATGTTGTAGCTCGTTTTTCAATTTTGATAAGATTAAATTGAAAATGCTACAGGGAAATGTAGAATAAAATGTTTGGTTATCTTTTCCGCCATTGCGGATAGAATTTAGCACCTTCTTCGTTTCCGAAGGGTTGCCAAGGTTTCACAGAGTCTAATCTCTCCACCTTTCTCGATAACATTTTCAATATGTAAATGAACAAATCTGGGCGCAAAGATAGACAAGAAATTGCATTAGTTCCAAATTGTATGAAAATTTCTCTACATCAATTTTTTGTTAACAATTAATTTTAAGATATTTATAGTAGCAATTATGTATAATATTTGCTTAGAAAAAATCACAAATTTGAAAAATGGACATTAATCTAAATAAACAAGTTGCTATTGTCACAGGCTCTAGCAGTGGAATAGGAAAAGGAATTGCTATTAGTTTGGCAAAATCAGGCGCAATCACAATTATAAATCATTCATCTGAACATTCTCGTCTGGAAGCGGAAGAAACGCTTAAAACTATTGAAGAAAACGGAGGCGAAGGTTTGATTATTCAATGTGATGTGAGTAAGGAAGACCAAGTTCTGGCAATGTTTCAAACAACTATTGAGAACTTTGGAACTGTTGATGTTCTTATTAATAATGCTGGTTTGCAACAAGATGCACCTTTTGTAGAAATGACTCTTGCTCAATGGCAAAAAGTAATTGATGTGAATTTGACAGGACAATTTCTTTGTTCAAGAGAAGCGATTAAGGAATTCCTAAAGCGTGGAATGACAGAAAAATCCTGTGCGCTTGGAAAAATCATCAATATCAGTAGTGTTCACGAGACTATTCCTTGGGCTGGACACGCCAATTATGCTTCCAGTAAAGGTGCTTTAAGAATGCTGATGCAGACTTTGGCGCAGGAATACGGTAAACAAAAAATCCGTGTGAATAATATTTGTCCTGGCGCAATACAAACACCTATTAATAAGTCGGCTTGGGATAATCAAAAGTCTCTGGATGCGCTGATGACGCTTATTCCGTATGACAGAATCGGGCAACCGGAAGACATTGGAAATTTAGCCGTATTTTTGGCGAGTGATTATTCGGATTATATTACTGGTGCGAGTATCTATGTAGATGGCGGAATGACGACATTGGAGAGTTTTGCAGACAATGGGTAAAGTTATTAGTGATGAATTATGAGCTATGAATGATTTTTATTCTGCTTATTTTTTATCGTGAAAGAAGGGAAAATCTTCAACATAGCCTCGATGGGAACGGCATCCTTTTTTTGCTTTTGAAATAGTTTTCTTTTGATGACAAATCTCTCTAAGCAAAAAAAGATATAGTGGACAGCGGGTTGGAATCGTGATTCGAAGACAAAAACTTGTTGCTCCTAATAAAAAGAATAATTATTCTCGAAAAATAATTAGAAAAATGAATGAAGAAGAAAAATTAAAAAATCCGCATTGGAAAAAGTGGGGACCTTACGTGAGCCACCGCCAATGGGGAAATGTACGCGAAGATTACAGTACAAACGGTGATGCGTGGGGATTTACCGGTCACGATATGGCGGAAGCGTGGACTTACCGTTGGGCAGAGGAAGGCATTGCGGGAATCTCGGATGAGAAACAGCAATTGTGCTTTGCGCTTTCTTTTTGGAATAAAAATGACTGCAGAGTTAAGGAACGTTTTTTCGGACTGAGTAATTATCAGGGAAATCACGGCGAAGATATCAAGGAGATTTTTTATTATCTGGACAATACGCCGTCTCATAGTTATATGAAGATGGTTTACAAATATCCAATCAATGCGTTTCCCTACGATGACCTCATCAATACAAATGCGCAACGCTCCAACAAAGACCCAGAATATGAAATATTTGATACGGGAATCTTTGATAATGATGAATATTTTGATATTTTCATTGAATATGCTAAAGCCGGGGAAGATGATTTCTTAGTCAGAATTGATGTTCATAACAGAAGTAACCAGCCTGCTCCAATCGTGGTTTTGCCAACAGTTTGGTACAGAAATAACTGGATGTGGGGTTACAATGATTACAAAGGACAACTTGGTTTCTCGAAGCAAGGCGAAATTGACGTTCATCATAATAGCCTTAGTATAAAAAAATTATATTCACGAAACAGAAATGCGGATGCTTTGTTTTGTGAAAATGAAACTAATCGCTCAAGATTATTTAATCTTCCGAAAACTGAAGGTTTTTTCAAAGACGGAATTAATCAATATATTACAAAAGGTCTTGATACGGTTAATCCTTCGAAAACAGGAACTAAAGCGTCTCTTCACTGTGAAGAAATCATAGAAGCGAACAGCAATAAAGTTTTCGAATTCCGATTGTCGCCTCATATTATGGATGATGCGTTTTGGGATTTTGATGAAATCGTTTCAAGACGAAAACAGGAAGCAGATGAGTTCTATGCGAACATTCAAAAAGACATTGAAAATGAAGATGAAAAAAATGTTCAAAGACAGGCATTCGCTGGTTTGCTTTGGAACAAACAATTTTATCATTATAACATCGGAAAATGGCTGAAAGGCGACCCTAATTTTCCAATCCAAAGAAAAGGTTTTGTAAGAAATAGCAATTGGGAACATCTTCATAACAAAGATATCATCTCGATGCCCGATAAATGGGAATATCCTTGGTATGCGACTTGGGATTTGGCTTTCCATTGTGTGAGTTTTTCTGTGATTGATTCGGAATTTGCAAAAAATCAATTGATTACTTTGACGAAAGAATGGTATATGCATCCGAACGGTCAGGTTCCTGCTTACGAATGGAATTTTGATGACGTTAACCCACCAGTTCACGCTTGGGCAACTTTCCGAGTTTTTAAAATCGATGAAAAAAATAATGGAAAACCAGATTTAGCTTTCTTGGAAAGGGTATTTCAGAAATTATTATTGAATTTCACTTGGTGGGTTAATCGAAAAGATTACAATGGGAATAACCTTTTTGGAGGCGGATTCCTTGGTCTGGATAATATTGGAGCTTTTGATAGAAATATGGAATTCAGTGAAGGCGAACATCTGGAACAAGCTGACGGAACGAGTTGGATGGCAATGTATGCACTGAATATGATGCGTATCGCTATGGAACTCGCAACCTATAATCCTGTCTATGAAGATATGGCAATTAAGTTCTTTGAACATTATCTTTATATCGCCGAGGCGATGGAAAATATCGGTGACGGCAAGCAAGGACTTTGGAATGAAGAAGACGGATTTTTCTATGATTTGCTTCAGTTGTCAAACGGAGATAGTGTAAATCTAAAACTTCGAAGTATTGTTGGACTGATTCCGATGTTTGCGGTGGAAGTTGTAGAACACAGCCTTTTGGAAAAACTTCCTGAATTCAAAAAAAGGATGGAGTGGATTCTGAAAAACAAACAAGAACTGACGAAACTCGTTTCTCAATGGTATGTTGAAGGCGAAGGAAACAAACACCTTTTAAGTATTCTTAGAAAAACAAGATTGACTAAAGTTCTTGACAGATTGGTCGATGAATCTGAATTTTTAAGCGATTATGGAATTCGTGCGATGTCTAAAGTCTATGAGGAAAATCCTTTCCGATTTACTGTTCACGGACAGGAACACGTGGTTTATTACACACCTGCAGAAAGTGACAGCCGAATGTTCGGTGGAAATAGTAACTGGCGTGGACCGATATGGTTTCCGATTAATTTCCTGATTGTTGAAAGTTTACAACGTTTTCATTTCTTTTTCGGTGATGCATTGACTATTGAATATCCAAAAGGAAGTGGTGTTCAAAAGAATCTGGAAGAAGTTTCCAAAGACATCAGCGACAGGCTTTGTAAGATTTTCTTAAAAGATGAAAATGGAAACAGAGCTTTCAACGGTGGTGTGGATAAATTTAATCAAGACCCAAATTTCAAAGATTACATTATGTTCTTCGAATATTTCCACGGCGATAATGGTCGCGGTGTTGGAGCGTCTCATCAGACTGGTTGGACTTCAACGGTTGCTAAGTTGATTCAGCCGAGATTGACGCATAAATAGAATTATAAAAAAACCTTATCAGATTTTTGATAAGGTTTTTTATTGATTTTCAATTTGTTGCTTTACATTTTTCAAAGCTTGTTTCGTACAATAAGTTTGATAAGGAATTGAAAATATTGGCGCCAATAATTTTGATAATATATTTCCCGGCGTCGAAAATGTATGAATTTTGAAAATAATTTTTTGATTCAATTCTTCAATTGTAAATGTGGAAATTCCTTTTTCTACGTGACCTTCCAGCGTTTCATAACTGAAGCCTTTTATATTTTCTTGATTAATAATTTCCTTGATTCTGACGCCGAAAATGATTTTTTGCGAAAAAGATTTTATTGGTGGTAAGAAAACCTGTTGCAGAATTGTATCGCCAATTTTCATTTCTCGATTTTCATCATTCCATTGGGTTTTGAAAATCAAAATATTGCTTGGGAAAATTTTGTAATCAAAAAGAAATTCTAAATCAATTTCATCAATAGTCTTTTCTTTATCAATCGGTATTTGAGTGATTTTTTCGACTAGTTTAGATTTATCATAAATCATCACATTTTTAGATTTCAAATCTTCTAAATGCTTTTTGAATTTATTTTTCTGATTTGATAAATAAACTTTCATCGAAAAAACTATTCTACAATTTCACCATTCACGCTGACTTCATAAGTGATTTCAACATTTGGTTCAAGCGTTTTAGAAACCGAACAATATTTTTCGAAAGATAATTCCGATGCTTTTTTAGCTTTTTTCGGGTCGATTTCGCCTTCTAGGAAAAACTTCACTTTGATAGATTTGAAAGGTTTTGCGTCATCTATCTGAACTCTTTCACCTTCTACTTCCGCTTTGAAATCTGTAATCGTTTGACGTTGTTTTTTCAGAATTGAAACGACATCAATTCCACTACAACCAGCAACTGCCATTAGAACAGATTGCATTGGAGAAACACCTTTTGCACCAGGCAAAGTCGTATTATCTAATAAAATAGAATTTCCCTGTTCATTGGAACATTCGAATAAGAAATCGTCGTTGATTCTATTAAGTGTAATTTTCATTATGTTAAATTAAAATCAAATTTACAAAATCAAAATTATGCTAGGTTTATTTCCGTCGCTATTTTAATATATTTGACAAAACTTTTAACCTAAACAATGAAATACTTATTTCTAATCTTTGCAATATTCATTAGTTCATCTTTTCACTCACAAAATTCGGATTTATCCAATCTTACCAAAAAAGCAGAATTCCCTGGCGGACAAGAAGCTTTTCGAAATGAGTTTATGAAAATGGTTCACGGATATGTGGATTTGACAGCTTATGCTGTGAACGGGAAGTTTTCTTTCGTTATTACCATCGATGAGAAAGGAAAAATGAGCGAAATGAAAATCTACCCAAAAGTGAGAAATGATGAGGAGTTCCGACAAGATATGGACTTTGCTATGAGACGAATCAAAAAGAAATGGAAACCTGCTCTTCAAAACGGAGTTCCTGTAAGTTCTAATATTATTTTCGAGATCAATTTTACTTCTGACCATTCTGATGAAGAATATTAATTTTAAAGCTAAAACATATAACCATAATGAAAGCTAAATTATTTTTTGTCTTAATTTTCCTACTCAAATTTTCTGTTGCTCATTCTCAAACCGAGGTTTTACAAAGATATCCCGAAAATCAAATGCCTTATGCTGGTGGTTATATCGGTTATTACAAAGATTTTCACGATATTGTTGTCGAAAAGAAACTTCAACCTTGTTCAAACAAAAATGAGATCTACCAATTCAGCGTGTTGATTAAGCCTGACTCTTCCATACAATTTATCAGAGATCTTAATCCCAAAGTTGTAGAGTCAAATAAATGTGCTTACAATCTTGCCAGAGAAGTAGCTAAATATCAGAATGGCTGGAAACCAGCATCATTGAATGGTATAGAGCAAAGTGCAGTTGCCAGATTTATCATTTTTCCGGACGATTTTTTTAATAATTACAGAGAAGGGTATTATCCGCTTTTCAGTGCGCCTGTTTATAACAACTATGGAAAAGATAACATTGATCGCTTTCGTAAAGAATTAATCGCTAAACTTGATTTAAGAAGATTCAGCTGGAATGACATTTTTACGGTAGAAACAGAATTTACAATTACAAAAGACGGAAAACTGGAAGATATAATCCTAACGAAGAAAACTGGACTTGACGAATTCGACAGGATGATTGTTCTAACTTTTAAAGGTATGAAGAAAAAATGGACACCCGCTACTATCAATGGCCAGCCAATAGATTTTCGATTTAGATTAACACTAAAAGCAATAACAGATCCTGAATAATTATTTCTCTTTTAAAGTCAATAGAATTAATCTGTTTATATTATTGACTGCCATTCTGTCACAATATTTTGTATCTTTGCAGACTTAAACAGTTCAAATTTTCGGGTTCAAAGTTCATCAGCATTGGATTTCTAAATATTGAACTTTAAATCTAAATGTAGTGCAGGAAAAATATATAGACGAGACCAAACAAGGAGAAGCTTTTGCTATTGCCGAAAAATCTGGAAATTCTAAAAAATTATTTCTAGAAAGTTACGGTTGTCAGATGAATTTCTCTGATTCAGAAATTGTTGCATCCATTCTTAATGAACAAGGCTACAACACGACTTTAAAGGTGGAAGAAGCGGATTTAATTCTTTTAAATACTTGTTCCATCCGTGAAAAAGCTGAGCAAACCGTGAGAATGCGTCTCGCTCAATTCAAGAATCTAAAAAAAGAACGTCCAAATATGACAGTGGGTGTTCTTGGCTGTATGGCAGAAAGATTGAAAACCAAATTCTTAGACGAGGAACAACTCGTGGATTTGGTAGTTGGTCCGGATGCTTACAGAGACCTTCCAAATCTTCTTAAAGAAACCGATGACGGAAGAGACGCTATCAACGTAATTCTCTCAAAAGAAGAAACATACGCAGACATTAACCCTGTTCGTCTTGGTGGAAACGGTGTTACAGCTTTTGTGACAATCACAAGAGGTTGTGATAATATGTGTACTTTCTGCGTTGTTCCGTTCACAAGAGGTCGCGAAAGAAGTCGTGACCCGCATTCTATCATAGAAGAGTGTGTTGACCTTTGGAATAACGGTTACAAAGAAATTACACTTTTAGGTCAAAATGTTGACTCTTACCTTTGGTATGGAGGTGGTCCTAAAAAAGATTTTGCAAAAGCATCCGAAATGCAAAAATTGACAGCTGTGAATTTTGCTCAATTGATGGAAATGGTTGCGAATGCAGTCCCTAATATGAGAATCAGATTCTCGACTTCCAATCCTCAGGATATGAGTCTTGATGTTTTCCGAGTGATGGCAAAACATAATAATATTTGCAAATACGTTCACTTGCCAGTTCAAAGTGGAAGTGATAGAATTCTTGACTTGATGAATCGTCAACACACGCGTCAGGAATATTTGGATTTAATCAGACAAGCTAAGGAAATCGTTCCAGACATCTCTTTTTCACAAGATATGATTATCGGATTCTGCACAGAAACAGAGGAAGACCACCAAGATACATTATCATTGATGAGAGAAGTGGAATACGATTACGGTTATATGTTCGCTTACTCAGAAAGACCAGGAACACCTGCTCACAAAAAAATGGAAGACGATATTCCTGCAGATATTAAGCAAAGACGTTTGGCGGAAGTAATCGCTTTGCAAGGCGAATTATCCAAAAAGAGAATGGCTTCTTACGTTGGTAGAGTTCACGAAATCTTAATCGAAGGAATCTCCAAAAAGAATAAAAATCAGTGGAAAGGTAGAAATTCCCAAAATGCAGTTTGTGTTTTCGATATGTTGGAAGGACAGAAAATTGGTGACATTGTTTCCGTTTTCGTTCACGGGAATACGCAAGGAACGCTTTTGGGAGAAACAGTTTTGTAAATTCCTAGAACACAAATGAAAAGACTGGTTTTAATTTTCTTCTTTTTATCATTATCCTTGAGCATCTCTGCGCAAATGGGTAGTGAGAAATGGAATGAGGATATAAAATACCTGCAAAGCAATCTTACCAATAAGCATTACAATCTTTTTGCTCTCCGTTCTGAAGCGGATTTCACAAAAGAACTTAATAATATTATTGCTAAATCGAATAATCTTACTGATTTTCAAGTTGCTTTGAAGGTACAGCAAACTCTTGCAAAACAAGGCGACACACACACCAATCTTTCATTTAAAAAGTTCATTGATAAAAATGAAATCTTGCCTTTGGGTTTGTATTTCTTTGGGAATAATATTTACATTACGCTTACAACTTCTGAAAATAAAGAATTGATAGGTGGAAAAATATTGGCTGTTAATGGTTTTGATATTAAAACAGTTACAGATAGTTTATCTACGCTTTTTCCTAATGAAAATTCTGGGATTTTCAGAAATCGTATTCCAGAGATTTTGCCTTTTAATCAAGTTCTCAGAAACTTTGGCTTTTCCAAAACCGATGCTGTAAAGATAAAATATGAAAAGGACGGAAAAATAGCTGAGAAAACTGTTTTTCCATCTATAATAACAAAGGAAAACCGAGTAAGAATCACACCAAAAACCTTGACTTTCGTTCAGGAAAATAAGAAGAAATATTTCGAGAAAAAATATTTTGACCAAGAGAAAATCCTGTATGTACTTTACAATGTTTGTACAACCAACGAAAAACGTAATTCGTCTTCTGAGAATCCGTTGAGTTTTGAAGAATTTGAAGATTCGGTTTTTAAAATCATCAAGGATAATAAAGTCGATAGGCTGATTTTTGATATGCGACAAAATGGTGGCGGAAGCTCCAAACAAGGTCGAGAATTTGTTAAGAAACTGTCTCAGAATCGTGACATTAATAAAAAAGGTCATCTTTTTGTGGTTTTAGGTCGTGACACTTTTTCTTCCGCAATACTGAACGCAACAGATTTCCAAGACGAAACCAAAGCAATATTCGTAGGAGAAGAAACTTCGGGAAAACCAAATCATTATGGAGAAATCCAAAGTTTTGAACTGCCAAATTCTAAATTGAAACTGACTTATTCCACCTATTATTTCATCAGAACAAAAAAGAAAAACGTCAATACTATAAAACCAGATTACGTTGTAGAAGCTACTTTTGATGACTATGTTAATGGTATCGACCCTGTTTTTGAATTTATAAAAAGCTATAAATAATTTTTGAAAAATCTTCTATACATATTACTCCTTTCACCAATACTTTTCAGTTGTCAATCTGAAAAAAATGTAACCGTTTACCCGAATCAAGTTGGAGACATTGTTTTTGATAAGAACATAGACAATCCAGACTTTAAGAGATGTTTGGACAAGGATTATGGAATTCAGTATTATAATGACTCAAAAGGGTTTCAATATAATGGTGAGAAGATTACAATCATTCGAGAATTAGAAAAATTAAATTTGTCTTCTCCAAAAAAAATAAATGGCTACATCACAATCCGTTTTGTAATCAATTGTGAAGGAAAAACAGGATTATTCCGTGTTCAACAGATGAATGAACATTATCAGGAAGAAAATTTTGATAAAGATTTTTCATTGAAACTTTTAAATTTTACAAAATCTTTAAACGGCTGGATTCCCATAGAAATTCGTGGAAAAAAAATAGATTATTACCAATATTTAACCTACAAAATTACCGATGGAAAGGTTTCAGAAATATTACCTTAGTTTAATTTTCCTTGCGGTATATTCTCAGATTTCCGCGCAGGTCAATTGCAGTATTTTCACAGAAGAAAATTGCAGGAAAGCTTGTGAAATTTCTAATCAGGCAGGTGAATATCAAGGTCTTTCTTTGTCACAATTGGCATTTGACAAAGCCATCGAAATTTGTCCGACTTATGATGATGCCTATTTTGAAAAATCCGTTCCTTATCTTAAGAATGGTGATTTTGTCAGTTGGAAAACACTAATCGATAAAGCCGTTGAACTTAATCCTAAAGAACATTTGGGATATCGTGCTTGGTGTAGATATCAGTTTCTGAGAGATTACAAAGGCGCTATCGAAGATTTTGATACACTTGAAAAATTCAGACCCGAGAATATTGGACATTCTCAAAACGGAGATTACAATTTATATGTCGTAAAAGCAATCAGTTATAGCGCTTTAAATCAAAAAGATAAAGCAATTCAAATTTTAGAAAATCTTTTTAAAACTAAGGATTATCATTTTGGACTTTACGATTACTATCAATTAGGCGTTACTTATTTCGAAACTGGGAAATACGACAAAGCCTTAGAAAATTTTGAAAAACAAAGCAAAAATTACGATTTTGCAGAAAATATATATTTTAGAAGCAAAGTTTCTAAAATTAGGAACAAAGATTATTTGGATTTGAAAAGTTTAGCCTTGAAGTCCTATGACGAAGGCAAAACAATGAAAGATGGTTACACCCATCACTTCAACAAGGTTTACAGAGTTCAAATTACTGAACTGTAGATTCAATTTTAAAATTCAAAATCAAAAATCTTCCGATTTCTAAATACAGATTTCGGACAAAAAATTAAAAAAATGGCAGACTTACAATCCATAAAAGCACGTTTCGGAATCATTGGGAATTTTCCCGCTTTGAACCGCGCTTTAGAAAAATCGATACAAGTAGCACCAACAGATATTTCCGTTCTCGTAATTGGAGAAAGTGGTGTTGGTAAGGAATTCATCCCGAAAATTATCCACTCAGAATCAAGAAGAAAACATCAACCTTATATTGTTGTAAACTGCGGAGCAATTCCAGAAGGAACTATCGATTCAGAATTATTCGGACACGAAAAAGGAGCTTTTACGGGAGCAACTTCTACCAGAAAAGGTTATTTTGAAGTCGCAGATGGCGGAACAATTTTCCTTGACGAAGTTGGAGAATTACCTTTGCAAACTCAGGTTCGTCTTTTGAGAGTTTTGGAAAGTGGTGAATTTATGAAAGTTGGTTCTTCTCAAGTTCAAAAAACGAATGTAAGAATCGTTGCTGCAACTAACGTTAATATGATGAAGGCAATTACAGACGGGCGTTTTCGTGAAGACCTTTATTATCGTTTGAATACCGTTCAGATTGATATGCCGGCTTTGCGAGAAAGAAAAGGAGATATTCATTTATTATTCAGAAAGTTTGCAATTGATTTTGCTGAGAAATACAGAATGCCAGAACTTAAATTAACTGATGATGCTATTGCTTACCTCGAAAATTACGCATTTCCTGGGAACGTTCGTCAATTGAGAAATTTGGTTGAGCAAATGACTGTTGTGGAGCAGAATCGTGAAATTAATTCTGTAAAATTAGCAGAATATATCCCGATGAATGCCAATCTTCCAGCTGTTGTCAATAAAACAAATGGAACTGGAACTTCCGGGGATTTTGGTTCGGAAAGGGATATTATGTACAAAATCCTCTTCGATATGCGAAGCGATATTAATGATTTAAAATCCTTAACTTCGGAACTGATAAAAAATAAAGGAAATACAGACCTCAGTTTGCAGGAAAAAAATCTCATCAATAGAATTTATACTCCTGAAACACAACAAGTAGCAAGTCCTAATTCTTTACTTTACTTCGAAAATAATAACAATAATCAAAATCAGATTCATCATCCTACGATTATTTCTGAGGACGAAGACCATCATTACAACGATGTAGAAGATATTGAGATTGAAGAAGCCAGACCAGAATCTCTCTCACTTCAAAACAATGAAAAAGATTTGATTATCAAAGCCTTAGAAAAACACAAAGGAAGAAGAAATAAAGCTGCGGATGAATTGGGAATTTCGCAAAGAACGCTTTATAGAAAAATAAAACAATATAATTTAGAAGAATAATGGTCAGAAGTCAGAAGTCAGAAGCCAGAAGCCAGAGAATTAAAATCTTTTTTCTTTTCTCTTTATTCTTTATTCTTACAAGTTGCTATTCTTTCACAGGATCATCTCTTCGTGAGGATATGAAAACGGTGAAAATCAATATGTTTCCAAATAATGCTGCGAATAATCTCCCAAGTCTAAGTCAGGATTTTACGGTAGCTTTGCAGAATCGGTTCCTTCAAAGAACTACTTTGAAAGGCGCTTTGGAGAATCCCGACCTGTTGATCGAAGGGGAAATAAGTGATTACAATATCACGCCTACAAGTATCGGGTCAGCAACCACAACAACATCTGGAAATACAATACAAGCTCAGCAAAACAAACTAACGATCTCTGTAAAAGTACATTACGAAAACAGCAAAGACCCAACATTGAGTTTTGACAGAACATATAGTGATGAAGCTGTTTTCAATAGCGACCTTGACCTAAACACGATAGAAACTGCACAAGTGAAAATTGTGAATGATAGAATTATCAACAAAATTTTCAATGATATTGTAGCCAATTGGTAAAAGAATGAATACAAGAGTTTTAGAATTAGTAAAAAATCCGAAAATAATAATCGAATCCGATTTGGAAATTTTGAGATCCGAATCAGATAAAATGCCTTATGCACAAAGTATAAGAGCGCTTTATCTTTATGGAATCAATCTTTACAAGCCTGAAAATTATAAAGAAAACCTTTCTAAAACAGCAGCTTACACGACAGATAAAAAGATACTCTATCATTTCATCAATTCTGAAAAAGTTTCTAAAAAAGAAATTATATCAACACCAATTACAACCGAAGAAAAAACTGACAATCAAACAATTAACGACAAAACAACCGAAGAAGCAAAACCTACGGAATCTAAAATCGTTACTGAAATTGAGAATACGGAAACACATTCTGTTCTTAATAAATTTGATGTTGAGAAAATCATCGAAGCAGAAAATGCAGAGAACTCAGAATTCATAGTTGTAGATGGAGAAAAGAACCGTTTGCTCTACGAAGGTGAAGAGAATTTCCTCGAAGAAAAAACTTCGGAAGTTGATTTGGAAGCTTCAAAAGAATCTGGACAACTCGTTCTAAAAGAAGAAACCGAAACTATTGATTCTCAAATTATCATTGATGAAAACCCTGCGGAAGAATCGATTTCTAAACCTGAACATATTGAAGATATTTTAACTTTAGAAGAAACTAAAGTTGAGGAAATTGCTTCAAAACAAGAATTTGAGCCGGAAATTACTTCGCAAGATATTAGTTTTAATGGGATTCAGGACTTCCTTCCGAATGTTAAATTCTCGATTCCGAAAAATCATTTGGATTATCTTAATCCTCCAAAAAAAGAAAAGGTTGAAGAAAAGCCAAGCGAAGAAAAAACTGGTTTCAAATTTGAATTTAAAGAAACTTTCATAGAAAATATTTCGGAAGGTGATATTGATGACAGCCAGATCAGTTTTGAAAACACGCAATCTTTTGAAGTTTCTGAACCTACAAAAATTGAGGAAAAAGAAGTAAAATCTGAAAATCCAGTTCAGGAAGAAAAGATTGAAGAGACTCAAATTAATTTTGAAAACACGCAGACTTTCGACATTATTGAAGATAAAACGGAAGTTCCGCGGGTTGAGATCAAACCTGAAATTACTGAAATAAAAATCGAAGTTCAAGAACCGGTTTCTGACTGGAAACCAATGTCTTTCTCAACGAATACGCCAGATGCTTTAATTGGAAAAAGTAAACCAGAAGAAAGAGAAATCCCGAAAATTATTACGAAAGTTGATTTTGCTCCAACGCCAGAAAAAGTTGAGGAATCTGAAATCAAACCAGAAATTATAGCAGAAGAAACGCAGATTGAAGAAAATAAAATCGAAACTTCTGAAGAAGAAAGACCTATTATGAACGTTTCATTCTTCGGAAATGATGTCTCTAAAATCGAAGAAAAAAAGAAAATTGTTCCAACTGAAGAAAAGATTGACGCTAAAGAATCACCTGAAAGCAATGTGGGAACGTTCATCAACACTTGGCAAAGCTGGCTGAAGATCGAACGGACAGAAACAAAAGAAGAGCCTTCTAAGGTCAAGGAAAAGATCATCGACAACTTTATAGAGACCAACCCGAAAATATCTCAGCTGAAAGAAGAAAGCAGCTATGTTGTGAAGGAAAAGAAAGACGATATTTCTCATCTGATGACAGAAACCCTGGCTAAATTATACACAGAACAAAAACTATACTCCAAAGCAATAAAGGCTTACGAAATACTTTCCGAAAAACATCCCGACAGAAAAGATTACTTCGAAGAAAAAATTGAAGAGATCAAAGAAATAAGAAAATCTTAAAATAAAAACGTCCCAGAATTTTGGGACGTTTTATTATTTCAGTTCGATTGGGTTATTTTGACTTTTGATTTCGGCCTCCATCCTTTTTAGTCTCTCTTGCATTTGTTTTGGATCCATGTTTGACCTGTTATTATTTCCTCCGCCATTTGGACCTCTTCCTTGTCTTGTGTTTCCACTTTGAGAATTAAAAAAAGTAGCAGGATCTTTCTGGAATTTCTTTTGCAGATCTGCATACTTATTTTTCGGAATATTGATATATTGCCCTCTGGTTGATGGTTGCTGAACTTCCGTAATTTTTTTTGTCTGCATCAAATCAAAAGAGTAATCACCTTTGTCATCCTGAACTTTCACGATCAACCCCGGCAAACCAGAGAATTTATATGGCCCATCCTGAAAAGGAACTTGCTGGGTAAACCAGGCATACCAAGTTCTTCCTCCGAATTTAGTTTCTGCTTTCTGCGTTTGATAATCACCAATTTTAACCGTTTCTGGTAAGATTTTCCAATCAAAAGCAGGAGTTTCGTTATAAGAATATTGGTCTCTTCCAATTCTGGATTTGTAAACCAAATTTTGATTTGCAAGGTCTTTTTCAATAGTGAATTGAAGATTACTTCTCAAATTTTGCATTTGTTCCCTGTCAAAATTTTTGGTCGCTCTCATTCTATCCATTAGAGAGTCTCTTTTTAAGGTATTTTCTGCATAGAAAAGCGACCTTTTTCCGTCGGTGTCCAAATAGGCAAGTTCCGTTTTTCTCTCCGTATTTGTAGAGTCTGGAGTTTGTGTAACTTGATATACAAAACGAGTACTTTGTTGGGCCATTACCAATGGCATTGCCAACAGGCTAAATAGTTTTATTAATTTCATATCTATTGTCTATTGCTTAATTCTATAGGGTTTGTATTTCCAAAATCCACTACATTTCTATTACTCGGCATAGGATTTTGAGTTGGATTTCCAATTTGCATATCTTGACCTCCCATATCTCCATTTGGCATTCCTCCACCTGGCTGGCCTCCAAATCCGCCATTCATTCCTCCACCTCGGTTCATTCCTCTTCCTCCGCCAGGATTGAAATTATCCAGATTGATCTCTGGGTCTTTATTTTTCACCATTTCCATTCTTACAGAAGCTTTGTCACCTTGTAAGTTGATCCTTGTAGATTTTCTTGCATCTGGTTTTATAGTTTCAGAAAAAGCATTTGCAAGCGTGATTTTTTTTGTGAAACTAAATCTGTAATCGCCCTTGTCATCTTCCAATTTTAAAATCAATCCAGGAAGTCCAAAGAATTTATAAGGTCCATCCGAAATTTTAATTTCTGGAGCAAACCACGCAGTCCAAGTTCTCCCTCCAAACGTCATCGTCGCTTTTTGAACTTTATAACCATTAAAATCAGAAACTTGATCAGAAATATTCCAATTCATTTTTCTGTCTTCCTGATAATAAATTTGTTTTGAGCCGACGTTATCTACAAAATTCACAGTTCTGTCATCTCTATTTTTTGTGATGAAATATTCAAAAAAAGTAGGTTGAATAGATTTCCCGTTCGGCAATTTTGGAAATTCGGCTTTATCTTTTTTTGATTTTTTAATTTCTGTAATTCCTTGTTGTTTTAGAACTGCAGTTAAAGAATCTTTTAGCAATTTACTTTCACTGATAAATAATGACTGATTATTTTTGATGTCAAGAAAAGTATTTTCAACCTTCATATTCACGAGGTTGATGGTATCAGGATTCACTTCCGTCTGATAAATGTATCTTTCGGTTTGGCTTGATATTTTCCCTGAAACGAAAATTAATAACATCAAAATAAATAGCTTCTTCATAATTTAAAACTGATTGTTTGATTAAGAAAATCGAGCAAAGTTAATTATAAGAACAATCAGAATTAATAATTGTTCATTTTTTGATAACAATTTAACATTAACAAACTGTATTTCATCACAAAACGAAATAGGGAACTCTATTCGAAATCGTTAAAATAGATGTCATCGATTTGAGATTGCGGAAATTAGTTCGTACTTTTGTAAGCTAAAATCAGTCTAAATAAAAACAATGATACAAGTAAGCGATCAGGCAAAATCCAAAGCGGCTCAGCTGATGTCCGAAGAAGGCTTCAATCCTGAGACTGACTATATAAGAGTAGGCGTAAAAAGCGGCGGTTGTTCCGGGCTAGAATACGTCTTGAAGTTTGACAATATAAAAAATGAAACCGACACGATATTTGAAGATAATGGTGTAAGAGTCATTATTGAGAAAAAATCAATCCTTTATCTTGCAGGTACAACTCTGGAATATTCAGGAGGTTTGAACGGAAAAGGTTTTATTTTTAATAATCCAAATGCTGCAAGAACTTGCGGTTGCGGAGAAAGTTTCAGTTTATAAATTAGAAATTAGATGCTAGAAGTTAGATGTGAGAATCATCTAAAATCTAAAGTCTAAAATCTAAAATCTATCTAATGAGTAAATATACAGAAGACGATTTACGCGTCGATTTAGAAAATAAGAAGTACGAATTCGGATTTGAAACGGATATCGAGTACGAAGATTTCCCGATTGGTCTGAATGAAGATATCATTCGAGCGATTTCTGCAAAGAAAGAAGAGCCGGAATGGATGACGGAATGGCGTTTGGAATCTTTCCGAATCTGGCTTAAAATGACAGAACCAGATTGGGCAAATATCAAATACCAAAAACCTGATTTTCAAGCAATCAGGTATTATGCGGCTCCAAAGGCAAAACCAGAATTGGCAAGCCTTGACGAAGTTGACCCAGAGTTATTGAAGACTTTCGCTAAGTTGGGAATCAATATCGAGGAACAAAAAAGATTAGCAAACGTTGCGGTTGATATTGTTGTAGATTCTGTTTCAGTAAAAACAACGTTTCAAGAAACTTTGAGAGAAAAGGGTATTATCTTTTGCTCAATTTCAGAAGCTATCAAAGAACATCCGGATTTGGTAAAACAATATCTTGGAAAAGTAGTTCCGAGAGGCGATAATTTCTATGCAGCTCTTAATTCCGCAGTTTTCTCTGACGGAAGTTTCTGCTACATTCCAAAAGGTGTAAGATGCCCAATGGAATTATCGACTTATTTCCGTATCAATCAGTCAGGAACTGGTCAGTTTGAGAGAACTTTGGTTATTGCTGATGAAGGAAGTTACGTTTCTTATCTTGAAGGTTGTACAGCACCGTCGAGAGACGAGAATCAGCTTCACGCTGCAGTTGTAGAATTAATTGCAATGAATGATGCTGAAATCAAATATTCTACTGTTCAAAACTGGTATCCTGGTGACGAAGAAGGGAAAGGTGGAGTTTTCAATTTTGTAACAAAAAGAGGACTTTGCGAAAGAAATGCGAAAATCTCTTGGACTCAGGTTGAAACGGGTTCTGCTGTAACTTGGAAATATCCAAGCTGTATTTTGAAAGGTGATAATTCGGTTGGTGAATTTTATTCAATCGCAGTTACCAATATGCACCAATATGCAGATACGGGAACTAAGATGATTCACATTGGAAAGAACACTAGGTCAACGATTATTTCAAAAGGTATCTCTGCAGGAAAATCTCAGAATTCATACAGAGGTCAAGTGAAAGTAATGCCTTCTGCGAAAGGAGCAAGAAACTTTTCACAATGTGATTCTTTGTTGATGGGTAATGAGTGTGGTGCACACACTTTCCCTTACATCGAAATCAAAGACCCAACTGCACAATTAGAGCACGAAGCAACGACTTCAAAAATTGGAGAAGACCAGATTTTCTATTGCAACCAAAGAGGAATTGATACAGAAAGAGCAATTGCTCTGATTGTAAATGGATTCAGTAAAGAAGTTTTGAATAAGCTTCCTATGGAATTCGCAATTGAAGCTCAGAAATTACTGGAAATTTCCCTTGAAGGCTCAGTAGGATAACAAGACAAATTAAACTATAAATAAATTTTTGCATTAAACAAACAGCAATGCTACAAATCAAAAACTTACACGCCAAAATTGAAGATGGCGCAGAAATATTAAAAGGAATCAATCTTGAAATAAAACCAGGCGAAGTTCACGCTATTATGGGACCGAACGGAGCAGGAAAATCGACTCTTTCTTCTGTAATTGCAGGAAAAGAAGATTACGAGGTAACGGAAGGTGAAATTCTTTTCGAAGGAGAAGAAATCGGTGAAGATGCTCCTGAAGAAAGAGCACACAAAGGAATTTTCCTTTCTTTCCAATATCCTGTGGAAATCCCTGGAGTTACCGTTACCAATTTCATCAAAGCCGCTCTTAACGAAACAAGAAAAGCAAACGGATTGGAAGAAATGGGCGCTAAAGAAATGTTAGGATTGATTCGTGAAAACTCTGAGAAATTAGGAATCAGAAAAGATTTCCTTTCACGCTCTTTGAACGAAGGTTTTTCCGGAGGTGAAAAGAAAAGAAACGAGATTTTCCAAATGATGATGCTAAATCCGAAATTGGCAATTCTTGACGAAACCGATTCAGGATTGGATATTGATGCCTTGAGAATTGTGGCTGATGGTGTTAACAAATTTAGAAGTGAAGGCAACGCCGTTCTTCTGATTACGCATTATCAAAGACTTTTAAATTACATTCAACCAGATTTCGTTCACGTTTTGGCAGATGGAAAAATCATTAAAACAGGTGATAAATCTCTTGCACTGGAACTGGAAGAAAAAGGTTACGATTGGCTATTGAACTAATCAAATGGACAAAGTAAATTTAGCAGAAAAATTTCAGTTGTTTTCAGAATACTGGTCGCCAAAAATAGTAGGAGAACTTAATGGGCAACAAGTAAAGCTTGCAAAATTCAAAGGTGAATTTGTCTGGCATAAACACGATAATGAAGACGAAATGTTTTTCATTGCTGAAGGAACTTTAAATATTGAATTTCGTGATAAAACAATCACACTGAACAAAGGAGAATTTTTAATCATTCCGAAAGGAGTAGAGCACAAACCTGTTGCAGAAAACGAGGTTTTGGTAATGTTGTTTGAACCCGCAACAACACTCAACACAGGAAATACAGAAAACGACTTGACCAAACATCAGTTGAATTGGATATAAATAAAAAATGAGTTTACAAGAACAAATTATAAATAATCACACTTCATTTTTAGAAACGCTTCGTCATTCTTTTTTGAATGATGAAAGAAAAACCGCTCTTCAGAAATTTGAGCAAAAAGGTTTTCCAACCAAAAAAGATGAAGAATACAAATACACAAATCTAAAAGAAATTACAGAGAAAGACTACAATTTTTCCCCTTCAGAAGCTCATCATATTACCAAAGAGCAGTTGGACGAATTGCATTTGGGAGAAGAACATTTTGACTGGATTGTGTTTATCAATGGGAAACTTCACAAAGAATATTCTAACATTTCTATTGAAAATGCAGAATTCCTGACATTGAATGAAGCTTTGAATGATTCCGCAAAAAAGGAAACTTTCAATCAATATTTCAATACGATTGCAAGTAAAGATTTAGCTTTCACAAACTTGAATCTGGCTTATTTCAACGAAGGATTTTTCTTGAAAGTTCCTAAAAACATCGTAATCGAAAAACCAATTCACGTTTTTTATATTTCTGATAGTCAAGAAGAAAACACTTTCTACAATACAAGAAATCTTTTGATTGTAGAAGCTGGTGCAAAAGTAGAAGTGATTGAAAGTCATCACAATTTTGATGAATCTTTTGTTTTCACAAACTCAGTGACAGAGATTTTCACTTACCAAAATGCAAAAGCAGATTGGCACAAATTGCAGAACGACAGCGACACTTCTTACCTTGTTGACCACACATTTGCGAAGCAGGAAAGAGACAGCTTAACGACTGTGAACACGTTCTCTTTTGGAGGAAAATTAGTTCGTAACAATCTGGATTTCATTCACAACGGGGAGAATATCAATTCGTTTATGAACGGAATTACGATTATCGGGAAAGACCAATTGGTAGACCACCACACGGCGGTTCATCACAACACGCCAAATTGCGAATCTTACCAAAATTACAAAGGAATTTTCAAAGACAAATCGCACGGCGTTTTCAACGGAAAAGTATTTGTGAACAAGATTGCTCAGAAAACCAACGCTTATCAGCAAAACAACAATATTTTGCTGGATGAAGGCGCAACTATCGATACAAAACCTCAGCTGGAGATTTTCGCAGACGATGTAAAATGTTCGCACGGTTGTACCGTTGGACAGCTAAACGAAGATGCGATGTTCTACCTTAGAGCTCGTGGAATTTCCAAGAAAGAAGCAAGAGCATTATTGCTTTACGCTTTCGCCAACGATGCGATGCAAAACATCGATATTGAGCCACTCAAAGTAAAAGTTTCCAAACTTCTGGCAGAAAAACTGGAAGTCAATATGGAATTCTAAATAAATCAAATCGCATCTCTCAGGTGCGATTTTTTTATGTTTATTGATATTATTTGGGCGCCTTTATCCGCGCTCCACTCCCGCTTTTTTGCAATTGCGAAAGAAGTTTTGGTTCATCAATAGAAATCTAGCACCATCGCAATTACAAAAAGAGCTCCGTTCAGCTCGGGGCGCAGATTCAATTTCTTTTGAAATATTTGTCGTTAAATTGTAAATTTGAATTATCTCATAACAAATTTTATTTTAACACAAATGAACTACGAAAAATTACAATTCAACCTTAATGCTTACAAAGAAACAGGCGAAATCCTAGACGGCGCAAGATTCCTCATCCACGAATTCGAATTGGATGATGAAAACTTTTTGGGATTCGGTTTTCGGGAAGAATTAGAAAAGAACTCGATTTTATTAACTGCCAATGGAGAAATCGGTGATATGCAGGAAGTTTTGATTCCAAGAAATCTTTTTGATTTTGATTTGACTTTGGTTCTTAATATGCTTGCTCACGAGATGTTGCACGTTCGTCAGAAATCGTCAAAAATGATGATTATGGACAAGAACGAACGCGAATGGCAGGCTTACTACGAAATGTTATTCCATACTAATTTTCCACAGATTCCAGAACTTTCTGATTATTACAAGAACTTCTTTGGTGAGAAAGCTTTGATTTATTATGGAAGAATGGGCAAAGGAAGCGAACTTCAATTAAAACATTTGGAGCAGAAAATTGAAGTTGAAAAGCTTTTGCAAGACATTAAAAGTAAAACGATTTGATATGAAAAAAGTTTTATTGTCATTAATAAATTACAAAATTGCAATCCTGTTTATCTTTTTAATTCCTACTATTTTTTCTGCACAGGATAAGAAAAGTATCTATGAAAAATATTTGAAGAACGGCGCTTTTAAATATTCTTATTTTCATCCAAAATATCAGCAATATCTTGATTCGGCTCTAGTTTATTTGCCAAAAGATGCTTTTCTCTGGCAACAAAAGGCAATGCCTTTATTCAAAAGGAAAAAGTATGAGCTAGGAATGAAATATCTTGATAATGCTGTAAAAAATGATGACGAATTTGATTCCTATCTTTCCTATCGGGCATTTATAAAATGTGTTTTTCAAAAGGATTATAATGGTGCAATTAATGATTTGGACGTTCTAATTAAGAAATATCCAAAAGGTATCATTATGGACCACTCTTATGTCTTTTACAAAGCGCTGTCACAGATTCAGCTGAATCAATATCAAGAAGCTGAAGAAAATCTCAAAACTTCTACCAATCTTTTTGCTTCAAATGGAATTGAGCCTCATTTTTTAGAATTATTCTACCTCGGAATTACTTTTTATGAAAGAGAAAATTATACTGAAGCCATAAAATATTTTGATGAAAGTCTAAAACAGAATCCTAAATTTTCCGATGCTCAATATTACAAAGGCTTAAGTTTATATTATCTCAATAGGAAACCTGAAGCTTTGGAAATGATTAAAAAAGCTCAAGAAAATTTCTTAACAGATAATACAATCACAGAAGATAATAGATTCTATGAAGATTATCCTTATCAAATCAAGAAATGGATGGTGGAAAATTTAGTTGAATCATTAAATGAAAATAAAAAACAATGACAAAACCTGAAATAACTTGGAGTGATTTTGAGAAAATCGACATTAGAGTCGGAACAATTATTTCCGTGAATGATTTTGAAAAAGCCAGAAATCCCTCTTATCAACTGGAAATCGATTTTGGAGATTTGGGAATTCGGAAATCTTCTGCTCAAATCACAGCTTTATATCAAAAAGAAGATTTGATTGGAAAACAAATTCTCGCAGTAGTAAATTTCCCAAAGAAACAAATCGCCAATTTCTTCAGCGAATGTCTTGTTCTCGGCGTTTACGGAGAAAATAAAAGTGAAGTGACTTTGTTAAGTCCAAGTTTGCCTGTGAAAAATGGATTAGAAGTTGGGTAAATTCAGTTAATTAAAAATTTATTTGATAAAAGTTTTCACTTCATCAAGAATATTGAAAATCAATTCCATTGGTAAATCCTCATCCATATCCAGAAGCAAGATTTTAAACTTTTTCCTGCCTTCGGATAAGAGTTCGGGGTAATCCACTTTATCGCCGTGATAAAAACTGAGATAATGTTTCTGATGCTGCTTGCTATAATAGAAATAGCAAAGCATTTTCTTTTTATATTTCAAAAAAGGCAATCCAAAGCTGAAAGTTTCGGTAATCAATTCATCGGAATACAGAATCTTTTCTCGGATAAACAGAAGCGCACTTCTCGCAGGTTCATCAATCCGATAAAAATATTCCTGAATGGGATTCATTAATCAAAATTCTGAAGCTCAACCAATTTTCTGTAAGTTCCGTCTTTGTCCATCAATTCCTGATGAGAACCTTGCTCCACAATATCACCTTTTTCCATCACAACAATATGGTCAGCTTTCTGAATCGTTGATAATCTATGCGCAATAACTAGAGATGTTCTGTTTTGCATCATCTTTTCCAAAGCATCCTGAACATATCTTTCGGATTCTGTATCCAACGCAGAAGTTGCTTCGTCGAGAATCATAATTGGTGGATTTTTCAGAACTGCTCTTGCGATAGAAACACGTTGTTTCTGTCCTCCAGAAAGTTTGTTTCCGTCATCTCCGATATTGGTATGATAACCTTCCGGAAGCTGGGAAATAAAATCGTGAGCGTTGGCAATTTTAGCTGATTCAATTACTTGTTCTTCAGTTGCATCGGGATTTCCCATCAAAATATTGTTGTAAACAGAATCATTGAAAAGAACAGATTCCTGAGTTACCATTCCCAGAAGTTTACGATAATCCGTTAGTTTTAGATTTTTGATATTATGTCCGTCAATCAGAATTTCGCCTTCGGAAACGTCGTAGAATCTTGCTAATAGATTGGCAATCGTCGTTTTTCCACTTCCGGATTGTCCAACTAGCGCAACCGTTTTTCCTTTATGTAAATCGATGGAGAAATTCTTGAGAATCAGATTAGATTTCTCATAATAGAATCCAATGTTTTTGAATTCAATTTTATCTTTTAATTCAGAAATTGGTGTCGGGTTTGCGATTTCATCAACTTTTAAGTCATAATCCAAAACTTCGGAAACTCTTTCCAAACTCGCCATTCCACCTTGGATATTGGAAACTGCATTGGATAAACGTTTTGCTGGGTCCAAAATCTGGAAGAAAACTGCGATAAAAGCTAGGAAAGTCGCAGGGTCACGGTTAGTTCCGTTGATGATTTCTGTTCCTGCATACCAAGTAATCAACAACATCGTCACAGAACCAAGAAACTCACTCATTGGAGAAGCCAGTTCTCGCCTTCTACTCATCGATATGGCGTGATGTTGCCATTGATTCGTCGTTTTATTAAAACGATTTTTCAGAATTTTATCGGCGTTGAAAATCTTGATTACTTTTGAGGATTTCAAGGTTTCATCAACCAAAGAGAAAAGATTTCCTAATTCTTCCTGAGCGTTTTTAGCCTGTTTCTTCAAACTTTTTCCAACCCAAGAGATAATCCATCCCATAATTGGGAAAACAATTAATGAGAATAATGTCAATTTTGGAGAAAGCAAAAACAAAGCTGTCAATGATGAAATAATCATAAACGGCGAGTTCACAATATCCACCAAAGAACCCATAATTCCACTTTCAACACCACCGATATCATTAGAAATTCTGGACATCATATCACCTTTTCTCTGTTCTGTGAAGAAAGAAACAGGTAATTTCAGAAACTTGTCGTACATCGCTGTTCTCAAATCTCTTGTAATTCCAACTCGGTAATTCACCAACAAGTAAGACCCAATGTAACGGAAAATATTCCTCAGTAAAAAAGCGAAAGCCGTCATACAGCAAAGAATTGCCAAAACTTTGATTCCGCCGTGTTCATCGATATTAACCTGAATTGTATAGTATGCCCAATCTTTCACATAAGCGAAATAATCCGCTAATCTACCATTCCAAATCGGCGCTTTTGTAGTGTCGATTTCATCAGAAGTCCCGAACATTATGCTGAGAATCGGAAGTAAAGTTCCTATGGAAAAGATTTGCAAAAGCGAGTAAAGAATGTTGAAAAACATACTTCCCCAAAGGTATTTTTGATGTGGTTTTGCAAAACCTAAAATTCGCTGGTATGGTTTCATTAAGAAAAATTGAAAGGCAAAAATACGGAAAATAAATAGCTTAGTTTATCAAGACATTAGAAATCGTATTTTACCTTATCATTATACTTCGGCTGGAAGTTTTTGGTGTTGAATTTTTCAATTGTCTTAGCGAAATTATTGATAATATTAGTCAAATTATCAGCATCAACAACGTTAATATCGTCATTCACAGCGTGATAATGGAAAGCCTTGTTCATATCAACGGTTGAAATCGAATGGGCAATGACTTTTCTTTTGACAAAATTCACATTATCAGACCTGTAAAATAATTGCTGGCCTTGATATGGGTCTGGATAAATTTTCAAACCGTTAACTGCATTTGCATTAATCAATTCATCGAAATCAGAAAATTCATCGCCAGTCATAAAAACTGCATTTTTCCCGAACTGAGATTCTGTCGCTAACATTTCGAAATTGAAAAGAGCCTTAATATTATTGAAAACTGGCGTTAGGTTTTGATTCTCAGATAAAGCTTTTGAACCAATCAATCCAATTTCTTCTGCATTAAAAGCCATAAACACCATCGAAAAGTCTGTCTTTTTATCTTTGAAATAATCAGCCAAACCAATTACTGTGGAAACGCCACTTGCATCGTCATCTGCGCCGTTGTAGATATTATCGCCTTCTTTATTATTGGTTCCAATGTGGTCGAAATGTGCTGAAAAAGCCAAACTTTGTTCCGATTTTCCTTTTTTGATTCCGCAAACATTGTAACCTTTTTGTCCTTTGTATTCGAATGGAATCAAGTAAGAATCTCCGAAGCAGTAACCCAGATTATTTTTTTTGAATTCCTGAGCGATATATTCTGCAGATTTATCATTTTCTGGCGTTCCGAATTTTCTGCCTTTCATCTCGTCCGAAGCTAAAGTTGAAACGATATCGATAACTCTTTCTTTGGAAATATCCTGCGCAAAAGACAGAAACGATTGAGCAATTAAAACAATGGAGATTACTTTTTTCATAGTTAGATTTATTGATTAAGTTTTATAAGTACGTTTTTCATACAAATTGTTACCCATAATCAAGCATAAAGGTAATATCGTTTGTAAATAAAGAAAATCTCGAACAAAATGAAGAACATTAAGATACCCGCATAATAGATACTCTTTTTCGAATTAATGAAAACCAATGCAAAACTCAACGGAATGTGTGTTATCATCCGAATTCCATACAACGGCATTAGCGACTCCAGATAATCTTTTCCTTTATAAAGTGTATCGACAAGGTCTAGGCAAAACATTATTCCGAGGAAGGCAAAAAGCCATTTTCTGCGGGAGAAAAAATAGTTTTTGTAATCGTTATTATAATCTTTGACATCCGTTGGATAAAGCAATGTACAAAGGACAAAGAATAAAATGATGTAACCAATAATGAAAATATACTGCGTAAAAGTCCAGGACGTAATAGCTCTAAGACGATATTCCCACCACCAGAAATGAAGCATCAGAATAAAAACATAGAGAACAAATAACAGATGCAACCAAAACGGTTTGTTTCTTCCCGGATGTTGTATGAATCTTACACTTCCGTTCAGCAAAGTTCCAATTCCCAGACTCAGGATAATGCTAATGATTGTTTTTAAGTGATTGAATGTGTCCACGTTACTAAGCTTTTACACAAATCTATTAAAATAAAAAACAGCCTCCAAAAAGGAAGCTGTTCTCACTCAAAAAAATCGTCGTAAGCCTATCGAAGTCTGTCCACAGATTTTACGAGCCTCTCATCTTTCTTGATGTAAACATTTGCCAAAAGCAAACATATTATCGAGATGAATGGGAAAATTGGCTCAATACCCTTCTCAGGAAACTGAATTCCTCCGGGTAAATTTAGTAACCAGTAAATCAAAAGACCAACCAACAAAGCGTTTATAATAAGGCTGATGTTATTCAGCAATATTTGTCTTTTTCTGTTTTTGAAACTAAAAACACTTAGCAATCCTACCAATATCAATACAACTGTAGAAATATTAATTAATAGACTGCCTCCCAATATATCCAAATCCTGTGCTGTAAGATTGAGGAACAATGCCCCCAAAACGGCTAAGATAATCCAGATAGTTTGTATTCTTTGTAACATATTTATTATAAATCCTTTATAAAAAAGGTTAAAATAGATTGCAAAAATAAAATAATTTTTGCGTAATTCAAAAATTAATGTAGATTTGCATTGTAATCACTCAATAAAAATGATAACCTCCTGGTTTTCATTCTTACTTATACACAAATAAAAATTACCTTTTACGTATTTATATGTTTAATATTGAAACGCTACGGTCAAAATCCGATGAGGAATTGGCTCAACTTTCTAAAGATTTAGGCGTTAAATTGGCTAAGAAAAGCTCACCGGAAGAAACAGTTTTCGCTATTCTGGACTATCAGGCTTCTAATCCAAAAATCATTAAAGATTATCTTAACGCTACTCAAGAGAATATGACGAAAAAAACAGAAGAGAATCCTTCGGAAAATCCCGCTCCTGCAAAGAAAAGAGGTAGGAAGCCAGCAGAGAAGCCGAAAGAAGAAAATATAGTTCCAACGGAAACAGTTGTTGCTATCGCTACTACAGAAGAAGCTCCGGCAGAAATTGTAAAGGAAGAAGCAAAAGCGCCAAATCCACCAAGGAAAAAAGCACCTAGAGCGAGAGTAGCTCCAACACAAACAGAAGAAAAAGCACCAGTTGCTACAACTACTGAGGATGCAACTCCAAAGACTGATGAAAAGCCAGCTGAGCAAGAGGAAAGAAAGCCTCAACAACAGCAACAGCCAAGGCAACAAAACAACCCACAGCATCAGCAAAGGACCAATAATAACAATAGAGGTCAACAAAAAACACAAAATCCCAATTCTCAACAACACAACAATCACAAAGAACAATCCGAAACGCAACAGCCGGAAGCTGCAGCTCCAAAAAAGGAATTCAACTTTGATGGAATTGTAACTATAGAAGGTGTTTTGGAAATCCTTCCAGACAACTACGGATTCCTTCGTTCTTCAGATTTCAGTTATATTTCTTCTCCCGATGACGTTTATGTTTCTACCAATCAAATCAGAAATTATGGTTTGAAAACAGGAGATTCTGTAAAAGGAATCGTGAGATTGCCAAAAGAAGGCGAGAAATATTTCTCTCTTCAAAAACCGACAGAAGTTAACGGAAGAGATTTAGCTTTTATTAAGGACAGAGTTGCTTTTGAATTCTTGACACCACTTTTCCCTCAGGAAAAATTCAATTTGGCAGGTAAAAATTCTACACTTTCTACAAGAATCGTAGATTTATTCGCACCGATTGGAAAAGGGCAGAGAGCAATGATTGTTGCACAGCCAAAAACCGGTAAAACGATTTTACTAAAAGATATTGCCAACGCCATTTCAGCCAATCATCCGGAAGCTTATATGATGGTTCTTCTAATCGATGAAAGACCAGAGGAAGTTACTGATATGCAAAGAAGCGTGAATGCAGAAGTAATAGCTTCTACATTTGACGAGGCAGCTGATAAACACGTAAAAGTGGCAAACTTAGTTTTATCCAAAGCACAAAGAATGGTAGAATGTGGTCACGATGTTGTTATTCTTCTAGATTCTATCACGCGTTTGGCAAGAGCTTATAACACTGTAACGCCAGCTTCTGGAAAAATACTTTCCGGAGGGGTGGATGCGAATGCTCTTCACAGACCAAAACGTTTCTTCGGAGCGGCTAGAAAAATCGAAAATGGAGGTTCACTGACAATTATTGCCACAGCTTTGATTGATACAGGTTCCAAAATGGATGAAGTTATCTTCGAAGAGTTCAAAGGAACTGGAAATATGGAATTACAGTTGGATAGAAAAATCGCTAACAAACGTATTTATCCAGCTGTAGATTTGGTTGCATCCAGTACAAGAAGAGATGACCTTCTTTTGGATGAGGCTACTCAGCAACGTATGTGGATTATGAGAAAGTATCTGGCTGATATGAATCCTTTGGAAGCTATGGAATTTGTTCAGAAACAAATCAAAGGCACCAGAAACAATGAGGAATTCCTGATGTCTATGAATAGATAATTTTCACATTAAATAAAAAAAGCTCGGCTCGCAATTGCGAGCCGTAACTTTATCATTACCAAGGTAATAAATTTATTTTTTAAGCTACAAAAACATCTTCAACATCTGTTTTTCTGCTGAGAACTGCGTGTGCATAAGAGCAATGTGCTTTGATAGACCATCCATTCTTTCTTGCAAAATCAACAGATTTCTCAACCAACGTTCTTCCCAATCCTTTACCTTCAAATTTCGGAAAAACCATTACATAACTCACGATTAATTTTTTAAGTTCTGGAACAATCGTGTAGGTCAATCTTCCGATTTCTTCCTGATGATTTTTCATTGTGATAAATCCACCATTTCCAGACTTTTTGTTTTCGAAAAGAAGCTCCATAAAAATTTGTTTTGAAGTTATTAGCTAAAATTATTCCAAAAAAATTGATTTGATGGTAAATAGAATGTTAAATTTTCGCCTCTATGTATTTGAATAATATAGCAATTACAAAAGCAATCAGCATCAATAAAAGATTTCTTTTCCTTTCTTTCGTTTTGAATAGCTCCTTAATTATTCTCTTGACTTTATCATAGTCAAAAATTAATATGATAAAAACTAAAATCTGATAATATATTGCTGATTTCAACGCCATTATATCATAAATATAATCCTGAATAATGATATTCGAAAGAATGATGGTCAATAAAATACATCCGAAAACTCTAGTTCGATTTAGCAATAAAAAAACTCCGCCTAAAACTTCTAAAACCCCAATGATAATAGGATAAGCCAACGAATAGGAATAGAAAGTCCACATCAACTGATGACCTTCTGATAAATCAGAATCCCCCGATTTATCAAAACCTTGAAACTGAATAGGTTTACCCAAACCATAAACAATCATAGAACCTGCTACGATAAAAATAATTATCCAATAAAATAGATAACTGATATTTTCTTTAGAGACTTTCATCGTAGAAAATTATCTCACAGACGTACGGAATTCTCCATAACCAATCAAACCATCAAAGTTTCTTCCGAATGGTGTATAATATAAAAATGCTTGATAAAGGTTTTCTGTTTGCCAGAAATTCCCGTTGACTTCACCATAATTTAGTTTTCCATCTGCCCCTTTTGTAGCAAGGATGTAACTGTAAAAACCTTGCTTCAGGTAGATTTTTGCAATATATTTTTGAGACTTTTCGTCGTACTGCATTTGGCTGGTTTTGTCGGCTTTATAATTATTGAACATTCCCAGAACATAGAACTCTTTATCAGACTTTTGACTATCAAGCGAAAAATGAACCCAAGAATAATCTCCTTCTCTGGAAGCATCTCTTTCTATTCCCAAATCGTTTCTACGGAAATAATACGCACCATTCACATCAGGCTGATATTGATAATCTGCTGGATAAGCCCAAACTGGATAAAGGTAAGTCTGATTGGCGCCGTCTATATTCTCTGTATTGGCAACCATATCCATGGCTTGATTCATGACCTTGTTGTCAAAATAATAAAACTCATTGTTACCAGGAAAAGCCAAATTCAATTGCTGGAACAAAAGCTGATTTCCAAGCGTAGAACTTGGACGAAGATTGTTCAAGGCGATTCCCCAATTGTTATTCTGAATGACACTTAAAGAAAGCGAGGAAAGGTTATTAGTAATTCCTGCACCATTTCCAGTTGCTTGGATTTCGATACGTTGTTTGGCATTAGGATTTCTGGCATCTATGAATCTTGTAACATTGATTCCCAGATTGGCTCCATCTTCGTAGATGGAAAATCTTCTTTTGAATAGTGGCTTTTCCCGAGAATCTTTGTAAACAATGATCTCATAATTTCCGGAAATCTTTGGCTGAATCTTTTCGTTCGGAAAAGTCAATTGATAGTGCGTGTATTTCTGATAAGTATTGAAGGAAAACTGGAAATTCTCTATCAACGCATTCATACTTCCGTTAGCAAATTCGGTGAAGAAAAGACCATCATCTTCCCAGTTTTTATTGTAATGTTTGAAAGTATAGCGGTAAAGCTGGCTAGTATTCGAAAGGTCATCGAATCTTAGAATCAATTGCTCGCCTTGTCCTATAACAGCTGTCTCATCATTGGTCTTCGGATTGAAAATCTGCACACTTCTGATGTCTTGGGCAAAAGAAATAATTCCAAAAAAAAGAAAAAATAGTTTTGTTAGCTTCATAATGCTAAGTTAATGTTTTATATTTTTACATCTAAATTAAAAAGAATGTTGCACGTAAAATCCTTTGCATTTAATCCATTTTCCGAGAATACATACATCATTTATAACGATGAAAAGGAGGCTTTTCTTATAGACCCGGGAAATATGCCCGAAGCCGAAACTGAAACTTTGCACAATTTCATCAAAACAAATGACCTTAAAATCAAAAATATCCTTCTAACCCACGCTCACATCGACCATATTATTGGTCTGCAATGGGCTTATGACACATTCAATGTTCCAGTTTTGATTCATCCTAATGAAATTGAAATATTGGAAAGAGCAACTTTCACAGCAAAAAATTACGGATTCTTCTTTCCCACTTTCAACGGAGAAATTCAACATATTAAAGAAGGCGAAAAATTAAACTTAGGTTCTGAAATCATTGAAATCTATGATGTTCCGGGACATTCACCGGGAAGTGTTGCTTTTTATAATCAAAATAATGGATTTGTGATTTCTGGAGACGCACTTTTTATGATGAGTATTGGTAGAACCGACCTTCACAAAGGTGATTATAATCAATTGATTTCAAGTATTAAAAATAAATTATTGACGCTTCCTGATAAAGCAAAAGTCTACAGCGGACACGGAGAACCAACGACAATCGGTTTTGAAAAAGAACATAATCCTTTTCTTAAATAAAATTGATAATCAATGAAATATATTTTATTATTCTTTGTTTTCTTCTATTTTAAAATTAATGCTCAGACAATAAAAGATTGTTCAAATTGTTCAACACAAATCATCAAGCAAGAGCAGATAAAAGGATTGAGTGTTGATGAAATCAGACTTTTGACCAACGAAATATTTGCAAGAAACGGCTATCAGTTTGAAAACGGAAGATTCCAAAATTATTTTGAATCTAAATCTTGGTACAAATCAAAAAATAATAATAAAAGTATTGCATTCAATAATATCGAAAAGCAAAATCTAAAATTTTTCCAAGAAGTAACAAAGTCATTAAAGACTCAACAAAGCGAGCTAATAAATCAATTAAAATCATTCAAAACTCTTGTCTTATCGGATAAAACAAATGATTTGAAATCAAAATTTGGTTTTTCATATGAAAAGCAGACTGGAACTGATGAAATAAAATCATTAAAAGAAGTCTTGAAAAAAATCAATCTTGATGACGTTAATTACTACAAAAACCAAGGACTTAATAGTGTTATGACCGACAATGGTTTTGTAAAAATAGTATATGAAATTGCTATCGAAGGCGACAAAGTTAATATCTTCTATAATTATATGGCTCATTCAAAAATCATAAAAGATTTTGACGAATTCACAGATTACCACTCTGAAAACGAATATATGTATAATTGGCAATTTGAGTTTAAGAATAACGAGCTTAAATTTATAAGATTGGCAATAGCCGGATAAAAAGACATTTTCAAAATAAAAAAAGCTTCCAAAATTGGAAGCTTTTTTGTTTTTAATCCTGATGAACTCCTGATAAAATCGGTCCCGAAGAAACCAATTCCAGAGCTTCGTCATTATCTGTAAACTGCTCAAAATACTTTATGTATCTCGCAGCTAAATCTTTTGCTTTAGCTTCCCAATCAGAATTATTCTCATAAGTATCTCTTGGGTCAAGGATGTTTTCTGAAACATTTGGCAATGCAACAGGGAATTCCAGATTCATTACAGGAACTTTATTCGTTTCTGCTTTATCAATACTTCCGTCAATGATTGCATCGATAATCGCTCTTGTATCTTTCAGAGAAATTCTCTTTCCTGTTCCATTCCAGCCAGTGTTTACCAAATAAGCTTTCGCGCCGTGTTCCTTCATTTTCCCAATCAACGTTTTGGAATACATTGTTGGATGAAGTGTCAAAAATGCTTCTCCGAATGCCGGCGAAAAAGAAGGAGTCGGTTCTGTGATTCCCAATTCTGTTCCTGCTAATTTTGATGTATACCCGCAAAGGAAATGATACTGCGCTTGCTGGTCTGTCAAGATAGAAACCGGAGGCAAAACTCCAAATGCATCTGCTGACAAATAAATGATTTTACTTGCGTGACCAGCCTTAGAAGGCAGAACAATTTTGCTGATATGATAAATTGGATAGGAAACTCTTGTATTTTCCGTAATCGAGCCATCAGCATAGTCTACGTTTCCTTCGTCGTCAGTAATAACATTTTCCAACAATGCATCTCTTCTGATTGCACCATAGATATCTGGTTCTTTTTCTTTACTAAGGTCAATTACTTTTGCGTAGCAACCACCTTCATAATTGAAAACACCGTTGTTATCCCAGCCGTGCTCATCATCGCCAATCAGATAACGTTTCGGGTCAGCAGAAAGCGTTGTTTTTCCAGTTCCTGAGAGTCCGAAGAAAACCGCCACATCGCCATCCTCGCCTACGTTTGCAGAGCAATGCATAGAAGCCATTCCTTTCAATGGAAGGTAATAATTCATTATTGCGAACATTCCTTTTTTCATTTCTCCACCATACCAAGTTCCACCGATAATCTGCATTTTTTTAGTCAAATCGAACATTACAAACACTTCAGAATTAAGTCCGTGCTGTTCCCAGTTTGGGTTTACAGATTCGGAAGAATTGATGACTACAAAATCCGGTTCTCCATAATTTTGAAGGTCATAATGAGAAGGACGAATGAACATATTCATTACAAAATGAGCTTGCCAAGCCACTTTTGTAACGAACCTTACTTTCAGTCTCGTATCCTCATTAGAACCACAAAATGTATCGATAACGTAGATTCTGTCGCCGGAAAGGTCTCTGGTTACGATGTCTTTTAACTCATCAAAAACTTCGACTGTAGTTGGACGATTGATATTACCATCCCACCAAATCGTATCCTGAGTGATATTGTCTTTTACAATATATCTGTCTTTTGGAGACCTGCCGGTAAAAATTCCCGTTTTTACAGCCACAGCTCCCGACTTTGTCAAAACGCCTTTAGCAAATCCGGAATTATTCGGGTCCATTTCTGCTTGAAAAATTTCTTCGTAAGTTGGATTGTGGATAATCTCTTTCGGATTGAAAATACCTTGACGTTCAAGATAAGATTTTAACTTGTCCATTTTTAATTTTTTTTGAAGATTAAGGGTGTTGCGACAAATGTAAAAATATCGGCGAATTATCAAAGTTTTTATAAAATGACTTTAATCAGTTCAAATAAAATTTATAATTAATTAATAATCAATTTATTAAATCTGACCAAGAAAATATTTTGGAGAAACCTTGCTTTTTGAAATAGTCTTCATAATCTCCAAATTTGGACGCAAGAACGAAATCTCCACCCCAAGCTCCCAAACTTTTGACGAAACTTGGACAATCTTGGAAATATTTTTCTTTCACAGTTGGAGTTCCAAGAAAATCGGACAGTTTTTGCTCGTGAATTGTCATTAATTCTGAAAATTCTTCCAAATTTTGACTGTTGACAATCCTTTTGGTTAATTTAGAATAGTCATTGATTAATTCTGTTGAAGTTGGCTTGGACTTGTAATGAGAAATTCCTTCTCGCGTATCTTGTTTTTGATTGAGATGAATAAAGATTAATTCATCTTTGAAATTAGGTTGAAAATCAATCGTTTCATAAACTCTTTCAGGAAAACGACTGTAAAGAACCGCAGATTTTTCTTTAGCAACAGCCACGTCATAACCACTTCCGCCTAAACTGATTTCATTAAGAATAAAAGCGTCAATATCTGCCCATTCTGCAAGATTATTCATCAACGTCGAACTGCTTCCTAATCCGAAGTCTGAAGGAAACTGAAGATTGGTTTTGATGTGATAAGAAGTATCACTTTTTAGTTTGATTTCAGAAAGAGTCTGAACATTTTTGAGCGTTTTAAGAATGAATTCTGAAGCTTTGGAATCATTCGTTTCAAGGATTTTCCAATTTTCATAATCAATAACAGCTTTGAGCCATAATTGATTCTGATGATAAGCTTCCCAAAAAATCAATGACTTCTGGTCTTCATTCTCTGTATAAAAAAGCTCTTGTCCCAGCTTTGTTGGAATAGCTAGAACAAGAGCGCCATCAACAGCAACATATTCTGAGGTAAGCATTAACTTGCCCGGTGAAAATATCCTGCTCATTTGTTGATTATTTATATTGCTGAAGCAACAGTTACTTCAGGATTAATTTTCTTAATCAAACCTTGAAGTGTTTTTCCAGGTCCAACTTCTATAAAATTAGTTGCACCATCTTTTATCATATTCTGTACACTCTGAGTCCATTTTACAGGGCCTGTCAACTGAGCAATCAGATTTTTCTTGATTTCTTCCGGGTCAGAAACTGCGGTAGTCGTGATGTTCTGATAAACCGGAATTGTTGCTTTACGGAAATTCGTTTTTTCAATTGCAGCAGCCAATCTCTCTTGAGCAGGCATCATCAATGGCGAGTGGAAAGCGCCATTTACAGGCAGTAATAAAGCTCTTTTTGCTCCGGCCGCTTTCAACGCTTCACAAGCTTTTTCAACAGCAACTGTTTCTCCAGAAATCACCAATTGTCCGGGACAGTTGTAATTTGCAGGAACCACGATTCCTTCGATTTCTGAACAGATTTCTTCAACTTTGGTATCTTCAAGACCAAGAATTGCAGCCATAGAACTTGGGTTGATATCACAAGCCATCTGCATTGCCTGCGCTCTTTCGGAAACTAATTTCAATCCGTCTTCGAAAGATAAAACGCCGTTAGCAACCAAAGCGGAAAATTCTCCCAAAGAATGTCCGGCAACCATTTCTGCACCCAAACCGTTCGCTACTTTTACGGCAGCAACCGAATGTAAGAAAATAGCAGGCTGAGTTACGCTGGTTTTTTTAAGGTCTTCGTCTGTTCCGTTGAACATCACAGAAACAATATCAAAACCAAGAATATCATTGGCAGAATCCATCAGGTCTTTCACGTCTTTTCGGGAATCGTAAAGTTCTTTTCCCATCCCGACAAACTGTGAACCCTGCCCAGGAAATACAAGTGCTTTCATACTTTTATAAATAATAATTGATGAATGAGAATTGATTATTCATCAATGTTTAAAAATTTTTATTTTAATAATCTTTTTGAACGCAAAGTCCGCAAAGTTTTTTTTTAACTACTAAATCGCAAAGGTACTTCGACAAGCTCAGTATAAACTTCAAACTCAGCAAAGATTTAATCAACTATAATTACTGCATCAATCTCACAACTCTGTAACCGTTGTTGATGTAGGCTCCGTTTGGTTTTGCTTTTACAAATTCGAATTTTGTAGCCAGCTGTGTTTGAGATTTACCGATTTGTTTGAAAATTTCTCCTTTCTTGTTTTCTCTCGTCAGCATATCGTTCATCACATCAAAACCGATTACGGCATATTTGGAAGGCGTTTTACAATATTTGCCTTTGTAAGCAGCAAGAATTTCTTTTTCGAAATCTCCGTCGTAATTGATTTTTCTGTCCATCAGATAAACCAAACTCGCTTTTGAAAGGTCATCTACATTTTTCTCAAAACTTGGGCTGTAAAACATACTAAAAGCTTTCACACCTTCTGTCTGTTTTCCAAGAGCAATAACTTTTGAAGCAAATGCAGCGCCTGCTGATTCGTCATCATCAGCTAAAACCGCAATCACAGGAACAGATTGTCCCGTCATCATATTATTTTCTAACTGAATTTCTGATGAAGAATTAACAATAACTACATTAGGCTTTGATAAAGATTTTTCTAAACCCGCTTTAATCGCATTTGCATTCGCTTTAGAATTATCTGCAACTATATAGATTTTTTGGTCTTGATAAACCTGACCAACTTCTTTTACGATTCTGTCCGAATAAACTGAGTTTTCAGTTTCGATGATAATCAAATTGCTGTAGTCAAAAAGGTCTTCTGAATTCGCAAAAGGTGCAACTACAGGAATCTTTTTATCATTCACAAATCTTAAAACTTCAAGAACGCTTGATTTGAAAAAAGGTCCAACAATCAAATCTGTATTTTCAGGATTGATTTGAGAAAGACTGTTTTTGAAAGTCGTTTCGTTTCCCGCATCTACAACTTTGATATCTAGTTTTTGTCCGTTAGTTGCATTTCTTTCAGCGGCTAATTTTGCACCTGTCAAAAAATCCATAGACATTGTTCTGTACTTTGCATCGTTGGCATCGTATCCGAAAGGCAACATCAAAACAACACTTAAAACATCCCCACTTTTCTTAGAATACATTGGGTCTTGTTTTTTGATTTTCAAAGTCATTCCAGCTTTCAAACCATCAGAAAGATTTGGATTAAGGCTAATCAACTGGTCCAATGTAACATTGAATCTGTTCATAATGCTGAACATCGTATCGCCACTCTGAACTGTGTAAGTCACATAATCATCTTCCGAAGAACTTACATTTGAAGATGTTTTTACAGGCTCGGAAACAGTTGTCTGAGTTGTCGTTTTTGTAACCGGAGCCGAAGTTGTATTGCTTTGAGAATTATCTTCAACCTTGATAGAATTAGAAGAAGTCGCAACAGAATCAGAACCAGAAACTCTAATTGCTTCACCCGGTTTTAAACCTGTTGTTTCCAATCCCGGATTCAAAGCAAATAACTGCTTTTGAGTCAGGTTGAATTGTCTCGAGATTTTATAATAATTATCTTTTGCCTGAACAACATATAAACCTTTGTCAGAAGAAGTAGTCTCAGTTTTAGTCACTGTTTTTACTTCAGCAGGTTTTTCAGTCGTAGTCGTTGTTGTCGTTTGAACAACTGTTGCAGGAGTAGAACCTCCAAATTTCTGAATATTATCTAATGGCAAAGTAATTTTGTCACCGATTTTCATATGGGAATCCAATTCAGGGTTCAGTTTTCTAAGGTCAGCCTCAGAAATTTGATACTGTTTTGTAATTCCGTAAATGGTTTGTTTTGGCTGTAAAGTAATGAATCCTGTTTTACCATTTTTGTTTCCAGAAGTTGTAGTAACAGGCGTTGAAACTGAAGCTGTTGTTTTTGAACTTCCACTTTTTGAAACCACAATGACATCGCCAATTTTAAGACCGCCTTCTTTTTTGGAAGGATTCAATTGATACAATTCATCAATCGTTATCCCATATTGTTTAGAAATCCCGTAAGGCGTTTCCTTTGGTGCAACAGTGTGGGTTTTCTGTGCCGAAAGCCCTAAAAATCCGATAAGTCCTGATAAAATGAAAATCTTTTTAACCATCCTTTTTTTATATTGCTACAAAAATAATGCTTTCAGATTAAATGGAAGAAATTATCAGTTCCGATTTTTGAACATCCATTTGTTGATAACTATCAGCAATCCATTGCTTGCCAAAATCCGCATAGAACACACTGAAATTCAACACTCTTTCCTGCCAAGTTCCGCCTGTATGAACTTTCAGAAATAGATTTTGCATCTGGTCAAACTTCTCAGATTGCTTTATTTTCTCCGCTTTCAAAAGACGTTTTTGCATTCTTTTGAATGATTTTAATTGTCGAGTTTCTTCTGCATTCACAAGGTTTACAAAAGTTTTATCTGTCTGTTCTGCCTTTGTTTTTATTTCTGAAAACAAATTAATCAAATCTTGTTCTTTTTGCTCAAGAAGTGATTTGATTTCGTTGTTGTCTAATATTTTTTGATTGATGACTTCTGCAAAATTCCCGAAGAAATCCTCAATTCTCAAGCCTGAGTTTTCAATTTTTCTAAAGGTTTTTTCTTCCAAAAACAACATCGAGTTTCTTGGAATCAGAATCGGGAAAGGAAGATTAATGGATTCGAAATAATCTTTCAACTCTATCCAATACATAATCTCAGCATTTCCACCAACGTAAGCCAGATTTGGCATAATTGTTTCCTGATAAGCCGGACGAAGAACTGCATTTGGGCTAAATTTTTCGGGATGATTTTCCAGTTCGTTGAGAATTTCTTCCTGAGAAAATTTTAAATCTGTGTCAAGAATGAAATAATCATCGTTGATTTTCTCGATTCTGTTTCTGGCTTCTGTCAAATAAAAGAGATTGATTTCTCTCGGATTGACTTGGACTTTACCATAATTATCTTCGAGAAATTGTCTTTGATTTTTAGTAGTTTCGAAAAGTTGATTCGATAATAATTCTTTCCTGAAAATATCTTTAACCTGATTTTTCAGTTCTTTTTCATTTCCATCGATTGTCAGTAATCCGTAATCCGAAAACAATTGATTCACCAAATATCGAATCGCTTGTGTATGCGTTTTTCCTTTTTGATAAGCTTTTTTAATCCAAAGAATCAATTCGGTGCCGTAGAGATTATCTTTGAATTCTTTCTCAAACTCCTGAATAAAAAAAGTTTCATCGATTTTAATATTCCCAACATCACCGCCAGCATTTCCTTTGATTTCGTAATAATGTTCACGTGTTTTGAAATGATTGATTTCATCAAAATCGTGGTCTTCCGTTGCCATCCAAAAAACAGGAACGAAATTGAATTGCGGAAAATTAGATTTTAAAAATTCAGCCGTTTTGATAGTCTGCAAAATCTTATAAACAAAGAAAACAGGACCTGTAAAGAGGTTGAGCTGATGTCCTGTTGTAATGGTGAAAGTGGTTTTATCTTTCAAAGAAAAGAGAAATTCCAATTGTTTTGGAGACATCTGCTCTTCTTGATTCTGAGAGAAAATTGCATTATGAATAACTTCTCTTTTGTCATCAGAATAGGAATTTTGTTTTTCCGTAATCTGATTTTTGAAATTTTCCAAGTCAAAAACTTTCCCTTGAAATCCGTTCAGATTTTTTTTCAGAAAGTCTTTTACCAATTTTGGAATGCTGTCTATATTTTCGAAACCGATGGTCATTTGGTTGGTACTTTTTAAATTTTTAAACGCAAGGTTCGCAAAGTTTTTTTTAACAACTAACTGTTTTTAAGATACGCAAAGGCGTAAAACTCATCAAAGAAAACTATGGTCAAATTCAGTGTAATAATATTGTTTTATGTTGAAACTGCAGCCCGACTTGAGCGGAAATCCTTTTTGCTTTTTTGCTAAAAAGTAAAAAGATTGGGAGCGGAAGGCGGATAAAGCTGCCATAATTATTCTAACAAAATTAGTGGAAAAGATACCAAACCACACCCAAATTCAATCGAAAATCATAAATAGGATAATTTGGTGCCGTGAACGATTTGTTCTGCATAAAAGTCTGATTGATGTGCTGCCCTTCTACATAGAAAAACATACGCTTCACTCTCATATTGATATAAACATCAGCAATAGGTTGTCCACCAATGGAATATGCGCTGGTTCCTGGCAAAATATACTCATTAAGAATTGGTGAAAATTCTCTAGAAGCAAATTTGGTAAAGTAATACAATTTCACACCAGCTTGGATTTCTGCCGCTTTTTTGAAAGCCGGAGCTTGATAATATAAATTAACCCGACCAATGAAATCCGGCATTGGTAGAAGATTATCGTTGGTCAAAGCTTTTTGAAACAATGCTCTTCCGTTCAAATGAAATCTTCTGTAGTTGACGGTTGCCTCACCTCCAATCTGAGAAATATTGAGTGAAGATGAACTCTGTTGTGGCTTAGCTGAATTATCGAAATAAGTGTAATTGTCAATTCTATAATAATCAACGAACAATTGTGTGTTGAACCATTTCGCCAATTTCAAAGTTCCACCGATTTGGGTTACTGCTTCGTTATTTGGATTTTGCAGATAATAGTTATAATTGAGATAATGCGAAGAATTTACCAAATAATTGAAACTCGGATAAGCCGATTGGAAATTAACACGTCCTTCTATCAAATAATCTTTGATAGGTTCGAAAACCAATTCGTTTGTCGTCTTAATGTAATCTCCAAATTCAGAACCTTTGGAAATTTCTAAGAATGATTTCAGTTGGATTTTATCTAATAATTTAATTTGTAAATTACCAACTGCTCCAAACCTTTGTTCCTTGAAATAACCAGGAATATTCAAGAGAGGAAATGCATTTTTGTTTCCGAAGGTAATATACTGATGACGGAATCCTGCATCCAATTTAAATTTCTCGTTATCCCAAACCAAACTGAATGTATTGCTAAGATTATTCGAAAACTTCTTGTTCACAAGTGGAAATCCCGTAATATCCGTACCTCCAAAGAAATCTGTGTTTGCAGCTGTTTCTGAAAAGTAATACTTATTACCTTGATGAAAAATTGTATGTCTTAACTTGAATGGATATTTTGCAGGGTCAAAAGGTGCAAATTCTTGACTGAAATAATATCTCCTGTAACCATATCTAGATTCTACACCCGATAAATTGGTTTCGATATTTTGACGGTTGTTAAATCTGGAATCTCCACTTAGAAAAACATCTAAATCCGCAATTCCTCCATTTTCCTGATTATCAACATTCTGATGAATGTAATG
The DNA here is from genome assembly GCA_963530025.1 of uncultured Weeksellaceae bacterium. Classification (GTDB taxonomy): domain Bacteria; phylum Bacteroidota; class Bacteroidia; order Flavobacteriales; family Weeksellaceae; genus Epilithonimonas. Next base: position 296,760 of record CAUSBY010000002.1, read on the forward strand.
GGCATAAGCTTCATATTTGCCATTTGGAGAAGTGTAATGTCCACTGAAAATAGTGTTGTTACTCGAAGCCAAACTATTCCTATAAAGACCTTGCGATCGAAGTCCCATATATTCTATTGCAAAATTGAAGTTCTTCCCAACATTCTGAGTATATGTTGTGTGAAGTTGTCCTCCATTTTTCATCGCATTATTATAGAAAAATGTAGTAGTTGGAGTTTTCACGTCATAATAATTGATATCATTTTCGCCCAAAATGTAGAATGATTTATTTTGAGGAAGCAGACTTAAATTGGCTTCAGTATTTTTTTCATACATCAAATTCTGAAAACCTGAACCAATATTTGCATATTGGATCTTTCCGAAGTTATCTTTTTTGTTATACTGAGTAACAATATATGACCTTTCAATTGCAAAAGTCGTATCATAGATTTTCTTTTCAGAGAATCTTTTTTTGACTTGGTAATCATATATAGTTGGTTTGTATATTTCTAATGAATCTTTCTCTCCCGAGTCAACTTTTAAAGTATCAGAAGAAATTTTATTAGAATCGGTTTTGTTGATCTGTTGTGCATTTATAAAAACACTAAACATGAATAACAGTAATGATAAATATTTCATCAAGGAAATTTGACTACAAAAGTACTAATTATACTGAAATAAAAAATCCCGCAAATTTGCGGGATTTAATTATATAAAATAATTGAGATTATTTTTTGATAACTTTAGTATTTTCAACACTTCCGTCAGCATAAATAGCTTGAGCTACGTAAGTACCTTTTGCAAGGCTAGAAACGTTAACTTGTGCGTTGGATTTTTCTCTTTTGATAACTTTACCTGACAAATCGATGATTGCAATTTCTTTGATATCTTTAGAAGATTTCAAAGTAACAACATCAACCGCTGGATTAGGGAAAGCAGTTAACTTAGTTTTATTAGCGTTTACATCAGAAACACCTAAGTTAAGGTTACCTGAAAATACATTGAACGCTGGGAATGGTAAACCTGTATCTGTACTTTGTGCCTGACTAACTCCTCCAGCAAAACCTACAGTAGGACTAACAAATGCTAACGAACCAAAATATGGAGAATAAGTTGCATCTCCAGTAATCTCAGTCCAGCTCAGTCCACCATCTGTTGAGTAAGCAGAACCATCGCTAAAACCTGAAGTCACATAAGTGTTCGCTGTTCCTGGAACATATACTATGTTATTAGAATAAAAAGTTCCATTAGGGGTAATAGGAGTCCAATTAGCACCACTATCTGATGTTGAATACAATAAAGAAACTCCATCTTCATCAGAAATCAACAATCCATTCGAAGAATCTTTGAAAGCAACATCAGCAGTAAATCCAGTAACCGTTACTCCTCCAAAATCAACAGCAGGAGTTTGGAATGCTTGCCATGAAGAACCTCTGTTAGAAGAATAAAGAACTCTTCCGATATCTGTCCCCAACCAAATATTGTCACCTTGAACCGTAATCTTACTTGTGTAGCCAAACTCTGCTCCATTAAGAGGTGCTGGAGCTGTACCTGTTGGGATATTGACCCATGTAGTTCCACCGTCACTAGTCTTATACATTTCGAATCTCAAATTCGCTCCAGTTTGGAAAGGATCTCCAGCACAAAAACCATTGTTTTCATCCCAAAAGTGGACTTGATTTGCAAAAGAAAGTGAGTTACTAAAAGTAGCAGTTGTTTGCTTGGTCCAAGAAGTCCCTGCGTTGGTTGTTTTCCAAATTCCATTTTGAGAAACTGCAGTCGATGGTGAAGCTACAATCCAAGCTGTAGTAGCAGAAACAGGGTGCATATCACCTATAGACGCAGCAACAGGAGGCCCAGAAATCAATTTGTTGGACCAAGTATTTCCACCATCAGTAGAAAGACCAATGTACCTTCCAGTATCTGTAGCAGAAGTAGAAGCTGTATTGCTAAACCAAATCGTGTTGGCATTTACAGCCTTAAGAACATTGACAAAGTGTAGCGCTGGTGCTCCAGTTGTTTTTGGCACCCAAGTCTGGGCTTGCGATAGACTACCTAGAGAAAGCAATGCTAAAGAAAATAATATTTTTTTCATATGATAAAATTTAATTTTACTGTAAATATAATAATTAATCCTCAAATATAGTCAATTTTTAACACCATTTTTTAAATTAACATTTATATTTGACATTCCTATATAAAAAGACACCTAACAAATGTTAGGTGTCTTTTTTATTTATCTTGGAAAATAATTTTAATTATATCCTGGATATTGAGTCAAATTTGCATTAGCATTTAAATCTCTCATGCTCATTGGCAAGACTCTTAGTTTATCATCTGCTGTAACATCACAATTCATAACACAATTAGATGGTTTTGTGATTGATTTGTTATAACGTTTCAAATCCCAAAACCTTTGTCCTTCACCATAAAATTCTTTTGCTCTTTCAGCTAAAATATTATCTAGCAAATTAGTAGAAGTATATGTCTTCCCTCTTCTAGATGTAGCAAATGCATTAAGTTTTGTTAATGCAAGAGTTTGTTGACCTGTATGATACAAAGCCTCTATTTCATTCAATTGTGCTTCAGCAAATCTAAGTACTTTAATATTTCTTAAGAATGGACTTGTAGATGAACTTCCTGCCTGGCTTGTAAGTCTAGGGTATTTATTCGTCCAAAAGCCTCTTGGTGTATCAGTAGCTGGCGCACCAGTAGAGATAAGAAGAGATGTAGCACCAGTTGCTGTTGCTCCCCTTCTTACATCAGTAGAAGCACTTGTTCCCGAAGTTGTAAAGGTATTGTAAAAAGTCTGATTAAAGAGCAAACATCTTTTATCACCGGTTCTATTATAGTATAATGGTAAAGCTATATTAGAGCCTATACCTGTAACCTGATTAGCCAAGGTGTTTTGGTCAAGCTCCCAAATAGTTTCTTTATGTTCTTCCGAAAAACTATCATCAGCAGATGCAAAATAGTTAAAATAATCTGCTTGATTTATAGGCTCTAAATTATAAGCAGTAGAATTATTAATTACATCACTCGCATATTGTAATGCCAATTGTGCATCTCCAGAGGCTCTTCTTGTCAGATAAACTCTAGAAAGCAATAATTCTGCTGCTGCTTTTCCAAAAATAGTTTTTGACAAAGGCCTTACATCAGAACCATTTACTCCAGCTATCAAATCTGATATAATCTGGTTATATACTTCTTCAACAGAAGCTCTTTTAGGCTGTATAAGAGAATCATAATTACCCAATACAATTGGTACTCCATACTCTTGATTAGTCCCAGAAGTCGGAGAAGGAGAATAATATGTTACCAAAGTAAAATAGGCAAATCCACGAATTATCTTTGCCTCAGCTTTCATTCTTTCAACATTAGCATTTGTTGCTACATTTTTGTCATTGATAATCAGGTTGCATTTAATAATCGCATTATACATCAATCCATAGAACCCAAACTCTCCTTGGTTAGAATTATAATTTTTAGTATTGGTCAATGTATAATTAGCATTGGTCGTAGAGACAAAAAGATTATCTCCCAAAAGGTCGCCAAATACCATCAAGTCTGTACCAAACCCACTGGTACTACTTAAATTAAAATACGCTCCATTCAAAAACATTTGTAATTGCTCTTCTGTGCGGGGAACATCAATATTAACCACGCTGTTCGCCTCTAATTCCAAATCACTTTCACTACAAGATTGTGATGAGAAGCCGAGAAGAAATAAAGATGATATTAATATATATTTTTTCATTTTTAATTAATTTTTAAAATCCTATTTGAATACCCATTGACATTGTTCTCAATACCGGAGATGCATACCAGTATCTACCTTTACCTAACCACGACCAAGAATTAGAATTAGATTCTGGATCATAATTAAGGTCTTTATCAAACGCCCAAGTTAATAAGTTAGTCCCTCTTAAATAAACCGTGAAATTATTAAGACCAACACTCTTTTTGAAAACGTCTCCAAAAGAGTAAGCTAATCTCAATTCTTTAAGCCTAATATGATCGCCTTTGTTCAAGAAACGAGAAGATTCTAATCTTGATGTATTTGGATCTCCAAGTATCGCTTTAGGGTTACTTGCATTATAGTTTTCCATTCCTGGAGCATCTGTCCAGCTATCATACAACGCATCTGTAACCTGATTTCTTGTAGGGAACCTTCCGTCATGCAATGTATAAGAATGGACACCATTCTGAACATAAAAATCAAATTGACCAGACAATAAGAAACTCAAGGAAATGTTCTTGTACTTGAATTCATTTGTCACACCCACATTATATACAGGAAATGCATTTTTACCCATCCAAACTCTTTCTGCATTAGTTCTTATATTGGTAACATCAGTTTTTGATGCATCCGTATAAAATAAAGCATCTCCAGCTCTAATGCCCTTTGTAGCATCATCTGCCTGTGCAATACCAGCCCATAAAATTGTATAATACTCTCCTAACAAGTGACCTGGCGCCAAAGCTACTAATTCATTGCTTGCATCATTAGTATCATCAGCATAAGTAACAAGACTTGCTCCCGACAAACTTTCAACTTTAGACTTAGAATAAGCTCCATTGGCATTAATATTCCATTGGAAATCGCTAGTTCTAATCGGCGTCGCTTCAATTACCATTTCAAAACCAGAATTATTGATTCTTCCTATATTTGAATAAAATCCGCTTGGACCGCCTGACTCTGCAGCTAAGTTAAATGTATCAATTGCTCCATCTGTAATTTTTCTATAATAATCTAAAGTAAACTTCAAACGATCATTGAAAAATCCAATTTCTGCTCCAATATCTAAATGCTTAGATTCTTCCCATGCCAAAAGAGGGTTCCCCGCGTTGTTGAATCCACCATAACCATTGTTTCCTCCCCACCCATAAGTATAATTATATGCAAAATTTGTAGCTGAGTTATATTGAGGACCCCACTGATCCGCATAAGGAATATTTCCTAACACACCATAACTGGCTCTCAAATTCAAAGTTGAGAAAAGAGAAGGCGCAAATGATTCTTGAGCTACATTCCAAGACCCCCCTAAAGACCAGAAAGTTCCAAATTTTTCACTACCCAAAGTAGAGTTACCATCTCTACGCAATTGCCCAGATATTGAATATCTTTTATCAAAGCTATAGCTTAATTTCCCAAAGTAGGACAACTGACGCCACTGAAGATCGTCATTACTTGCAAACTGCTCATCAGTATAATTAAAATAGGGATCTCCATTATTAAGAGTAAACGACTGAGCGCTTAAAACATTATATATGTGATCTTGATACTCTATCCCTGCAGCAGCACTTACTGTATGCTTATCAGCAAAAACTTTGTTATAGCTTACAGAGTTCACCCAGTTCCACTCGAAAATAGTGGTTCTATAATCCCCAAGAAAACCTTGATCTTGAGTCATGATCGTATACACTGGATGACCTGGCTTAACCAACATCTGCTCTCTCATAAACTGTGTCTGTGTTCCAAACGTAGAGTTGAAAGAAAAATCTTTAGCAAACGCATAATCCATGTTTGCAGAAGCGATAAAAGTATTGATCCAAGATTTTTGTCTTGTTTCATTCAAAATAGAAACAGGGTTAAATCCTTTTGTAGGTGATCCTTCTCCTAAATCAGATTGATTATAAATACCATCCTCTGGATTGTTATTCTCATTATAAACAGGGCGCAATGGAGAAATCATGATAGATGATGTCACAGGATTTGCAGAAGCTCTACCTCCAAAATATGTCTCTCTTTTGACATTCGAATAATTGACATTCATTCCGAATTTCAATTTATCAGAAGCTTTGTGATTGATAGCTGTATTCAAACTTATTCTATCAAAACCCGATGTAAGAATCAATGGTTTGTTTTGATAATAAGAACCTCCAATTCTGAAAGATGTATTTTCGCCACCACCAGTTGCTCCAAAATTATATGTATTAACAACCGATGTTCCTCTGGTAACAGCTTTAACCCAATCTGTATTAGTATTTTTTAAATCGCCATCATTATAATATGTATTCTCATAATTTTGAAGAAAATAGGTTTTTGCCTCATCCATATTAGTCACAAGACTTTCGGAAACCCCTCTCCCTCTACTATTCCAAATCAACATTGTACCATACTTGATATACTCATCAGCATTCATTAACTTAAGCTTATCGAAAGCTCTATCTTGAATCCCTGTTTCTGTGGAGAACTCAAATTTGGTCTTTTGGTTGAATTTTCCTTTTTTGGTTTTAACGATGATTACACCATTAGCTCCTCTAGAACCATATAGTGCTGTAGCAGATGCATCTTTTAGGACATCTACCGACTCAATTGCGTTCGGGTCAATTGCAGCTAATGGATTCCAAGACTCCATCATCTGAGCATTATCAGCTCCTTTACCCACAACTACACCATCGATAACATATAAAGGGTTAGGCGTTCCAATCAAAGAACTCACCCCTCTAATAATTACCATATTAGAAGACCCTGGATCACCACTTGCAGAAGAAAAGTTTAAACCAGCAACTCTACCATTTAAAACCTCATCAATTGATGAGAACGGTGTAGATTCGAAGTTTGCTTTAGAAACTGTATTGTAAGAACCTACTTTCTGCGCAGGATCTAACTTGATGTTCCCAATTACAACTACTTCTTCAATGTCTTTTGTGCTAGCTGTATCTTTCTTAGCTTTTTGTGCCATTAATGCCTGTCCCGTAAAGAACAATACGCCAACGGATAACAATCGTAATTTTACATTCATATTAACACTATTTAATTATAATCTGCAAATATGTTAAAAAAAATTAACAAGAACAAAAATTGACAAACAAAATAAATTAATTTTTTAAAAAAAAATCAATCTCTTTGTAAAATGAGTAAAAAACAAACGAAAAATCATGTTAAAATTTAGTAATTCATGATAGTTATTGAAATATCAATTGAATTAAAAACATTTCATAATATTGTTATTTAGAATCAATATAAACTAAGATAAATAAAAAAACCGCCTAAAATAGGCGGTTTTAATTATAAACTAATTACTTATTTAAGTTTTTTCTTGACAGCTACTTCTTCATAGACTTCAAGAATATCACCAACTTCTATGTCGTTATAGCCTTTGATATTAAGACCACACTCATAACCTTTGGTCACTTCCTTCACATCATCTTTGAAACGTTTCAAACTCTCCAGCTCTCCATCGAATTTCACAATTCCATCTCTAAGAAGTCTTATCTTAGAATTTCTTGTTACTTTTCCTGTAAGAACCATACAACCTGCAATAGAGCCAACTTTAGAAATCTTGAATACTTCTCTGATCTCTACGTTACCAATAACTTGTTCTTGAATCTCTGGAGAAAGCATTCCTTCCATAGCTTCTTTAACTTCGTCAATTGCTCGGTAAATAATAGAATAAGTTCTAATTTCTACTTCTTCTCTATCAGCAATATCTTTAGCATTTGCACTTGCTCTTACATTGAATCCAATCATAATAGCATCCGAGGCCGCAGCTAACAACACATCACTTTCAGAAATCTGACCAACTCCCTTATGAAGAATGTTAACCTGAATCTCTTCCGTTGATAATCTTTGTAACTGATCAGCTAATGCTTCTACAGAACCATCCACATCACCCTTAAGGATAATATTCAATTCTTTGAAATCTCCTAGAGCGATACGACGTCCAATCTCATCAAGCGTAAGATGTTTCTTAGTTCTAATCGATTGTTCTCTCTGAAGTTGCTCTCTCTTATTTGCAAGTGTTTTAGCCTCTTTTTCGTCAGCAAAAACTCTGAATTTATCTCCCGCTGTTGGTGCTCCATCCAAACCAAGAATTGTAACAGGGATTGATGGTCCAGCTTTTTCCATCGGTTTACCCCTCTCATCAAGCATTGCTTTTACTTTACCATGGTTTTTCCCTGCAAGAACATAATCCCCAACAGTCAAAGTACCATTCTGTACCAACATTGTTGCTACATATCCACGACCTTTATCCAATGCAGCTTCAATGATAACACCGCTTGCTTGCTTGTTAGGATTTGATTTTAATTCCAACATTTCTGCCTGAAGTAAGACTTTCTCTAATAACAAATCGATGTTGTTACCGAATTTAGCAGAGATTTCCTGAGCCTGGACATTTCCTCCCCATTCTTCCACAAGAATATTCATTCCAGAAAGTTGTTGGCGGATATTATCCGGATTAGCTCCAGCTTTATCTACTTTGTTTATTGCGATGATCATTGGAACTCCAGCAGCTTGCGCGTGTGCAATAGCTTCTTTGGTTTGTGGCATCACATCATCATCAGCAGCAACTACGATAATAGCAATATCAGTAATTTGTGCACCTCTCGCTCTCATCGCGGTAAAAGCCTCGTGACCTGGCGTATCCAAGAATGTAATTCTTTGCCCATTTTCCAGTTTCACGTTGTATGCACCGATATGCTGCGTAATTCCACCAGATTCTCCAGCGATAACGTTGGTTTTTCTAATATAATCTAGCAAAGATGTTTTACCGTGATCTACGTGTCCCATAACTGTTACAACAGGTGCTCTCGGTAATAGATCCTCTTCTAGGTCTGGCGTTTCATCAGCTGCAGCTTCTTCAACATCAGCATCTGAGAACTCGATATTGTATCCGAATTCATCAGCTACCAACATCAGCGTATCAGCTTCTAGACGTTGGTTCATTGTAACCATTACACCTAAAGAGAAACATGCAGATATCACTTCGGTTGCACTTACATTCATCAAACTAGCTAAATCACTAACTGTAATGAACTCGGTAACTTTTAAAGTTCTGTCTTGTGCATCGATCTCTTGCTGAATTTCGTCCTGTTCTCTTCTCCAAGACCTTTTATCTTTTCTATGTTTAGAACCTTTAGATTTACCACCTTTGTTAGTTAGTTTTTCTAAAGTTTCCTTGATTTGATTTTTAACTTGCTCATCTGTCAGTTCAACTGGCATTGTACGAGCTTGCCCATGACCTCCTCTGTTATTTCCGCCACGGTTGTTATTGTTTCCTCCTGGACGGTTGTTGTTTCCTCCAGGACGATTACCTCCGCCTTGGTTGTTTCCGCCTTGTCCTTGTGGGCGGTTGTTATTTTGTCCGCCTTGTCCTTGTCTATTATTACCACCTTGCTGATTATTGCCTTGGTTGTTGTTTTGACCTGGAACATCCTTTGTAATACGCTTTCTCTTTTTCTTGGCAGCATTATTATTAGAATTAGCAGAAGGTTTTGGTTTGTTGAACTGAGAAAGATCAATCTTCTCACCAACGATTTTAGGACCGTCTAATTTTTGATAAACAGTTTCTATTTTCTGTGGCTCTTCAGGTTCAGGAGCTTCTGTATTCTCAACTTGTGGTTTTACTACTTCAACTACTTTTTCTTCTTTCTTCGCCTCTTCTTTTACAACAGGTTTTGGCTCTTCTTTCGGCTTCTCAGAAACTTTAGGCTTATTGCTTTCCAGTTTAGATAAATCTATTTTATCTAAAACCTTAAACTCCTGTTTCTCTTCTCTCTTGACCACTTCTGGTTTTGGTTCTTCTTTCTGAACAGGTTCAGCTGCAGGAACACTTGGAACAACTTCTTCTTCCACAGACTTTGTGGGATTAAGGTCTATTTTACCCAAAATCCTAGTCTCTGGTCTTAGATTTGATTTGGCTCTTATAACCTCAGGTGCTTTTTCTTCGATCGCTAATTTTTCGTCAGGAACTTTAGATATTACCACCTCATGGGAAGCCTTTCTTTGTTCTCCATCTTTTCGGAACTCAGCTTCCAATGCAGAAAATGCCTGTTCTTCTAATAGAGCGTTAGGGTTACTGTCCACAGCTATTCCTTTCCCCTGTAGATATTCCACAGCTCTAGGTATAGAAATGTTCAGTTCTTTAACGGCTTTATTTAATCTTATTTTTGGCATAAATATAAATTTGCTTTTGGCTTTAGCGTTTTAAGCTTTTTGTTTTTCTTTTTATTAAATTATAGTCTGCAGGAATACTTTCATTATCTAATCCTAACCAGACCCATTTTCTTACCCTTCTAATTCTTCTCTTAGAATATTCTTAACCTCCTCGATGGTCTCTTCTTCAAGATCCACGATTTTCAACAAAGCTTCTGTATCCTTATCCAATACACTTCTAGCCGTAGTAAGTCCTACTTTTTTGAACTCATCTATGATCCAAGCTTCTATTTCATCTGAGAATTCTCTTAGTTCTACGTCATCATCATCAGAAGTCTCTCTATAAACATCAATTTCAAAACCGGACAACCATGATGCCAACTTGATGTTTTGACCTTGCTTACCAATTACTTTAGATATCTCCTCAACCGGTGTATAAACTAACGCATAATTAGTTTCCTCATTGATCTCGATTTTATTGATAGTGATATTACCCAAAGATCTCTTTACAAGAATCTCCGGATTTTTGGACCATTGTATCACATCGATATTTTCATTCCTAAGCTCTCTTACAACTCCGTGAATCCTAGAACCTTTCACTCCAACACAAGCTCCAACTGGATCAATTCTATCATCATAAGCATCTACAGCAATCTTCGCCTTTTCACCAGGGATTCTCACCACTTTTTTCAAGATGATAGTTCCGTCTTGGATTTCAGGGATTTCCAATTCCAATAATTTTTCTAAGAATTTAGGCGCAGTTCTGGAAACTGTAATCTGAGGCTTAGAACCTCTAAAATCTACACTTTCTACAATAGCTCTTACGTTATCTCCTTTTTTGAAGAAATCTGAAGGAATTTGATTTTCTTTAGGTAAAATAAACTCGTTATCCTCATCATCCAAAAGAATCACGTGTTTGTGACGAATGTGATGAACCTCACCTACAATCAATTCTCCGATCTTATCTCTAAATTGGTCATACAAAGCAGCGTTGAAATGCTCTTGTATCTTAGTTGCTAAGATTTGCTTAAGTGTCAGGATATTTCTTCTTCCCAATTTGGAAACAGGAATCTCTTGCGTATATTCTTCTCCAACTTCAAATGTTGAATCTATCTTTCTAACTTCGGAAATCTCTATTTCCAGATCATCATCCTCAGACATCTCGTCCTCAACAATCACCTTGTTCAAGAAGATCTGAAAATCTCCTTTATCAGGATTCACGATCACGTCAAAATGATCATCAGAATCATATCTTTTTCTAAGAAGAGTCTTAAGAGAATCCTCGATAATAGCCATTAAGTCTATTTTGCTGATATTCTTTATTTCTTTAAAATCACCAAAGGCTTCTATTAAAGCTAAATTATCCATATCTAAATATATAATTGATAAATGATGACTGACAATTGACCTTTTCGAGTCAACATCAATCCATCGTTATGTTAAAATTTTATTACTACTAATGCTTTTTTGATTTCGGAATAAGGAATCTCTTTATCCTCCACAACATCTTCTTTCCCTTTTCCTATCAGCTTTGGTCTTCTGTATTCCAAGCGAAGGGTTATCTTGTCATCATCTACATTTATCAATTCACCTTCAATCTTCGAAGAGTCACCCAGCATCACCTCAATCTCTCTTCCAATATTTTTTCTGAACTGTCTTGGAAATTCCAGAGGCTCGCTCAAACCTGCGGACATCACCTGCAATCCAAAATCATGAACTTCTCTATCCAAATTGAACTCTATCGCTCTACTAGCATCCAGACAATCCTGAAGCGTAACCCCGTTATCCCCATCCAGAGTGACAATAATGTCCGAAGATGCAGAAACCTTGAGATCCACTAAGAAAAGATCTGTTCTTGTTAAAAGAAACTCGCCCAATAGGCGATTTACCTCTGTTTTAAAATCCATATTACAAAGCCTGATTATATCTACGAAAAAAGGCATTCTTGCGAAAGCCTTCCCATTTTTCCCGTAAATCTTTTGCAAAGATACTCAAAATTTATTTAATATACAAGCAATCAATCTCTAAGAATGAAATAGAATAATTGCCTTGTCTAAATATTCCATTTTTACACTGTAGACACGGAATTGCATAAACCTATACTTTGTACATTAAAAACAATAAGAGTAGGCTTTTTTGCCTACTCTTATTGTTTTTTGAATTTTGTGTTAATTACATTTGTTAACGTCTATTAATACTGAAGACCAACATGTTTGAAGCATTACGAACGTCTCTTTTTTTGTGTAAATAAAAACTCCATCACTAAGTCTGAAACATTTGTTATAATTCTCAATCATTTAAGGTGTCATTTATCTACAAAATCAAACGATAGTAGGATAGACCCACCATCGTTTGACAATTTTACAATTATAATTTCAATTGGTTTCCAATGACTTAGCATTTAAATCGTATCCATCACTAAGTTTGAAACATTACCCCGAAAGGAAATCCTGAGTATTAGATTCTATGTTCTTTTGCCAGCTCAACTTTTGTGCTTGGACATGACATAGAACGAGCATTCCCATACTGATGTAGAGTCTTTTCATGATTTGAGTTTTTAATTGTTATTATTTCGGTGCAATAGTCGCAACGAAAGGCGACAAAACTTGTCGCTTTTTATTTTTTTTCTAAAATAACAATTTTTAGTGAATATTTATTGCATGAAATCATAGAATTAACATGTTTTACATCATGATTCCAAAAAATCACATCAAAAATACGGACAAGCATCGAACATGGGATACCCAACGGATATAGAAAAGATATAGGACGGATATACAAACATCGAAGAAAGTATATACAAAGGATATAGAAACATCTACATTATGATAAATAAAATCTGATTGTTGAAAATAAAAACAAAGTTTTACACTGATACGCCTTAACCACAAAGACACAAAAGAGGAAATACAAAAACACCTAGATTAACTTAGTTAATCCTTTGTACTTTAAAAATATTGTACATTAAGAAAAAACTCCCTGTCTTCGCTTTAAACACCTACAAAAATCCAAAAACTACCAGACCAACGCTCTCCAAAACCACGAAAACAGCTTTAAAACCTACTCTCAAACCCAATAACATTTACATTATCAGTCATTTTCGTTTTGAAAACATCAATATATCAAAGAAAATCTTTGTGTTAAACCTATTCAAATCTGCGGGAAAACAAAACCCGTCACTGATTACAACTTTGTATGTCTTGCATTAAAAAATTCAAAATAAAAAATAACACGTCTAGTTTTGTCGTATCACCAAAATACTTTTGCAACATCAGCTGATACAAAAAGATATTCAAATAATTTATCAATCAAAAAAAACATGTATTATGGGAAAATTATATGACTCATTATTATCCGGTACCTCGGGACGCACAGGACGTATCGTGGTAGCCAATGTCTATGGAAACGAGATTACGAGAACTCGCCCAAGAAAACGAAATACACAACCAACAACCAAGCAACTACTTATCCAGAATAGGATGAAACGTTGCGCAGAATTCATGCAGTCCTACAAAGGATACGCCTGCAAGCATTTTGGAAGCAGAAGTGGGATGAAATCCTGCTACAATCTTGCAATGACCAATCTGATGGAGAACTTCAAAATAGATTATGTTGCCTCATCCATTACTCCGGATTATCCGGCCTTGGCCTTTTCAAAAGGAAATCTGTTGGCCACTATTCCATTGTCTGTCAAATTATCGGGAGACAAATTAGATATCACATGGCAGGACAATTCCGCAGGCAATGCCGAAAGAGAGAATGATCTCGCCCAGATTCTCATTGCGGCAGAGGGAGAGAATCTCACCTTCTTCATGGAGAACGCAGCGAAGCGTTTGGATGCTTCTCACGCCATCAATTTACCTGTCAACTTTCAGGGAAAGACACTCCATGTCTGGATGGCTTTTCGTTCTGATAGTGGAGATATGGTCTCAAACTCACAATATATGGGTAGCTTATCTTAGAGAATACTTTGGTCGGGAGTTCCTTATTCCCGACCAAAGTTTCCAAAAACTATACACCCAGCCTCCAACAAATATAATTATTGGTTTACATACCGCATCTAAATTTTTCTTATTTTTGCCCAAATTTTAAAACTAATTCTTTGTGAATATTACAATTGTTGGAACAGGTTATGTGGGTCTAGTTACAGGAACCACTCTCGCAGAAATAGGAAATTCTGTTTATTGCGTAGATATTGATGAGAAAAAAGTAGAAGGGATGAAAAACGGTGTCGTTCCCATCTACGAGCCAGGATTGGAAGAAATGTTCCATAGAAACATCCAAGCAAATCGTATATTCTTTACGACAGACTTGAAAGAAGCGTTAGACAAAAGTGAGGTGATATTCCTTGCATTGCCTACGCCTCCGGGAGAAGATGGCTCCGCCGATCTTTCTTACGTTTTGAAAGTTGCCAATGACATCGGTGACCTGATGAAAGATTACAAAGTAATTGTCAATAAAAGCACAGTTCCTGTAGGGACAGCAGACAGAGTTAGAGAAGCAATCGCGGCTAAGACAAACGTTCCATTTGATGTGGTTTCTAATCCAGAATTCCTGAGAGAAGGATTTGCTGTAGAAGACTGTATGAATCCTAGTAGAGTGATTATTGGATCTTCTTCTGAGAAAGCTAGAAACATCATGGCAAAACTATATCAGCCTTTCACAAATATTGGAGTTCCTATCATCAATATGGATGAAAGGTCTTCTGAATTGACAAAATATGCAGCCAATTCTTTCCTTGCTGTGAAGATTACGTTCATGAACGAGATTGCAAATTTCTGTGAAAAAGTAGGCGCAGATGTCGATCTTGTAAGACTTGGAATGGGTAGCGATGACAGAATTGGACACAGATTCCTTTTCCCAGGAATTGGTTATGGTGGAAGCTGTTTCCCTAAAGATGTAAAAGCATTATTAAATAGTGGAAAACAAGAAGGTTACGACTTCCAGCTTCTTGACGCAACTGAAAGTATCAACAAGACTCAGAAGGTAATTTTGGTTCCGGAATTGGAAAATTATTTTGGAGGAAGTCTTCAAGGTAAAAAAATTGCAGTGTGGGGATTGGCATTCAAAGCTAATACAGATGATATTAGAGAAGCTTCTTCTCTTGATAATATTCAGTTATTGTTGGAAAAAGGCGCAGAAGTGGTGGCTTATGACAATATTGCTGAGGAAAATGTCAAGAAAATCCTTGGTGATAAGATCACTTATGCAAAAGACATGTATTCTGCTCTGGACAATGCTGATGCTCTATTGATAGCAACAGAATGGCCAGAATTCAAAAACCCAAATTTTGATCTGATGGCAGAAAAGATGACAAACAAAGCTATCTTTGACGGAAGGAATATGTTCCCCTTAGAACTGGCTGAACAGAACAAATTCTTTTATAAAAGTATCGGTAGAAAGCTTGTAAAGTAAATATCTAACAAATACGCATCATTTCCATTAATAAAATCGATTTAGATAATTAGAATGTAATGGAAATGATGTTTTTTATTTTTGTACAAATGCTTGGAAACTATAAATATCTATTCTTTGGTTTCGCTTAGTGCATCATATTGATTTCAGAATTACACTGATGGTAATTTTGAACCAAAATAAAGTAAAAAACAATCTATAAGACAAATGAAGAACATCATAATAACAGGAGGCGCAGGCTTCATCGGATCCCATGTAGTAAGAGAATTTGTAAAAAACAATCCAAATTCTAAAATCATCAATCTTGATGCTTTGACCTACGCTGGAAATCTTGAAAATCTGAAAGATATCGAGAACGAACCTAATTATGTTTTCGAAAAAGCAGATATCACAAAGCCTGAAGAACTGAGAAAAGTCTTCGAAAAATATAATCCGGATGCAGTTGTACATTTGGCAGCAGAAAGTCATGTTGATAGAAGTATCACAGACCCTAATGCATTCATTAACACCAACGTTAACGGTACTGCTAACCTTCTTAATCTTTGTATAGAGTTTTGGACACTTAACCCAGACCACACACACGGGAGATTCCCGAACGAGCCAAGAAAAAATCTTTTCTATCACGTTTCTACGGATGAAGTTTATGGAAGTCTTGGCGAAACAGGTTTCTTTTTGGAAACCACACCATACGACCCACAATCTCCATATTCTGCTTCAAAAGCTGCGTCTGACCACCTGGTAAGAGCTTATGGAAATACTTATGGGATGCCTTTTATTTTATCAAATTGCTCCAACAATTATGGGCCTAATCATTTCCCAGAGAAATTGATTCCCCTTTGTATTTCAAATATATTGAACGAAAAACCATTGCCAATCTACGGTGATGGAAAATATACTAGAGATTGGCTATTCGTAATCGATCATGCAAAAGCAATCCATCAGATTTTCAACGAATCAAAAACTGGAGAAACTTACAATATCGGTGGATTTAATGAATGGCAGAATATCGATCTTGTAAAAGAATTAATCAAACAGTTGGATGCTAAATTGGGAAAACCTGCTGGACATTCAGAAAAACTGATCACTTACGTGAAAGATAGACCCGGTCATGACAAGCGTTACGCTATAGATGCTACAAAACTGAACAAAGATCTAGGATGGAAACCATCCGTGACTTTCGAAGAAGGATTAGGTAAGACAATCGATTGGTTCTTGGAAAACAAAGAATGGCTGGAAAATGTAACTTCTGGTGATTATCAGAAATACTATGATAGCCAATATTCATAAAAACACAATCCACACACATGAAAGGAATTATATTAGCCGGAGGATCCGGAACCAGACTTTTTCCGTTGACAATTGCTGTAAGTAAACAATTGATGCCGGTTTATGATAAGCCAATGATTTATTACCCGCTTTCTACTCTATTATTAGCAGGGATTAAGGATATTTTGATTATCACTACACCACACGACCAGGCAGGATTCATCAAACTATTAGGTGATGGTTCTCAACTAGGTTGCAATATAGAATATGTGGTTCAGCCAAGTCCGGATGGATTAGCACAAGCTTTTATTTTGGGTGATCAATTCATTGGAGATGATTCTGCAGCTTTGGTTTTGGGAGATAATATTTTCTATGGTTCCGAGATGGGAACTTTGCTCAAGAATAAAACCAATCCAGATGGTGGTGTTGTTTTCGCTTATCATGTTTCCGATCCGGAAAGATATGGCGTGGTGGAATTCGATCAAGGTTTCAAAGCTATTTCTATCGAAGAAAAACCTGTGAATCCGAAATCTAATTATGCTGTTCCGGGATTATATTTCTATGATAATGAAGTTGTAGAAATTGCAAAAAACATAAAACCATCTCCTAGGGGAGAGTTGGAAATTACCGACATCAACAACGTTTATCTAAGCAAAGGGAAATTGGAAGTTGGCGTTCTTGACAGAGGAACCGCATGGCTAGATACCGGGACTTTCGATTCTTTGAATGATGCCTCTGAATTTGTAAGTGTTATAGAGAAAAGACAAGGTTTCAAGATTGGCTGTATAGAAGAGATTGCTTTCAGAAATGGCTTCATTAATGAGGAAAAACTGCTGGAAACTGCTACGAAATATGGTAAAAGTGGATACGGAGAATATCTTAAAAACCTTATAAAATAATCCATTTTGAGTAAACAGGCAAAGAAACATTCTCAACTCCAATATTTCAAATATTTCAAAAAATTCATAGGATGGCATATTTACAGCTATATTTTTGTTAATTTTTTGGTTGGGTTATTAGATGGTCTTGGGCTGGCAATGTTTGTCCCTCTTTTATCGATAGCTTCTCATACTACCAACAATGAGTCTCTTGGAAAACTACAGTTTTTACTAGATTCCTTGGTAAGTATGGGTTTCGAACTCAATCTTCTGAATGCATTAATTCTGATGATTGGTCTATTCATACTTAAAGGTATTTTCTTCTATATAAGAATTCTTTACTTTACCAAAATCAGACAAGTAACGATTCGGAAAATAAGGTTAAGACTGATTTACGGTTTACAAGACCTTTCTTATCACGGATTTACCAATATGGATGCTGGAAAAATCCAAAACAACATGGTAGGTGAAACCGCCAGACTTGTAAATGCCATGTCACAATATTTCAACGTGATGCAGCACCTTATCATGCTTCTTACTTATGTCATGCTGGCTTTTGCATCTAATTGGAAATTTGCCATAATGGTAGGTGTTGGAGGACTTATTTCTAATGTTTTATTCCGCTACATAAACAAGTTGACCAAAGAATATTCTCGAAAACAGACTCTCATCAGTAATAACTTTAATGGGAATTTGATACAATCCATACAGAATTTCAAATATCTCAAGGCAACTGGATATTTTCCAAAATATGGTAAAAAATTATTGCACAATATTAGCAAAGCTGAAGAACTAAATTTCAACCTTGGTAAAGTCGGTGCTATATCCGAAAGTTTAAGAGAACCTCTTATCATCATCATTATAGCATTTGTGATCTTGTTACAAGTCAATGTAATGGGAGGCAGTTTCTCAAGTATTTTGGTGAGTCTATTACTTTTTTACAGAGCTCTGGCGCATCTTGCTACTTTACAAACGGCATGGAATAGTTTTCTAGGTGCATCTGCAGGTATAGAATCTATAGAAGCTTTATTATCAGATTTTGACAGCTATAAAGAACCTTTTCATAAAGAAAAAATAGAAAACATAAGCTCTATTAATTTAAAAGATGTCAGTCTTACATTTGGTACTCATCCAGTACTAAGAGATATTAATATGGCTATTTCTCAAAAAACCTCCATAGCTTTGGTGGGAGAAAGTGGTGCTGGTAAAACGACACTTGCCAATGTCATTTGCGGGTTGCAGCCCTCAGATTCTGGTAATATCTTCATTGATGGAAAGGATCTATACAAAAGTGATATTAATTCTTTTCGTAAAAAAGTTGGATACATTACTCAAGAATCTGTCATATTCAATGATACCATATTTAATAATGTAACTTTTTGGGCTGAAAAGACTGATGAGAATTTAAAGAAATTCTGGGACGTCATTCAAATGGTCTCTCTAGAAGTTTTTGTAAAAAACTTAGAATTCTTAGAAGATTCTCAATTGGGGCACAATGGGGTTCTTGTTTCCGGAGGACAAAAACAAAGGGTATCTATTGCACGAGAACTGTTCAAAGATTGTGAACTTCTGGTTCTGGATGAAGCTACATCTGCTTTGGATTCTGAAACAGAACTTCATATCAAAGAGAATATTGATCTTTTGCAGGGAAAATGTACTATAATCATTATCGCTCACAGACTTTCAACAATAAAAGATACAGATGTAGTCTATTTATTGGATAAAGGAAACATAATTGAATCCGGAAGTTACAATGATCTGAGCGAAACATCTATCAGGTTTAAAAAAATGCTCGAACTACAGAATGTAACATAAACACAGCCTAATAAAAACACACAACATATGAAATTAAACTACTTAGAATCTTTCCGTGGATATATGGCCATTTGGGTTTTTATATATCATGGTTTAGGATTCATCAATGCAATCCATTCCAAGAATGTGCTTTTCTCTATCTTGAAAGATGGTAGCCTTCCTGTAATAGCTTTCATTCTTCTAAGTGGTTTTGTTACCCATATCCTACTTTCAAAAGAAGAGCCTTTTCTATTATATCTCAAAAGAAGGGCCTTAAGATTATTTCCAATCTACCTTATCGCTTTCCTTATTTCTCTCCTAATGTTGGATTTTGCCATGGAGACGATGCATAATATTCCTACTGATAATCCGAAATTAGAGTTCAGAATGGGGCTTATAGATGCCTACTACTCTTCTCATAGATTTTTCAATATCTTAAGTCACCTATTTTTATTACACGGTATTTTCCCAGATAGATGGTACAATTTCACATATACCATCATGGGACAATCATGGAGTCTTACCTTGGAATGGCAGTTCTATCTTTTCATCCCATTTGTTTATAACTACCTGAAAACAAAGAAAATATTTTACCTTTTGGTCTTGATTTTATTTCTCATCGTTACAATTTTATCTTACAGATACATGAGGCAAAATTCTTTCTTGCCAATAATGGTACAATATTTCTTGATAGGGTACTTCAGTTATTCATTATATAAAAAGTGGGCAAGCGAAAATAAGTTTTATCTTTTTTATTTCTTAGGAGCCATATTCTTATATTATTGTTTCAAACAATGGCACATAGCTTTTATCATCGCCTTATGGATGATTATTCTTTATCTGCAGGTTAAAAAGAATAAGATTTCTGAGTTTTTATTAGGACATAATATTTCACAGTATCTCGGCAAAATATCCTATTCTGTATATGCGTTACATATGATTGCTTTTTATGTTTGTATTTATCTCTTAGAACAAGCTGGTGTAAAAGACTCTTTCTATTTTTCCGTGCTTCTTATGATAACCTCTTTTATATTTACTATTTTCATATCCCATTTGGGTTATAAATATATAGAAAGTTACTTTATCAGCATTGGTAAAAACTTACAGCGAAAAACACAAAACATATAGATTAAAAATTAATTCTGAAACAGATGCCAATTAAAATATTCAAGAACAGATTAGAAAAAGTATTGTTCATAAAAAAGTTGAAAAACCTTCCTTCTGAGATATTCAGCAATAATTACGTGCTTCTTTCGTCTTCTATTAATCCTTTTTTTCACAATTGGGGAGATGATGCCAGTGTTGTCTTAGCACAATTGATAAATCCTTCTGTAAAAGTTATTCCTGCACAGTACTCTTTTAATATTAGAAAAAAGAAAGAGATATTAAGTGTGGGCAGTATCATCACTTGGCTTACAAAACCGAACACGATAATTTGGGGAAGTGGAATGCAAGTTCCAACAGACCCCATAATGTACAATGGTGTAGAAGTTAAACCTTACAAAGTAACTGCTGTCAGAGGGCCACTCACAAGAAAGTATCTTTTGCAAAAAGGAATAGATTGTCCAGAAGTTTTTGGCGATCCAGCATTATTATTCCCAAGATATTATAAGCCGAACATTAGTAAAAAATACAAGTACGGTATCATCCCACACTTTAAAGATAAAAAGAGTGAATCTTTGAAACCTTTTCTTGATAATAAAGACTTTCATATAATCGATATACAAGATTTTTCTGATTGGAGAAAATTCATCAATGAAATCAATTCATGTGAATTCATTATCTCAAGTTCTTTACACGGAATTATTATTGCTGATGCCTATGAAGTTCCTAATTGCTGGGTAGAATTTGATTCGGTTAATCTCAAACGATTTACTTTCCAGGACTATTTTCATTCGGTAGGAAAAGCTGATATTGACGAGCCTTTGAAAATTTCAGAAATCGAGAATCCTGACCGATTATCTCAATTAAAAAACGAATGGAAACCTGTAGTAATAGACTTAGATAAACTTTTGGAAGCTTGTCCCTTTGCTAAAAAATAAAACTCAGAAATGATCCCAAAAAAAATACATTACTGCTGGTTCGGTGGCAAACCAAAACCAGAATCATTTTACATCTGTCTGGCAAGTTGGAAAAAGGCTCTTCCCGACTACGAGATCATAGAATGGAACGAGACCAACTTTGATATCAATTGTTGCGAATATGTAAGACTGGCCGCGGAGAAAAAGAAATGGGCTTTCGTTTCAGATTATTCCAGAGCTTTGGCTTTGTACGAGCAAGGCGGGATTTATATGGACATAGATGTTGAGGTAAAATTTTCTCTGGACGAGTTTCTTGTACATCGTGCATTTTCCGGATTCGAGATCAAAGGTTCACCGTTCACTGCACTTTGGGCAACAGAAAAAGGACATCCATGGGCAAAAAAGGTTTTGGACTTTTATGATCAGAAAACGGATTTCAGTCTTACTACCAATACTGTTTTCGTTTCTGATCTACTGGTAAAAGAATATAAAGCCGATCCAGAAAGAGACGAATATCAGGAATTAGCGGATGGCATTGTAATCTATCCCTCCACTTATTTTTGTCTAGATCTTCCGAAAAATTATGCCGCGCATCATTTTGTAGGAACTTGGCATGAAAGAGACACACCTAATCCTTTCAAAGATTTTGTCCACGCTTATTTCCATCTTCAAAATGTTGCTGGTATCAAAGATGGCAAAAAGGAGATACACAACGTTGTAAATAACATGAAAAAAATATCTGCGGATGAGATCTTGAATCAATTCCCTTTAAGAATGCTCGTAAAACATATTCTGAAACGTATAAAACCTTAAGTTTTATTATTTTTACAAAAATATTTTTTGATGAAAGAAAAAATCGCAATCATTTATGGAACCAGACCAGAATTTCTTAAGGTTTTTCCTATTATAAATGAATTCAAGAAAGTAGAACAAGAAGTTGTTATCGTCAATACCGGACAACATGATTCTTTGTTAACAGAGATGGAACAGAGTTTTGGTATAATACCACATTATCAGCTTTCTGTACAATCTCTGTCCTTTTCAAATTCTAATCTGATTGCAAAATTGATAGATGAGATATCTAATCTTGTCCATAAAGAAAACATACAAAAGATCATTGCTCAAGGTGATACTTTTACTGTTTTAGCATCTTCTATGGTCGCATTTTTGGAACAGAGAAAATTCTATCATGTAGAAGCAGGACTTAGAACGAGCGATATAAAACTTCCTTTCCCAGAAGAGTATAACAGACGTGTGGTATCACTTACGGCCGATATCAATTTTTCACCTACTGAATTATCCAAACAAAATCTTCTAAAAGAAAGTATTTTGGAAAATCGAATTTCTTTGGTTGGAAATACAATTGTTGACATGATCCAATATGTGACAAAAAAAGAAAACATAGAAATAGATTATCAAGACTTTGTCTTTATAACGGCGCACAGGCGAGAAAATATCGGTCAACCTCTCAGAAACATTGCCCAGGCCATCAAAGAATTAGCAGAAGAAAATCCCAATACACAATTCGATTGGGCACTACACCCAAACCCAAACACAAGAAAAATCATTCTGGATGCTTTCGAAAATAATATTTCTCCTAATATTAATTTCACAGAACCTCTTTCTTATCTGGAAGCCATCAGAAAAATGGCAAAATCAAAATTGATTATTTCAGATTCAGGTGGCATACAGGAAGAAGCTCCTAGTTTACAAAAAAGAGTTCTTATCCTTCGAGAAGAGACAGAAAGACCAGAAGTTTTGACTTGTGACTGTGGAATCTTGGTAGGAACTGATATTGAAAAGATTAAAGAAAATTTTAATCATATTTATAACAGCCCAGAAGAGTATATTTTCAAAAGTGAGAACAATCCTTTTGGAGACGGAAAAGCATCAGAAAGAATTATTAAAAAAGTAATCGAATGATAATTGGTAGAGGACTTATTGCAAATCTATTTTTAGATGATGACAGAGACGATGTACTTTTCTTCGCTTCTGGCGTATCTAATTCTCTAGAAACCAGACCAGAAGAATTTTTAAGGGAAGAAAAAATGATTCGAGACGCAATTGCTGAGAATCCTGAAAAGATTTTCGTTTACTTCTCGACATGTAGTATTTACGATTCTTCTAAAACTGATAGTAACTATGTTTTACACAAACTCAAAATGGAGCAGCTTATCAGTAATCTTTGTAAAACATATTTGATTCTTAGAGTAAGCAATGCTGTCGGAAAAGGCGGAAATCCTAATCTTTTGATGAATTATCTGGTACGTTCTGTAAAAAACAACGAGAGAATCAACGTTCATACAAAAGCGACGAGAAACCTTATAGACGCTGATGATATCAAGAAGATAACTTTTTCTATGATAGAGGCACAATCACTTAATAAAATAGTGAATGTTGCTTATCCACAGAATTATACCATCATAGAGATTCTGGAAATAATAGAACGTTTTTACAACATAAAGCTAGAACTCAATCTAATAAAAAGCGGATCTGGTTATGATATAGATGTTGCTGATGTCGAATATCATTTTATAGAGAACAATTTAAATAATAAGGATTCTTATCTTTGTAATATATTACAGAAATATTACTCTTTTTAAGGAAACATGAATAAAAAAATTACCGTCATTGGACTTGGCTATGTAGGACTACCACTTGCAAGACTATTTGCAACCAAATATGCGGTAGTAGGATTTGACCTTAAACAAGAAAGAATCAATGAATTAAAGAACGGAAAAGATAATACTCAAGAAGTAAGTTCTGAGGAATTGATAAACGTTTTGGTTTCCGAAAATCCTAAAAAAGAAGAAATTGGATTATATTTATCAGACAACGTCTCTGATATTCAAGACTCTGATATCTACATTGTTACAGTTCCAACTCCTGTGGATAAAAATAATCGCCCAGATCTTTCTGCTCTTTACAAAGCCAGCGAAACTGTAGGCTCTGTAATTGGGAAAGGTGATATTGTCATTTATGAATCCACTGTTTATCCCGGTGCTACCGAAGAAGATTGCATTCCTCTCATAGAGAAAACATCTAATTTGGTTTTTAATCAAGATTTCTTTGCCGGTTATTCTCCTGAAAGAATCAACCCAGGAGACAAAGAACATAGCGTAGAAAAAATCTTGAAAGTTACCTCTGGATCCAATCCCGAAATCGCACAAGTTATCGATGAACTATACAAATCGGTGATTTCTGCAGGAACTTATTTGGCTCCAAGCATCAAAGTAGCAGAAGCTGCCAAAGTTATAGAAAACTCTCAGAGAGACATCAATATTGCTTTTGTGAACGAGTTGGCAAAAATTCTCAATCTAATGAGAATCGATACCAATGAAGTCCTAAAAGCTGCTTCCACAAAATGGAATTTCCTAAATTTCAAACCTGGACTTGTAGGCGGACATTGTACAGGAGTAGATCCTTATTACCTTGCTCAAAAAGCACAACAATTCGGTTACCACCCAGAAATTATTCTTGCAGGAAGAAGAATGAATGATTCTATGGGACATTACATCGCTAGCGAAACGGTAAAAAGAATGTTGAAAAATGACCTCAAAATAAAAGGGTCGGAAGTTTTGGTCCTTGGTTTTACTTTTAAAGAAAATTGCCCGGATGTAAGAAACACCAAAGTCATAGATGTTGTGAAAAGTCTAGAAGACTATAGCATAGATGTACATGTTTTTGACCCTTGGTTAGACCCAAAAGAAGTAAAAGAAACCTACGGATTAGATGTGGTTAGCAAAGCACCTTTCAAGAAATTTGAGGCGGTGATTCTTGCCGTTCCGCACAAAGAATTTGAAAACATCAATATCAAAAACCTTCTTACGGAAAATGGGATTATCTATGATGTGAAAGGAATGCTTGAAAAAGAAGATTATATCAAAAGACTATAAAAATCCGGATATAGATTATCTATCAAATCTCCATCTGAACAATTTATAACCTAAAAATAGAGGCAGGCGATAAAAAAAATCCTGCTTTTTTTGTTTTTGGGAATAAGCCCCGGAACAATAATCTATCAGACTCAATTTTTTCAATTTGGAATATTCCTTATAACTATTTTTCCAAAGTTCTTCGTTTCGCTGAGCTTTCCAATTCATTTCCAAAGTGATGGATTTGAAATTGATCAGATATTCCAGAATCACCTTCTTTCTTTGGCTATTTTTTTCTTTGATATAATAATCATTGATCTTTTGTGCAATGGTTATCCAATTATCAAAATGAACTTTCTTTCTATTATGAATCACAGAATCCTGATGAAGATAATAGACATAGGTTTTCTTCCTCAAAAAAGCTATCGTTTCCAGATACAATCCCATCTCAAAAGTATGGAGGGAATCTTGCGCATATAAACCTTTTGTGAAATATAGATTATTGGACCTAAGAAAATCCACAGATATAAGCTTATTCCATGAAGAAACAGCAAATCCACCATGAACAAGTTCTTTCAAGATCTGAAGGTTGTCTTTCAAAACATCCTCTTTGGTATGGATAGGGAAAACATCTACTTTGTCTTCGGAAGGAATTCTAATTCCCTGAACTTCTCCCATCGATATTTCAGCTTTTGTATTTTCCGATAGCTTTACAAGACTTTCTATTGCATCGGAATAGAGTTCATCATCACTATCTACAAAAAATATATATTTTCCTTTGGCATTCACAATTCCTTCATTCCTAACTACAGAAAGCCCAGAATTAGTTTCCAGATGAATCAATTTCCAATGCGACAATTGATGTTCCTGAATAAATTTTTCTGCAATTATTGCACTACTATCAGGTGTCACATCGTTTACCAGAACCACCTCTATATCCTTATAACTTTGATTTTTGATGGAAAGAAGACAATTTTCTATAAATCTTTCACATTTAAAAATTGGGACTGAGACCGTTACCAAAGGATTCATAGAAAAATATTAATGATTAATTTCAAGCAAAAATATATAAATAAACACTAAAACTTTATCTTTGTGCTAAATGATTCGAAAAAAAACAAAATGAAAGCAATTTTAGGTGTTATTTTCATTAAACTAAAAAACTTTGCAAATCTTTGCATTATATCTAATCAGCGTAAGTCTTTTAACACTTCGGGGAGCAAAGTTCATCCAAGTTTCAAAATAGGTACCGATAATTTTTTTGATATATCAGCTAACGCTAAGTTTGACATTGGAGAAAACGTAACCATCAACCAGTCTAATTTCATTACTGTAAAACCAAATGCAAAAATGACAATTGGTAGCAATACATATATTACCAGAGCTACCATTTCTTGCCTTGGAGAAGTAGAAATTGGGGAGAATTGTATTTTAGGAGAAGGGATGAAGATCTTCGATCATAATCACGAATATACCAAAGAGCCTTTCTCAGTTGCAAAAACTGACTTTAGCATTGGTAAAGTGAAAATGGGAAATAATGTCTGGACAGGTGCCAATGTCATCATACTAAAAGATGTAACCATTGGCGACAATGTGATTTTAGGTGCCGGATGCGTCATTCACAAAGATGTACCTAGTAACTCTATCATTATCAATAAGCAAGACCAAAAACACATTCCAATATAACATTTCCAATGTCAAAATATTATGATTTTCTAGAAAAGTTATCTTGGCACACTATTCCGAGATTTAAAACCAGGAATAAGTTCGGAAGGTTTTATCAAACTCATGATCAGTCTTTAGACCCTAAAATCAATGCTCTTATTTCTCAAAAAATAAATGAAGATAAACCTTTGCTTATCGGAAGGCATGGTGCTGTTGAACTACGGGCTGTAACCAATTTTTATGCTCACGAAAACCAAAGTAATATTGTTTCTGATTCCATTGATTTTCTTCTTAATAGAAAAGCTAAATTTTGGGAAATAGATAATAAGATATCCGAAAAACTATGTTACAATGCGGGTTTCTTTCCAAATAACAAAGAACTGATTCGAGAATTTTCTCATTTATTCATAAAAGAATCAAAAAAAATAGATATATATGGCGCTTCCACGGGATTTGAGCATCTTATGCCCAAAGAAACCTTTTCGCCTAATATCCCGATGACCTATATCAAAAATATAGAACCTTGGTTTTATGAAGAACCTTGGTCGTACCAATTGAAAGATAAAAAAGTATTGGTCGTGTATCCGCTCAAAGATTTGATATTATCCCAGTACAAAAATAAAAGAGAGGATATATTTGAGAATAAAAAAATACTTCCAAAGTTTGATTTGCAGGTAATAGAAACTGTTCAAACCATTGCCGGAACAAAAAGTCCTTTCAAAGATTGGTTTGAAGCGTTGGAGTATCAAAAAGAACAAATGTCCAGAACCGATTATGATTTTGCAATTATTGGAGCTGGAGCATACGGGTTTCCTCTCGCTGTCCACGCAAAAGACATGGGCAAAAAGGCTTTACATTTTGGAGGAGCTACACAACTTTTATTTGGAATAAAAGGCTCCCGATGGGTTGAATGGGAACGGTACAAAAAACTTATGAATGAAAACTGGGTTTTCCCAGACAAGACAAAAATTCCTGCCGGGGCAGAAAATATTGAAAACAATGCATATTGGTGAAAAATGAAAAAAGTCAAATTATTTTATTATTATTCTAAAAAGAATTTTGGGGATCAGCTCAATCTATTAATTACTGATGAAGTATTTAATAAAAAGGTTGAATTAGCCCATCCAAGTCACGCCGAAATATCGATGATTGGCAGTATATTGGAACCGTTTATACTGAATAAGCCTAGTTTTAAGACTACACTTAAAAAATATATTTACCCACCTGTTAATATTTACGGGTCAGGATTTATTACAGAACCTAAACGACCTGATGAAAAATACATTAGAAAAATCAATGTATCAGCAGTAAGAGGTACACGAACTAGAGATAGACTTAGTAAAAATTTAAATAAAAACCTTTCTAATATTTGTCTTGGAGATCCCGGGCTTTTGGCTTCTAGAACTTTATTTGAAAAAGAAGCTAAGAAGTATAGCGTGGGAATCATTCCTCACATGATAAATATGAGTGACCCGAGAATATCTGAACTGAATAATTCGATAGAAAACAGTATCGTGATCAATCCTTTGGATGATGTAAAGAAGGTTATTTCTCAGATTTCTCAATGTGATGTGATTGTTTCAAATGCAATGCACGGCCTTATTGTAGCAGACAGCTTAGGTGTTCCGAATAAACGTTTGGTATTAAAGAATGAATTAATTGGAGGCAATTATAAATTCTTCGATTATTATTCCGCTTTTGGAATGGATCTGCAAAGTTTTATAGACATGGACAAATCTTCCATTTTTGAAATTGGTCAGGAGATCAACAATATCAAAAATTCCTACAATATAAGCTACGATCAGGTCCAAGAAATACAACAAAAGCTTATAGATAATGCACCACCGATACTAAAATCTATTTAACCTATGCTTTTTTCCATTCTCATAGCACATTATAACAATTATGACTATTTCTTGGATTGCTACAAAAGCATTCTGGAGCAGACATATCAGAACTTCGAAGTCATTCTTGTAGATGACCACTCCACTGATGATTCTTTTGATAAACTAAAGGAATTAACCAAAGATGATTCCAGATTCAAGTTATTTCGTAATGATGTTAATAAAGGAGTAGGATATACCAAAAGAAAGTGTGTAGAAAATGCTTCTGGTGAGATTTGTGGTTTTATAGATCCCGATGATGCAGTTACAGAAAATGCACTGGAAGAAATTCTGAAACATTATTCTTCTCAAAAGATTGTTGCCGTTTATTCCCAACTTGAGATTTGTGATAGCCAGCTGAATCGTAAAAACACTTTTGCGACCCCAAAACAAATTAAAAATGGAGACCCTTTCTTCTTTAATATTTTTCTGGAAGCCAATCACTTTTTCACATTCCGAAGGTCGGCTTATGAAAAGACAGAAGGAATCAATCCCGAATTATCATCTGCTGTAGACCAAGATCTTTATCTGAAAATCTACGAAACTGGTGATTTCAAA
Source organism: uncultured Weeksellaceae bacterium (assembly GCA_963530025.1). Lineage (GTDB taxonomy): Bacteria > Bacteroidota > Bacteroidia > Flavobacteriales > Weeksellaceae > Epilithonimonas. The sequence goes on from CAUSBY010000002.1 coordinate 325,977, forward strand.
TTTGTGAAAATACCGTTTTATTTATACAGGCTTCATGAAAAAGGTGTTTCTCAAGCCAAATCAAAGAAAGGAAAGCTCAACGAAAATTGGCATAAGGTTCTTTTAGAAACACTTAAACGTAGAAATATTACAAAACTCTATGGAAAATCAGTTTCTGAGATTCAAGATCTGCCAGGATATGTTTTCCAGAAGCAAAATAGTTTTTTAAATAAACTTTTAAGGAAGTTCTTATGACAGATATTTTCATCAAATCCTTCAATCGTCCTTTCTATTTGGATCGATGCATCTACTCTATCTATGAGTTTGTATCGGGTGATTTCAGAATTAAAGTTTTGGATGATGGGACACCAAAAAAGTATTTAGACAAGATCCGAAACAAGTATCCAAAAGTAGAAATATATCTTTCTGATAGTTACGAAAAGAAGATAAAAGCCATTGATGACAATTTAACATCCGGACAACCTATCAATGGATTTGAAATTCCGACCAAATTTTGGTTTGAGAATGTTAAAAATGCATCAGAATATGTCATTGTTACAGAAGATGATGTATGGTTTACAGAGCCTGTAAATGTTGATGAATTATCTCTGGAAGCTAAAAAATTTGGGATCAATCTTATAAAGTTGGGATGGTTAGGAAATGATTCTGATATTTCGAAGTTGACCCGAAGCTCCATTTCAAAAAACTTGGAATCTGCAACACCAAAAGGGCTTCTCTTCTTCCCCAAAAAACTAATGCAAGCATTTTTCTACAATCAATATAATTTTTTCACCATACTTTATAAATTAGGTAAGGTAGATAATTTTACACGGAGAAAGTATTGGGCTTTAAACTCAATATTGATGGGGTTTTTCAACAAAGAGTATTGGCTAAATATCTGGGCAGAAATGGATGGAAAAGTAGATGAAAAAAGACAACTTTTGAATGCTTCGGTGTATTACAAAAAGAATAGAAACAACCCAAACTTCATTTCTAAACTGAAACAAGAATCTATGAAGACGACGTTCCAGTCATCCGCAACCAATTCTTATCACGAGTATGGTTTTGATTTTGATGTCAATCTATTCAATCATTTAATCAATGAAGCTTGGTTAAATAATGATTTTGATTCCAAGGAAAACTTTCCGAAAGATTTTTCAATGGATTATTATAAAAAATCTATTTCTGATAAAATTAATGTTACGGAGTTTCAAAAATGGGTAGATCAATTCCGAAAACAATATGAAAATATAGGCTGTAAAACCGAATAAATAAGCTCTTAAAATTAATTTTAAGAGCTTTGTTTTGAATTAGTCCTTTATAATAACCCCGGCATATTTTCCATCAAATTCTATAATATGTGGGTTGAAACTGTTCTTTTTACAATAATCCATGAACGCCGCATTATCTCCAATATCATCGCTCATGAAAATTCCACCTTTTCTTAATTTACTCCATAATAGATTGTAAGCCCAGATTCTTCCATTGTATGTTTTGTCACTATCATAGTGTACAACATCCAGGGCATCTGTTTTAGCAAAAATTTTTGGAAGAGATTCCTTATCTGCAAAACGATAGAGATCCCAATTGTTCCTATATTTTCCTGGAATTACACAGCCGACAAAATCTTCACTCTGGTCTTGCAAAATGTATGGCATATCAGAACTATATAGAGTTCCTCCTCTATGGACAAGCGATGCTAGAGCGGCAAAAGATGACCATCCATAGGCAACCCCAGTTTCTACAGTGGTACGAGAAGATACATACTCATTGATATAATAGATTACGCTAAGAGATCCTGCACCACCCATTTTCACGGGCGCTTTAGCTTGTGCCTGTAAAGCTGAAGCAAACTCTTGAGGAAAAATATTTTCGAAAGGAACAAAATTTATATTAAGGACTTTTTCTATGAAATCTTTCTCCGAAATCGCTAACGACTTACACCATTTTTCTGCATCTTCCTTTCCTCTAAGACCAGAAGAACGATTAAAAATATTTTTCCAAATCTTCCTTCTTAATTCAGGATAAAGTTCTGGGCGTTTCAGATATGCAAAAAGTGTAGTGGTAATTTCTAATATTTTTCTCATTCAGTTTTGTTTTGAATAAAATTACACTTTTTTTGAATAAACAATACATATATTTGCATCTGAAAAACTCTTTTTTTGAAAAATACACAATCTGATCAAAAAATAAAATTGCTTTTCCGGCACAGATCTATGGAAATGGGTGGCGTGGAGAAGGTTCTACTTGGTCTCTTTGAAAATCTTGACCGAAATAGATTTGACATCACATTGATGGTAAACCTCTATCAAGGAGAGCTAAGAGATGCTATCCCCTCACATATCCATTATGTAAAAGTAAACAAAGGAAGAGAAGATTTTTCTAAAAACCCGTTGGTTCACAAAATACAGCTTATAGCCAGAGGTCTGAAAATAAAATTCTTAGCCAAATTTCCCAATCTATTGGATAAGATTTATTTGAAACAAGAATACGATATAGAGATAGCTTCCAGCTACACAGATTTTTCTCATGTTCTTAATAGCCCTAATAAAAAATCTAAAAAAGTAGGTTGGTTTCATACCGATATTTCATCTAAAGGATTGAAACCCATTTTACCAAGATTATTAAATCAAATTCCCCAATTCGATTATTTTATTTTCGGGTCCCAACAAGCCAATGATATTTTTAAATCTACTTATCCCAATATAACACTTCCTGAAAACAGAGTTATTCTAAATGCAATTCCTATAGATGAAATCAAAAAAAACGCAGAGGAGTTTCAAATAGAAAGACATACAGACATTCCTGTTTTCATTTCTGTTGGAAGATTACATAACAGAAAAGGCTATCACGTTTTAGCAGAAGCTCATAAAAGGCTTATTGATGAAGGATACTCCCATAAAGTGATGGTAATAGGTGACGGAGAAGAAAGAGAAAATCTGGAGAAACAGATCTCAGAATTGCAAATAGAAAATTCTTTCCAGCTTCTTGGTACCAAGATGAACCCTTATCCTCATATCAAAAATTCTGACTTTTACATCATGCCTTCCAGATCAGAAGGTTGGCCATTGATAATTGCAGAAACATTGATTTTACAGAAACCAATTATCGCTACTAATGTAGGAGGAATATCAGAAATGATCACACATCAGAAAAACGGATATCTTGTAGAATACGATGTGGAAAGTATCATGTCCGGAATGAAGGAATTTTTGACCAATAAAACAACAATATCCGACATTCAGGAAGGACTAAAGAACTCTGAAGAACAATTTGACAACAAAAAAATATATGATTCCGTTGAGGAAATTTTAACAAAAGTAATACAATGATACACAGAATAATAACTAAGATTTTTACTACTATAGAAGATATTAAATATAAGTCTTATTATAAAACATGTACAAAGAGAGGATTAAAACTTGGTAAAAATGTAATCCTTAGAAATGGAATAAATTTCGGGAGTGAGCCTTTTCTTATAGAGATTGGTGATAATACCAAAATAGGTAGCGGAGTTACCTTTACCAATCATGATGGCGGTACTTTTGTCCTGAAACAAATGGAAAAATATAATGACGCCAGAAGATTCGATCGAGTGAAAATTGGAAGTAATTGCCTTATTGCTCCCAATTCCACTGTTATGTTAGGTGCAGAAGTTGGAGACTATAGCATTTTAGGATATGGTTCAATCCTTACTACATCCATACCGTCACATTCTGTATTTGCAGGAACTCCTGCGAAATTTATCTGTACAATAGACGAATATGGTGAAAAAAGAGTATCTAATAAAACAGAATATCCAAGAGAATTGGAAGCAGACCGTCCGGCTCTTGATAGATATCTTATAAAAAACCTTCCGCACAACTATAAACCCATTAAAAAGTAATAACAGATAGTTTTCAACATTAAATTTATCTATTGGGAAATCTAGAATATAGTATTTGATTTGGTTTTTAAAAGTGTTATTCTGAGAATAATATTTATTTCCTCATAAGAATGAAGTTGAGTTTCTTATCTTTGCAAAAAATTAGGATAAGCATATATGATCAATATTGCAGCAATTGAATATTATTTGCCAAAAAATATATTAACGAACGAAGATATTGCAAATGAATTCCCAGAGTGGAATGCAGATAAAATCAAATCAAAAATAGGTGTAGAATCTAGACATTTTGTAGACGAGTCCCAAACCGCATTAGATTTGGCATATGAGGCCTGCGAAAAGCTTTTCAAAACTTATGATAAAAACAAAATAGATTTTATTCTATTTTGTACTCAAAGTCCAGATTATTTTCTACCGACTACAGCTTGTATCTTGCAGGACAAATTAGACCTTCCAAAAAACATTGGAGCATTAGATTTCAACCTTGGCTGTTCTGGATTTGTTTATGGATTAACCCTAGCAAAAGGATTGATATCCATAGGTTTAGCTAAAAATATTTTATTGGTTACTTCTGATACTTATACCAAATTTTTGGATAAAAATGATAAGTCCAACAGGAGTATTTTTGGAGATGGAGCAGCAGTTTGCATCATAGAAAAAGATGAGTCCAAAGCGGATTTCCAATATGTTGTAGGAACAGATGGCAGTGGATACAATAATCTGATTGTAGAAAATGGAGCTTCCAGAAACAAATCGGACAAGCCTGTTCTTTTTATGAAAGGTCCTAAGATTTTTACTTTTGCATTAGAAAACATCCCAGCTCTGATTAGCGATACGCTCAAAAAAAATAAATTAAAATTGGAGGAAATCGATCTCTTCGTTTTCCATCAAGCAAGTTCTTACATGTTGAATTATCTCAAGAATCTTTGTAACATTCCTGATGAAAAATTCTTTTTGGATATGAAGGATATTGGCAATACCGTTTCTGCAAGTATACCAATTGCATTGAAATTAGCATTAGATCAGGGCAAGATAAAAGAAGGTTTCAAAGTTATGGTTGCAGGCTTCGGTGTCGGCTACTCCTGGGGAGCCGGAATTTTAGAATTTTAATTTTGAATATAATTGAAAAAGAAGATCCTTATCAGAATTGGTTCACTTCGTCATGGTGGCGCAGAAAAAGCACTTGTCAAATTTTTGACAAATATCCCTTCTGACAAATATGAAATTGATCTTCTGCTCAATTTGTATTCCGGAATGTATCTAAAAGAAGTTCCGTCCTGGATAAAGATCCATTATTTAATAAAAGGGGAAATGATTACCACGAATAGGCTTCAGGATATTCCTGTCAAAGCAATACGTGTTCTTTATCAAAAAATACTGTTAATGTTTCCTTTTCTATTGTATAAATTTATTTTGAAGGGAAAAAAATATGATGTAGAATTAGGAGCTATTCATGGTATTTATAAAGAAATACTAAGGAGTCCTCAAAAAAAATCAAAAAAAATTCTTTGGATTCAAAATGACATTTTTAATCTTAAAGAATACACTCCCGATGTGATACGACAGTTTTTTAAGTTTGACAAAATATTAGTAATTTCTAATAAATTGAAAGAAGAAATGCTAAAACTTGCCACAACTGATTCTGAAAAACTGGCTGTTGTCAAAATTTTCAATCCCATTGATAAAGAGGATACATTGAAAAAAGCAGATGTTCCTATAGATGATTATCCTTTTGATAATGATATTCCCACATTTATAAGTGTAGGTACTGTTTATCCACAAAAAGGCTATGACAGATTATTAGAGGTTCATAAAAAACTTTTAGCTGATGGTTTAAAACATCAGCTCATTATTATTGGTGATGGATTTGATTTTGAAAAAACGAAGGATTTGCTCCACACTTTAGAATTAGGTAAAACTGCAAAAATGTTAGGATTTAGTTCCAACCCTTATCCTTACATTAAAAAAGCAGATTATTATGTAATGTCTTCCAGACATGAGGGTTTTCCTACAATAATTGCTGAAGCTCTCATTTTGACTAAACCAATTATCGCAACAGACATTTCCGGAATTAGAGATTTGCTTGAAGACGGAAAACTTGGTATAATAACGCCCAATTCCTTAGACGGAATATACGAAGGAATGAAGAAAGTCCTAACCGACAAAAGTTTGGCAGAACATTATAAAAATGAAATTCTTTGTACAGATTTTCCGTTTGTTTTAAAAAATTCTGTGCAACATCTTGAAAGCATTATTGACAAATCTTAAATAATTCCTATTTGAATTATGGCAAATTATTCTATCATTCAGAAAGATTTCTACAGAGAAAGTGGAAAATACCTGTCATATTTTCAGATTCTGAAAAAATGCTTAAACCCCAATCTACACTACATCTTCATTTTAAGAAAAACTCAAAAACATTACAAAAAACCGATAATTGGTAGTTTTTATAAGTTGATGCTTCGTCATTACCAAATTAAATACGGTTTCCAGATCTATCCTGAAACCGAGATTGGAGAAGGTTTCTATCTCGGACATTGGGGCCAATTGGTAATCAACCC
>CAUSBY010000003.1:0-313033 GCA_963530025.1 uncultured Weeksellaceae bacterium
ATGAGTCAGGTGCTCTAACCAACTGAGCTATAGGACCTCAAAATTTGGTTAAATTTTGTGTGTGCAAAAATAACAAAATTTCTTTATCTACCAAACTTTTCAAGGTTTTTCTTGACACAATTCTACCAATACACCATTGGTTGATTTAGGGTGTAGGAAGACAACTAATTTATTATCAGCACCTTGTTTCGGTTCTTCTGAGATGAAAATAAATCCTTCTTTTTTTAATCTTCCAATTTCAGTTTGAATATTTTCTACTCCAAATGCGATATGATGGATTCCTTCTCCTTTTTTATCAAGGAATTTCGCAATTGGACTTTCTGGATTTGTGGCTTCCAAAAGTTCGATTTTGCTTTCTCCAAGTTCGTAAAAAGAAGTGGTAACGCCTTCTCTTTCTACAGATTCTTGTTTGTAATTTGATTTTCCTAAAAGTCGGGAAAACAAATCATCTGAGTCTGACAGAGATTTAACGGCTATTCCTAAGTGTTCTATTTTCATTGTGTTATTTTTGAATAATCCTCAAATGGAAAGACAAATTTTGTTTAGATAACAAATCTCCTAGCCCCCGATTGCAGTGGAAATCCTTTTTTGCGTGGACTTCGTTTGCTTTTGGATGACAAACCGTGATGCAAAAAAGATTGCAACGGAAAGCGGGATTAAGCTCCTAAAAAAAATGTCAAAGTAAAAAGGTATTACTTTGACAATATATATTTTTGATTGATTAAGAATTGAATCCTTCGATAATTTTTGAGAAATCTTCGATTTTAAGTGCTGCGCCTCCAATTAAACCTCCGTCAACGTCTGGCTGAGAGAAGATTTCTTTAGCATTGTCTGGCTTCACACTTCCCCCGTAAAGGATAGAAACTTCGTCAGCCACTTCTTTTCCATATTTGTCAGCAATCAGGCTTCTGATATAAGCGTGAACTTCCTGAGCCTGCTCTGCAGTTGCCGTTTCACCAGTTCCGATTGCCCAAACTGGTTCGTAAGCAATCACAACTTTTTGAATTTCTTCGGCAGATAAAGTGAAAAGAGCCGTTTCTGTTTGGTTTTTAACAACCTCGAAATGTCTTCCCGCTTTTCTTTCTTCCAATTTTTCGCCATTGCAATAGATTGGTGTCAAACCCTTATCCAAAAGCGCTTTTACTTTTCTGTTGGCGTGGCTGTCGGTTTCTCCGTGGAAAGTTCTTCTCTCGGAGTGTGAAACCAAACTTCCGTCCGCATCTACAGAAGCCAGCATATCCACAGAAATTTCGCCTGTGTAAGCACCGCTCGCATATTCTGAAACGTCTTGAGAGTAAACGCCCACTTCCCCATTTTTGAAAACTTCTTTCGCAGTTGTAAGGTACAAAGCCGGCGGAGCGATGTAAACCTCGCAATTTGTAGTGTTATTTTTTTTGTAATCTAAAAGCTGAGCAAATAATTCCTGTGCTTCAGCATAAGTTTTGTTCATTTTCCAGTTTCCTGCAACAATGTTCTTTCTCATTATATTTTAATTTAATTTCCAAATATTTTTTAGTAATGTATAAAATTGATGTTCTTCATCCGTTACTTCGTTATCTGCCTTAATTAGAGATTTTGCAGATTGGATGAAGTCTTTTCTTTCCTGTTCTGTAGAATCTTCCTCGAAACATTTTGCGTGGAATTCAAAATGTTCTTGCCACTGGTCAGCTGTAAGTTGTGCAATGATTTCTAATTCGTCGTCCAGATTCAAACGAAATGGAAATTCTTCAGCCATATATTCGCGAACTTTAAGTCCTTCCTCTGGCTTTATAATTCCGTCCACAGCTGATAAAATCATTAGTAAATGATATCCGGCAATTGGTTTATTTGATTTTCTCATTATATAATTTAATCTTTATTTAAATAATCTTTCGCGCCCAATTTCTCCACAATTTTTCCTTTTTCCAAAATTAAAACAAAAGGATTACTTCTTGCAATGGTTTTGATTGCAATTTCATCCATCATAAAATTCGGGATTTGTTTATAAAAATTAGGATTTGTACTTACACCTATCACTTTAGCTTTTTCCGATAAGGCTTTGGTTTCCGTTTTTTTAACTAATTCTGCGTCAGCTTCTTTCGGTTTGTAAGTAAATACAATAATAACTCTTGGTTCTTTCAATATTTCATCTGTGATAGGGTTTCCATTAACATCTTCAATCTTGAATTTTGAAATTTCAGATTCGTAACCTTTTTTGGAGATTTCGGAAGTTGTTTTTCCGTCTTCGATTTGCCAGCTTGTGTCTTTCCAATATTCTTTATTAATATATTCGTCTTGGTCCACTTTTTTAACTTCGCCAGTTTTGGAATTTTTAAGTGAATAAAACGTTTTGTATTCCGAAGGATTTTGTGCAATTTTTTGCTTTTCTGAAGCTAAATCTGTTCCTATGGCATAAGCTCTGAAATCTATCATCGGTTCGTGCGCGATTCCTCTGTACATCACGAAAATCATTATTAAAACAAAAACGCCTAACAATGGTAATTTACCGAATCTTACTTTTTCATCCTCTTCTCTTTTTCTATAAAGAACAGCCAAAATCAATAATAAAACTAAAAGTGTAATATCTTTCCAGAACGATTGCCACGGCGTAAATTTCAAAGCATCTCCGAAACATCCGCAATCTGTCACCACATTATAATAAGCGGAATAAAACGTCAGAAAACCAAAGAAAACACAAAGCGCAATCAATGCATAAATTGTTTCTTTAAGCTTGATTTTCATCAACAACATAAATCCTAAAACCAATTCTAAGACAACCACAATTATTGAAAATGCCAAAGCATATTTTTCCAAAAACGGTAAATTGAAAACAATCGGTGAGAAATATTCTTCCAATTTGAATGAAAATCCTTTCAAGTCAACGGCTTTTACAAATCCGGAAGCGATGAATATTATTGAGACAATATATCGTAAAATTGTGCGCATAGTTTTATTGTGTTTATATTAATTTTTGAATTTAATCAGACAAAAAACAGCGTAATTCAGCATATCAAAATAGTTAGCATCTAAACCTTCCGACACCAAAGTTTTTCCTTGATTATCTTCTATTTGTTTGGTTCTCAAAACCTTTTGATATATCAAATCTGTAATAGAAGAAATTCTCATTTCTCTCCAAGCTTCGCCGTAATCGTGATTTTTGCGTTCCATCAATTCTTTTGCTTTTTGAGCGTAAGAATCATAAAGATTGATGATTTCTTCTGGATTGGCATTCAGTTCATCGGAAAAGCCTTTCTCTAACTGAATCAACCCAATAATAGAATAATTGATAATTGCAATAAACTCATCTTCCTCACTTTCATCCACCATTTTTATATCCGTCATTTGTAACGTTCTGATTCTGCTGACTTTGATATAGATTTGGTCTGTAATAGAACTTGGACGAAGAACGCGCCAAGCTGTTCCATAATCTTTCATTTTCTTTTGAAAAAGGTCTCTGCAAGCCTTGATAACGTCGTCAAACTGGGCGGAAGTATTGTGCATAAATCTGTCTAATTGGTCAAAGATACAAATTTAGTTGTTTTCAATTTTTGATTGCTAACCAGAAAAATTATCTATTTTTATGATTCTAAAATTATTTTATGAAATTTGCCATTTCTTTTTTCTTAATATCTTCTGTCTTTATTAATGCTCAACAAAAATTGGAACTGACAGCAGAAATGGCCAATAAACTTGCATCGATGCCTTTGAAATGTATCAATCAAGAATATCCGAATAAAACCGCACACGTCATTAATGCTGAAAAAGACGCTATTTTAACACCAAAAGAATTGCACCCTAGTTTTTATGGTTGCTTTGATTGGCACAGTTCTGTTCACGGACATTGGATGCTGGTAAGATTATTAAGAACTGTTCAGGATTTGGAAAACAAAGATAAAATCATATCTATTTTAGATGAATCTTTTTCACCTGATAAAATCAAAGAAGAAACATCTTATTTTACTAAATATCAAGTTGCACAAAGTTTCGAAAGAACTTATGGGTGGGCTTGGATTTTGAAATTAGATGAAGAATTAGCAAGATGGAATCATCCAAAAGCCAAAATCTGGCATCAAAATTTAAAACCTTTGACAGATGAAATTCTAAGACTTTGGAAAGCATATTTACCTAAACAAACTTATCCTAATAGAACCGGCGTTCATCCAAATACAGCATTTGCAATGAGTTTCGCCATCGATTGGGCAAAACAAGTTGGAGATAAGTCATTTGAGGAAGAATTATCTGAAAAAGCCAAAGTTTTCTATTTAAACAATACTAAAACACCTGCATATTTGGAACCGGATGGAAGCGATTTCTTTTCTCCAAGTCTGGAAATTGCAGAATTGATGAGTAGAATTTTACCTCAAAAAGAATTTGAAAAATGGCTTAATCAATTTTACGAAAAAAGAAGCTTAGAAAACATCGAACAAATCCCTATTATAAGTGATGTTAATGACTATCAAACCGTTCATCTTGTGGGATTATCATTTTCGAAAGCTTGGGCAATGAAAAATATTATCAATGCTTTACCAGAAAAGAATTCTATTAGAAAGCAATTTGAAGTGACTCGGGAAAAATTTATTGAAAAATCGTTACCAATTATTTTTCAAGGAAATTATGGAGGTGACCATTGGTTAGCAAGTTTTGCGGTATATGCACTGACTAATTAAAATAATATTTTCACACAAAAACTTACTTCACATTCTTATCAAAGTTTCAAATGGAATTTTCTTTCACCAATTCTAATCATCCAAAGTTTTTCTCAATCAATTGTAACGGTAGATTAATTGATTTATCAAAACCAAAATTAATGGGAATATTGAACTTAACTCCAGATTCTTTCTCTGATGGAGGGAAATTCAACAATGAAAAATCAGCCTTATTGCAAGCTGAAAAATTATTGAAAAACGGGGCAACAATTATTGATATTGGAGCACAATCAACTCGCCCAAATTCTGAATATTTAAAAGCTGATGAAGAAATTAAAAGAATTGGAAAAGTTATTTCTTTGATTAAAAAAGAATTTCCTGAAAGTTTGATTTCTCTCGATACTTTTTATTCAGAAGTTGTAAAATTTGGTTTTGATGAAGGAATTGATATTGTGAATGATATCTCTGCAGGACAATTTGATTCTGAATTATTAGACACTGTTGCAAAAACTGGTTTACCTTATATATTAATGCATATCAATCCGACTTATGAATCGATGCACGATAAAATTAAATTTGATGATATTATTATTTCTATCAATAGATTTTTCTCAGAAAAGATAAATCTTCTAAAGGAAAAAGGAATCAAAGATATTATTCTCGACCCTGGATTTGGATTCGGAAAAATGGTTGAAGACCAATATCAAATGATTGAGGATTTCGAATATATTGGATTTGGAGAATTGCCAATTCTAGCCGGAATTTCAAAGAAATCATTCATTTATAAAACTCTTGGAAAACAACCAAACGAAGTTGAAAAGGAAACATTAGATTTACATCATAAGTTATTAGAAAAAGGAGCTAATATCATCCGCCTTCATAATCCGGAAAGTTTAATTGATTGACATCCAACTCTTTCTTTAAACAAATATTTAAATTTTTTTAGAATTTAATTTTAAGAAAATTTTTAATCATATTATTAAAAATGTTATATGATTAAAGAAAATTATTTGAATATCTTTTATTATCCATGAATCATATGAATAATATACACTTCAATAAAAATAGCAATTGTTATAATTATTAATAATTTTTAATGATTAAATTTGGTTATTTCAAATTAATTTAACTAAATTTGAGAGAATTAAAAAATTAAACTTTATGAAAAAAATTCTATTTTCTTTATTAACATTGTCGGGCTTAACATCCTTCAGTGTTATGAATGCACAAACAGTATTATTCGAAGACAGCTTCGAAACTTACACAGATTTTGCAATTGCGAATGTTGGCAGCTGGACTCTCATTGATGCGGACAACAGTCCTTCTGGTGGATTTCAAGGTATCACATTTCCTAATGGAACTGGTACAAATAAAGCTTTCCAGGTATTTAATTCCACAACCACGACTCCTGTATTAGAACCTAGCGGAACTTCTGACTGGACAGCAAGAACAGGCCAAAAAACAATGACCTCTTTTTATCTTAGTAGTGGAGCTTCAAATAATGATTGGTTGATATCTCCTCAAGTACAGTTAACTGCAGGTGCAGGTGCTTCATTAAGTTTCTGGGCAAAAAGCTGTGATGGAACTTATGGAGCAGAAAAATTCAAAGTACTAGTTTCTACTACGGGAACTGCTATTGCAAACTTCACAGCAATATCTCCAGTCGTAACGACTCCTTCCGATGCTACTTGGCATGAGTACACTTACAACTTGAACACTTACGCAGGTCAGCAGGTCTATGTCGCTATTCAATGTACATCAACCGACCAGTTCGGTTTTGCAATTGATGATTTCAAAATCATCAGTACTCCAGCACCAACCACGGCACCTAACTGTTCTACATTAACTTCTCCTGCAAATGCCGCAACCGGAATTGCTGTTGCTCCAGCTTTATCTTGGGCAGCATCAACTGGCGCAGACTCTTATGATGTATATCTTGATACAAACGCGAATCCAACAACTTTAGTTGGAAACTCAACTACAACCAACTATACTGTTTCAAGTAATTTAGCACTTAATACGACTTATTATTGGAAAGTAGTTCCTAAAAACACAGTTGGAGCAGCTACAGGTTGTACAGTTTACTCATTTACAACGACTTCAACACTTGCATATTGTGGACCATTGGTTTATTCTAGCGGTGTAGAACCTATCACATCTGTTTCATTTGGAGGAATGACAAATACCTCTGCTGCAGCTACCGGAGGAACCGCTCATGAATTTTTCTTAGATAAAGTTGCTCAAGTAAACCAAGATGGGACTTTCCAAATCAAGCTACAAGGAAATACTGACGGAACTTCTTTTACAAACAAATTCATTGTTTTCATAGATTGGAATCAAGATGGTGATTTCTTAGATGCTGGTGAAACTTATTTTGACACCGCAGCTACAACAATCCAGGTCACAGCATCCACTGGTGTTGATGGGAAAGAAGCGATTGGCGACATTAAAGTTCCTGCAAATGCATTACTAGGTAATACGAGAATGAGAATCAAGAAAAATTTTAGTGCTACGACCTTCTACCCTAACCCATGTTTTTCAGGGGGTACACTTGCCGTAGGAGCAAATACAGGATATGGACAAGCCGAAGATTATACAGTAAATGTAGATGTGAAAATGGCAGTTTCAGAAACTTCTAAAAATAACATCAAAGCTTATCCAAACCCTGTTAAAGACATCTTTACTATTGAAGCTCAAGGAAAGATCCAATCAGTGAAAGTATTTGACATTGCAGGAAAACAACTATTGACAAAAGAATTGAACGAAGTTAAGTCTCAGATTGATTTTAGTAAGTTCAACGCCGGCGTATATGTTGTAACAACTACAATGGCAGATGGAAGTACTTCATCAACAAAAGTTATCAAGAAATAACTTAAATTTTATAATTAGAATTAACCTGCAGATATTTCTGCAGGTTTTTTTTATATTAAAAGTTTGTAATTCAGAAAAAATTTGTAATTTTGCAACTCGAATTTTTAATTAAAATTAATTAACATTATGAACAATTACGAAACTGTTTTCATTTTAACTCCCGTTCTATCTGATGCTCAGGTGGAGGAAGCAGTGAAAAAATTTGAAGATCTATTGACTTCAAACAATTGCGAAATCGTTGCCAAAGAAAATTGGGGACTTAAAAAATTGGCTTATCCTATCCAATTGAAGAAAAATGGGTTTTATACTCTTATCGAATTCAAAGGAGAAGGAACTGTGGTTGCTGACCTAGAAACTGCTTACAAACGTGATGAGAGAGTTATCCGTTACCTAACGACTAAACTTGACAAGCACGCTGTAGATTATGCAGTAACAAGAAGAAGCAAAGTAAAATCTGCTAAAGCTTAATTATTAACCTTTTAAAATTTTAAAATCATGGCAATAGATGATATGGCAAAACAAGCCTCTGCCGGAGGTGAATCAGAAGTAAAATTCCTTACTCCACTTGATATCAATACAAAAACTGATAAAAAGTACTGTAGATTCAAAAAATTTGGAATTAAGCACGTAGATTACAAAGACGCTGACTTCCTTTTACAATTCGTAAACGAACAAGGTAAAATCTTACCAAGAAGATATACTGGAACTTCTCTTAAATACCAAAGAAAAGTATCTGCTGCTATCAAAAGAGCGAGACACCTTGCTTTGATGCCTTATGTAGCTGACTTATTGAAATAAGAAAAAAAAATAATAAAAGTAGCAGGTTCGCCTGCTTCTTTTGTTGCTGAATAAATAATTTAATTCTAACTGTTTTAGATATTAGATATCAGACATCAGATTTTAGATTTTCTAAATTCTCATTTCTAAACTCTAACTTCTAGAATCTAAACAAGACAACAACAATGGAAATTATCCTAAAACAAGACGTAGAGAACTTAGGACTTGAGTTCGATACAGTAAACGTAAAGCCAGGTTACGCTCGTAACTTTTTATTACCTCAAGGTTTTGCTTTATTAGCAACTCCAAAAAACAAAGCAGCTCTAGAGGCTACTTTAGAAGCTAGAAAAGAGGAAGAAGCTAAATTGATTGCTACTGCTAACGCTGTAGTTGAGCAATTGAAGAAAACTTCTGTTACAATTCCTGCAAAAGTAGGTTCTGGAGACAGGTTATTTGGTTCTATCAACAATGCTGACCTTGCTGCTGCATTAGACAAAGCTGGTGTAAGTGTTGATAAAAAATATATCAAAATCCCTGGAAATACAATCAAGAGAACTGGTACAGTAACTGCACTGATTAGACTTCACAGAAATGTTGAGTACAACTTCGATTTCAATATTGTTTCTGACGCTCCAGTAGAAGCTTCTAAACCAGCAGCTCCAAAAGCTAAAGTTGAAGAAGAAACTACTTCTGAAGAAGCTTAATTGAAACTAAGTTCAAAAAATAAAAAACCACTTCAAATGAAGTGGTTTTTGTTTTATGGTAATGTAGCGTTTATGATTTCTTTGGTTTCCAAGAATTGAAAAACTCTTTAACTTTCTCAAGACTATAGCCACTTCCCTCTTCTAGAACAGCGCTGTCTTGCGTATGGATTTGCTTTCCATTTTCATCTAGAATTATAAATACAGGATACCCAAATTTCTCTCCCGGATTTCCATAACTGGTGAATATTTTCTCATTCTTATTTTCTGGCGACCAATTCAAATGATAATAAATATAATTATTATCAACTATTTGTTTGAGTTCTGGTGTTTGTTGTACATAATTATTAAATCTCAAACACCAGATACACCAATTCCCACCTGCTTGTATCACAACATTTTTATGTGACTTTTTAGCCAATTTTACAGCATTTTTGATATCCAATTCTGCATTGGCTTCTGGATGATAAGGTTTTGGTAATTTAGCTTTTTCTTCAGCCACTGCCTTCTTCTTAGTTTCGACTTGTTCTTTGGTAAGCTCAGTGGTTTGAGCATTTGTAAGAGAAAATAAAAGTACACCTCCAACAAATAACAATTTCTTAACAGATTTTCTCATTATTATTTATGATTGATTTTAATATAGACCAAAGTTAATCAAAAATTCAGCCATTTTTCAGTATATTTGCCAATATTCATTATACATTGAATCAATTTTTATTCAGCATATTATTACTAATTTCCAGATTACCACTCAGAATATTATATTTCTTTTCAGATATAATGTTCTTTGTCAATTATTATATAATAGGCTATAGAAAGAAAGAAGTTTTGGAAAATCTCAGAAACTCTTTCCCTGAAAAATCGGATAAAGAAATCAAGGATATTTCGAAAAAATTCTTCTCCAACTTCTGCGATTATTTGGCTGAGATGCTCAAAGGTTTTACAATTTCCGAAACCGAATCCAGAGTAAGAATGCAACATTTGAATCAAGAGCTTTTTCAACAAGCCAAAGATGAAGGTAAAAATGTCATTATGTTGTCTGGACACGTTTTCAACTGGGAATGGTTCAATGCTTTAGCAACACTTATTCCCCAGAAAGATTGTCATCCAGTTTATCGAAAAATGAGTAGTTCTTTTTGGGAAGAAAAGATTAAATTGATTAGAAACAGATTTAATAACAAATCTTTGGAAGCTACAGAAGTCATCAAACATATTTTCCGAAATCAAAATGACGGAAATTCTGCATATATGTTTGTTGCAGACCAAACTCCAAATGTACATTCTGTCAATTATGGATTAAAGTTTTTGAATCAAAAAACCCCAGCTTTCATTGGATATGACAAACTATCTACTAGGATGGATATGGTTTTTATCTACTGCGAAATGAAGAAAGTGAAGCGCGGATTTTACCAAGTGAATTATCATAGAATTTATCCTGATGGAGAAAAATTTGTAGAACACGAGGTTGTGAAAAAATTCCATAAACTTTTGGAGAACACAATTCGAAAAAATCCAGATAATTGGCTTTGGTCACATAGAAGATGGAAATATAAAGATGCTATAAAAACCTACGAAGAATAATGACTGTTGCAATTGCAATCCTAAATTGGAATGGAAAAAACTGGCTAGATAAATTCTTACCTTCTGTGATAGAATATTCTCGTGAGGCAGAAATTTATGTCATTGACAATGCTTCCACGGATGATTCGGTTCAATTTTTAAAATCAAATTTCCCGTCAGTTAAAATCGTTCAGAACTCAAGTAATTCAGGCTTTGCTAAAGGCTATAATGAAGGTTTAAAGTCTATTAAAGCTAACATTTATTGCTTATTGAATTCTGATGTAGAAGTTACTGAAAACTGGATTTCTCCAATCACAAAATTATTTTCTGAAGACAAAGATATTTCTGCAATTCAGCCAAAAATTCTGGATTATAATCAAAAAGATAAATTCGAATTTGCTGGTGCTGGTGGTGGTTTGATTGATAATCTTGGTTATCCTTATTGTAGAGGTCGTGTTTTTGATGATATCGAAACCGATAATGGACAATACGATGACGAAACCGAAATTTTTTGGGCTTCTGGCTGTTCATTATTCATTCGTTCTGAAGATTTCTGGAATATGAATGGTTTTGATGAAAGATTCTTTGCACATCAAGAAGAAATTGACCTTTGCTGGAGATTAAAAAATTCCGGAAGAAAAATCTATTACACAGGAAAATCCAAAGTTTATCACGTTGGCGGAGGAACATTGAACAAACAAAATCCACAAAAAACATATCTGAACTTCAGAAATAATCTAACAATGATGTTGAAGAATCTTCCTTCATCTAAGGTATTTTTCATTCTATTTTTCAGACTTTCTTTGGATGGCGTTGCAGGAATTTATTTCGGATTCAAAAATGGATTCTCCCATCTTTGGGCGGTTTTCAAATCACACGTTGGATTCTATTGGCAACTACCAAAATCAATTCAATTGAGGCAAAAAACTCAAATCGATAATTATTACCAAACAAAATGGTTGATTTTTAAACACTTCTTAGGTTCAAAAAATAATCAATAAATGGATTTCATTGCTTTAGATTTTGAAACGGCAACTCACGAGAAAAATTCCGCTTGCGAATTGGGAATTTGTATTGTGGAAAATGGTGTCATCAAGGAAACAAAATCTTGGCTTATAAAACCTCCTTCTTTTCCTTATTTCAATCATCATAATGTTGCTGTTCACGGTATCAATCCAGAAGATGTGAAGAACTCTCCTACTTTTGCTGATATCTGGTATGAAATTGAAAAACTGATGTACGGAAACCTAATGATTGCTCATAATGCCTCTTTTGATGCGGGCGTTTTAAGAGGATGTCTTGAGCATTATGGATTTTTTAAACCAAAAATTAACTATCTCTGTAGCATTGGTGTGGCGAAAAAAGCCTGGAAAAATCTAAAAAGTTATGGACTGAAAAGTCTCGCCGAACAACACGAAATCAACTTCAATCATCACAGAGCAGATGCCGATGCAGAAGTCTGTGCAAAGATTTCATTGTTAAGTTTTGAAAGATTGATGATTTCTAGAAATGATGAGATACAAGAAGTTTTCACCAAGAAAATCAAGATTCTATAAATCTCTATTTTTTTAATTACTCAAAACTTCAGAAACCAAATTAAACTTCGGAATACTAACATTGAAAGTCTCTTTCTCTAAATTTTCGAAAACATAATGTCCTTCCATATTTCCAACACCAGATTTTAGAATAACATTAGAAAAATAATTGAACTTCTCCCCGCTTTCTATAATTGGAGTCAGTCCAATAACACCAGCTCCTTCAACTTCTGTAAATCCAAATCCCAAGTCATAAATTATCCATTTTCTAGAAAGTAGTTTCACAGCAAAACTCCCAAGATTCTCAATCTCAATATTATATCGAAAAACGAATCTATTCTCAGAAGGATAACTGTTAAAGTTGTCGTACTCGGTGGTTACGCTTACTTTTATTTCGGAAGTATTTTTAGAAATCATCTTATTAGATTTAATTTTTTTGATACAAATATCTCGCCGAATATTGGATTAAAAAATTATAATTTGGTTAAATTGAATTCCGTTAAAAAAACGATATTCAAAAATAAAACATTTTGACAGAATTATCTCTAAAAATAAAAACAGAAAATCAAATGACTTCCTGTTTTTATAATAATATTTAGCTTTAGAATTATCCTGCAACTACTTCTTCTGCAAAAACAACTCCTTCATAACAAGCGTTGTAAATTGCTTTCAACTCGTCCAAAGTTGGAACTCTTGGGTTGAAACCTGTGCAAGGGTCAATTAAAGCGTTATTAGCTATATAATCTAGGTTTTTGTCCCAATCTTCTCTTGAAATTCCAAATTCTTTAATCGCTGATTGATTGTTAACTTCAGAACGCAAAGTTTCGATTGCCTGTGCCAATTCTTCAGTTGTTTCTTTCCCAATCACTTTTGCTAAATCTGGAAAACGATTCGTCGCTTGAGCATTGTAACGGATAACATTCGGAAGGAAAATAGCATTGGAAGCACCGTGAGGAATTCCGTACAAAGCACCAACCTGATGAGACAAAGAGTGAACAATTCCCAGCCAAGCGTTGTTAAACGCCAAACCTGCCATAAATGATGCATCGTGCATATTTTGACGAGCCACAATATTGTGCGGATTTTCTACAGCTTCTTTCAAATTATCAAAAACGATTTCCAAACCACCTTTAGAAAGTGCATCTGCGATATTATTATCAATATTTGAAACGTAAGCTTCCACACAGTGAGTCAACGCGTCAAGACCTGTATTAGAAGTAACGTGAGCAGGCATCGATGCACAGATTTCACCGTCAATAATCGCAATATCCGGAGTCAATTCGTAAGAAACAACAGGATATTTCACGCCTTTTTCTCTATCTGTAATTACCGCAAGACCAGTTGTTTCGGTTCCTGTTCCACTTGTAGAAGGAATGGCAACAAATTTTGCTTTATTTCTTAAAACCGGAACAGTGAAAGGCTTAATTAGAGCATCAAATTCCACATCAGGATATTCGTAAAAAACCCACATAATTTTCGCCGCATCAATGGCCGAGCAACCTCCCAAACCAATAATCCAATCTGGCTCAAAAGTTTTCATAACTTCAGCACCTTTCAGACAAGTTGCAGATGACGGGTCTTCCTCTACTCCTTCGAAAACCTGAGTTTCGATTCCAGCTTCAGTAAGGTAAGCAACCGCTTTATCCAACGTTCCGCTCTTTCTCATCGAGCTTCCTCCTGTTACGATTACAGCTTTTTTACCTTTAATATTTGCTAATTCAGAAAGAGTTCCTGCGCCGTGGAAAACTTCTCCTGCGATAAATAATTTACTCATTTTTTATTTAATTTTTTGATGAAGCAAAATTACATAAGCCAAAATGAGCAATGTTATACAAACAAGACTACGCGTTATACATTTGCGCCAGTTCCTGCTGAAGTTCGGTAGGTGTTTCTTTGAGTTTCGATTTTACAAACTTATTGAGGGCAGATGGAGAATTAAAACCCAAATCAAAAGCAATTTCTTTATGTGAAAGGTCAGAAAACATCAATTGACGTTTTATTTCCATTAAAATTCGGTTATGAATTGCCTGAATTGCAGTTTCCCCACAATGCTTTTTCGTAATTGAATTTAATTTCTTTGGAGTAATTGCTAATTCTTCCGCGTAATATTGGACGGTTCTGTGTTGTTTGTAATGTTCATTCAATAATTTTTTAAATCGAACATAAGTCGGTTTGTCTGCAGTTTCTTTATGTAAAATAGGATGTAAGCCGTGAACAGATTCTATCAATCCTAAAAGAAAAATTTTAATCAAAAATCTCGCTTGTTCTTTTTTAATAAGACTTGGTTTTTGATAAATCCCTTGAATGATTTGAATTGAATTAAGACTTTGTTCAAAATCACTCGAAGATAAAATCGTACAATTCAGCTGTGTGGAAAGGTTGACATTATAGGTACTCAATTCGTTTTTCAGAATATCTGAGCAGAATAATATTTCTTCAAACAAAATAATTTTCCCTTTCAAATCCTCACTTAAATTCGAAATAATATGAACCTGCTCTGGAAAGACAACAGAAATTTTCCCAGATTTTAAATAATGAATTTTTTCTTCAATATGAAGTTCTAAAGTCCCATTTTCAATGACAACAATAAAGAAATGGTCTTTCTTATGTGGCTTTAAATATTGGTTTAAATTTTCCTCATTCAATTCATAAACCCGAAAAGAAAGATTTTTATCTTCCAATTTCCGAATGTCTTTTTTGATTTCCAATTTCTTCATAATTCTTTCCTGACTGCGAGTTGCAAATGTATGTTTTTATAGATTAACAGAGGATTTGAGAAACATTAAAAAAATCAAATTAAGAATATTTTTCATTTAGAATCAATGAAATTTTATGATTTTAAATTCTCATTGAAAATTCTTATTTTTGTGATATCTAAAAAAAGTAAAAAGAAAGAAATGAATTCCTACAAAAACCCATTGGAAGAACGCTATTCCAGTGAAGAAATGCTGTTTAATTTTTCGCATAACAACAAGTTCCAGAATTGGAGAAAGCTTTGGATTGCCCTTGCTGAAATCGAAAAAGACCTTGGACTTGACATCACAGAAGAGCAAATCGCTGAATTGAAAGCCAATGCAGAAAACATCGATTACGAAAAAGCCGCTGAATATGAGAAAAAATTCAGACATGATGTAATGGCTCACGTTCACACTTATGGTGATGTTGCGCCTTCTGCAAAAGGAATTATCCACTTGGGAGCGACTTCGGCATTTGTAGGAGACAATACAGATTTAATTCAAATCCGTGACGGACTTTTGATTTTAAAGAAAAAACTGGTCAACGTGATGAAAAATCTTGCCGATTTTTCAATTCAATATAAAGACCTTCCAACTTTAGGATTTACACACTTTCAACCGGCTCAGTTAACGACTGTTGGAAAAAGAGCGACACTTTGGTTACAGAGTTTAGTTCTTGATATTGAGGAGCTTGATTTCTTTTTAGAAACTTTACGTTTCAGAGGTGTAAAAGGAACAACTGGAACCGCTGCAAGTTTCTTGGAGCTTTTCAACGGTGACTATTCTAAAGTAAAACATTTAGATAAAGAATTGTCAAAAAGATTCGGTTTCGAAAAAGTTTTCGGAGTTTCAGGACAGACTTACGACAGAAAAATCGATGCTAAAGTGGTGGCTTTATTAGGAAATATTGCTCAATCGGCACATAAATTCACCAACGATTTACGTCTTCTTCAAAATCTTAAAGAAATTGAAGAACCATTCGAAAAAAACCAAATCGGCTCATCTGCAATGGCTTACAAGCGTAATCCAATGAGAAGCGAAAGAATCGGAGCGTTGGCAAAATACGTAATGTCTTTAACGACAAGTTCTGCAATGGTAGCTTCAACACAATGGTTCGAAAGAACTTTGGACGATTCGGCAAACAAAAGATTGACAATTCCTCAGGCGTTTTTAGCCGTCGATGCAATTCTATTAATTTGGAATAACATTATGAACGGAATCGTGGTTTATCCGAACAGAATCAACAAACATATTATGGAAGAACTTCCTTTTATGGCGACGGAATACATCATTATGGAGGAAGTGAAAGCTGGTGGCGACCGTCAGGAAATTCACGAAGTAATCAGAGTTCATTCTATGGAAGCGTCGAAAAAAGTGAAAGAAGAAGGGAAAGAAAATGACCTTATCGAGAGAATTTTAAATGATGATTCATTAAAATTAGATAAATCAAAATTAAAAGAAGTTCTTGATCCTAAAAATTTCATTGGTTTTGCACCAATTCAAACGGAGGAATTCATAGCAAATGAAGTTCAGCCGATTATTGATGCAAACAAAGATTTGATAGGATTAGAGGCTGATCTTAAAGTATAAACGATATGCAGTCTTTTGGGCTGCATATTTTTTTTTAACCCAATCACTATGAACAAAATATTTTTAATCATTTTATTAATTCCTATATTTTCTTTTTCACAAAAAAAAGAAGAATTGAGGTATTTTAAAACTAAAGATTCATTGGTTGGAGTTAAAAATCAAGATGGTAAAATTGTTATTCCGGCACAGTTTAAAGTTTTTTCTTATTTGAAAGATGGCGAATTGGTAAAAGGCGAAACCATATACTTCGATGGTTTTAAAAACGATGAGAAACCAGGAAAAAATGAATGAGGTTACGTCTACGACAGAAAAGGAAATTTTCTATATAAACCTTTCTTTTACGATAACGGAGCGGATTATTTCTCTGAAGGCGTAAGAAGGTTTGTGAAGAATGGGAAAGTTGGTTTTGCTGATAGAAATGGTAAAACGGTTATTGACACTCAACACGATTTTGTATCACCTTTCAATTATGGTTATGCCGCTTTTTGTAATGGTTGCGACTGGGAGAAAACAGAAGATGAGCATAAGGCAATAGTCGGTGGAACTTGGGGTGTAATGAATTTTAAAGGAGAAATTGTTAAACCTATTGCAAAATCCGAAAATGCAATTGAAGTTGGTGAAAAATACTATCCAAATCCATTCAAATACAACGAAAAAGAGAAGGATATCCTTCAGTTTTTCGAAAAACAAAATAAAAAGCTTTCCGATATTTATTATGTGAATGTTTACAATAAATTATCTGAAAATGAAAAGAAACTATTCTTTGAAATCGTTGAAAGACCAAAGGAAAATTTCCCATATTATCAGATCAACACATATGATTACAGGAAAGTGGAAGCAGGATTATTTCATCGTTTTAAATTTTTAGTTTCAGAAGATGGTAAAACCGTGGAAGCTATGGATTACGATGATGAAAAAGTTCCTTTTGAAAACTGGCTGAAAAAAGAAATGAAAGAAGCCGAAGATTATCAGAAAGAACATCCCGATAATCCGAACAAATTAAGTAAATAAGTCTAATAATATTTAATATCTGACATCTAATGTCTCAAAACAAAAGAATTTTCGTAGAAAAAAGAGGAATTTTCGATGTGGAAAGTCCAAAAATTTTTGATGAAGTAAAAGCGGTGGTTCCATCGATCCAAAGCGTAAAAGTATACAACGTTTACGATATTTTTGGATTAAATGATGGTGAATTCGAAAAAGTGGTAAACAGCACTTTTGTAGATCCGGTTACTGATATTTTAATCGAAGAAAATCCTGCACAGGGTGTTTACTTCGCGTTAGAATTTTTGCCTGGTCAATACGATCAGCGCGCGGATTCTGCTCAACAATGTATCGCTTTACTGACTGGAAATGAGAAGTCTAAAGTAAGAAGCGGAAAGTTAATCGAGTTTGAAGGTGCTTCTGAATCTGATTTAGCAAAAATCAAAGATCATTTAATCAATAAAGTAGAATCTCAGGAAAAAGATTTATCAACTTTAAATATTCCTGCAGAAGAAACACCGTCAAAAGTAATAGTTCACGAAAGTTTCATCAATTTCGATGATGCTCAGCTTGAAGAATTTTTTAATACTCACGATTTTGCTTTAGGGTTGGATGATTTGAAATTTATTCAGGAATACTTTAAAACTGAACAAAGAAATCCAACAGAAACTGAACTTAAAGTTTTAGACACGTATTGGAGCGACCACTGTCGTCACACAACGTTTGAAACAGAATTGTCAAATATTGAATTTGAAGGACAGTTTAAACATACATTGGAAACAATTTTCAATGACTATATCGAAAAAAGAAAATTCTTAGGACGTGAATTGAAACCAATCTCTTTGATGGATTTGGCGACAGTTTGCGGAAGGTATTTCCATAAAACAGGCAATTTGGAGAATCTTGTTGTTTCAGATGAAATCAACGCGTGTACCATCCAAATCGAAGCTGAATACGATGGTAAAAAAGAACCTTGGTATTTGCTATTTAAAAACGAAACGCACAATCACCCGACAGAAATCGAACCTTTTGGTGGAGCTTCAACTTGTTTAGGTGGAGCAATCAGAGATCCTTTGTCTGGACGTTCTTTTGTGTTCCAGGCAATGAGATTAACGGGTGCTGCTGATGTTTTAGAATCTGTTGACCAAACTTTACCTGGTAAATTACCTCAAAAAACAATCACAAAACAGGCTGCAAACGGATATTCTTCTTACGGTAACCAAATCGGTTTGGCAACTACAATGGTTTCCGAAATCTATGATGAAGGCTACAAAGCAAAAAGAATGGAAGTTGGTTTCGTTGCTGGCGCCGTTCCTGTGGACTGGGTAAGACGTGAAAAGCCTGAAGCTGGTGATTCTATCATTATTTTAGGTGGAGCAACGGGTCGTGACGGAGTTGGTGGAGCAAGCGGAAGTTCGAAAGAGCAGGACGAAACTTCTATTCACACGATGAGCTCTGAAGTTCAGAAAGGAAATGCGGTTGAAGAACGTAAAATTCAGAGATTATTCAGAAATCCTGAAGTGACGAGACTGATTAAAAAATCAAATGACTTCGGAGCTGGAGGTGTTTCTGTAGCTATCGGAGAAATCGCTGATTCTTTAGAAGTTAATTTGGATGTTTTACCTTTAAAATATGAAGGTCTGAATGGAACTGAGCTCGCTATTTCTGAATCTCAGGAAAGAATGGCAGTTGTAGTTGAACCAAAAGACAAAGAAAAATTCATCAAATTCTGTGAAGCTGAAAATATTGTAGCTGTGGAAGTTGCAAAAGTGACAGATTCAGGTAGAATGCAGATGTTCTGGAAAGGTGATAAAATTGTTGACCTTTCAAGAGAGTTTTTGGATACGAACGGCTGTTCAAAAAGTCAGGAAGTTAAGATTACGCACCTTAATGAATTGAAAGACGAGACTTTAGAATTCAATGAAGAGAATTTCTTGAAAATCTTAGCAGATAAAAACGTTGCTTCTCAAAAAGGTTTGTTGGAAATGTTTGATTCATCGATTGGTGCGACTACGGTTGCGATGCCTTTAGGTGGAAAATATCAGCAGACTTTGATGGAAGGAAGTGTTCAGACATTCCCAATCGTCGGGGCAAAAAATATCGAAACGGTTTCTTTGGCAAGTTGGGGATTTGATGCGGAGATTTCTAAGCAGAATTCTTTGTTGGGAGCTTCTTACGCAGTCGTAGAAAGTGTTGCGAAGATCGTTGCGATGGGTGGCGATTATAAAAATATCAGATTCAGTTTCCAGGAATATTTTGAGAAATTGGGTCAGAATCCTGAAAAATGGGGTAAACCTTTGGCTTCACTTTTAGGAGCTTACGATGCTCAAATCAATTTCGGTTTAGCAGCAATTGGAGGTAAAGATTCAATGAGTGGAACGTATCAGGATTTGAATGTTCCGCCAACGTTGATTTCTTTCGCTTGTGCGAACGGAGAAAAGAAAAATATTATCTCTCCTGAATTTAAAAATGAAGGAAATAAAGTATATTTCTTCAATCATATTGCTCAGGAAAACGGACTTCCGAATTATGATGCTTTAAAAGATGTTTATGAATTCATTTTCGAAAATATCAAAGCAGGAAAAATCGTTTCAGTTAAAACGATTAAAGAAGGTGGAGTTGCAGTTGCTTTAGCAAAAATGAGCTTCGGAAATAGATTAGGTGCTGAAATTACAGTTGATGAAAAGGCTTTATTAGCTAAAAATATCGGAAGCTTAATCATCGAATCTAAAGAAGAATTAAGTTCAACAAATCTTCAATTAATCGGAAAAGTTGTTGCAGACGAAGTATTAACGATCAACCAGCAACCAATTGCGATCAACAAATTGCTGGCTGCAAATACGAATACATTCGAAAACCTTTTCCCAACGGTTGAAAAAGAAAAAATTACGGTTGCTATTGATGAAAAATTAAATTCAATCAACCCAAGAAATATCATCATTAAAAAGCACGGAATCGCTCAGCCAAAAGTATTCGCACCGGTTTTCCCGGGAACAAACTGTGAGTATGATACGTTGAATGCTTTCGCAAAAGAAGGCGCTGTAATTAGCAGTCTGCCATTAATCAATATTAATCACCAATTATTGGATGAAAGTATTGATGCGTGGGTTGAAGAAATAAAAACTTCTCAGATTTTGGCTTTCTCAGGAGGTTTCTCTGCAGGTGACGAACCGGATGGTTCTGCAAAATTCATTGTTAACGTTTTGAAAAACGAAAAGATGAGAAATGCGGTTCACGAATTGTTAGACAGAGACGGGATGATTATCGGGATCTGTAACGGTTTCCAGGCGTTGGTGAAATCTGGATTACTGCCTTACGGAAGAATCAAAGATTTGGATGAAAATTCTCCGACTTTGGCTCACAATGCAATCAGAAGACATATTTCTCAGATGGTGAATGTAAGAGTTATCAATGACGAATCGCCTTGGTTGAAAGGAATGAAAGATCAGGTTTTCACCATTCCAATTTCTCACGGTGAAGGTCGTTTTATGGCTTCGGAAGCTGAAATTCAGAAGTTATACGAAAACGGACAGATTGCTACTCAATATTTAGATTTAGAAGGAAATATCGCTCACGGAATGCCGTTTAATCCAAATAACTCATTGTTCGGAATTGAAGGAGTTACGAGTCCGGATGGAAAAATCTTCGGCAGAATGGGACATCCTGAACGATTTGCAGAAGGTTTGTTTAAAAATATTCCAACTGCGAATTACCATAATATCTTTAAAAACGGAGTTGAATACTTCAAATAAAAATATTAAACCTCATAGATTTTCGTTATTCTATGAGGTTTTTTTAATAATGATTTAACAAATAAGTTCCTATTTTTGTATCATTACAATTAGAAAAAAACTAACCAATGAACGAAGAACATTCTTTTGAGCCTAAAAAAGAAATCAAAAGAATAGACGCAAAATATATTTCGCACGAGATTCAGCACCTTTTACATTTTGACAAAGGTTTTCCTTTTACCTTCAAAGAATTGTTAATTCGACCTGGAAAAGCGGTAAGAGAATATCTACGAGAGAACCGTGAAAAATATGTAAAACCAATTGTGTTTTTGGTTTTCTCTGCGGTTATTTATACGTTCTTGATTCATCTGTTTCATATTGATGTTCTGATATTTAACATCAAAGGAATTGGAAAGACGCAATGGGAAAACAATCATAACATCGAAGCGATAAATAGCTGGATTGATTCTCACTTGGGCTACTCTGCTCTTATTATAGGATTTTTTATGGCGCTTTGGACAAAAATATTCTTTTACAAAAAAGGCTATAATATATTTGAGATTTTTGTCTTACTATCCTACATTTTTGGTGTGTTTTTTATTTCAGCTTTAGTCTTTCTATTAATTGGGAAGCTATTTAATTTATTTATTATCACTCAAGTTGGAATCTATCTGGTTCAGGTTTATTTTGTCTGGGCAATTGGACAATTCTTCGGAGAAAAGAACTTTTTGAATTACGTTAAGAGTTTGATTTGTTTGTTTTTAGGAATTGTTACTTACAAATATAGTTTAGTCCTTTTGGCATATTTAATTCATTTATTTTAAATCAAAATCTAAATAATATAAAAATGACTGTCAATCTTGGCGGTCATTTTTTTTAGACAAATTGCAACATTATTTACAATCCCGCATCTTAATAATAGTAAACCACTAAAAACTATTCTATGAAATTCAAACTATTATTAAGCTTATTTGCAATCATCAGTTCCATTGCAATATTTTCCCAATCGTATAAAATCATCTACGATTTCAAATGGAAAACCGAAGAACACTCAAAAGATTATAATTCGGAATTAACTGTTTTATTAAAGAATGATGAGAATTCTTATTTCGAATCTTTAGCAAAATTCAAATATGACTCAATAAAAACCAAATTGGTGGATGAAGGAAGCAGAAGTTTTCCAAGTCCAAAGTTGCAATGGAAATTACAGAATTTGATTCATAAGGATTTGAAATCTCAAACTACAATTACAGAAGAGAATTTTTTCGATAAAGTTTATTTAACAACTTATACTTGCAAACTAATTTGGAAGATTCAACAGGAGAAAAGTAAATTGTTCAATTATAATATTCAGAAAGCTGAAACAGATTTTGGTGGGAGAAAATGGATTGCTTGGTTCACCAATGAAATCCCGATTAGCGATGGACCTTACAAATTTTTTGGATTACCAGGATTGATTCTTAAAATATCAGATTCGGAAGAAAATTTCATTTTTGAAATCAAAGGACTTACCAAAGAACAATATAATATTGAAGGACGAAACGCTTACGATTCCAAAGTAAACCTTACGCCTAAAAAATGGGAAACATTTTGGAACAAATATCAAAAAGACCCGTCGATGATTTTTGCTAATCTCAATTCTCCAAATAATACTTTTACTTACGTCTATCACGGCCTAAGCGTAGATAGCAAAGAAGCTAAAGAGATGTACAACAAAACAGAAAAAGAAAAAATCGATATTTTTAAAATCCCAATTGAAACCAAATCTTGTGAGCAATAATTAAAAAATCAGAAAAAAAATATAAAAAACTGCAACATTTGGAATTGGTTTGCGTCTATTATATAGAACCATAAAAAAACGAATAACTTTTTGAAGACAACAACAGAAAATATCAGTGACAAAGAATTGTTGGAACGGTGCAGTTCCGGAGACAATTCGGGGTATTCTCTACTCTATCATCGTTATTCTAAGGCTGTTTTCAATTCTATCTATCGTATCGTCAATGATAGAGAAGATGCAGAAGATATTCTTCAGGAGGTTTTTTTGAAAGCATTTTCTGAAATCAAATCACTGAAAAATGTTGAAAGTTTTGGAGGTTGGATTAAGCGAATCGCTATCAATCAATCGCTTAATTATCTTCGAAAAAATAAAATCTATTTTACAGAAATTGAAGATGATAAAATATTAGACATAGAAGATGACGAGTTGGAAGCAAAACTAGCTATGGAATCTCGTGTAAAAGAACTTCAAGATATTATTGCTGAATTTCCTTTGCAGACCAGAACGATTGTCAATCTTTATTTGTTCGAGGAAATACCACAGGAAGAAATAGCAAAGATTTTAAATATCCCGCACGGAACCGTAAGAAGCTATTACCACCGCGCTAAAAAGAAAATTTTTGAAAAATTAAACCCAAAACAATACAATGAAATCGCCATTAACAAACAATAAATTCACAAAACCTATAAAGATAAGGCGATAACATATGACCTTAAAAAAACAATAAGTACCTACATATGAAAGATTCGCTTAAAAAATATATCAACGACCATCGAGATGAATTCGATAATCTCGAAGTTCCTGACGAAATGTTTGACAAAATAATGTCCAAACTGGATAACTCTACTCCATCCGTTGGGAAAACACGTTCGATATTTCCATTGAAAACTTGGGCAATCGCCTCTTCCATTGCGGTTATTTTAAGTTTAGGAATCTTTAATTTATGGCAAGAAAAAGAAATTGATAAAACTGTTATTGCAACTAAGCAATCTCCGAAAAAAGAAGATGAAAATCCCGCTGAAACTTCAATTCTTAAGAATGGGTTAGAAACATCAATAATAGAAAATAAAATACAAAAAAACACCGCAAAAGTTTTTGCACATAAGAGTTCTGATGATTCAAAACAATCAATTGATAATCAAAATTTTGTTCCTAATTATAATATCGAAGATGAAAATCATTCTGATAAAACCAGCGCAATAGAATTGATTAATAATGAGTTTTCTGCAAGCTCCAGATTGCAAGGAATTGCTTTGGTAAAGAATTTTTCTGATTATGATTCGAAAATAATCGATTTGCTTTCCGAAAAAGCCATCTCAGACGAAAATACCAATGTAAGATTGTCTGCAGTTTCAGCTTTGGAAACACAAAAACAAAATCCAGCGGTAACAGATAGAATTCAACAGATTTTTATTCAACAAAATGACCCGATGGTACAGAAAGAATTGATTTCTTTTTTGGCTGAAAAACAATCATCGGAGTTAAGTCCTGAAGTTAATACAAAACTTTTGGCACTTGCTAAAGACCCTACAACAGTAGATTTTGTGAAAGATGAAGCATACGCTGTTCTAATGAAATATTAAAAGCTTTTATATAAATAACTTATTAATTATTAACAATTTAAATATTATGAAATCGCCATAATTAGGAAACGCAAATATCTATAAAGATTCAGCGATAACATATGAAAAATAAAAAACAATAAAAAATTACATATGAAAAAGATATATTTGATTATGTTTGCTTTGATGACGGTTTCCTTCCAAGCGCAGGAAAACTCAACTCAAGAAACTACTACAAAAGAAAACCCAAAGACTTACAAAGTCAATAAAAACAAAGGAAAATTACTCATCAACCTTGGAAAAGTAACAGTCGAAGGTTACAAAGGAAGTGAAATCGTTTTCTCTTTGGAAGGTAAAACGCCTGCGGAGGACAAACGTGCAGAAGGACTGCAGGCAGTCAATGCTTTAGGACTGATAGACAACACAGGACTTGGAATCAATGTCTCTGAAAAAGATGGCATTTTGGAAGTTAATCCCTTGAAAAAAATCTCTTCTCCATCTATTAAAATTTTGGTTCCGGAAAACGTGATTGTTTCATTTAAACATCAATCTCAATACGGCGGGAAAGTTGTTTTCAAAAATATGCAAAATGAAATCGAAATCGCCTCAACTTACAACAATGTCCAATTAGAAAACATTACTGGACCTGCAACTGTAAAATCTATTTACGGAAATATAGACGCGGTTTTCAGTCAAAATGTGAAAGGTCCTTTATCCATTATTTCGGTTTATGGACATACAGATGTTACTCTTCCAAAATCGGTAAAAGCCAACCTGAAAGTGACAACTTCTTATGGCGAAATCTATATTTCCCCAGATTTTAAAATTGAGCAAGAGAAGAAAATAGAAGACGACCTAGTTCGTCACGGTAATGACCTTGTTGGAAAAGTGAATGGCGGTGGAATGGATATAGAAGTTCGTGCAGATTACAGTAAAATCTATTTGAGAGCAAAATGAAAAGCTTGACAATCTTTGTAATGACTTTCGTTTTCGGAATGATTACAGCGCAAACCCAGATTAATAAAAGCTTTTCAACGAGTAAAAATCAGAATATCTCTTTGAAATTCGATTATCCTCAATTGATTAAAATCAGCACTTGGGACAAAGACGAAATTCAGATTTCGGGAACTGTCAACATCAATGACAATGACAATGACAATAATGACGCTTTTCAAATCAAAGAATCAAAAGAAGGAAATTCTCTTATTATCGAAGGAAATGTTTTGGGAATAGACAATCTTCCGCATAGAATCACAGTTCATAAGGGAAATGAGAAACTGACATTTAAAACCAAAGAAGATTACCAACAATATTGTAAAACCAACGGTGTCACTTTCAACACGATGTCCAATGGCGTTGATATCAATATTGAATTGGAAATCAAAGTTCCGAAATCACTTAAAACTCAAATTGAAGCCAAATATGGATTGGTTGAAGTTAAAAACTTCGGTGGAGAAATCAGTGTGAATGCAACTTATGGAGGAATCGATGCTACTATTTTAGAGAAAAACACAGGAAAACTCTCTGCTGAAACCTATTATGGACAAATCTATTCTAATTTAGAAACCAAATTTGCAGGAAAAGATTCGGATGATTTTCATACCTTAGTGACTACAACGTTGGGTAACGGACCACAATACAGTCTTGAATCCAAATACGGAAATATCTATCTAAGGAAATAATTGAATGAAAAACGTAATCAATAATAAAAAAATGACTGTCATCAATGGCGGTCATTTTTCAGATTTGGAAGGTTTTTACAACGAGGTTTCTCGACTTTTCATGAAAAATGAAGATTGGAAAGTGGGGACTTTGGATGGTTTTGATGACATTCTTTACGGCGTTGATTCTGATATTACTTGGAAAGATTCTCAGAAATCGAAAGAAGATTTAGGTTTTGATTTGACTAAGGATTTTTATGAAAATAAAATCAGAATTGGAAAACCTTTTAATATCGAATTGATTCAACAAAAACTGGACGAATTGATTGATGGAAAAGGACAAACTTTATTCGAAATTTTAATTGAAATTATAGAATCGCATCAGAATATTAAACTACTTTTGGACTAGTTTTAAACTTTTAAAATAACCATAATCCTTTCTGAAAAATCAGAGAGGATTTTTTTGTGAATTACTTTTAGCACAATCTTTGAATTATTCCAAAAAATTCAAGTTTATGAGTGCGGTTAATGTAAAGACAATTGTATTAAAAATATTAAAATGGATAGGAATCAGTATTGCTTCTATCCTATTTCTAATGTTCATTATTCCGATACTTTTTCCAGGAACGATTTCTCAACAGGTCAAGATTTTTGCAAATAAACATCTTGCTGGAGAATTGGATTACAAGAAAACGCATTTGACTTTTTTTCGTCATTTCCCTTCTCTCACGGTTTCTGTGGACGATTTTATCTTGAAAGGCTCCAAACCTTTTGAACAAGATACACTTCTTTCAGCTAAAGAAGTTGCAGTCGGAATCAACCTTAAAAATTTGATTTTTGATAGAGAAATTAAGATTGATGAAATCTACGTAAATGATGCAACAGCTAATGTTTTTGTCAATTCTAAAGGTGAAGCTAATTACAATGTTTATGTTTCCAAACCGTCAGAAAAACCAAAAGATACAACAGAAACTGGAGCTTCTATCAAATTAGATTTAATCAAACTAAAAAACTGGAATATCAAATATAATGACCATTCTGCAAACGTTTTGGTGAATGCAAAAGGTCTTAATTACACAGGAAAAGGAGGATTGAGCGAAGATATTTTCGATTTGGAAACCGATTTGGATATTAATAAAGTTGATTTTGCTTTGAACCGAATTTGGTATGCGCAACAGAAAACACTTCACGCCGATTTGATTACAAGAATCAATACCAATGCGTTGACTTTTGTACTTAGAAAAAATGAATTGCGAATTAATGAACTTCCTTTGAAATTCACAGGATTTGTGAGTATTCTGAAAGATGGATATAATCTTAATATCAACGCCGCTTCGGAGAAAACGACAATTAAAGATATGTTGTCTGTGCTTCCGCCTCAGTATTTGTCTTGGGTAAAGGATACAAAAATTGAGGGAAACAGTGATTTATTTTTCAGTCTGAAGGGACGATTCAGCGAACCTAAAAATTTGAAACCTGATTTGAAAGCAAGCTTAAAAGTCAATAATGGTTTCGTTTCCAACAGCAATGCACCAGTTCCGATGAACAATCTGAATATGGATTTGAATGTCGATTTGCCTTCGCTGGATACAGAGAAACTCCTACTCGATTTGAGAACCTTGAGTTTTGATTTAGGAAAAAACAACAATTTCCGAGCGGTTGTAAAAACGCAGGGATTGAACGAGATGAAAATCAATGCGAACATCAAAGGTGCTGTTGACTTGGCAACTTTGGATTCTGCACTTGGTTTGAAAGATATTGAACTGAAAGGTCTTATGAATACTGATATCTTATCGAACGGAATTTTCAGTCTGGATAAGAAATTATTCCCGAAAACCAAAGGTTATTTCAATCTGAAAAATGGCTGGCTGAAAACCAAATATTACCCGAATCCAATCAAGAATATCAATATTTTAGCGAATATCCATAATACTGATGGAACTTTCAAAAGTCTTGGCGTAAAACTCGACCCTTTCAAATTTGATTTTGAAGGTAATCCCGTTTTCTTGAATGCGGATTTACAGAATTTCGAAGATGTTTTATACAAAGTCCGAGCAAAAGGTGTCTTGAATGTCGGCAGAATTTATCAAGTTTTTGCTAAAGAAGGATTTGATGTCAGCGGATTGATTATGGCAGATTTATCTTTGAACGGACGACAAAGTTACGCGACAACTGGACAATACCACAAGCTTGATAACAGAGGTAATTTAATTCTAAAAAATATCAAAGCAACCACAGAATATCTTCCAAAATCATTTTTTATCAAAGAAGGGAATTTCGAATTTGAGAATGAAAAAATGTGGTTCAGAAAATTCTTTGCAACTTATGGAAAATCAGATTTTGCTTTGAATGGTTATCTTCTCAATACCATCAATTATTTCATCGAAAGAAAAGGAACGTTGCACGGGAAATTTCATCTCAAATCCAATTATATTTTGATTGATGAATTTATGGCGCTGAAAGAAGGCGATAACAAAGACAAATCGCTTTCTGTGGAATATGCCAAAGAAGAACATCCGAAAAGCAGCGGCGTTGTGATAGTTCCAAAAAATCTGGATGTTGCTTTGGAAGCTGATGCTAAAAAAGTAGAATTCAAAGGACTTGGGTTGAACAATCTTTTGGGATTAGCTTCGGTCAGCAAAGGCGAAGTTTATCTGAAAAATACAAGTTTTGACATCATCGGAAGTAGAATGAAAATCGATGCCAGATATCAGGACGAATCACCAATCACAGCGAATTATGACATTGCTCTTAATGTCGCAGACTTCGATGTTCAAAGAGCTTACAAAGAAATTGATATGGTGCGTGAAATGGCGACCGCTGCGAAAGATGTGAAAGGAATTGTATCTCTGGATTACAAACTGAAAGGCGATTTTGATGGCAATATGAAACCTATCTATCCATCATTGGAAGGGGGCGGAAATGTGAATCTGAGAGATGTAGAAGTCAAAAACCTGAAAATGCTTTCGACGATTGGTGATAATATTGGTGCCAATGCTTTTGATAATCCTGATATGAAAGGTGTGGATATCAATACGACCATCAACAATAATCTGATTCACGTGGAGCCGTTTACTTTCAAAGTTTCTGTTCTGAGACCTACGATTAGTGGAACTACTAGTTTTAATGGTTTGCTGGATTTCCGAGTGAGAGTCGGGTTACCGCCAGCTGGTTGGATTGGATTTCCGGTTGTGGTAACAGGAACTCACGAGAAACCGAAAATTAAAATCTTCAGCAAAACTGGACAAGGCATCGTAGAAGCTTTGTATAATACCAAATCCAATAAAGTCATCCGAGAAGAAAAACGTGCCGAGAAAAAATCCCGAGCACAACAACGAAAAGATAAACGCGCTCAGGAAAAGAAAGCTGAAAATGCCGAAAAGCAGATTGATAAAGATTTGAAGAAGAAATAAATGAAAAAGCTCCATTTATGGAGCTTTCTTTATTGTATGCTTACTCATCCTTCAATTACTTTTTGTACATCGTTAATTCAACAAGGTTCTCATTAAAAAATAATTTTATTATTTTATTTTCAATTTTCCATTCCTGAATTCCGTTCTTATTACTTTTTTTATCGTTGTATGGAGTTCCTAATTTATTTATAAGATACTTTGAAATCCATTCAAATTTTGATTTATATTGTGATTTAGATTTATCACCATTGAGTGAATCGGCAATTACATCTTCAATAGTCGTAGGTTTTGTTCTACCCCATCCGAATTCAATTAACTCAACATTTTGTTCTTTGGTAGTATAATAATATGATGTATTCAATTGTAAAGCAGAATTTTCAATTTTTCTATAAATTCTTGGAGTTTCAATATCTTTTCCATCAAGTAAGTAATGGGATATTTTATGATTTTGTGTAATATCTGTAGCTTTTTCTTTTTGTTCTATTAATTCAACATCTTTCAAGGTGAGTTCATTAAAATTTGAAAAGTAATAATCAAAATATTTTTCAAACCATTGTTTCATTTTGGCTTCTCCTATTGCAGTTTCTTTATATGAATTTTTGAAAGTTGTTACCAAAATATCATTGTTATTAATTTCTATAATTCCATATTCGTTTTTATTTTTTGTTGAAAATTGAACTGTCTGATTTTTGTTTTTTTGAATTTGATTTCTCCAATCATAATTCCAACGATAAGGAATTATATCATCTTTAAAATCATAAATTTTTTCTAATTTTTTATTATTAATTACTCCAATTTTTGTTGAATCATCATCCCTATAAATATGATATAACTTATCTTTTGCAATAAATGATGTTGCAAACGAGAATTTTTCATTAAAATAATCATCGTCTTTATCTTCAAAAATAGTTTCAGTACCTTTTAAAAAGTAGCTTCCTTGACGAAAATAATTTTCTTTAAGAACTGCTTTTTTATAATCATAAGGTTCTTTACTCGATTGCATTTCGCTCGGATTTTGAATCTTGAGAACTTTATTTGCTAATGTTACGAAATAAACATCTTTTAATTTATTGATTATTGGATGTGAAGCTGCAAATTCAAATTGTTCACTACTTTTTTTATCACTGAACCAAGTGACACCTCCCCATTCTCCAAAATCTAATGAATAAACATTGTACTTATCATCTTGGTAAAATAAATCAATAGCTTTTTTAGTTTCTATCCATTTGTTATTATTTAAATAGAAAGTGTTTTGATTATAATATTCAGTAGTAAAAATTGTATCATTTTTTAAGTATAAATCATAATAAAAAGTCTGTAGCTTGTCAGGAACTACAATCTTTGATTCTATTTTTCCATTTTTGTCAAGAATATAAAAGTGATGATTTGAGCCAGAACTATATTTATCATTGTCGGTACTGAAATAACAATAAAATTTTCCATTTTGCTTTAACCAAGGCCCAGGCCTTCCTGGAATATCTATTTCAATATTTTCATATTTCACATCAAAATCTTGTGCTTGACAAGATTGTGTGAATAACAGCATTATCAATATTTGAAAGAATTTTTTCATAAAAGGTATTAGAAATTTAAATACTATAGTATTGCCATAAAAATACTATTAATTACCTAAACAATTCTAAAAAACAAAAACTCATTTCATCACAAAACGACCGTTTCCAAACCAAACAACTTTGGCGGAAGTCTCCCACGATTCGTGGGAAACCAAACAACTTTTACTTTTGTTACAAAACGAGGGTTTTTAAATCAAAGTAAAAGTCATTTGGTTACAAAACCTTAGTTCTCTAAACTCCGCCAAAGTTGTATAGGTCTCAAAACGACTTGCGGAACAATTATGACGTTTTTCAGAAAATGAATTATTTGTTAACAAAACTTTTTGGTAATTCGAGAAAAGCTTTATTTTTAGGCAAAACAAAAACAATGTCATATTACCCGTTAACAAGCATACCAGATTATTATTCAATAGACGCTCTTTTGACCGAAGAACACAAGCTTATCCGCGATTCGGTAAGAAGTTGGGTGGAAAGTTTTGTAATGCCACAGATAGATGAAGCGGCACAAAATCATACTGATATCCCAGGATTGATGAAAGAATTGGGAAATATTGGTGCACTTGGTCCATACATTCCTGAGGAATATGGCGGTCCTGGACTTGACCAAATCTCTTACGGCTTGATTATGCAAGAATTGGAAAGAGGAGATTCTGCGGTTCGTTCTGCGGCTTCTGTTCAGTCTTCATTAGTAATGTTCCCTATTTTTGAATATGGTTCTGAGGAACAAAAAAGAAAATATCTTCCGAAGCTGGCTTCTGGTGATATGATTGGATGTTTTGGTTTGACAGAGCCTAACCACGGTTCCGACCCTTCTTCTATGGAATCCAAATTCACTGACCAAGGCGACCATTATCTTTTGAATGGTGCCAAAATGTGGATTACCAATTCCCCTGTTGCGGACATCGCTGTAGTTTGGGCAAAAGGCGAAGACGGAAAAGTACGAGGAATGATTCTGGAACGCGGAATGGAAGGTTTTACAACGCCAACGACGCATAACAAATGGAGTCTGAGAGCTTCAAAAACCGGAGAATTGGTTTTCAATAATGTGAAAGTTCCGAAAGAAAATCTACTTCCTAACATCGAAGGTTTGAAGGGACCTCTATCTTGTCTTAATTCAGCGAGATATGGGATTTCTTGGGGGGTAATCGGTGCTGCGATGGATTGTTACTGTACGGCTGTTCAATACACTAAGGAGAGAAAACAATTTGGAAAACCGATTGCATCTTTCCAACTTCAGCAAAAGAAATTAGCTGAGTTTTTGACTGAAATAACCAAAGCACAATTGCTTTGTCTTCAATTAGGAAATCTTAAAAACGCACATAAAGCATCGCCTGCACAAATCTCTATGGCGAAAAGAAATAATGTAAAAATGGCAATCGACATCGCCAGAGAATCCCGTCAAATGCTTGGTGGAATGGGCATCATGGGAGAATTCCCGATGATGCGTCATGCTGCTAACTTAGAGTCTGTAATTACTTACGAAGGAACGCACGACATTCATTTGTTGATTACAGGAATGGATATTACAGGCATCAATGCCTTTGGATAAGACCAAATCAATCTTATATATTTTAAAGAAAACGCATAGACAACTTTTGTTATCTATGCGTTTTATTATTTAAAGCTTAATGAAAAAGTCCTAATAAGTCTTTGTCATATCACTCGGAATCACAAGGTTGAATTCTGTTGGAACAAAATCTTTTTCAAGTAAAGACAAATCTGGTTTTTCGGATTCAAAAACAGAGATTATTGCGATTTTAAGATTTGGATTTTTCTTTTTTAAGTACCAATAGATTCCACCATATTGCTTGCTGTGATAATCGCCGTTGTAATGGATGAAAGTATTTCCAGACTGCAGATTTTGGAAAATCGACTCTGCCATTGTTGCATCTTTTATGGCTTGAGCGGAGACAAAATTGATTAGTTTCATTTCGTCAACGTGGTCTCCCATTAGAGATTTCATTTCTTTGTATCCAGGCGTTTCCAAAGTCACTTCTATCGGTAATTTCGCAATGAATTTCTTTTCTGCTTCTGGCAATTCATTCAAACTGTTGATGCCGTTTTTTGAAGTTTGAGACGCATATCTTCTGGGAACATTGGTTGCAATAAAATTAAGCTTTTTGTCTTTCGCAAAATCAACCAAAGGTCTGTAATCGGTTTCGTAATTTTTCCAAAGTCTTACAGAATCTTTCAGATTTTTTGCTTCGATTTTTCCTGATAAATAAGAATTCAGAGCTTGTTGATTATCTCGTTCAAACATTTCTGCTCCTAAAATAATATGTCCGTTTTTCTTTTCAGAAATAGCTTCCGTAATTCTTTTTTCCAACCAATGATTGATAGAATTATCGTGATGTTCGCCAATGAAAACGACATCATAATCCGCCAATTCTTTGATTAAATTTTTGGAAGAAACTTCTTTTGATTTCTTGTTATAGAATTTAAAAGTATCAAAATTTTGTGCATTTATATTGCTTAAACTAATTATAACAATAAACAACAATAACTTTTTCATTAACAACAAAATAAAGAAGTCGTTCTAAAGTAAATTAAAACTATAAAACGACTTCAGATTAATAATAATTATTTCTTATTTATAAACCGGCAACCAAGTCTTTCCACTCCTGAAGTTCAGGATTTCCCGGCTTTCTTTTTCCAAAGAATTGAACGATAAATTCGCCTTCTTTGTTGAACACTTCTACTGAAGTTACTTCGCCGTCTTCTGTTGGTTTTTTCGTAATCCAAGTTTCACCAATTTTGGTTGTATCAAGGTGTAAGTTGAAATCCGGGTCCATTACATTGAACCATTGCTGATGCCAAAGCGTCTTTTTAACTTCTCCTGTGTGAATCTGAATAATCCCTCTGTTTCCAACGAAAACCATAATTGGAATATGTTTCTCAGAAGCATCTTCCAAAACATTTACGACCTTAGAATTATCAATTTTTTGAGCAAAACCTTCAGGAGCTAATCTCAAAGCTTGAGTTCTGCTAACCCCGAATTTTTTAGTCATCATAAAGAAATCGTGTGTATCTTGTAAATCTTTCCAAGCTTGTTGAAAACCAGTTACATCAATTTCAGAATCTGGATTTTCTGCTGGTTTTGGAGCAATTGATTCTGTTACAATTTCGGAAGATTGCTCGTCAGCTTTATATTTTTCTGTTAAAGCATCAAATTCTGCTTCGTTGCTTTTGTTTGTCAAATAGATTTTGTGAAGTGCCAATCCGTCTTTTCCAAAGAATTGGAAGCTTTTTCTATCGCCTTCAATCACAGAAAAACCGAATTTCCAAGAGTTGATAAAGATTCTCAAATCGATGTCTTCTCCTACAAAAACCTGTCCGTGAGGATTGCTGAAATCTGGATTCAAATAAACGCCTTTTCTTTCGTGAACACATTCGTCGTTTCTTGTCAAAGCCATTACTTTATCAAGCTTTACAACTTCCTGCAAAAGCGACGCAAATTCCGGTTTTAGAACTGTTACACCATTTCCGATGTTTGTAGCTAAAAGTTCGGCTTCGCTAACGCCTAATTGTTCTGCAGCGTTTCTTATTCTAAGATGTGGATTTTCTGCTTTCAGAGCTTCCCATTTTGTCTTTAAATCATTTATTAATGTACTCATATTGATTTGTTGTTTGATTGTTTATTTTAAAATGAATTTTTTTAACACAAAGTGCACAAAGATTTTTTTTTTAATACTAACTATTTTTAAGGTCACAAAGACGCTGTCGCTTACATAAATTGAAAATACAATCTACTTTTTGATTGTTAGAACTTTGTATTCTCTTTTTACTAATGTTCCAGTTTTGCTGGTTATCCATTCTTCTTTATCGGAGCGAATCATTCTTTTGAAATTGGTCTGTGCGACCAATTCTTCCACATCTTCGTAATTATAAAGCTTGAAATCTGCTGTGAAAGGAAGGTTTTTCATAAAGTCTTTCTTCGCAAATGTGAGGACAAAACTTCCGTCTTTCTTTAGAACTCTATAAATTTCATTAAAGAACTCCACCGGATTTTCCCAGAAATAAATTGTATTTACAGTCATCACCTTATCGAAGCTTTCGTTTTTAAAAGGAATTATCTTTCCGTCGTATAATTGAAAATTGGCTTGAGAAAGATATTTTGAATTGATGTTTTCAGCTTCGGATTTCATTGTTTCAGAAATTTCTAAGCCTGTGTATTGGATATTGTCTGCAAAATCCAAAAGATAAGACAAATGTCCTGCGTTGCCGTGACCAAGTTCCAAGACCTTTTCATTATCCATCAAAAACAATGCTTTGATAGTTTCCTTGGTCATAGAGATATTGGTCTCATTCATCATTTTTGCGACCTCTTTTCCTGTTTCTCCCTCGGGATTTGCTAGATTTTTTGCTAATATTTTGAGTTCTTGTTCTGTCATTTTTTTAGTTTTTTTGAGGCAAATTTTCTAATTAATAACATTTCGGTGCTTCGCACCTTGATTGTGGTTTTGTTGATTTCGCTACCAACATATCACTACTTCGTAGCTTTCTTAAACAGCGAATTGCTCGCAGCCCGACTTGAGCGGAAATCCTTTTTTGCGTATTCTCAAGTTCTATTTAAACTGAAATCGTCTGCAAAAAAGATTGGGAGCGGAAGGCGGATTAAGCTGCCCAAATAATTCTTTTAACCAAACAAAATCATTGTGCTGTCGTTGACCGGATGTTTGCAAATGGTACACGGAAAGTTGTAAGCTCGGCTGATTTTTTCCTCCGTAAAAACCTCTTCCGGAGCACCGTAAGCTAAAACTTCGCCTTTTTCCATCAACAGAATTTTGTCTGCAAAACTGGCGGCCAAATTCAAATCGTGTAAAACAACGACTGCGGTGTTATTATTTTGAGTAAATTTTTTAATTAATTCTAATGTATTGTGCTGGTGTTTGATGTCCAGATTATTGAGTGGTTCGTCCAAAAACAAAAGTCTATGGGCAATCTCGTTGTCCAGCTGAGACAGAACTCTCGCCAAATGAACCCTCTGCTTCTCACCACCGGAAAGCGAGTTGTAATCTCTTTCTCGAAAATGAATAATCTCTGTTTCCACCATAGCAATTTCCGTGGATTTTACGTCTTCCAAAGTCGGCTGAGAACCGAAATAAGGATAACGCCCCATCATCACGACATCTTTCACCAAAAGCGGAATATCCTGAGCGTTATGCTGGGAAAATTTGGCTTTATGTTTTGATAATTCTTCGAGTTTCCAGTCGTAAATTATTTTGTCTTTAAAGAATATCTCCTGTTTTTTATCGGTTCTGATTTCGTTGGCCAGGACATTTAACAGACTTGACTTCCCTGCTCCATTTGGACCAACAATCGCCAGAAATTCGCCGTAACCGACATTGATATCAACACTTTTCAAGATGCTGACATTCTGACTTTGATAGTTGATTTGATGTCCTTTTATCATCTCAAAGTGTTTTTATATTTGATAAGAATCGCAATAAAAATTGGACCTCCAATCAATGATGTTAAAATTCCGATTGGTAATTCTGACGGCGCAACGATTGTTCGGCTGATTGTGTCTGCAAGCAGTAACAAAATACTTCCGCAAATCGCTGATAATGGCAAAATGAAATGATAATCTGAACGGAATAGCAATCTCAAAATGTAAGGAACAATCAATCCGACAAAACCAATTGTACCGGAAAATGCCACGCAAGTTCCTATCATCAATGAAGTTATCAATACGATTTGTTTTTTCAAAGTCTCAACATTGATTCCCAAATGCTGTGCGTCTTTTTCGCCTAATAACATTGCGTTCAGTGCTTTTCCTTTTGGTAAAATGATGATGTAGGAAAATAATAGAACAATTGATAAGATAATGTTTCTTGTCCAAGTTGCGCCTGCTAAAGTTCCTAAATTCCAGAATGTTAAATCTCTAAGCTGTTCGTCTTTGGAAATATAAATCAAAAATCCTACAAATGAAAAACCAATAGATGTGATAGCAACTCCAGAAAGCAACATCATTACGACATTTGTTTTTCCTGCGCTTGTTGAAATTCTGTAAACAATAATCATTGCTAAAAATGCTCCGACAAATGCAGAAACGCCAACTAAAGAATTTCTTATGATTTCCGGAAGATAAGATTCAAAAGTATGTCCGAGAATAATTGCAATTGCCGCTAATAAAGTAGCTCCCGATGTTAAACCAATCGATTCTCCCGTTGCTAAAGGATTTTTGAACATCCCTTGTAAAGTTGTTCCGGAAACCGCTAACATACTTCCAATTAGAACTGCCATTACAATTCGTGAAGTTCGAACATCCCAAATGACATATTTCTCACTTAATGATAAAGAAGAATCGCCGGTTAAAAATTTCCATAACACTTCATACGAAGAAGAACCATCGAAGTCATAGACCCCAATATTTAAAGCTAAAACCATCATCAGTATTAATAAAATAATACCGATGATGGCGTAAAATGTAAGACTTTTTGATTTCAAAACGCTTAATTATTTCTTTCCATAGATTGCACCTATGGCTATTAATATTAAACCCTTCGGGTTTAAAGTTTT
The DNA here is from genome assembly GCA_963530025.1 of uncultured Weeksellaceae bacterium. GTDB lineage: Bacteria > Bacteroidota > Bacteroidia > Flavobacteriales > Weeksellaceae > Epilithonimonas. The sequence continues at coordinate 37,622 of CAUSBY010000003.1, forward strand.
ATTTTGAAGATTCGATTAATAATTTGTTTAGGCTCAATGCAGCTTCTCCAACTCTTGGCCCAAAAGAAGATAATAATCCTCCGTCCAATGCAATCACTTTTTTGTTTTTACCTGCATTAGTTTGAGGAACGCCTGGCATTTTAAGAGCGCTTTCTATTCCGCCTGAACTTTGTAAACCGCTTGAGAAGAATAATAGTACATCAGGGTTTGATTGTACAACCGCTTCCGGTGTCAAAGGTTTGAAATCCTCGAAATCATTTGCTGCGTTTTGCCCTCCTGCAATTTCTATAATACTTGCCATAGGTGTGTTTTTGCCTGCAACCATCATCATATTTCCTCTAGCGTAGATGAAAAGAACTTTTGGTTTTTTAGCAATTGGCTGAATTTGTTTTACGTCGGCATCAATTTTATCTAATAATACCTGCTGATTTGTATTCCCTAAAGCTTTTGCAACTTGGTCAATCAATTTTTTGGTTCCGTCAATAGAAAACTCTTGATTGAATAACTCGGTTTTGATTTTAGAAGCTTTGATTTTTTCTAATAAATCTGGATTGATATCTTTATCAGAAGCTACAATCAAAGTTGGATTAAGTTTCATAATCGGTTCAATTGTCATAGAACGAACGTGACCTAATTCTTCAGCTGTAGTTTTCAAACTTTCCGGATAGGTGCTTGTCACATCGATTCCAACGATTTCTTTCTCGTGACCCAATGCAGCTACAATCTCTGTAACACCACCGCTGATGCTTACTATTCTTTGATTAGAAACCGGAGCTTCTGTTTTTGTCTCTTCTGATTTTGCAACTTTAGAATCTTCTTTTTTGCAAGAAAATCCTACTAAAAGAAGAGCTGACAAAACAGCTATTTTGATATTTTTCATATGTTTATTTTGGTTTGATTAGAGTGGTTTGTATTCGAATTGTGGATAGCCTCGAACGCCCTGGTCGTTTGTCATTCTCAGAAACTTGATTTTAAAGTAAAATCCTTCTGGATCCTTCAATACGTAAAATCGGTCTCCATAAGTTTCTAATCCGTTTGTTCCAACAGGATTTCTCCAGTTTGCTCCAATTGATCTTTGATCTGTATAATTGAATTTTGACATATCAATATCAGAAGCTTTGAAGTTGTTATAATATTCTGTTGCATTGACATTTGATGGAATTGTAACTTGATAAGAAGCAGCGCCTCCCATTATATTGTCCAACACAAAATCCCCGTAAATATAAGTTCCTGCTCCTTCTATTACATTTGTAAATACCGTAAAGCAAAGATCCCATTTTTCTTTCTGAGGCTGAATAAGAAGTTCTCTATTGTTTTTCAAACTGAAAAATGAGTAATTGTAATCTATATTTTTGCTAATAATATATTCCTTATAACTTGTATCAGAAATATTGGCATACTTAATTTTATAGGCTGAGCTTCCACTTCTGGTAATCTGTATTTTCATCCAGCCTCTCTCATTTCCAACTGTAGTAATGGAACCAACAGGAACATCCCCAGAATAGATATCTTTCCCCATATTTAGAAGATATACAGCATTATCCGAATCATTAATTGCTATTTCTGAAATAGCTGTTGAACTTGTAGGAAAGTTTCCTTTAACATCATCTACATAAGCAACATTCGTAGGATCAAAGTTAGCAACCTGAACTTTTGTCTTAAGACTTGCAACATCCGATTCCTTTACTTGGTTAATATCTGTAATGTTTGGAATCTTCCCAGCTGCCATAACAATAGAAGAATTAAGAATCACTTTAAATTGATCTCCAGAATAGAATGCTAAATCCCAATCTGTACGCCTGTTAAGTGTTTGTTTTGGATTGCCTTCAGCATCAACTTCGCTTAAATCTACCCAAACTTGATTAGGTTGAGTAGGACCAGCAACATTTGGATTAGTTATTTTTCCCTCTATAGGTGAAACTGCTACTGGGTCTTCGTTATCTCTAAGGCATGATTGAAGAATAAAAGTAGTAGAAAGTACTATAAATAATAATTTTTTCATTTCTCAGTTTTTAAAAATTATAATTAACTCTGGCAAAATAACTTCTACCATAAAACAAATTTTGTAAATCAGCACCTGCATTGTGTCCATCTCCTGTTTGTGTTGTATTTCTGATACTTGTAACATCAAAAATATTTTTTATACCAAGAGCAAGTTCAAAATGGTTATTGAAAAATGGTTGACTAATAGTAAAATTCAACATACTGAAATCTCCAATATCACCTAAAACATAATGCCCAGTATCTGCTGCATCCTTAAATTCTAATGTGTATAGCTTACTTTTGCCAGTATATTTGTAATAAAGAGCAAACAATGTATTGGTAATTGGTAGCGTATAATTGGCTGAGGCATTAACTTCTAAATAATAATTAAAATCATCTTCAGAAGTTGTGTTTCCTGTATTTAAGCTTTGAGAAATTCCTAATGTGGAAACTCCTGCATTGAATGAAAAATTATCTTTTCTTGCACTAAAGCTCCCTCCAAAAAGAATAGATTTGTAGTTATCAACATTCAAGTAAGTATATTTCATAGGAATATTACTGATAATAACACTTTCAATACGGTCTTTAACATCCATATACATTCCGCTTAATCCAACATTCAGTTTCCAGTTTCCAGAAGTAGCTGTTGCGTAATCCCAGAAGGCTCCCGCAGAATAACCTGTTTCTGGTTTTAGGTTTTCATTTCCTCTGATGTCGTGATTAGCATCCACCCTCCAAGTATAGAGTTCATCATATTTAGGAAAACGATTAGCAGAACCAAAAATAGTTCGTATGTTGGACTTGTCAGAAGTTGTAAATCTAGTTGTTAAAGAGTAATTATATTGACTATTAAATTTATCACTCAATGCCAATCTCACACCAGGACGGAAGGATAGCCATCTTAGCGGATTCCATTCTGCAGAAACAAAATTAGCATAATTGAAAATCACTCTATTAATATTACCTTCACCATTCTCCCTATTATTATTTTCAAATGTTGATTGATCTGCAAAACCTTTGGTTCTATCCAGTTCATATCCTAATTGAAAATTGATTTTTTCACTATTCAAAAAATTACTAAACATCCCTCTGGAATATAAAACTTCTGATTTATAGAAAGTTTTTTTAGGGTCAGTTGATCTTGTAAATCTATTGGGAACATCATATTTTTTTTCTTGAGATTCTCTCTCTTGAATCTGGTAAGAAAAATCACCATTGTAGTTGATTCTAGAGCCTAATTTGGTAGTAATATTAAATTGATGAATCCAACGCGTACTGAAATAATCCTTATCATCTGCTGTATAAGTTTTCTCACCTCCAGAAAGAGACAGGACATCTGTGTTTGGATTATAATAATTAATCTCTTCATTCAAAAAATTAACTTTATAAAATAAGGTTGTATTATTTTTTGAATAACGTAAGGCAGCGTTTGCAATCAAAAGATCTTTAGGTTGCCATTCATAACCACGTTGTCCATTGGTAGTTTCATCAAAGAACTTATATCCTTTCTGTGCTCCTTGGTATCCTTGAAAATCGTTATGATTAATATCCCCAGTAAAAGTCCAATTATCAGATATTTTATAACCCAAATTAAGACTCTGGATATGTCTCCCGTTCCCTTTTTTGTACCAGTCGTAATTTTTACCAACTGTTTCTTCTTGCAAAGAGGCATTGATATTGATTTTCTTCTGATAATCTTTTTTGGTAATAATATTAATAACACCAGCCATAGCATTGTTACCATATTCTACCCCCATAGATCCTTTTACTATCTCAATACGCTCGATATTATTGACATTGATTTTGGTAAGATCAAAGATATTTCCCATTCCTTGATCGTTCACGATAGGAATATTATCAATTAATACTTTGGTATATTCTCCACTAAGTCCCATAATATTAGCTTGAGAATCTCCAGAACTAGCATTAGGAGTAATAAGAATGTTAAGGTTTTGATTCAGAACTTCAGCAACGTTGGTAACTGCCATATTTTTGATTTGTTCTGCAGAGATAACTTCTACTTTATAAATAGACTTATTGATAGATTGAGGAGTATATTGTCCCGTAATTACGACTTCTTCAATATTTTTATGATTAAGAGTATCTTTCTGTGCATAAGCAAAATTCAAAATTGCTACAGACAGAAGGCTCATCGTTCGCTTCTTCATTGAAAAAAATTTTTGCGAAGATAAGGTTTTATTTAGAATCATTAAAAATAAATTCGTATTTTTGTGGAATAATTCTAAATAATACAATTTAATAAATCAATTATGAAAGCAAAACTATTTTTGGCTGCTACGTTATTTGCAGTAGTTGCTCAAGCACAATTATCTACATTTAGCCAAGATTTCAATAATTTTACAGCAGGCAATACGACCTTCCCTCAGAATGGATGGTCAGCAGTTTTACCAACAGGACCATTCCCTCCACAACCAATGATGATTGTAGTTGCTACAGATGCTACTAACAAAGTTGTTCAAGCTTATCCAGGAAGCAGCTCAAATCTACCATTATATCTAATCTCCCCTCAAATTGTTGCTCCGGCTGGAGATAAAGCTATCTCTTTTGACACAGGATTGGTAGCTTCTTCACCTGGCACTACAACGGTTCAGGTAGGTGTTGCATCTAGCCCAACTGATATGACAACTTTCGTTGCAGTAGGCGCTCCAATACAAATTACAAGTACAACTATTCAAAATGTAAAAGTTGATGTTCCTGCATCCGCTGGGACTTACTTGGTGATAAGACACACACCAACTGCTGCACATACTGCTTTACAAATTGACAATGTAAAATATGATACTAACTTGGCGGTTAATGAAAGTGCTTTCAACACTAACAATGTAAAACTTGCAGTTTCTCAGGATAACTCTACATTGATATTTTCATCTCCAATTACTCTTTCAAATGCAAAAATCTATTCTGCAGCCGGGCAATTAGCTAAAGAAGGCAAAATCTCTGATAATACTTTTAGTATTAACGGATTGAAAACCGGAGTTTATTTCATTGTCATTGAAAACAAAGATGGCCAAACTGTAAAATCAAAATTCATAAAGAAATAACTTAATTGATATTTCCGAAATGTAAAAAGCCTTTTAAGTTTTCTTAAAAGGCTTTTTTATGATTTAACTTATTTTAAAGCGAATATGATTTTTATCATTTCAAAAAATATTTTAATTTTTAATAATTCTAAATAAGAATTAATTCTTAGTTTTGTAGAATCATTCTAAATAATCAAATTAAACTAATTTTCATAAGTATGAAAACAAAACTATTTTTTGCAGCTGCACTTTCTCTTTTGGTAAGTCAAACTATGTTATCTCAAACCGATGCATTAGGTTACACCCAGGTGGAATTGACAACAGGACCTAATTATTCAAACAGAGTATTTTTCGATTTTTCAGCTAACAATATTGTTTCTCAACCAGCAAACACTTGGGACGTTGCATTTTATAGAAACAGTGCTTTTGGATTTGGTTCCAGAATAAATGATGCACAAAACATTGAGACTTATCAGGCTTCTGCTACTCCAACCGATTGGGATAATATCGATATTGCAAACATTGGTTCATGGGGTGCGCCTTTGTATAATCCTGATCAGACCAATTCATTAGAAGAAGGTGCTTTTGAACAAGGTTCTGCAACATATGGATGGGGAGAATATAATGGAGGAAATCACCATATAGATGGTAAAGTTATCTTCGTTTTGAAATATCTTGGAACAACACCTTCGTATGTGAAATTTATGATCACAGATTATTTCGGAGGATATACTTTCAAATATTCCAAATGGAACGGAACGTCTTGGGATGCAACAGAAACCAGAACTATAGCTAATGGATCTGATGACGCTTTTTTCAACTATTTCTCTTTCACAACTGGAGCTAAAGTAGAAAATCTAGAACCAGCAAAAACAAATTGGGATCTAATGTTCACAAGATATTTTACTTTCTATAACAATCTTTTGATGTACAGATTATCTGGAGTTATCCAATCTCCTAACATCAGTGTAGCATATGTAAAGCCGGAAACTCAGGCTACAGCTATCAACAACGCACCAGCTGAAGCATCTTTCTCAAAAAACATCACTACAATTGGACACTCTTGGAAGCCAACAACTGGAGTATATACTGATGTAGTATATTATGTGAAAGAAGGAAGCAATTATTACAGAATGTATTTCACTTCTAATGGTGGTGCTACAACTGGTAACATGTATTTCAAATACAAAAACGTAACAAACGAATTGTCTGTAGCTGATTTTGGTAAAAAAGGAACTTTCGGGATCTATCCAAACCCAACTAAAGAAGACAAAAAAATCAATATTCTATTTGATGTAAAAGAAGCAGCTTCTAAAAACGGAAATATAGAAGTATTCGATTTCTCAGGAAAAAAAGTATATGAAACGTCTATCATAAACCAGTCAGGATTCTCTACTCAAGAGGTTGACCTTAATAAGCTTTCTACAGGAACTTATTTGGTGAAAATCACTTACGGAGGTCAGACGGAAACCAAAAAGCTTATTGTAAAATAAGCCATATTTTCAGATTTTATTCTTTATAAGAACCACCTTCGGGTGGTTTTTCTGTTTATTGTGATTTGATAAAATAATGAGTAAATTTGTAGAAATAATTCCAATCAAAAGTGAATTCTCTCATCAATAAAAAAGTAAAGTTCCAAGATCTCGGTATCAAAGATTATCAGCCATCTTGGGATTATCAGGAAGAATTACTCAAACAAAATTTGAACATCAAAATCCATAATAGGGAAAATCCTGAAGACCTGATGACGACAGACAATCATTTGCTTTTTGTTGAACATCCGCACGTTTACACTTTAGGAAAAAGTGGTCACGAATCCAATCTTCTCGCCAACGAAAATAAACTAAAAGAAATCGAAGCTACTTATATAAAAGTAAATCGTGGCGGCGATATTACATATCACGGTTTTGGACAGATTGTAGGCTACCCTATCCTTGATCTTGAAAATTTCTACACAGACATCCATCGTTATATGCGTGATTTGGAAGAAGTCATCATTCGGACCATTGCAGAATATGGGCTTAAAGGCGAACGTTCTCCTGGAGAAACTGGTGTTTGGCTTGATGTCGGGAAACCTTATGCAAGGAAAATCTGTGCAATGGGTGTAAAAGCATCTCGCTGGGTAACAATTCACGGTTTTGCACTGAATGTGAATACCGATATGAGATACTTTGACTACATTATCCCTTGTGGAATCTCCGATAAACAAGTTGCTTCTATGAAAAGAGAATTAGAGCAGGAAGTCGATTATGAGGGTGTGAAACAAAAGATTAAAAAGCATTTCGCAGATGTTTTTGGATGCGAACTGATTTAAATGAATTATAAATTTTAGATGATGAATTTTAAATTGAACTAATCTAAAATCTATAATTTTTAATTTAAAATCTCATTTTACATCGTCATTCCGATATCGATACCTTTGATCTTTCTGTAAAGGTCGGTTGCAAAATTATCTGTCATTCCGGAAACAAAATCAATTACGCCCAAAACTTTCTGATAATCTGTACCATCTTCATAGAAGAATTGTTTTGGAAGAAGTTTGAGAGCTTTATTATCATAGGATTTTCTCTCGTCAGAAGGTTTCAAAATGGATGGAATAAAATGATCAAGCAACTCGTACATAACATTATATCCAGCATTTTCAATTTCCACAACTGCTTTGTGATTGTAGATTTTTTCGATAGAGAAACTTACTATGTCCTGTAAGGTCTTATTTTCAGATTTATAAATATCGAGGAGTCCTTTATTCAAATCACCTTCAAGGATTTGATTAAAGTTTTTCTTGTAAAGTTCCACAGATTTGTTGATCAAAGCATTGATAACCTTAGCTCTCAAATAAGAGATTTGCTCATTCTCATTACCAATAGAATTTAGTTTACGCTCTACTCTATCAATATCATCTGTCTCAGATTTGATCAATTCAAAAAACAGATTTTTACAATCAAAAGTTGAAACAATGCCTAACCTGTGAGCATCTTCCATATCGATGATATTATAACAAATATCGTCTGCAGCCTCTACCAGCCAAACGAATGGATGCCTTTTGAAAATATAAGGATCTTCGCTTTCCGAGATCATGTTTGTTCCTTTGGTAATCTCAAGAAAAATATCTTTCTCGTTCTGGAAAAAACCAAACTTCTTCCGATGAATGATACCTTTCTTTTTAGCAATTGCCTCACACGGATATTTTGCAATACTTGCCAATGTTGCAAAAGTCAATTGGATTCCGCCTGCATCTTTTCCTTGTTGTTGTTGAGCCAAAACCCTTATTGCATTCGCATTTCCTTCAAAATTAACCAGATCTGCCCATTCTTTTTCATTGAATTTGGATTTCAAATCCCTTTCATTTCTGTCAAAATAGCTGGCAATCGCATCCTCTCCAGAATGTCCAAAAGCCGGATTCCCAACATCGTGACACAAACAAGCTGCTGCAATTACATTACTTAGATTATGGAGATAAAAACTCTTGGAATCTTCGGTTAAATCATTTTCAAAACCATCGTGGATAAACTCGCCAATCACATTTCCCAAACTTCTACCAACAGAAGAAACCTCCAAAGAATGCGTCAAACGATTATGCACAAAGACACTTCCCGGAAGCGGAAAAACCTGAGTCTTATTCTGCAACCTCCTGAATGCAGAAGAAAAGATGATTCTATCAAAATCTCTTTGAAAATCGGTTCTGGAAGCTTTGGTATTTGGGTTGTTTCCTGTACGTTGATTGGTATAAATTGAGTTCAAATCCATAATGGATTCAAAAATAAGCCATATTTTGTTTTTAAAGGAACAATATTTGATTTTTCCTAAAAAAAAATTGCGATGCCAGAAGGTCCTGTAATAGTTTTGATGAAAGAAAATCTCAAGAAATTTGTTGGTGAAAAAGTTATTGCTGTTAGCGGATCGGAAATAGAAGAAAAAATACTTCTTGGAAAACCACTTAAAGAAATCAGACTTTATGGAAAACAAACTTATATTGTCTTTGATGAAGTCAATGTCAGGATTCATTTGTTGATGTTTGGTTCTTATGAAATTGACCAGCAAACAAAGCCTGACGATAATCTGCGTTTAGGATTAAGCTTTAAAAATGGCAAAGCATTCTTTTACACTTGTTCGGTAAAACTTTTACCAAACGATTTTCTGAAAACCATTGATTGGGAAGCGGATGTAATGAGCGATATTTGGAATTCTGAAAAGGCTAAGACTAAGCTGAAAGCCAATCCTGGGATGATGGTCTGTGATGCATTGATGAATCAGGATATTTTCTCGGGAGTCGGTAATATTATCAAGAATGAAGTTCTGTTCAGGATTGCCGTCAAGCCGGAAAGTCTTCTTGGAAATCTTACTTCTGAAAAATTAGATGACTTGATTGCAGAAGCCAGAAATTACAGCTTTGATTTTTATAAATGGAAACGTTTAGGTGTATTAAGAAAGAAATTTCAAGTATATGAACAAAAGAATTGTCCAATCTGCGGAAAACCTTTAACAAAGAAAATTACTGGGAAATCTAAACGGACAAGTTTCTTTTGTGAAACTAGCCAAAAATTGTATTGAAATATTTTCATTCTAACGAAAACTCAGAATCAAAAGGCTTTTATAATGTTTAAAGATTTGATATGAATATTATTTTCCCTATCATTGGCGAAAATTTTATTTAATGAAAAAATTCTATCTATTGGGCTTAGGCCTTATTTCGTCAATTACATTTGCCCAACAAGTTATTTCTTTTGAAACTTCAGAAGCTTACAGCATTGGAAATATCAGCGGACAAAACGGTTGGACAGTTACAGAATCCAGCGACGGACTTATTCAGAATCAAGTTATTAGTGACACAAGAGCCAGCCAAGGAGCTCTTTCTTATAAAAATGCTTACGAGCCTACTTTTGAAGAGCAATTTATTCCGATTATTGGAGCTCAAAAGAGTTTCCCACAAGCGTTAAACTATAAGAACAGTGTATTCAGTTTTGATGCGTTTATTACAGAAACAGAAGGTTCTAATTTTGAAATTGCTACTTATGGAACCCAAAATGATGAGTTTGTTCCAATCTTTGATGTTCTTTTCAATTATGATGGAACTATCCAGGTTTTAGAGGATTCGGATTTTGATTTCTTACAAACTTCAGCAATTTGGGAAGCTAATAAATGGTATAATGTAAAAGTGGAGGTTTCTGAAAACAATATCAAATATTATTTTAACAATACATTGATTGCAACAGTCAATAACTTTACCAAAATCAATTTGGAGGGAATGAACTTCCTACACGACAATTATGGAGGTGATGCTTATTTCGACAATATAGTTTACAACAGTGATAATCTGGCAGTAAATGATGTGAAAAAAGAAAACATCAAACTTTACCCGAATCCTGTAAAAGATGTTTTGAAAATCAATATCCCGAATAACGAAAACATAAGCGAAATCAATATCTACAATGTTGCAGGACAAAAAGTAAAAACCTCCAATCAAAGTGAGATTACTGTAGAAAGTTTGTCAAAAGGTGTTTATCTAATTGATATCAAAACAGATAAAAACAAAACTTACAATTCAAAATTCATCAAACAATAAAATTGAAGATCCTGCCGATAAAGCAGGATTTTTTATTTAATTTTAATCAAAATATTATTCTGATGAAAAACACCATTAATACAGAAACGCTCAACTTTCTTTCAACACTGGAAATCAATAATAACAGAGATTGGTTCAATGAAAATAAAAACCTGTATCTGCAAGCCAAAGAAAATGTCGAAAATGTAGTGAACGAAATCATTTCAGGAGTTTCAGAATTTGATCAAAGTGTAGAAAGATTAGAAGCGAAGAACTGTATTTTTAGAATTTACAAGGACACAAGATTCTCCAAAGACAAAACGCCTTACAAAACCAATATCGGCGCGTCACTCGTAGAAAAAGGTCCGAAAACCCTCAACAATGCAGGCTATTATGTCCATATAGAACCAGGCAAATCTTTCCTTGCTGGCGGCGTTTATATGACCGAACCAAAAAACCTAAAGGCAATTCGTGAAAGAATAAGTTCTGAAGGTGAAAACTTCTTGAAAATCATCAATAAGAAATCTTTCAAAGATGTTTTGGAATTACAAGGTGATAGATTGATAAAAGTTCCTCAAGGTTTTGATAAGGAGGACCCAATGGGTGATTATTTGAAATTCAAACAATTCACGGTTTTTCATCCTTTGTCAGATGAAGATGTTCTTGATGAAAACTTTGTAAAAAGCACAGTTAAAGTCTTTAAGGAAATCTATCCATTCAATCAATTTTTGAATGAGGCTATCAAATAAATTGAAATTTATAAAGCCAGCATCAAACCAATTTTATCTGAGTTTTTTTGAAATTATATAATGAAATATTTTCACTTTCTTTCTCTCTTAACTTTTTCTCTTTTCAATTCTCAGGTTTCAAAAGAGACTCTTAAAATCATAAAACCTCTCGAGAATTATAGTACTTTCTATGCTTTGGACAGAAAGCCTGAAGCAATCAAAACAAAACTGAAACAATCGAGTTCCAATGATGAATTATTCTATCTGGTAAACAATGGCAAAAATCCTTATGTGAAATCTATTGCCGTGGATCTGCTCGTGAGTAGGAATGACAATAGAATTGCGGATGTTTTCAAAAATTCAATCTCTTCAAAAGATGAGATCAACTACTCTACCACTTGCTTGTCGGATAATACATTACTTTCAACATACATTTTTGAAACCGCTGTTAATAATCCGAATATTTCTAATGAAAACAGGGAAAAATTAAAAGAAGATCTGATCCAATTTATTTTAAATTCAAAACCTATCAATGTAAAATTACTGGAACAGATCAAATACAATATTCCCGAGAATTCTGAGAACTATAACATCCTCCGCAACCAAGTTGTCGAAAGCAGATCTCCCGACCTATTAATATCTTTGGCAAAGTATAAAAATCCTAATGATATAGAATTGATACAAAGCTTTGGAGAGGACTCTTTTCTTGCGATTGAGGAATTTCCGGACGATAGATTTTTACCATTCCTTAACGATAATATCCAGCATTCTACATATTTTCCTTTTATGTTTGCTCTGTCAAGCTATTGCAATGAAGAGGCAAAAAAGATTGTTGATAAAGTCATCGAATTTAAAAAAATTGAAAACAAGAAAAATGATTGTGGGAACAATTGTTTAAATATCATTTATAATCAAATTGATAAAAACAAATGCTCGATTTTCCAACCAAGCCTGGAACAATTGTGGTTAACGGATAAAATAATCTCTTTTGACGTTCTAAACAATTTTGAGAAAAACAACTCCAAAGAGAAAACCATAGAATTTCTAATGAAAGGTTTTTTACAAGATGGTGAACCTGAAATTATAACATCAAATGTCTATGACATGGAAAATGTGATGGAGAATTTAACCGATAACATGACGTATGACGGTGATTTGCGATTGATAAAACTATTAGAAAAAATAAAATCTCTCTCAATTGACTCCTATTACGAAGCTGTCGGAAACTCTTTGAAATTCATAGATGACCTTAGCACAGAAAGCTTCATTTTAAAATTAAATGACAATGCTACCGTTCTTCAACATAAAGATGTTTTGATAGAGAAGTTAAGAACAAATGAAAGTGCCTACGGTTTAATATCAATAATGGATGGAATCAGGAGATTAAATGATAAAAAACTATTTGAAGAAGGGGCAAAAATAGTAGTCCAAAGGAAGAAAGAATTCTCAAAATATCCTGTCTGGGAAAAAGCTTATAAAGGTTTTATTAAGGACAATAATATTAAAGAATAAAAATCTTCCTATTCAATCTATTAACAATATTATTAAATCTATGTTCAAAAAAATAACTATCGCCATCTCTTTTCTTCTTATCCTAAATTCTTGTGCTGTTCAGCAAAAAATAGGGTCTGAGAATGATTGGTACGCATACATCAAAACAAGTTCAGAAAAACAGCAACCAACCAAAGTGTACGAATTTTCTGATGGAATCATAAGAATGCACGGCGAAAACATTGGATATCTGATATCCAAAAAAAGTTATTCCAATTTTGAACTGACTTTGGACTACAGATGGAATATGGATGAGCAATACAAAAGAAAAGGCAAGAAAAATAGTGGCGTGATGTACAACATTCCTACAGATTCGCCCGACAAAATTTGGCCAAAAGGAATCCAATTTCAAATCAAAGAAAATACAACCGGAGATTTTATTTTTCTGGATCAGGTAACAGCAATAGTCAACGGAAAACAAATCGAAGCCGGAGCAAGTGTCACTTCTCCTAAATTCTTGGACAATGAAAAACCTTATGGCGAATGGAATTATATTGTTATCAAATCACTTAACGAAAAAATCACACAATATCTGAACGGAAAGCTTGTCAACGAAGCTACGGAATCTTCTTCTAAAGAAGGCAGAATTTCTTTGAATTATGAAGGTTCCGCAATTGATTTCAGGAATATTCGGCTAAAACAAATCTCAAAAGAATAGTTTCGATTTAATTAATAAAAAACAAAATGAACTGGCAAAATGATATTACCAAATTATTAGGAATCAACTATCCAATTATCCAAGCACCGATGTTTGGTGTTTCCACTCCGGAAATGGTAGCCGCAACTTCAAAAGCTAATTGTTTGGGGTCTTTAGCTTTGGCTGATTTAAATACGGAGCAATGTTCAGAATTAATCAAAACCACAAAACAACTCACAGATAAAGCTTTTGCCGTTAATATTTTTGTTCACGAGATTCCGGAAATTACAGAGGAACTTAAAGAAAAATATTCTAAGACCAAAAATTTCTTGCAAGAATTAGCTAAACGAAATCACATTGAGGTCAATCTTCCTGAAATTGATGAAATCAAAGTCAACTCTTACCACGAACAACTTGATACAATTATTTCTGAAAAATGTAAGATTGTAAGCTTTACTTTTGGAAATCTTAATCAGCAAAGTATCGATAAACTTAAAAATGAAGGAACTATTCTCATAGGAACTTGTACTTCTGTGAACGAAGCTTTGATTTTAGAAAAATCAGGGATTGATATTATCTGTGTTCAAGGCATAGAAGCTGGCGGACATAGAGGAAGTTTTAACAATGAAAACATTCCTCAAATCGGAGGTTTATCACTTCTATCGCAAGTGCGTGACTCTGTAAAAGTTCCTATTATTTATGCCGGAGGAATTTATAATGCGAGAACTTTATTAGCATCAAAAACTTTGGGTGCGGATGGATTCCAAATTGGAAGCTTACTACTTGGTTCAAAAGAAAGTGCCTTGAAAGATTTTGAAAAGCAAAGGTTAAGAGGCCTAAAAGAAGATGAAATTATATTGACGAAAGGTTTCTCTGGAAGATATGCCAGAGGAATCAAAAACACTTTTATTGAAGCTGTTGAAAATTCGGATTTCATACTTCCATATCCTTATCAAAACAAATTGACAGGAGAACTTAGAAAAGCTGCTAGAATTAATAAAAATTCTGATTTTGTAAACCTATGGACAGGACAATCTATCAATGAATTCTGTGGAGATTCTACAACAGATATATTAGGAAATCTTATTAAAGCAGTTGAAATAAGTTCTTAAAGAATACTTTTCAATATATATTTCTCGTTGATAGAAAAGTTACCTTTATCTATGAAAAAAATTATTTTTCACCTTTTGTTAGGCTTATCATTTTTGTCTTGCAATCGAGATGATGATTCTTCAGACAACGAAACCGAGTACAAACAAAAGATGCGGGAATTCGTAATCGGAATCAGTCAATATGCAAAATCAATCAATCCAAACTTCAACATCATTCCACAAAACGGAATCGAGCTTGTGACCGATAATGGCGACTCATCGGGAAATCCACATTCGGCCTATCTCAATGCTATCGACGGAAACGGACAAGAAGACCTTTTCTTCGGTTATGATGAAGATGACAAAGCAACTTCCAACAGCGATAATCAATACTTACGTACTCTTTTAAATATTTCTAAGAATGCTGGTAAAACCATTCTTGTAACCGATTATTGCTCCACGCAATCAAAAGTGACAAGTTCTTATTCACAGAACCTTAATGCTGGGTATGTTTCATTTGCTGCCAACAAAAGGGAACTGAATGCAATTCCTACTTTCCCCAATCCAATTCATCAGGAAAATGCAAACAACATTACAAAAATGTCTCAGGTCAAAAATTTTCTTTACCTGATCAATCCTTCAAATTTCTCTTCAAAATCTGGATTTATCAATGCTGTTAAATCAACAAACTATGACCTATTGATCATGGACCTGTTTTTTAATGATGGAAATGCATTCACCTCATCAGAGATCAACCAATTGAAAACGAAAGCGAATGGCGGAAAAAGACTTGTAATTTCTTATATGTCTATTGGCGAATCTGAAAATTACAGATATTATTGGCAGAATAGCTGGAACACAAATCATCCGAATTGGATGGATGCAGAAAATCCTGATTGGGCGGGTAATTACAAAGTGAAATATTGGGAAAAAGACTGGCAGAACATCATCTACGGTAATGATAATTCTTATCTTAAGAAAATCATAGATACCAATTTTGATGGTGTTTATCTGGACATCATTGATGCTTTTGAATATTATGAAAATAAGTAAAAACTAAAAATAAAAATCAAGTATTACCAAATCATAATTAACTATTAAGGAGTAGAAATCAAAAGACCAATAGAATTTTCTATTGGTCTTAATCGAATATCAATGAAGATATTATTTGATTAACTCATTGCTTTTCCATCCGTAAAAAACTGAAAATTTTCTTTCCTCTCGATTAGTTGGAGTGGATACAATTCCGGATTATATTCTCCATTCAATACCTCATTCAAAGCATGTTTTTTGGATTCTCCAAAAGCAACAACCAAGATGTTTTCTGCTTTATTAATGATTGGAGCTGTCAACGTAATTCTGAACATTTCCTGAGGTTTCAAATAGTAAGCATCGACCCATTTTTTCTTTTCATGTAAAATCTTTTCACCCGGAAAAAGAGAAGCTGTATGACCATCATCCCCCATCCCTAAAAGAACAAAATCGAAAATACCTTCATCGCCCAAAACTTTTCGGATTTGATTTTCGTATTCCTTTGCATAGTCTTCAGGTTCAACTCCATCCTTATACATCGGAAAAACGTGATCTTTATTGACTGGAGCTTTATCCAAAAGCGCTTCTAAAGTCATTTTTAAATTGCTTTTTTCATCATCCAAAGAAACCCATCTTTCATCGACCCAGAAAAAATAAACTTTTCCCCACTCTATTTTGGCAGCATATTCTTGAGTTGCCAATAAACTGAAAATGGCTTTTGGAGAAGAACCGCCACTTAATGCAACAACAAATTTATCGTGCTTCTGAATAGATTGTTCCGAAAGCTCAACAAACGTATCCGCCGCTTTTTTATATAATGTATCTAAATCATCAAATACTGTAATATTCATTTTTATAGTTTTAAATTAAACCCACTTGTGACCTTGTCTTGCGACCAAATCATTACTATCCTCTGGTCCCCAGCTTCCGGCTTCATAATCTGGAAAAGAAGAATCTTTAGTTTTTTCCCAAGTTTCCTGTATCGTTTTTACAACATCCCAAGCTTCTTCCACTTGGTCGGAACGCATAAACAAAGTCAAATCTCCAGAAAGTGCTTCTAATAATAATGTTTCATAAGCTTCCGGGCTATTTTCCTGACAGGCAAAATCATTGAAAACCATTTCTACAGGCTCTAATTCCAAAGAAAGTCCAGGTTTCTTTGACATAAACTGAAGTCTAATATCCATCGACGGCTGAATGTTGATAACCAATCTATTAGCTGACAATTGCGAAGGACCATCTGAAAATGTAGAATGAGGAAGTGGTCTGAACTGAATCGTAATATAAGAATGTTTTTCCTTCATTTTCTTTCCGGTACGAACGTAGAAAGGAACGTTTTGCCATCTTTCGTTATCAAGATAAAATTTTATCGCAGCGAAAGTTTCTGTATTAGAATCACTCGCAACTCCCTCTTCTTCTCTGTAACCTTTGGCTTCAACTCCATTAATTGTACCTTTTCCATATTGTCCTCTCACGGCATAATGATTGACTTTTTCAGGCGTAATTCTTCGAATCGATTTCAAAACATCCACCTTACGATTTCTAATCTCGCTGGACTCCAACGAAGCAGGCGCTTCCATAGAAACCATACAAAGGATTTGCAACAAATGGTTCTGAATCATATCTCGAAGGGCGCCAGTCTGCTCATAGAAAGCTGCCCGTGTTTCCACACCAACTTCTTCTGCAACAGTGATTTGAACAGATTCTATATGACGATGATTCCACAAAGGTTCAAAAATTGAATTTCCGAATCTGAATGCCAAAATATTCTGAACCGTTTCTTTTCCAAGATAATGGTCAATACGATAGATTTGCTCCTCTTCAAAAGTCTGTGACAGAAGATTATTAAGTTCAATTGCTGAAGCTTTGTCGTGACCAAAAGGTTTTTCGATGATGATTCGGTCTTTTGAAGCATCAGAGGCAATTGAAACATTTTTCATATGTCCAGAAATCACCGACACAAAATTAGGTGCAATCGATAAATAGAAAAGTCTGTTGGCTCTCGTTCCATAAATTTTATCAAAATCTTCTAATTTCTGATTCAAAGCTTCGTAAGAACTTTGCTCATCCAATTGATGTCGGAAATAAATAATATGAGACCGGAAAGCTTCCCATTCTTCAGAAGTTACTTTTTTTCGGGAGAAGTTTTCCAGATTTTCTTTGATATAATTTCTAAAATTTTCATCCGTATTTTCGGCCCTTCCTAATGCCACAATATTGAAACCTTTGGGCATTCTTCCATCGATATACAAATTATAAAAAGCCGGAAATAATTTTCTTTTTGCCAAATCTCCAGTTGCCCCAAAAATCACAATTGTTGTAGGGGTCAAAGTTTCTTTTTCGCTCATTTTTTTTTCCGAATTTTAATTGTTTTCACTATTCCAAGAAGTGTGGAAAACGCCTTCTCTATCAATTCTTTGATACGTGTGCGCTCCAAAATAATCGCGTTGAGCCTGAAGAAGATTCACCGGCAAAGATTCCGTTGTATAAGCATCAAAATAACCTAACGCCGTTTGGATTCCTAAACTTGGAATTCCGTTTGATACAGCAAAAGAAGCCGTTTTTCTTAAAGAAGAAATTTTGTCTTTTACAATTTCAGAAATACCTTCATTTAATAAAATATTAGATAAATTTTTGTCTTTAGAATAAGCCTGATAGAATTTCTCCAATAAAACTGAACGAATGATACAACCGCCTCTCCAGATTTTCACAACATCCTTTAATGGAATTTCAAATTGATATTCCTCAGAAGCTTTTACCAATAAAGCTAAACCTTGAGCATAACTAATCAAAGTCGATAAATAAAGTGCTTCACCAACTTCTTTGATGAATAATTCTGTATTTTCTGGTTTTGAGATTTCTTCTTTAGAATATAATTGAGAAGCTTTTACTCTCTCATCTTTATAAGCAGATAAGATTCTTGAAGTCACCGCAATATCAATCGTTGGAATAGAAACCCCGATTTCCATAGCTTGTTCGGAAGTCCATTTCCCTGTTCCTTTTGCACCAGCTTTATCTAAGATTTTATCGACAAGATAGCCGTCTGTCAAATCATCTTTTTGTTTGAAAATATCTCTTGTGATTTCAATTAAGAAAGAATTCATTTCGCCTTCATTCCAAGTTTTGAAAACTTCATAAAGTTGGTCGTTATTAAGATTAGCTCCTTTTCTTAACAAGTCGTAAGCTTCACTGATGAGTTGCATAATCGCATATTCGATTCCGTTATGAACCATTTTCACGTAGTTTCCCGCGGAACCTTTTCCCATATAAGCGGTACAAGCTTCGCCATCAACTTTTGCAGAAATCGCTTCCAACATCGGCTGAAGAAGATTGAAAGCTTCCAAATCTCCGCCAGGCATTATACTTGGTCCTCTTCTAGCTCCTTTTTCACCTCCGGAAACTCCCATTCCCATAAAATGAAGATTTTTCGAAGCCAAATCGGCAATACGTCTATTGGTATCAGCGAAATAAGAATTACCTGCATCGATGACGATATCTCCTTTATCTAAGAGTGGCGTAATATTTCCTAAAACGGCATCTACAGGTTTTCCTGCAGGAACCATCAGAATAATTTTTCTCGGACTTTCCAATGCAAATACAAATTCTTCCAAAGAAGCTGTTCCTTGTACAGTTGTTCCTTCAGTTGCACCACTGTGAAGCTCTTTTACTTTCTCCTCGTCGAGGTCAAATCCCGCAACCGAAAAGCCATTATCGGCTATATTATAGAGAAGATTGCGCCCCATCACTCCTAGACCAATCACCCCGTAATTGTACTTTTCCATTTTTTTAATTAGATTAATTTATTTTTACAAAGGATAAATTTACGCAATTGCAAATGATGGAAAAAAATAAAAGAATGAAAAATCCCATTCTCTTAAATATTTATTATCTATTAAAAAGTAAGTAATATTAATTAATTTCTAGAATCCATCAGTTATTCAAAGGTTTCTTTTTCAATTGATCATAATCGAACTTCTTCTTTAAACCAGCTGCATTCACAATGACAAAAGCTGTAATGCAGAGATACATCGACAAGTAAATCATCAACATCTTAAGTCCCGAAACACCCATAAACATTAATAAAATCTGAGAAACAAATCCCATAAGCCAACCAACCATCATTATGACAACCACAGAAAAACCAAAAATTCCTAAGTTTTGAATTGGCTTGTAAATCCCAATTTTTTTAAGAATCCAAAGCGGAATAATCAATAACATCAATGCAAAAGGATGAAACGCTGCGAACGCAACCAAAATACCTGGTTCCGCCACTATATTTCGCAGAATATCTATAAAATTAAAAGACAATTCCATCGTATTTTTTTTCTTGTTCAGAGATTTGTAATAATTGTTTTTTGCCGTACATCATTGGTTTGGCAAGAAGCAGATTCGGAAATTCGGTGATTCCGATATTGTACATTGTTACGCTTTCATTATAGAATTCTCTTCTGTCAGCAATCGCATCTTCTATCTGCGAAACACGGTTTTGAAGCAATTGAAAATTCTGATTGGTTTTGATATCAGGATAATTCTCAGCAACAGCAAAAATGGATTTAAGTTGATTTTGCATCTGATTAGAAAGTTCAATTTTTTCTTCAGGAGAATTAGCTTTTAGAAAATTGGTTCTTAGTTCAGTCAGTTTTGTTAACATTGATTCTTCAAATCTCATCGATTCTTTTACTACTTTGATAAGATTAGGAATTTCGTCTGCTCTTTGTTTCAAAAGCACATCGATATTGCCAAAAGATTTATCAACATTATTTCTCAGCATCACCAATCTGTTGTAAGTCGAAACAACAACATTTAAAAGACCTAAAACGACTAATCCTAAAATGACATAAGCGAAAATTTGTATCATAATTTTGTATTTCTTTAGTTTAAATTTATTCTGGAGCTTGCGTTACTTCTGCACTATCAGTCGCTTTTAGATAATCATTTTCAACATCATCTGATTTTTCGTAGCTCTCATAGATATTATCATAAAAATCCGATACAGATTCTACGGGTCTAGAATTTTGGAAAGGTAAATCGAGATTGATTTTTCCAAACTCTATTGTATTATTTTTGAGTGAAATCGGAGTCAGAAAAATAAGCGCAATCAGAATAACCCAAAAGTAAACGAAATAGCCTGCAGATTGTAAAATCGGACGCATTGTATTGTAATTCTCAATACTTGCAACAGGCGAAATCCCGAAGACATCTTTGATTTCTTCCTTCTGAAAAACAGGTTCGTTATTTTCCTTCAAACCCGCTTTACCAATGAGAAGAACTTCCATATTATCTTTTAAAAGATACTGTGTATATCGCTTCATTGAGGATTGATATTGCTCATCAATTTCAAAATCTATGAATTCAATTCCTTCAGTAACAACTTTAATTTGACCAGATTTATCCTGTACATAAAATGGTTTGCAAATCGTTTCCGAGGATTCCATAGAATAAGAATCTTTGCCGTCGTCATCAGTCGAGACTTTTTCAATCGTATAAAGAAATCCTATGCATTCTTTTGATTTAATTCTAGAAAACATTGGTTCAATCGTCTTGACATTTCCGGAAATCTCTGCCAAACCCATCGCAACAGAGCGAATATTAGAAGTTGGTAGCGTGCGTTGAAATTTGTAAAATCTTTTTTTATTATTTGGTATTAATGATGTTAAAAACGGAAGAATAATAAATATAATCAAGATAAAATATGGAACCCCTAAAGTAAATACAAATCCGAAAAACAGCAATCCAGAAAGTGTATAAAGAATCTTTTTCCAGATTGGAAGTGGTGTTTTTCCCATTCTTCTGCGGCGCACGTCTTCTTCTTTGGAACTTTGATAACCGCTTTTTATCATTGAGACAATCATACCGATAATTCCCAAAACGAACACGGAAAGGAATAAAATAATGGCAACCAAAGCGGCTAATTTATTTTCATAAAGTGAGCAAAGTCCAATCAATAAAGGATTCAGGACGAAGAAGAGCCATTTCGGTTTTAGGTTGATTTCGTATAATCCGATGGTAATAACTGTGTGAAAGATAGCTACAAAGACACTCATAACCATCAACATAATCAGAAGACCTTTATCAACATCTAAATTATTATAGAATTCGTAAAATTCACTCATATATACAAACCTTGACTGATTGTAAATTACGAAAATCAATTAAAGTACCAAAACATTGATTAATTCTTAAAATTTCTTAAAATTTAGATTTAATTAAACAAAAAAGACTGCCTTAGATTCAAGACAGCCTTCTTTTGACAATTTAAAATAATAGTTATGCCACAACAGTACCTTTAAAAGAAAGCGTTTTAGGCGTTTTACTTTCGCTTGTTGTAACATTTACGGTTTTCATAAACGCTCCTGCAGCAGCCGCATTATAACTTGCTTCCACAAATCCTTTTTTCCCAGGCAGAATCGGAGTTTTCGTATAATCTGCTGTTGTACAACCACAAGATGGTGCAACGTTTTGGATAACGATTGGTTTTGATGTCGTGTTTGTAAATTCGAATCTGATCAATTTTGGTTTACCTTGTGGAATATTTCCAACGTCGATAGATTCTGACTTCCATTTAATAGCATCTGCAAACATCATTTTTACAGCAGGATTACCTGTAGAATAAGAATTAGCGTAAAATGGAGAGAATGCTAAAACAGCAAGCAAAGCAGTGATTTTCAAATTTTTCATAGTTTGTATATTTATTAATTAATAAAAGAACCTTTTGTTCTTTTTTGTTGAGACAAATGTATAACTCACAATTGACATGATTTGTTAACCGTTATCAAACATTTGTTAATGAGTTGTTAATAGCAAAAGATTTATAGAATTTTTTGAATAATATTGCTGCATTAAATGGAAATAAAAAAACTAAATATCATCATAACTCTTGGATTGGTAGCTATAATCGGGATTCTAGTCGCTCAGCTTCTCTGGACCAGGCAAGCTTACAATCTTGAAGACCAAAAATTTGATCAGCAAGTCAACCTCGCTCTATTAGAAGTTGTGGATCAATTATCTGGTGGAAAAGCTTCTTTTACAGAAAGTCCCGTACAGAATATTGCAAATGATTATTACGTTGTCAATATCAATAATGAAATAGACCCAACCCTATTAGAACATTATCTCAAAACCGAATTTACCCGTTTTCAGATCAATACAGATTATGTTTATGCGTTGTACAACTGTCACAGCGATAAAATGACCTATGGAAAATACATATCTCCCAATCAGGAAGATCCTAAAAAAAAGTCCATCAATTTTCCGAAATCTAAAAATCTAGTTTATTATTTTTCCATCCGTTTTCCTGATAAAATGACTTATTTGTCAAGTTCTTTGAAGTTTTGGTATCTTCTGACGTTTGCTATTATCATCATTTTGATTATCTATGTTTATTCGATCTATACAATCATTCAACAGAAAAAATTCTCGGAACTACAACGTGATTTTATCAATAATATGACGCACGAGTTCAAAACACCTTTGTCATCAATACTTTTGGCTTCGGAAGCTTTGAATAAAAATACGGTTATTCAGGACAATCAAAAACTTCAGACCTACACTTCTATTATCATTAACCAAAGTCATAAACTTAATAATCACATTGAAAAAATATTAAATATTGCAAAAAATGACGCATCTGGTTTAGCATTGAATTTTCAAAAAATAGAGTTACTTCCTTTCATTCAAGAAATTGCAGACAATCTGAAACAAAAAAACGAGAACCTCTCTATAACTTTGGATATTCAAAATAATATTTCTGTAATTGCAGACGAATTTCATTTTTCCAATGTCGTTTATAATATTTTGGATAATTCGATAAAATACTGTGAAACGAAAGTTGATATTATTATTTCAACCTTTAAAGATTCAAAAGGATTATATTTAAGTTTTAAAGATAACGGAATGGGAATTCCTGCAAAAAATATCCCTCATATTTTCGACAAATTTTATAGAGTTAGTGCTAATAAAAGTGATGAGATCAACGGTTTTGGACTTGGATTATTCTATGTAAAAAAAATCGTTCAACAGCATCAATGGAAAATATCGGTCGAAAATAATATTGATAAAGGAATTACCACAATTTTGCATTTCCCAGCTAATTCTAACAAGGCTTAAATGATGGAAAAATCTAAAATTTTATATGCAGAAGATGACCAGACGATAGCTTTCCTGATTCAGGATAGTTTGGAGAATCATTATGATATCCAACATTATTCTGATGGAAAATCGGCAATGGAAGCATTCAATAATGAAAATTTTGATATTTGTCTTTTGGACATTATGATGCCCGAAATTAATGGTTTTGACCTTGCTCAGCATATCAGAAATAGAGATTCCGAAATTCCCATCATCTTCATTTCTGCAAAAGCTTTGAAGGAAGACAGAATAAAAGGCTTGAGAATTGGAGCAGACGATTATTTGGTAAAGCCATTCAGTATAGAAGAATTGATCTTGAAAATCGAAGTCTTTCTAAAAAGAACCAGGAAAATCAATTCATCCCCACAATATTACAAAGTCGGAAAGTATGATTTTGATCAAAAAAACTATACTTTACGAGATAATGAAACCACAATTACGCTTACTCAAAGGGAATCTGAACTTCTCTTCTTCTTTATCCGTAATAAAAACGTGGTTTTAAAAAGAGAAGACATCTTGAAAGCCATCTGGGGAAATGACGATTATTTTATGGGAAGAAGTCTGGATGTTTTCATTTCCAGATTACGAAAAGTTTTGGCAAATGATACAAATCTAATTATTGAAAATATACACGGAATAGGTTTTCGTTTTTCAGAAAAATAATTATTAAAACGGATAGCCGATCGCAATATTCAGGATCAAATTATCTTTTCTCCAAGAACTGTCTCCAAATTTAATTCTGTCCAAAGCCCATCTGTCTCCTTTTTCATAATAAGGAACTCTCAACGGCATTGCAAGATCTAATCTTAAAATCAGAATAGAGAAATCCAAACGAAGCCCAACTCCAGCTCCGACAGCCAATTCATTCAGGAAATCTTTTGAGAATTTTCCTCCCGGTCTTGTAGAATCCTCGTTCATTAGCCAGATATTTCCTGCGTCCACAAAAGCGGCAACATTCAGGAATTTATAGATATTGGCGCGGTATTCTGCATTCATTTCTAACTTAATATCACCTGATTGATCGAAATAAAAACTCGCATTCTGGGTTCTTGGATCATAACTTCCAGGTCCCAATGTTCTTGCACGGAAAGCTCTGATACTATTACTTCCTCCAACAAAAAACTGCTTGGAATAAGGCATTAATTCTGAATTTCCATAAGGATAAGCAACTCCTGCAATAATTCTAGAAGCAAAATTAGTTTTCTCACTGAACTTATGATAGAATCTGAAATCATTTTCCATCTTCACATATTGACTGAAAGGAACATTGAAAATTTCTTTTTCCTTGCCATTTTTTGCATTGGCACCAGTTACAAGACCTGTAATATTTCCAGCTAGATCTAGCATTCCTTTGTAATAGATGGTATTAGTTTTTGGCGAAGTGGTGTTGGTATAAGTATAGCTATAAGTTGGTCCAAAAATTAGTTGTTTCGCCACAACTCTTCCTAAAGTTGGATTTGGTGGAATTCCTTTTTCTACATTACCATCAATTTGTTCTTGATATTTTTCGGTTACAGTTTGAGGCGCGACCATTGTAATATCTATGACTTTCAAGTCATGTTCCTTTCTTATATTCTCTTTCCAGGCATATCCAAACGACGCATTGAAGTTATGAAGCGTATATAACTGCGTTCGGCTTTGATACTCATAACCAAGGCTGATATTCGTCCTTGGAACATATTCACTGGAGGAATTAAAACGAAATGGCGCAACAATTCTCGGGATAGAAAGTTGCGTATTAGCTCCAATTCTGATGATATTATTTGCATCTTTTGCGCCACCCATCTGCACATCAAAAGCTCCGTAAATAGAAGCTTTCAATTGTTCTGCTCCTCGGAAAATATTTCTGTGAGTCCAGTTCAAATTGACTTCTCCTCCTCCATAATTTGCAGAATTGGTTCTTGCCAAAGTTTCCAATCTTAAAGATTGAATCTGCCTTGGCGTCAACAGATAATAAGTATCAAATTTATGATTCAAAGAATCTGAAACTACGAACTCATTTTTAACAAATTTGAAAACGCCTAAACTGATTAATCGACTCAAAGTCAAATTATGATCTGCACGATTATACAAATCTCCTTTCTTAAAATACAAAGCACGATCAAAAATCTTCGGTTTGAATTTATGTTCCGGATCAATCACATAGATATCATCGTGAGCGTATTTAGCAAGAGAATCAGGATTCATAGGAATGCTATACTTTCCTCGTTTTACATCTCGGATGTTATAATTTGGGAATACAACTACTTTATCAATAGAAAATTGCTGTGTTGCTAGATCTGGAGTCTGATCTTTTAATTTGACATTCAGCTCCACTTTATGGTTCTTGGAAACCGTACTGTCAGCCTGAACGATGATGTTGTCCTGATGAAAATAATAGAATCCTTTTTCCTTCAAACCATTATCAATTCTTTCTCTTTCAGCTTTGATAACATCAAGATTAAAAGGATTTCCGACCTTAAGCAAGGATTTATCTTTCAAGTTTTGAATCTCTTTATTAACCAAAGTTGATTCTTCCTGAAATTTAACCTGACTGATCAGATACTGATTTCCCGGTTTCAAGGTGTAAATAACCTGAGCTTTTTTATTTTTAGAAACCGTGTCATAAGTTGCCTGCGCATTGAAATAGCCTTGATTTTCGGAATAATTAACAAGAATATCTTTGTTAAATTCCTTATCGACATCTCCTAACAAAACCGGTTTTTCTCCAAATTTATATTTTAGCCAATAGTTGAATCCTTTTTCTTTTTTCGGTTCTTTAGCAATATTATAAGCGTACAATTTTGGTCGTAATCCTAAGAAAGTCGAGTTGGGTTTCGGTGTAAGATTTTCATCCAGTTCGGCTTTTAGAGCTTTCTTTTCTTTTTTAGAAATACTGTCATTTTCGATTTTCACTTCAGCACCAGTGTAAAGCATTTGTCCTTCTTTCAGAAACCTGGTATTACTGCACGATGAAATAATTGCAATCGTAGACAATGCAATGATAGTTTTGAAATTTTTATTGATCTTACTTTTCATTATTTAAAATCTACAATTTCTTTGTTCTTATTTTCTCTTTTTGCTCTGTTTTTTTCATTTTTAGATTTTTGAAATATCTCACGAAATTTATCATAGTCTAAAGTAATGATAAAACCGAGACCTGTTTCCACAATCTGACCTTGAAGCGCAACCTGATATTCATCTTTACGATATGCTCTCAGCATGTATCTGCCATCTTTAGACAGACTATAATCTACGGTTACATCACCTGCAATATTGGTTGTATTTTCATTTTGTCTAGCATCACCTTCTACTCCGAAATTACTTCCTACAGAAACTTTTAAGCGGTCATTCAATAATTTTTTACTGATGTCAACATTCAGGTCTGTCCGTGTATTTTTTGTTCCAGTTGAATAATCCTCAGACGATTCTAAACCTAAATTAAGGTCAACGCCTTTAATCAATCCGGAAGCCAGATTGTTCAATTGTTGAGAAAGAATTTTGCTTACACTTTGTCTTGCAATAGTTTCAGCAGAAAGTCCCGCATTACTTTCAAAAGGGTTTTCACCAATGAAACGATTCAGTAAAAGCAATGCGAAAACCTGCTTGTTCATTTCATTTTCATCGGTTCTGAGTTGAGTCAGTTTCTGATCAACAACATCTTTAACATTTGTGGAAACCGAATTGTCCTTTTCTGCTGTCGTAATATCAAAAGTGATAACAGGTTTCATCAATTCTCCATTCATTTTAAGCAAAGTATTGAACTCCATTCTCTGCTTATACTGATTAAGTGTTGAAGCACTTTCTCCGCTGATCTGCTGTTCAACCAAATCCAGCGGTGCAGTCTGCGTTTTATAAACAGCAGTAATGTCCAAAGTTGCAGAAGTCGGCTCGCCATTCCAGGTAATAGTACTGCCTTTTTGGATATCGAATTTTCGCTTCAAAAGACTCACAGTCATATCATAACTTCCCTGCTCGACTTGGTAAATACCGACAAGAGTTGTCTTTCCGGAAGGATCTATTCCGCCTGTCAATTCTGCCTCGCCTTGAAGTTTTACAAAATCCCCATTTGCCTTATCAATAATGATGGACATTTTCGCTTCTTTACTGACTTCAATATTCACGCTCACATCCATTCCTTTAATCTTATTTTTGGAGGCCAAAGAATCTGCGACGATGGTTTTATTAAGAGCAATCTGATCTTGGTCAATGAATTCTACAATGCCATCTCTTTCCTGTAACGAAGGGCTAGATTGAGGAAGAACAAATACAAAATCTGTATCATCTGAAACCGCTAATCTTCCGTCAACTTTTGGTAAATCGAGATTTCCACGAACGTGTAGAGCCGCATCAATTGCAAGAATTCCATACATCATCGCATCGTTAGATTTTTCCGAATTCACGACTTTGAAATCTCTCGCATTGATATCCAGATTAAATCCAAAATCTTTGTAAGTCTGAGTCAAAACCTGACCATCAATCTTAAGTGAGTTTCCATCTTTGTCATTGATCTTGAAATTATCAAACTCAATTCCTCTATTTGTGAACGAAATTTTATCATTAATTTTTCTAAAATCACTTCCTGTTTGTGCAATCATCAATCCGACATTATTCATTTTTACATCACCAAGGATTTTTGGTTCAGTTGCAGTTCCTGTAATTTTCAAATCGCCGGAAAGATGACCTTCTGTATTCGTAATCGCGTTCATAGAAAAACCTTGGAGTGTTTTCATTTGAAGTTGATTCATTGCCAGATCAAGGTCAAAACTACTCGCTGAAGTATTGTAATTTCCAGTAATTTTAACATCATTATCGTTTCCTGAAAGTGCAATATCTGCGTTGATAATATCCGCCGAAGTATTATTGGCTTTCACAGAAAGATTTCCAACAGGACTTCCATAAACAAACAAATCTGAAACATTGAGATATGAAGTAAAAGTCATTTTCTTGTTCAGATCCCGCAATTGAGCTGTTCCGTTGATAGTTCCCTTTGCTAACAAAGAATCTTTTTTGATCATCTCTGTAAGCGTTTCAATTTTGAAATCTTTCAAAGTAACATTAAGCGGGCTATTTGGCGAACTGTTTTCGGATTGAACCAAAATTTCACTTCCTGCATTTGTCAGTCTGAAGTTATCTGCAAAAATTCCCTGACTTCCTATCTGGATTTTATTTCCTTCTGCAACCACCCAATCTCCATAATTTAATTTTAAACCATTTGGATTGAGTGAGATTTCGGTAATGTCATTCATAGATTTCGCATTTCCGGCAATCAGGAATTGCGTTTGATCTTTTTCATCTTTCGTTGTGATATTATAATTAATGATATTATCGGCAACGTCACCATTAATATTAACTTTATTCAGGGCAAAGCTTTCACTTTTCAAAGCTGCAACATCCAGATTATATTGCAATGCTTGATTTTCATTGGTGATTTTTAAAGTTGTATTTTCAAGCGAATTCGTTCCGTATAAAACCTGCGGAATCTTTGCATCGAGTTCTATTTTTTGAGAATCAGCACTGTAATTCCCTTTGATATTGATGGTTTCAAAGCTTTTCAGATCAGGAACAAATTTCCTGATCAAATCATCATTCTTGATTTTTGCATTCAAAGTAAAAAACTGTCCAGCATCAATTTTTGAATTCTTTTCAGGCTTTTGGAATTGATAATATTGATTCACAGTCTGCGACAAAGCTCCGAAAATCTGAGTCAGTTTATATTTTCCATTCAGTTCCACATCAGCGATCTGAGAATTGAATTTGATCTGAGTAGAATCCGCTGTAGAAACAGCCAATAAATTAACTTCTTGGATTGGATAAACTTCCTTGGTGTCAGAAATGGCGAAGTTTTTAAGATTCAGATATCCGTTCAAATTATCCGGGTCAAGGCTTTTGAAATCACCATCGATATCGCCTGCAAGAATCATTGGAGAACTGTAAAATCCTAATTTATTAATATCCAATTTTTCGATACTTCCATTGACTTTAACGGTAGGATTTTTGTCATCATAAACGCCGGAAGCTATCAATTGCAGGTTTGCATTCGGGTCTTTTGAGTTTAATTCAATATCATAAGCTCCACGATTGATTTTCCCTTTCAGATTCATATTCTGATAAGTATAACCTTTGTAAGTTGCAGATTTTACATTTCCGGCCAATTGAGCAGACATTATTTTCGGATCGAAACTTTGCCCTTTTGCAGTAATCTGAGCTGTAATTCCGCCAATATCTTTATTCTGAATCAATTTTCCGATTTGAAGATTTTGAAGATTAGCTTTTACATCAAACAATTCATGGTTTTTTCTTCGCATATCTACTTGTGCAACAACATCAGCATTTCCAAGAGTTGAATATAGATTGAGATTGGTGTTGATAACTTTTGTTGTTCCTTTTGCAAATCCTTTAATACTAAAATGTGATGGCAGAGAAATATTAGATGGAATCGTGCCTTTCGGAACGAGATTGAAAATCGTTTTTCCAGATGAAGCTAATTCTCCAATTCTTAAATCATAGTAAAGATGATCAGGATTCATCGCATTTTTGATTCTTCCAGAAGCTGAAACTCGCAATTGATCTAAGCCAGAAACTTTCAGTTCATTAATCAAAAGATCGTTTACCAAACCTTTTACATTAGCATTGACGGAAAGAACTGCATTTGGATATTTGTTGAAAGGAGCGGTATTTCTTAAAGTTGGAACTAGATTTAAAATATCAGAAAAACCGATTTTGGAATTTTCAATATTGGCTGAGATCTTAACAGCTCCTGGATTTGCAGATAATTGCTCGATCGAATTATAATTAAGAATAACTTCGTCTCTCAAAACCGTTTTCGGTGTTTGAAGATAAAGGTCTTTCAAGTAAGCTTCTTTGTCCGAATAAACAAAATCCGTATTGAATTTCTGAATATCCAAACCTCGTTTTTCCTGAATCTCTGCCGATTTCACAGTTCCTGCGAAACCATTATTCTCCATTTTGAAATCTCGGACATCAACATTTAACCTTCCAAAATTGAGATGATTGAAATCCATTCCAGATTTTGTTGGAGCAACTGCAGTATTATTATAAGCAACTTTTACATCTTCAAAAATCAATTTTCCCAGCAGAACTTTCATTGTTTTTTCCTTCGCTGAAGATGTTGAAGTTTCAGAAGGTTTTTCATCTTTTGGATTCGTATTGGAAGCTGGAAGAAATAAGTTTGCATTGATATTTGCTCCGGTCAAAAAAACATTGTCAACATCGTAAGAATTGTTTTGAAGATCAAGGTTATTGACTTTTGTGCTTAATTCTTTAAATAAAACTTTAGCAAAAGTCTTGGTATTATCATCGCCGTAATCGATATTGAAATTAGTCAGTTTGATTCCACTTAAACCTAATTTCATTGGTTTTTGCTGATTCAGCGAATCTACTTTTTTCTCGACATTTTTGGAAACTTCTTCTATCAGATCTTGTTTTAGTTTTAGTTTCAAACCGTCAAGATTGATATCGTTAACCGCGTAATTGTTATTTTGAAGATCAAATGTTTTTACTCTTGTATCGAATGAATTTAAGTAAACCTTGATGTCATTCTTAGACTGTTGATCGTTGAAAGTGACACCGATATTTTTTAATTTAATTTTATCTAAAGAAATAATAAAAGGTTTTGATGGACTTTCTTCTTTTTCCGAAGTAGCGAACGCATCAATAATATAATCAAAATTGAATTTACCTTGCGGATTTCTTACGACATTAGCGCGAACGCCTTCCAGATCTATTGATGTCAAATCAGCCTTGGAGTTGATCAATTGCCACATATCCAACCCAACATCAAATTTCTTGACAGCCAAAAGCGTATCGATTTTTTGACCTTTCAAATATAGATTTTCAATAACTACACTATTCGGAAAACCAATGTAAATCTTTTCCAGACTCACTTTTGTTTTGATTTTACCTTCGAGATACGCAATTGCTTTGTCCTTGATAAAATTCTGAACAAAAGGCAATCGCAAACTGAATATCAGCAAAATAAAAAAAAACAAAATGGAAATAATGGTTATCAAAGTACGTCTAAGAATCTTTCTTTTATTGAGTTTTTTCAAATCTTCAAGGTTTACAAAATATGTTATAGCAAATACTATACTATAAATAGATATTACTTCATTTTAATTCAAAATTTCTATGCTTTTTCATTAATTTCAAATAAAAAAAATAGAAATAATTCTGACAAATAAGTTAAGCAATAAAAACGAATCAACAAATTGTGTAAAGAATAATGAAAATGTTACGGAAACATAAGTCGTTTCACATATTTTTATACTTGACTTTATGTAATCAATATTCATACCTTACATTAAGATTAATTAAATACAGACAGTGCAGGATAATCAATTCTTATATTTATTTTAGATTGCAATACAAAGAAATTATTCTAAAATTTTGAATCTAATCTTTATGAAAAAATATATTCCACTTCTGTTCGCTTTGGTTTTGTCTGCAAGTATTTCAGCACAATACAAACCGTGGACTTCCGCAAAGCAGCCTCTAAAGGAAATTAAAGCTTTAAAAAAGCAAATCAAAAAACCAGAATTCAGAAAAGTTGATTACTTAATCACAGATTTCGGTGCAGTTGGAGACGGAAAAACAAAAAATACGGAAGCTTTCAAAAAAGCCATTGAAAAATGTAATGCAGAAGGCGGAGGAAGAGTGGTTGTTCCAAACGGAGTTTTCTTAACGGGAGCAATTTATCTTAAATCTAATGTAAATCTTCATTTAACAGACGGTTCTACAATTTTATTCAGTCAGGACAGCAAAGACTACCCTATCGTTTTCACTCGTTGGGAAGGAATGGAGTGTATGAATTATTCGTCATTAATTTACGCTTACGAAGAAGAAAACATCGCAGTAACCGGAAAAGGAACATTGGATGGAAATTCAGATTTAGACAATTGGTGGTTCTGGTGCGGTGCTACAAAATATGGCTACAACACATCACGTCCGGGAAGACAAAATCCTGCCCGTGCGAAACTTCACGAATATATGGCAGAAAGAAAACCTGCAAGAGAAAGAATTTTTGGTGATGGCTATTATTTAAGACCAAATTTCGTTCAGCCTTACAAGTCTAAAAACTTCTATATGGCGGATGTTTTGGTTAAAAATTCTCCAATGTGGAACCTAAATCCTGTTTTGTGCGAAAATGTGTTGATTGAAAGAGTAAAAGTAATCAGCCACGGACCGAACAACGACGGTTTCGACCCTGAAGCTTGTAAAAATGTATGGATTAAAGATTCATATTTCGATACAGGGGACGACTGTATTGCCATCAAATCCGGAAGAGACGAGGATGGAAGAGACATTGGAAGACCAGCTGAAAACCATATCATTGAAAACTGCGAAATGAAAGACGGTCACGGCGGCGTTGTTATCGGAAGCGAAATTGCAGGCGGAGCGAAAAATATTTACGCTATCGGAAACGTGATGGACAGTAAAAATCTTGACCGAGCTTTGAGAATTAAAACCAGCTCAAGCCGTGGCGGGACAATCGAAAACGTATTTTTCTACAATACAAAAGTAGGTGCTTACAAAGAAGCGGCAGTGCGTTTCAATATGCATTACGAAAAACCAGGAAATCACATTCCGACAATGAGAAATATCTGGGTTGAAAATCTAACGGTTGACAAAGGTGGAAAATATGCCGTGTTTTCTGATGCTTACGAATCTTCTCCAGTAACAGATTTCACGATGATTAATGCTAAAATGGTTGGTGTTCAGATTCCTTACAAAGTGGATTATATGAAAAACGTAACACTTAAAAATGTAACCGTTAACGGACAACCTTTAACTGAGTTAAAACCATAAAATGCGCAAAAAAACCATTTTCGCCGGACTCATTATTTTATCGGCATTTTCACATTCTTTTACCCAATCCAAACATTGGCAGAACAAAGAACGTGAACTGCATTATAAAGAAGATAAAGGCGATTTTTTGTTGGTCAACGGAAAATACAGATTCAATCGGGCTTTGTACGGAGACAATCGTGCATCGAGAGTTGAAGCGGGAGATTTGCCGGAATTTGCATTGTATCTTCCCGGAATGGGCGGAAACCTTCAATTCGTCATTCAAAAAGGAAATTCAATCAAGAAATTAATTCAGGCTGATAAAATTGAAACCCGCTATCGTCCGGGAACGATGTTGTATGAAATCAAAGACCCTATTTTTGGAAACGGAAGTTTGAAATTAACCGTTTTAGCACAAGACAAAGAAGAAGGTTTGGTTTTAAAAATGGAAACCGTCAACATAGATTCTACAACAAAAATCTATGCAGTTTATGGCGGAGCAAGTGGAACGACTTTCAGCAGAAACGGCGACATCGGCGCAGACCCGGAATCCGGATTTTATCTGTTGCCTGAGTATTGTCTGAATAATCAGTTTCAAGCATTAAAGAACCAATTTCAGTTAAATTATTTAAATAAGAAAAAAGAAGTTCAAACAGTAAACGGAAACTTTTCGAGTGTTCCTTTTTTGCAGATGACTGATGCAAAAACATTAGAAAATCTTTCTGCTTTTACTCAAAATAAAATAGATAAATCTCCAATTGTTTACGCTTCTTATTCTTCACAAAAAAATCCGGTTTATATCCAAATTGCAAAAGGAAAATCAGCTAAAAACTTTTCGGATGAAGAGTTGAAAAACATATTTAATGAAGCTGAAAAAGCTCGTTTAACTTTAACTAACAGAATTCAGCTCAAAACTCCGGATGCAGATTTGAATAATTTTGGAGCGAATTTAGCGGTTGCTGCCGACGGTATTTGGGAAAGTCCGACCTTCCTTCACGGCGCTATTGCGTGGAGAATGAGATTGAACGCCTGGAGAGGTGCTTACACAGCTGATGCATTAAGTTGGCACGACAGAGCGAAAGAACATTTCGAAAGTTATGCCAATTCACAGGTTTTAAAACCAGATTCTGCGCCTGTTGAAATGGACACTTTATTGCATTTGGCAAGAAGTGTGGAGAAAATGGGAACTTCCGTTTTTTCGAGCGGATATATTTCCAGAAATCCGAACGACAATTCAAAACCGCATCATTACGATATGAATCTGGTGTTTTTTGATCAGATGTTTTCGCATTTTAATTACACAGGAGACAAAGAATTTCTAAAGAAAATGTGGCCGACAATGGTTCGTCATATGGATTGGGAAAAGCGAAATTTTAAACGTGGCGATTTGTACGATGCATATGCCGCGATTTGGGCAAGTGATGCGCTTCAATATTCGGGTGGAAAAGTGACGCACACTTCAGCGTATAATTACAGAGCCAATCGTGAAATGGCAAAACTGGCGAAAATCATTGGTGAAAATCCTCAACCTTACGAACAGGAAGCTGAAGCAATCTTAAAAGCAATGAAAAACGAACTTTGGATTAAAAACAAAGGCTATTTTTCAGAATATAAAGATGCTTTGGGAAATCAAGTCGTTCACGATAAACCTGGAATCTGGTCGATTTATCACGTTTCCGATGCTTTTATTTTGAATGAATTTGAGGATTATCAGAATTTACAATACATCAATAATCATACACCGAAAATCCCGATTACGGTAAAAGGTGTGGATCATAAAGACTATTTTACGTTAGCGACGACCAATTGGCAGCCTTATGATTGGTCAATCAACAATGTGGCTTTGGCGGAAAATTTACAGACCGCTTTGGCATATTGGCAAGCCGGAAGAAATGAGGATGCGTACCAACTTTGGAAGGGAAATTTGGTCGAATCAATGTATTATGGCATCAGTCCGGGAAATTTTGAACAGCTTTCTCATTACGATGCGTTTCGTGGGGAATTGTACCGAGATTTTGCCGACCCGATTGGTGTAGCCTCAAGAACATTGACAGAAGGACTTTTTGGAGTTTATCCGAATTTATTAGAAAATAAAATCAGCATCAAACCGGGATTTCCAAAAGACTGGAATTCTGCCGAACTGAAACTTCCGGATTGGGATTATCAGTTTAAAAAAACTTCCAAGAAAACTGAATATTTATTTAATTCAAAATATCAAAATCCAGTGGCGTTGGAAATGCAAATTCCTTTGAATTATTCCAATATCAAATCGGTGATAGTGAATGGTAAAAATGTAGATTGGAAAGTTAAGCCGAATTCTATTTTACAGCCAAACATTCAGTTTGAAACGGCGAAAGGAAAAGATTTTAAGATTGAAATCAATTATTCGGGAGAAGAAATTAAAAACGAGCAAACTGATTTTACGAATTATATTTCTGAAAATCTTCAGTTAAATTTTGATTCAAACAAGAAAATTAAAGATGTTCTTGACCCGCAGGTATTGATTAAAAATAGAAACGGAAATCAATTTAATTTAATTCAAGAAGAAAGAAAAGGAACTTTTTTCGTGCAGGTTGAGCAGAATGGAACGAGTTGGTGGCAACCAATAAATGTAGATATTCGTTTTCCTTTAGAAACAAAATGGACGAATAAAAAATTATATATTCAGTCAAAATCATCCAATCCGATTAATGGAAAATTGAGTATTAATGGTTTAAATAAAACTTTTAGTATTCAAAAAAATCAAAATACATCGATTGAAATTCCTGCAAATTATTTAAGTAAAGGAACCAATGCTGTCGAACTTGAGTACAACGGAATCAAACAAAATATTGAAATTACAGATTGGGAAATTGAAAATCTAGGTCAATTCAATAACATTTCATTAGCTTCAAAATACAATGAAAAAGTAACTGAGATATTTAATCAAAAATATCTTTCGCCAAGATTGAAAGTCCCTACTCTACAACTTCCGTGGCAGGGAATCGGAAACTGGTGTTATCCATTAATCACGGCTCAAATTGATGACGGCGGATTGATGAATAAAAGAAAAAACAACAAAGTTGATTTTCTTGGAATTCCTTTTTTAATTGATAAATCGGATAAAAATATTGCGTTCGCAAGTCAGTGGGATAATTATCCTGATTCGATTGAAATTCCTTTGAATGGAAAAGGGAAAAAAATCTATTTTCTGATGGCGGGTTCTACTAATCCGATGCAGTCGCAAATCATTAATGGAAAAATAACGGTTCAATATATTGATGGTTCAAAAACAGAATTAGAGCTGAAAAATCCAATCAATTGGTGGCCGATTGAGCAGGATTTGTTGGATGACAATTTTGCTTTTGAAATTCCTGATGATAAAATTCCGTATCGGGTTCAATTGAAAACGGGAGAATTATACAAAGGCGGAACTTTAACAAAATATTCAGGAATTAAAGGATTTACAGACCGAGCTGTTGAAGGCGGAGCTGCAACGATTCTGGATTTACCGATTGACCAAAATAAAGAATTAAAATCGATAAAATTAACAGCTGTGAGCAATGATGTTGTGATTGGAATGATGAGTGCGACGGTTTTAAAATAAATTAAAAATGAAAAAAATTGCAATATATCTGAGTCTTTTCTGCATTGGGTTTTCATCCGTGAATGCTCAGAAAATCGACCGTAAAAAAGTTGTTCAGCGACATAATATCGTCAATATAAAAGCAGATACTTTATCAACTTTAACGGTTGGAAATGGAAAATTTGCTTACACGGTTGACATTACGGGAATGCAGTCGTTCCCTGAATATTATAAAAACGGAGTTTCATTGGGAACTCAGTCAGAATGGGGCTGGAACAGTTTTCCGAATACTGAAAATTTCAAATTTGAGGAGACTTTAAAGCCTTATGATTTCAACAATGACGGAAGAAAAGCGTTGTACAGTGTTCAAATCAAAGAGCCGGAACGCAACAAAAAAGCTGTTGAATATTTCAGAGTCAATCAACATCGTTTGCAACTCGGAAATGTTGGAATTGAACTGATTAAAAAGAACGGACAGAAAGCGCAGGTTTCAGATATTCAAAACATCAATCAGAAAATTGATTTGTGGACAGGAATTATCACCAGTGAATTTTCTTTGGAAGGAACTCCTGTAAAAGTTTGGACGGCTTCTTTTCAAAATTTTGATAAAATCGGGGTTAAAATTGAGTCTGATTTAATCAGTCAAAAAAGATTAAAAGTTTTTGCAAAATATCCTTATCCGAGCGGACAGTTTTTAGATGAAGCAGCTTTTTACGGAAATGCTGATAAACATTCAACAAAAATCATTTCATCAAACTCAACGCAAGGATTGATTGAGCACAAATTACAGACTGCCGATTATTTCACGCAATTATATTTTACGGAAGGAAAATTAAGCGAATCAGGAAAGCATAATTTCGTTTTCGAACCTTCTTCGAAAAGCAAAAAACTGGAATTGACCGTTGAATTTTTAGAGAAAAATCAAAAGACTTCGAAAAGTTTATTTGCTGACGCTGAGAAAGAAAGTATTTCAGGGTGGAAAAGCTTCTGGGAAAGCGGCGCAGCCGTTGATTTTGAAGGAAGTACCGATAAAAGAGCGAATGAATTGGAGCGTAGAATTGTTCTGTCTGAATATTTAACAAAAGTTCAGTGTGGAGGAAGCAATCCGCCACAGGAAACAGGTTTAACCTTCAACAGCTGGTACGGAAAACCGCATACAGAGATGCATTGGTGGCACGGTGTTCATTACGCTTTATGGGGTAGACCAGAGATTTTGGAAAAACAATTGGATTATTATTTCAGGTCGTTTGAAAAAGCAAAAAAATTAGCTGAAAGACAAGGCTATAAAGGCGTTCGTTGGATTAAAATGTCGGATAACGAAGGAAATGAAAGTCCGTCTTCTGTGGCTGCATTTTTAATTTGGGAGCAACCGCATTTGATTTATATGACCGAACTTTTGTACCGTCACAACAAAGACAAAAAAGTTTTAGAAAAATATAAAAATTTAGTGTACGAAACAGCAGAATTTATGGCTGACTATGCAACGTATGACAAAGAAAAAAACCGTTATAATTTAGGAAAAGGTGTCATTCCTGCTCAGGAAGTTTTCCCTGCGAAAGATACTTTTAACCCAACATATGAAGTGGCATATTGGGATTGGGCATTGAAAGTGGCTCAACAGTGGAAAGAAAGATTGGGTGAATCGAGAGATAAAAAGTGGGATGATGTGATTAATAAATTGGCTCCGCTTCCGGTTCAGGATGGAGTTTATTTATCGACTGAATCAGCTAAAGACTCTTTCACTTTTCCAAAATGGATGACCGACCACCCTGCAGTTTTAGGCGCATTAGGTATGGTTCCTGAATCTCCGAAATTGGATAAGAAAATAATGAAAAATACACTCGACATCGTTTGGGAGAGATGGAACTGGGGTCATACCTGGGGTTGGGATTTCCCGATGACCGCGATGAACGCAGCAAGACTTGGACTTCCAAACAAAGCTTTAGATGCTTTATTTATAGATGTTCAAACGAATACATATCTTAAAAACGGACATAATTACCAAGACGGAAGATTAAGAATTTACCTTCCCGGAAATGGCGGAGTTTTAACGACTGTTGCGATGATGCTTGAAGGCTGGGACAGTTCTACAGGACAATATCCTGGTTTCCCGAAAGACGGAACCTGGAAAATAAAAGCAGAAGGGTTTAA
Organism: uncultured Weeksellaceae bacterium; assembly: GCA_963530025.1. GTDB lineage: Bacteria > Bacteroidota > Bacteroidia > Flavobacteriales > Weeksellaceae > Epilithonimonas. The sequence goes on from CAUSBY010000003.1 coordinate 76,856, forward strand.
AAAGATGCCTTAGAAATCACTTACATTCATATACTGGAAGTCTGTTCTGAAAGGGGCAGGCTTTTTTTATTAGTTTACTTATTATCAAAATTAATCTATTGTCTTAAAATTGATATTAGATTTTAAATATAATTTATAATTTGATTTTAACTCTAATACCTCAAGCGATATGATATTTGATAAAAATTACCTTAAACCTAGTAATGACAACTCATACTTCGTTTACCAAGAAGAACAAGAAAACACAAATTTCATAAATTCCTACATAATCATCTCATTATAAAAGTAAAAAAAACAAAGCAACATGTAAAAGAAAAAGATCCACCATCAACGAATACCTCAATGATTATAGTGACTATATCGTAGGGAAAATCCACAACTGAATCTTTTCGAATCAGAAGAAATCTTAACTTCAAAGTCATCTTTCGCAGATTATGCAAAATCGTCTTATCAAAAGGTCTTGAAAGATTTAGAAAACATCCAGAGACTAATCGATAAGTTGAGTATTAATGAGGTAAATTTATAAGAAATGCTTATTAAACTATCAACACATTCTAATATTTAGGATCTTATAACTTAATAAAAAGCATTAAACCGATTTGAACTAAGATCACCAATCCCATTTTAAAGAGAAAACTTCTCTTCGAGACTTTATGTCTGAATAAAAGCATGGACAGTAAAGTGCCTATTGTACCTCCAAGAAAAGTGAGTGTTAGAAGAAAAAATTCTGAGATTCTTCTCCTATGCTTGACAGCCTTCCATTTGTCCAGAGCAAAGACTGCGAAAGAGATTAGGTTACAAATAATCAAAATACACAAAAACACGAGCGCGATATATATTGTAAAGATATCTATTATGATTTAAAATTCAATCATTGTCAAACGTAACATCGCTTTTCTTCGACAGTCAAATCATCATAAGAATCTTTAAATTTGCAATTGAGTAAATAATAAATCAATGACAGTACAGGATTTAGTTGGGAATTATACTGTAGAAGGTAGCAATTAGGATGAAAAAGGAATCACTTATCATGGTTTTTTAATATTGAGCCTTGATGAAAATAATAGAATTATTGCCCAATGGACTATCGGAGACCACATCCAAAACGGAACAGGCTTTTTCAAAGACCAGGTATTGGCCATCAATTTCAGTTACGAAGTAGACGACGATAAAGTTTACAAAGGCGTTGTAGTGTATCGTAAAGATATATTAGATGGTTTCTGGTCAGAGAAACACGGCAATCCATTATATCTTGGAAGTGAATATTGTACTAGGATTCCTGCTGCCGAGTTTTTGAATTAAGGTCCATCGCAATTGCAAGCAATCTTCAAAAAACAAAAGTCCGGCAATATTCCGGACTCTTTCATTTACTTTTTACGGTTAGGATTCAGTTGCTTTCCTCTGTTCCCTTGATTTTGAGCACTCTGTTTGTTGACACCTTTGGTTCCTTTGTTGGAATTCTGCATATTAGCATTGTTCTGTTGTGTTGTGATTTTCTTTTGCATGTTTTAAAATTTTAATAAGTTATTATTGATCATATTTATTCCTTGGTGATTTAATTGTTTGATGACCCAATCGATAGCTTCGGAATTGGGAACTACTCTACTAAAGATCTCATGAATATAGAGATCACCTTTCTCTGTAGCTTCTGCTGGATTACCATAGCCAAACGAATAGTCTGCCCACCCTACCAACTCAGCTGTTGAAAACATAAACCGTCTCAACATCGCAGGATGTCCTAAGCAAAATGCTAATTCAGCAAGGTTCAGACTTTGTTGCGCTTTTTTTAACATCACATCGATCTCTAATCTTCCTCTAGAAACGGAAACATCATTAATAATAATTTCACATCGGTAACCTGACATTTCCAAAGCATCCACCAAAGCACAGATCATAGCCCCTCTTTGGATGATCACATCAGAAGAAATTTGCGCCGAAAAAGACACCGAGCATACGATGGTCAAGATCTTATCATCCTGTTCTCTGATGATCGGGTCTTTTATCAGAAAATATTCCGGCGAATTGCTAAGAAACATCCCTACATCAACTATATGTCCTGCGAAAGCATATTCAGGATGATGCCTTTCGATCTTTGTAGCAACTATTTCTGATAATTCCACACTTATGGTTTTCATCTTTTCCAATCCATCAAACCAACCAAATGTAGCAAGTCTCTTCGCTTCTTCCCAGGATACACCACCATTCCAACCGCTGGTATGATCTCTCGAAGTCTTTTTATATGATTGGCTTTCCCTGAAAGAATAATCCCAGAAGTACTGCAGATCCTCAAACTTTAGATGTTTGTTCATTACCAGATATTATTTTTGATCATTTGAATTCTGGATGCATCCAGGCCTTTCCAAAGAACATCTTGCTCCACATCTTCACGGCTGGTACCGATTTTTAATAGCTCAGAACCTTTGATAGATGCTCGCGGGCTCACTACCATCCGTTCACTTAATTTTGCGACAGCCTTTCTCACTTTTTGCACGTAAGTTGTCCATTCATAATGTTTTGCCAATTCATGCTCCAGTTTTTCATCGATCTCCCACGAGATAAAGATGAATCGGTCAAGACTAGCTGCATCCATCTGATTTCTACCTACATATTGCCGGTCTGCGCCTGTTCCATAGGTATTGGCCGCCGCAATACAGTAGAAATCTTTATGTTTATTGACCCTACCATCCGGAAAATCCATAAACTCGTTGGCCAATGCCGCATTGAAAGCCAACATCGCCTGAGGAGAACTCGCATCGATCTCATCAAATAAAAAAACACCACCTTTTTCATAAGCCTTCCTGAAGTCTGTAGAAACAGTTTTCCCTTGGGCATCTATAAAACCTGTCAGTTTGAACTCGCTTGTAATAGCTCCGGTAAAATAAAATTTAAGATCAAGTGCCTTAGCGATATTTTGAGCAGCGGTCGTTTTACCGGAACCTGCCGGTCCTACCAGAAAAATATTATTCTTGGTCTGTATATACTTCAGCAGTTTCTCAAATTGAAAATGCTGTACACCCAGATCTTTCATCACATTATCATGCTGTACTTTTATGCTGATGGTTTTATAATTTCTGATCTTGCTAATTCTTTCCTTCAGCTCTCCATAACTTTTTCTCAGCGACTCGTTTTCCGTTTTCAGCAAATTGATTTGTTGTTCAAATAATAAATAATCATTCTGAAATCTGTTTTTAAGGTCAGCTTCCAAGGTCTTGATTACTTTTTCCGATTCTTTACTCATGTAGGAATCAAAAATACTGTTACCATTATTTGAAGAGTTACTGTTGTTACTTGATTTTCTTTTGTTTCTAAAATTGTTGTTTGTTTGCATTGTAATTTTAATGATTATTTGTTACCTCAAACATCTATCAAAACAAGATCCGAAATTCAAAAAAAATACGCTTCCGAAAACAACATCGGGAGCGCAGGAACAAAAGCTTTTTTTCGGGGAACAAAAGCGGTTAACCAAAGGTCTTTCTAATGACCGGCTGGTAATTTTCAGATACCTTGATAAGGTCAGACTTTGTCTTGCCCTGCCCATCAAAAACACTTATTTCTATCTTTTCTATCTTAGGATGATAGCATTTGATATACTTTCTATTCACCCGGAAAGATTTGTGAATGGTAACAAATTGTGACTTCATCAGGCCATTATCCTCCATTTTGGTAAATGAAAAATCGACCAGGCTGGCAGGCGGACGGTTGATGAAATAGATCTGCTTGTTGTTAGATTCATTTTTATTAGCACAGAGATAGACGATATCATCTATTAGGATCCTGTTCTTTTTTTTATTAAAGTCCAAAAACACATATTGCGGCGGCGAAAAGAAACCTACCTCCTGCAAAAACCGTTTAAAGCTTTTGATAAACTGTTCCTCAGTAAAAGGTTTGGTAATATGGTCTACACAGATCTCAGCATCACGTTTGAGATTCTCAATATCTTCAATATACTCTTTCGTATTAACGCTTGCAAAAAACACGGGAATCTTAATTTCCTGAGCCACTTCCATTCCCGTCATGCTGTCATTCCCAAGATCGAGATCTGCCACTAGTATTTCAGGATTCACAGTATTTACCTCTTCAAAAAAATGGTCTGATCTTTTGCTTTTCAATACAATTTCCACGTTGGGAATCTGATTGAGGTAAGATTCCAGTTTTTCGAGCTGTCTGCTATTGTCTTCCAAGAGAGCAATCTTGTAAATATGATTCATATTACAAAAATGTGAAATAATTCTGATATAGGTAAATCCGTTATTTACGTTTCTTCATTACTTTCAAATAAGTATGATTCCATCCTATAGTTATATATTCTTGTGCAAGAGTTTTCTGAAAATATTGGTTTAAGTATCTAAAAAATATTATTTAAAACCAACAGACTCCAATCATTAATTTCTCTTTATCAATAAATCTGATGTATAATCTTTGAAATATGACCCTAATTTTCCTGATGCATAGCATACCTCTCTAATCTGACAAATCATCTTTTACCAGTTATTTCATGAAAAATTGACCTATCAATCGAAGATTAGTCTAAAACAACAACCCTATAACCACCCAATTTCCCAAGCTTATTCACAGACCTTACAACAACTGTCGACAATTTCTTTCCATTAGATTCTGAAGCTATATTTTTATTAATGATTTCCGGAGAAAGGATTTCTGTTTGCCAATTGTTTCCATATTTTAAATAAATAACATAAGACAATGCTTCAGTTTGTTGGTTCCAATTCAAGACAATATTATTGGATTGTTTTTTCCAAATTACATTCAATTCAGGTAATTCTTTAGAAGTAAGCCAGATCGTTTCGGGAATCAAGGCTTTTTCCTTGTAGGAATTGGTTTTTAATTCCTGTTGCATTGCATAATTCTTTGTGATTCCGGCAATACTCCAATGAACTTCTCCTGTATTTTTTTTCAGAATTTGTCTAGTCACATCTATTTCTCTGGCAATTTCAGAAACCGGATTTGAGGATTTAACGGCAACAGTATTTAATCCCGGCCAAAGATGGCGACCTTTTGTGTTCTCATCACTCCACCATTGCAAAAGAAGCGGAAAACTTTGTCCCGGCGAATCTACAGGCCAATACAACTGAGGTGTGAAATAATCAATCCAACCTTGATTCAACCATAGTTTTGCATCTGCATACAATTCATCATACTGAGAAGAACCTTTGATTCCTGTAGGAAAACCAGGTTTCCAAATCCCAAAAGGACTGATTCCGAACTTCACATCATTTTTCTGAGCTTTGATTTCGTCATAGATTCGCTTCACGAATTTGTTCACATTCGCACGTCTCCAATCCGCTCTGGAAAGCGTTCCGCCGGATTGCTGATAAAGGGACCAAGATTTGAAATCCGGAAAATCCTTTCCACCATTATATTCTGCGTAAGGATAGAAATAATCGTCAAAATGAATCCCGTCCACATCATATCTGGAAACGATATCTTTTACGACTTTCGAAGCTTGTTCCTGTGTTCTGTCGTCAGCTGGGTCAAACCAGTACATTCCGTTTCTTAGTTTGATAATATTATCTGGCGACTTTTTCACCATAGATTCTGATGTGATTTGTCCACCATTGGAATGATGCGCACGAAACGGATTGAGCCAAGCGTGAAATTCCAGACCGCGTTTGTGAGATTCTTCTATCCAAAATTCCAAAGGGTCATATTCAGGATAAGGTGCTTGACCAATTTGTCCCGTTAAAAAATAAGACCAAGGTTCGTGTGGACTTTTATACAAAGCGTCTGCAGAAGGACGAATCTGTAAAATCACAGCATTGAAATTAAGGTCAACGAGAAGATTCAGTAATTGTATCGCTTCCTGTTTTTGCTGGTCAACAGAAAGATTATTTCTCGAAGGCCAATTGATATTAGCAACCGAAGCAATCCAAACCGCTCTGAATTCTCTTTTGATTTCAGGTAAATCGATGTTATCCAATTTGACAACTGGTTTTGGCGGAAGCTTGACTTCTGTCTTTACAACAGGTTTCTTAACTCCCGATTTTGGAGTTGATTTTTTAGTTTTTGTTGCACAAGAAACCACAAATACGGCCAGCAATAATATTTGGAAAAATGATAATTTGAAATGCATAGTTTGCAAAACTAAACGATAATATTTTAATAACAAAAAAAGCATCCGAAGATTTGGATGCTTTATATATTTTAATCTAATTAGTAATCAATATCATTTTTTGATAATTTTTTGATTAGAAATCGTTCCATTGTCTAATTCAATTTTTAAAATGTAAATTCCATTGTTTAAATCTTTGATGTATACAGATGTGTTTTTTAGAGAGGTTTTTATCAACTTTCCATTGCTATCAAAAAGTTGAACGTTTTTTATGCTTGATTTTGTTTCTATAGATATTTTATCCGAAGCTGGATTAGGATAAATCAAAATTCTATCATTTGAACTTTCTTCAGTTATAGACAATTCACTGGCACACAAAGGGTTGTATAAGTCTTCTATAATATTCCATTGTTTATCAGCAATAAGTTGGTTTCTATGTAACTGCCCTACTTTTCCGTACTTAATATTAGTTGCTCCAAGTGTTATATTATTTGGAGTATCTGTTTTTTCACTCCAATTTTTTAAAATTTTACCATAAGTTCCGCATTCTAAGCCTGAATTGTTAAACATTTCGGATAAATTATTTGCGGATTTTAAAGACCAAGTTCCAATATTTTGATTGAACTGTGACGCATCTTTAAACATTGAAGACATATTGGTAACATTATATGTATTCCAACCACCAATATTTTTATTAAAGGATTTTGCATAATAAAACATTCCACTCATATCTGTAACTTTGGATGTATCCCAATTTGTAATATCCTGGTTAAATCCCACCACTCCAGTAAATAAACCCGACATATTTGTGACACTTGATGTATCCCAGTTTGATATATTTCCATTAAAATAATAGCAACCAGCGAACAGATTGGACATATTTTTCACTTTAGATGTTTTCCAGTTATTCAAATTTTGATTAAATTTTTGGGCTGAATTAAACATACGATACATGTTTTCAACATTCTGTGTATTCCAATTGCCTAAATCTTGATTGAATATCGTTGTACTATCAAACATACTGGACATATCTTTAACCTTTGATGTATCCCAGCTACCAATATTCTGGTTAAAATAAAATGCACCGAGGAACATTGCTCTCATATTGGTCACATTGCCGGTATTCCAATTTCCAATATTTTGACTGAATTTTGATAAATAAAACATTTCAGACATATCCGTGACTTGAGAAGTATTCCAATTTCCTATGTTTTTATTATAATCTGAATATTTGAACATTCCGGAAATATTTTTTACCTTACTGGTATTCCAATTACTTATGTCTTCATTAAATTTTGATGACTCAAACATATTCGACATGTCTGTAACTTGTGATGTATCCCAATTGTTCACGTTGGGTATTGTTTCAAGATATGAAAATACAAACATGGATTTCATACTTGTTACATTAGAAAAATTGGGGATATCATTTGCTGTTATGCGCAGATTGTAGCAATGATAAAACATATACGACAAATCATTTTTCCAATTGATATCTCCCCATTGTATAATTTCTAAAATCTTATGCCTGTCACCACCATAAGCATTTTGAAAATTAAATTTAAAATCGCCAGAAGGTTTTATAGTGATAATATATTCTCCATCAACAGGTAGATTAATTGTAGTGATTCCGGTAACTCCTGTTCCATTTCCAACGATTGATGGATTTGCGATATTTTGATATTCATATAAGAAGTCTCCTTCTGCATGAATTTTGATAAACTTTTCAAAAAAATTATCATTACTTGTTTTCCACTTTGTTATTAATGGTCTTTGAGCGAATGCTGACAAAAAACTTAACGTCAAAATAAAGAATAAAAATTTTTTCATATCATTTTTTAGCTTTAATTATTCAAACTTAATAAAAAAGATGCGATGATTGGCATCTTTAAATTTAAAGTTAACTTTTTTATTCGAAAATAATAGTCTTGTTTCCGTCGATAAAAACTTTGTCCTCAAAAACCAATTTGAGTGCATTTGCCAAAACAATTCGCTCAACATCTTTTCCCATTTTAGCTAAATCTTTTGCTGTTTTGGAATGACTGACTTTAATAATATCCTGATAAATAATCGGACCTTCATCCAAATCATTTGTTACAAAATGTGCTGTTGCTCCAATGATTTTCACACCTCTTTCAAAAGCTTGTTTATAAGGATTCGCGCCGATAAAAGCCGGTAAAAATGAATGATGAATATTAATGATTTTTCCTTCAAAATCTCTCACAAAATCAGGAGAAAGGATTCTCATAAACTTCGCTAAGACAAGATAATCGTAATTGTAATCTTGAAGAACGGTTTTGATTTTTTCCTCGTGCTCTTCTCTAGTAATATTTTCTGCTGGAATATAAATAAAAGGAATATTAAATTTTTCCGTCAATTCCCTCAGATTTTCATAATTCCCAACAACAGCAAGAATATTGAAATTAAGGTCTTTAAACTGATTCCTAATCAGCAAATCTGCCAAACAATGATGTTCTTTGGTTACCAAAACCACCACATTTTTGGATTCGTTTTGACTTAATTCAATGGAACAATCGCCTAATTGTTTTTTGAGCTGTTCAGTTACTTTTTCAGGTTCAGCAATTCCAGCAACTTCGGTTCTCATAAAGAACAACGCTTTCTCATTATCTACAAACTCGTCATTTTTGATAATATTAAGTCCGTTCTCCAGAAGGATTTCGGAGATTCTGTAAACCAGACCTTTTTCGTCATTGCAAGTGATTTTTATGGTAAATTGTTTCATCTTGGTTTTTGTTTTAAATTCAAAAAAGCCTTCAAAAATATGAAGGCTTTTAATTTATAAAGTATTAGATTAAGACTTAGCGCCTCTTTCAATACGTTTTCTATCATTTTCAGAAAGGATTTTCTTTCTCATACGGATGAAGTTAGGCGTAACCTCAATCGCTTCATCAGCCTGGATATATTCCATACATTCTTCAAGAGAGAACAAGATTTTTGGAGCAACTCCAGTATCTTTATCTTTTCCGGAAGCACGCATATTGTTCAACTGTTTTGCTTCAACGATGTTCACCACCAAGTCACCTGGTTTGTTTTGCTCACCAATAACCATTCCTTCGTAGATTTCCTCGCCTGGGTCAACATAGAATTTACCTCTATCTTGCAATTTAGCAATAGAATATTCAGTTGCTGGACCTTGAGTTTTAGAAATCAATACACCATTACTTCTTCCAGGAATTGCACCTTTGAAAGGTTTGTATTCTGTGAAACGGTGCGCCATAATAGCTTCACCAGCAGTTGCAGTCAACATTTGAGAACGCAATCCGATAAGACCTCTTGAAGGAATCTCGAATTCCATATGTTGCATTTCACCTTTAGTTTCCATAATGTGAAGGTCTCCTTTTCTCTGAGTTGCCAAATCGATAACTCTAGAAGCAAATTCTTCTGGAACATCAACAACCAAAGATTCATACGGTTCCAATTTTTGTCCGCTTTCATCTTCTCTCAAGATTACTTGTGGCTGACCAATTGTCATCTCGTAACCTTCTCTTCTCATTGTTTCAATCAAAACAGACAAGTGAAGAATACCTCTACCGAAAACTAGGAAAGTGTTTGCATCATCAGTCTGTTGAACTCTCAACGCTAAGTTTTTCTCTAATTCCTTAGTTAATCTTTCTTTAAGGTGGTTTGAAGTAACGTATTTACCATCTTTACCGAAGAAAGGCGAGTTGTTGATAGAGAACGTCATGTTCAACGTTGGCTCATCGATTGCAGTTCTTGGCAATGGTTCTGGGTTTTCTAAATCTACAAAAGAGTCTCCAATCTGGAAAGCATCGAAACCTACAACAGCACAGATATCTCCGGCTTTCACTTCAGTTACTTTTTTCTTTCCAAGACCTTCGAAAACGTAAAGTTCTTTTACTTTTCCTTTTACAATTTTTCCGTCCGCTTGTGCTAAACCAATCCATTGAGATTCTTTGATTTCGCCTCTGATTACTTTCCCGATTGCAATTCTTCCTAAGAAAGAAGAGAAATCTAGAGAAACGATTTGCATTTGCAAAGTTCCTTCAGAAACTTTCGGTTCTGGAACATATTGTAAAATCCCGTCTAATAATGGGAAAATATTATCTGTTTGTTCCAATGAAGTGTTGAACCAACCTTGTTTAGATGAACCGTAGAATGTTGGGAAATCCAACTGCTCTTCTGTTGCATCCAAGTTGAAGAACAAATCAAAAACTTGGTCGTGAACTTCGTCTGGACGACAGTTTGGCTTGTCCACTTTGTTGATAACAACCAAAGGTCTCAATCCAAGTTCCAAAGCTTTTTGAAGTACAAATCTAGTTTGAGGCATTGGTCCTTCGAACGCATCTACCAACAAGATTACACCATCAGCCATTTTCAAAACTCTTTCTACTTCTCCACCAAAATCGGCGTGACCAGGTGTATCAATTACATTGATTTTAACGTCTTTGTAATTTACAGAGATGTTTTTAGAAAGAATCGTAATTCCTCTTTCTCTTTCCAAATCGTTGTTATCCATAATCAACTCACCACTCTCCTGATTCTCTCTGAAGATGTTTGTTGCGTGAATAATCTTATCAACCAAAGTCGTTTTTCCGTGGTCAACGTGTGCGATAATCGCTATATTTCTAATGTTTTGCATATCCATTTTTTACGCGTGCAAATGTAGTGAATTTTTATGGTAAGATGAACTTCAATTTAATTATTTTTAAAAATACGGCTAAATAATTAACATCTAATTAAAGCTTTGTTAATCAATAAATTAAATTACAGACTTCTTAGGATTTCCTTTCCAATAATAGATTGTGTAAAAATAAGATAATGATTTCCGCCATCATTCAGCTTATATTTTTTCTTGATTTCTTCCGGTTTTAAGGGATAATTTTTAGAAATAATATTATACTTCTCCCCTTTTTTCAAATCTTTGGCGTCGATTTTTTCTACTTCTAAAATCCTTCCTGGGAAATTTTCGATTTTATTTTCTGAAGTATAAAAATGCGTATTCGGATGCAGTTTTTTCAATCCGAATTTTTCTGAAATTATATTAAATGCACCCGCTTTAAGAATCGAATTATTGGGAATGTAGAGAAATTTCAAGCTTTCTGAGAATTCTGACTTTGCTGATTTTTCATCATTGAAATTGAATAAAAACTCTGGTTCATCAGATTCAAGATTTACACAACGAATCTCAATATCTCTATTCTTTGTTCTTTGTTCTTTATTCTCAATAATTACAACTAATTCTTTGACTTCATTTCTAACTGCAATAATTTGAATTTCACTAATGTTTTTCAATTCTGAAATCAAATAAGAAATATCAATCAATGGCGACAATTTCACAATGATTTTATCTGAAATTGAATGTAATTGTTCTTCTATTTCTAATAGATTTGGAGAAAGGTCTTCCAGAAGGAATTTCTTTTTGTTTTGCTGGTCTCTTCTTGCTGGGTCAAGATAAACGATATCGAAACCTTTTCCATTGTCAGTCTGAGGTTCTCGAAGACTTTCTAAGAATACTTCCAGATTTTCATTAATGAAATTCGCTTTTCTGTCTAAGATTTTCCAGTTATGTTCAACGATTGAAATCAATTCTGGGTTTTGTTCGATTAAAGTTATTTCATCAAAATCCTTTGATAAAAAATAAGCATCAATTCCGAATCCACAAGTTAAATCTAAGAAAGATTTTCCTTTCAAATTTTGCGCTTTATATTCTGCGGTTGATTGTGATGAAGCTTGTTCAAGATTGAGATTTGGAGGAAAGACAATTCCTTCTTTTGTAAGAAAAGGAAACTTCTTTTCAGCTGTTTTCTTGCCTTTGATTTGCTGTACGATTTCTTGCATCGAAACATCAGGAAATGGTGATTTTTTCAATAATAATTTAGTTAAATCAGAATTGAGATTTTCATTGATATAATTTTGAATATCAGAAGAAATTAATTTTGAAAAATCCATTGAATATTATTTAAACTGATTTCATATTATCGCCGTCTCTGGAATTCAATCTTCGAAAAACTAAGCCAGAAAGAATTGTTAGAAAACCGACAATCAGAAAAGTATAACGAAAAGCATTGTGAATCTCGTTATGAATAAACTTGGTGTCGCCTTCAAAAATCTTTAAAATAATCAATCCAAACGCAACTCCAAATCCAATCGCAAATTGTTGATTGACAGAAACTAAAGAATTACCACTACTCGTCTGATAAGTTCTGAGGTCAGCAATAGAAATCGTATTCATCGAAGTAAATTGTATCGAATTGAAAAATCCAAGCAATAACAAAAGTGGAACATACCAATAAATCGAACTATGAATACTCGGAATCGCCAGACAACAAATCAGAAAACCAATAATAAATGTATTGACCATCAACGTGGAACGATAACCGAATCTATCCAAAATCTTGATAACCGCAGATTTCCCAAACATCGAAGTTAATGCCATTGGAGCGACAATCCAACCAGAAGTAAACGCCGATTGTCCATAAGCAATCTGAATCATCAACGGAACCAAAAGCGGAATAGAACTGATTCCTAATCTTGTCGCCAAATTTCCTAAAATACCAACTCTGAATGTACGAACCTGAAAAAGATTGAGTGGAAAAATTGGATTGCTGTCTTTTCGAGCGTGCTTATAATAGAAAAACAACATTAGGAATCCTAACAAAAACACCAATAAAACTGGCGTAATATTCTTCGCATTTCCGAATAATTCCAATGAAATGGAAAGTAATAAAGAAGCCATTGCGAAGATGAGAAAACCTTTCAAATCAAAATCGATGACAGGAGATTTGTAATTCGGCATATATTTTAAGCCTAAGACAATTCCTAAAACGCCAATCGGAATATTAATCAGAAAAATCCAGTGCCAAGATAAATAATCAACCAAATATCCACCAACCAAAGGTCCTAAAACAGGTCCAATCAAAGCTGGAATAATTGCGTAATTCATTGCCTTGAGAAGTTCACTTTTGTCAAATGTTTTAATCAATGCTAGTTTCCCAACAGGTGTCATCAAACTTCCTCCAACGCCTTGAATGACTCTGGAGATTACCAATTCTGTTAAATTTTGTGATAACGAACAAAACAATGAACCGAGTGAAAATAAAGCTAATGATGTTATGAAAACATTCTTAGTCCCAAATTTATCCGCTAAAAATCCGCTGACAGGCATAAACAAAGCTAATGTTAAAACATAGCTTATGATTGTATTCTGCATATTAAGCGGCGATTCATTCAAATCTCTGGCAATTGACGGCAAAGATGTATTCAGAATCGTGGAATCCAGCATCTGCATAAAAATCGCAGTGGCTAATATCAGTGGAAGAAATTTTTTAACGGAATCTAGAGGCAAAGTTTCGCTCATTTGACAAATTTACTATTAAAAATAAAAATCCGCTTTTTCAGCGGATTGATTTTATACTAAAGGTTCTTGCTGGCTCAAACAGTGGAAGCTTCCCAATCCCCAAATAATGTCGGTAGAATCTATCCCAACAACTTCTCTATCTGGAAAACATTGTTGGATAATTTCCAAAGCTACCGCATCTTTATCGCATCTGTAAGTCGGAACAATCACCGATTTGTTGGCGATGTAGAAATTAGCATAAGAAGCTGGCAATCTTTGTCCGTCGCAATAAATTGCGTCTGGCATTGGGAGCTTGATGATATTCAATTTTTCGCCATTTAACAAAGTCATTTCTTCTAATTGTCGAAGATTGGTTTGAAGAATTTCGTAATTGTCATCTTCAGGATTATCTTCGATAACAGTTAGAACAGTGTTTTCATTCACAAAACGGATGGTGTCGTCCACGTGACCGTCTGTATCATCACCCACAATTCCGTCATCAACCCAAAGAACTTGTTTTTGTCCGTAATATTTTTTCAAGAACTCTTCCACTTCTTCCTGAGAAAGATGCGGATTTCTGTTTTTATTAAGTAAACAAGATTTGGAAGTCAAAACCGTTCCAGCTCCGTTAAACTCAACAGAACCACCTTCCATAATAATTCCAGGATAAAGAACAGGCAATCCTTTTTCTTCAGCAATTTTAGTTGGAATCACATCATCCAATTCGAATGGCGGATATTTTCCACCCCAAGCATTAAAGCCCCAATCTATAATGATTTTTTTAGGTTCTTCTCCATTTTTATTCACTAAAAATGCTGGTCCGTGGTCTCTGCACCAAGCGTCATTAGTTTCATTAAAATAAAATTCAACTTTAGAAATATCTGCTCCGGCTTTGGAAATATATTCCATCGCAAAAGCCTGCATTTCTTGGTCTTTTACATTGATGCAAACAAATTCGCCTTTCGTCAATTCAGCAATGAATTGTGCATAAGCAGGATAAATCAAATCGATTCTTTCCGGCCAAGATTCTTCTTTATGTGGCCAAGATAACCAAGTTGCCTCGTGTTCTTCCCATTCTGCGGGGAATGTATAGTCAGAGAGTTTGAGAGTTTGAGAGTTGGAGGGATTATTGTGTGTCATTTTTATTATTTTCGAATTTTTTCAATTCATTTTCAATTTCTTCGATAGTTGGAAGAGCGCTTTTCAAGTTTTCAGGAAGCTTCTCTACAAATTGGATTTCACTAATGCCAATTGGTTTGTTAATATCTCTCAAAGCAAATTCTGCCTCGATGTTATTCTTGTCTTTACAAAGTAAAATTCCGATGGTTGGATTTTCCGATTCTTCTTTTATCAAACTATCAACGGCGGACAAATAGAAATTCAGTTTTCCTGTATATTCAGGTTTGAATTTTGTGTTTTTGAGTTCTATGACAATATAACATTTGAGCTTGATGTGATAGAAAAGCAAATCAAGATAATAATCCTGATTGGCAACTTCCAAATGATATTGATTTCCCAAAAATGAGAATCCTTTTCCCAATTCCAAAAGAAATTTGGTAATATGATGTATCAATTGTTTCTCAACATCTTTTTCCCTAAAATCAGAATCTAATGTCAAAAAATCAAAAATATAAGGGTCTTTCAAAGTTTGATTCGCCAAATCTGAAAGTGGTTTTGGCAAAGTGTTTTCAAAATTGTTGATTGATTTTCCTTGTCTTTCTATGAGGTTACTTTTTATCTGTAAATCGAGAACATCTCTGCTCCAGTTATTTTCGATACATTTTTCCACATACCAAAACCTTGTTTTTTGGTCTTTGATTTTTTCAATCAACAAAATATTATGACCCCATGGTAATTTTGCCACAAGCTGTGGCAAAATTGATTCCTCGGGATATTCCCGATAAAAAGCCAGCATTCTCCCAAGATTTCTTTCCGAATAACCTTTGGAATTTGGAAACTCAATTTTCAAATCTTTTGCTAATTGCGGAATGACACCGGAAGACCAACCTTGCTCAGTTTGTTTTTGAGCAATAGAATTTCCAATTTGCCAATACAGAAAACTCATCTCAGTATTTACAGACAAAGCTGCCTTGAGCTGTGAGCTCAGGATTCTTTGCTTTATGTCCGAAAAAAGATTTTGATAAATAGTAAGCTCCATCAATTTGTATTGAAAACGTAAGAATTAATCTTCGTCAATAAAACGTTTTGTAATCGGCGAATAAGTTTCGATTCTTCTGTCTCGTAAGAAAGGCCAGTGCTTTCTCATATAATCTGTTTGAGAATAATCTACTTCTGTTACCACAACTTCTTCTTTATCGTGAGAAGCCAAGTATAAAAGCTTTCCTTGAGCATTAGTTACAAAACTTCCGCCCCAGAATTTCATAGCGCCATCTTGCTCGAAGCCTACTCTATTTACAGAAACTACAGGAACGCCATTAGCAACTGCGTGCGAACGCTGAATCGTCTGCCAAGCGTTATATTGGTCTTGGTTAGTTTCTTCGTCTTGGTCTGTTGCCCAGCCAATCGCTGTTGGATAGAACATAATATCAGCTCCCATTAATGCTGTAATTCTTGAAGCTTCCGGATACCATTGGTCCCAGCAAATCAACACACCAATTCTTCCGAATTTTGTATCAAAATTTTTATACCCTAAATCTCCAGGTGTGAAATAGAATTTTTCATAAAAAGCTGGGTCATCAGGAATGTGCATTTTGCGGTATTTTCCAAGATAAGTTCCATCTGCATCAATAACAGCAGTTGTATTATGATAAAGTCCTTGAGCTCTTTTCTCGAATAATGAAGCGATGATTACAACTCCCAACTCTTTCGCAACAGGAGAAAGCGCATCTGTTGAAGGTCCAGGGATTGCTTCTGCTAAATCAAAATTGTCATAATCTTCTACATCACAAAAATATAATGATGTAAAAAGTTCTTGTAAACAAACAATTTGAGCACCTTTTGCAGCGGCTTCTTTTATTTTTTCAATGGCTTTGTTCAGGTTTTCCTGCTTATCTTTAACACAAGACATCTGGACTGTTCCAATCTTAACTTTTGACATTTTCTAAAAAATTTTTACAAAAATACTAAGATTCTAGGGAATCAAAAATTCAACCAAAAGATTTTAGATTAATATTTCTAAAAATTAATGTCATCATCAATATTTTCTATGTTGTAAAACTGTTAAATTCCTGAGGAAATTCTACCTTTGCACCAAATTAAAATGCTATAGAATTATGATGAATTATCATACCAGAAAATGGATAAAACCAGAAGATCTTAACCCAAATCATTCACTTTTTGGAGGAAGACTTTTGGAATGGATTGATGAAGAAGCAGCGCTTTATGCCATTATTCAGTTAGAAAACACAAGAACTGTAACCAAATATATTTCCGAAATCAATTTTGTAAGTTCAGCAAAACAAGGCGATATTATTGAAATCGGAATTGAAGCAGTAGAGTTTGGAAAGTCTTCATTGACATTAAGATGTGAAGTAAGAAACAAGATGACACATCAGATTATCATTACGATTGATAAACTTGTTTTTGTTGGACTAGATGAAAACGGAAATCCAAAACCTCACGGAAAAACTAAGATTGAATATGTTGAAGATAGATTATATGTCAAAAACACTTCTCCAGATAATTTATAAACTCAAATGAAATAAAAAAATCCCGAAACTAATTTTCGGGATTTTTTATTATAATTAATTTGAAAAAAACCGGAATAAAAACCGGAAACTAAATCTAAGAACAATTACTCTCCAAATAATCTTTAACAATCTTCAAAACTCCAAAATTGTCATTAGAAGAAGTTTCAAAACTAGCGGCTTTTTTCACAAAAGGATGTGCATTTTCCATAGCGTAAGAGTAATGTGCTTTTTTCAGCATTTCCACATCATTCATATAATCTCCAAAAGCCATAGTTTCCTCAGGCAGTATATTCAAAGATTTCTGAAGCTTTTCCAAGGCAATCCCTTTATTAATATTTTTGTTCATAACATCTACCCAATATTTACCAGAAATAACTACTTCCAGATTATATTCTTCGAATTGCTTCAAAATTGGATATAAGTTCTTCTCTGCTCCTTCGGGATGATAAACAGCAATTTTAAAAGTAGTATCATCAATTACTTCTGTTAAATCATCAACCTTCTGATTTTTAGTGTAATATTGTGTAAAGAAGTCAATGAACTCTTGGTCGTTGGTTTCATAATAAGCTTTTTTCTTTGCAGAAAGAACAGCTCTTGCACCTGGAATATCACGAACTGCTTTAATGATTTTCATTGCAAAATCATGATTCATTTCATCAGCAAACAATTCTTGATTTTTATAAATCACATAACCTCCATTTTCAGCAATGAAACCCATTTCATTTTCTATATCTTCAAAATATTTTGTGATTCCCGACATTTGTCTTCCGCTGGCTGGTACAAATAAAATCCCTCTGTCTTTAAGTTCTTGATATACTTTCGGAAAATCCGGACTCACTTCATAATTAGAATTTAAAAAAGTGCCATCCATATCAGTCACTATAAGTTTAATATCTTTCATACCTAATGATTTTAATCTGATTAATGTCAAAATCTAATTACAAATAACAGCAAAAGATTCCGAAAAAAGAAATTCCGAACCAAAGTCCGGAATTAAATTTTGTTTAAATTCTTATTTAAGTTTTCTCTCAATGACTCTCTTGGCCGCATTTACAATCGATTCTGCATTGAGACCATATTTCTCCATCAATTCTGCTGGCGTTCCACTTTCTCCAAAACTATCGTTTACCGCAACATACTCTTGAGGAACATAATATTCTGTCGTCAAAACTTGTGCAACACTGTCTCCAAGTCCACCCAATCTATTGTGCTCTTCTGCTGTTACAATGCAACCTGTTTTTTTTATTGATTTTAAAATCGCTTCAGAATCCAAAGGTTTGATAGTATGGATATTAATGATTTCAGCATCAATTCCTTCTGCTTCCAAGATTTCTCCAGCTTTTATCGCTTCCCAAACCAAATGTCCGGTTGCAACAATCGTCACATCTTTTCCTTCATTTACCATCCAGGCTTTTCCGATTTCAAATTTTTGATTTTCATCTGTGAAAACAGGAATTACAGGTCTTCCGAATCTTAGGTAAACTGGACCTTCATAATCTGCAATGGCAATAGTTGCAGCTTTTGTTTGATTATAATCACAAGTGTTGATAACCGTCATTCCAGGAAGCATTTTCATTAAACCAATATCTTCCAAAATTTGGTGAGTTGCACCATCTTCGCCTAAAGTCAATCCTGCGTGAGAAGCGCAAATTTTCACATTCTTATCAGAATAAGCCACCGACTGACGAATCTGGTCATAAACTCTTCCGGTAGAAAAATTAGCAAAAGTTCCTGTAAACGGGATTTTACCTTCGATTGCCAAACCTGCAGCAATTCCAATCATATTGGCTTCTGCAATCCCGATTTGGAAAAATCTTTCCGGTGCTTTTTCGATGAATTTTTCCATTTTCAAAGAACCAATAAGGTCTGCGCAAAGTGCTACAACATCTGGATTTTTGTCCGCTAATTCTGCCAATCCAGCTCCGAATCCACTTCTGGTGTCTTTACTTTCTGTGTATTTATATTTTTTCATTGTTATTAGATTTAGTAATCATCCAAAGTTTCTTCTAATTGGTCTAATGCTTTTTGCAATTGCTCATCGTTAGGCGCTTTTCCGTGCCACGCGTGTGTGCCCATCATATAATCTACGCCGTGACCCATTCCGGTTTTCAAAAGAATACAGATTGGCTGTCCTTTTCCTGTCAAGGATTTTGCTTCGTCCAGAACTTTAACAATTTCTTCCAAATCATTCCCATTTTCTACTTCCAGAACTTTCCAGTCGAAGGCTTCGAATTTCGTTTTGAGATTTCCTAAAGAAAGAACTTTAGAAGTTGGTCCATCGATTTGCTGTCCGTTGTAATCTATAGTTGCAATCAAGTTGTCCACTTTGTTGTGAGAAGCGTACATTATTGCTTCCCAGTTTTGACCTTCCTGCAATTCGCCATCTCCGTGAAGACTGAAAACCAAGTTCTCATCTTTGTCTAATTTCTTACCAATGGCGTGACCGATTGCCACAGACAAACCTTGACCGAGAGAGCCAGAAGCAATACGTATTCCTGGCAAACCTTCGTGTGTTGTTGGATGTCCTTGTAATCTGGAATTCAGTTTTCTGAAAGTTGCCAATTCTGATTTGTCAAAATAACCAGCGTGCGCCAAAACACTATAAAAAACTGGCGAAATATGACCATTAGAAAGGTAAAAAGCATCTTCTCCTTTAGCTTTCATATCGAAGCCTTCTTTTCGTTTCATTGCATCGAAATACAAAGCAACTAGAAAATCTGTGCAACCCAAAGAACCTCCAGGATGTCCGGATTGGCAGGCGTGAACCATTCTTACAATATCTCTCCTCACCTGAGAAGCGATAGTTTGAAGTTTTGAAATATCGTAAGCCATAATCGATTATTGCATTTTTTGTGAATCTTTGATGAACTGCTCCAATCCACTATCTGTCAAAGGATGTTTAAGTAAAGATAAAATCGGTTGGATAGGACAAGTCACAACATCTGCTCCGATTTTTGCACAATTGATAATATGCATACTGTTTCTTACAGAAGCGGCAAGAATCTCAGTTTCGAAACCATAATTGTCGAAAATCAATCTGATTTCTTCAATCAAATTCAAGCTGTCTGTGGAGATATCGTCTAATCTTCCAAGGAAAGGCGAAACATAAGTTGCTCCAGATTTTGCTGCCAAAAGTGCTTGTCCAGATGAGAAAATCAAAGTACAGTTGGTTTTGATTCCTTTGTTGGAGAAATATTTTAAGGCTTTTACACCATCTTTTATCATTGGGATTTTCACCACAATATTTGGATGGATTGCTGCAAGAACTTCTCCTTCTGCAATCATTTCTTCGTAAGTTGTGGAAAGTACTTCTGCCGAGATGTCGCCGTCTACAATGTCGCAAATGTCTTTGTAATGCTTAAGAATAGCTTCGTTTCCGCAGACTCCTTCTTTCGCCATCAAGGATGGATTGGTTGTTACACCGTCAAGAATTCCAAGGTCATTCGCTTCTCTTATCTGCTCCAAATTGGCAGTATCAATGAAAAATTTCATAAAGATTTTTAAGTTTAAGGTTTCTAAATTTTATTAATTTTATTTGAATGAAAATCAATTATGATGTCCCATATTCAATTTTATTTTCTCCAAATCTTCCAGTTCGTGAACAGGACGTTCTATATCATAAGGAATCGGTTGTTTTGAAAAGGTTTGGAAATATAACAAGCAAGCATCCTTCCACCAAATCGCATCTTTTGCCTGAATTTTCAATCTTGATTGAACAGATTTGAATCTCTCATCATCAACAAAAATTTGTAACTTATCCCAGGTTTTTTGATAATCTCGAATACTTTTTACACCTGTATCATATTTGAAACAAAGTTCTTCCCAAAGCGTTTTTTCATCTTTCATTGTATAATTCCAAGGAACGTGATGGAACCAAAGAATTAAATTTTCAGGAGTAGTTTTGATATTCTCATAAGTTTCATTTAATGGAGGAAAATACAGCGAAACTGCATTGCTTCCTGTTTTTGTTCTATCGAAACCAATTCCATTTGCATCCGCTTTGTGATAGTAAACTGGTGACCAATCTGGTCTTCCGCCTTTGTAATCACCCCAAGGTTCTGGACCGTAATGATGCCCTGATGCAAAAATATGATGAAGCCCCAAAGGCATCATATAATCCACAGCTGTCTCTCGGGAAGACAACATTATTTCCTTTACAGGTTTTACAAAATCCTGATTATCCGTAAAAGTCATTTTAATCCATTCATCAGCAATTTGTTCAGAAGATAAATCGTGATTCCAAGCCAAACGCCCGAATGCGTACCAATTGGCTTGCGCAAAGTGATGACCTGTCCAATTCGTATCTTCTCCAATATTAGCTACAGCAGAAATTGCAGTGATTTTATTTTTCATCAAAGTTCCATCTGTGATTTTTGCAATCGTAGAACCTTTACCAAAAGAATAAGTATCACTGTCCAGATTTTCTTTGAATAATGGTGCTAAATAAACCAAGTGATTTGAAAATCCAAGATATTCCTGAGTGATTTGAAATTCTACCATTTCAGGCGTTTTCTTCAAAGCTCCAAATAATGGATTGAAAGCTTCTCTTGGCTGGAAATCTATTGGTCCATTTTTGATTTGAATAATGACGTTATCCTTAAATTTCCCATCCAATGGAACAAATTCCAAATAAGCTTGTTTTGCTCTATCTTCCTTGCTCGGACTATAAACAAAAGCACGCCACATAATGATTCCGCCAAAAGGTTTCAGCGCATCAGCCATCATATTCGCACCGTCTGCGTGGGTTCTTCCATAATCTTGTGGGCCAGGCTGACCTTCGGAATTGGCTTTAACCAAAAAGCCTCCAAAATCTGGAATCAATTTATAAATTTCAGACGCTTTTCCTTTCCACCAATTTTGAACATTTTTGTTCAACGGGTCAGAATTTTCCAATCCATCCAAAACTTTTGGCGAAGAAAAATTGACTGACAGATAAACCTTAATTCCATAAGGTCTGAAAATATCAGCCAAAACTTTTACTTTTTCTAAATAATCTTTTCTAAGGATATTCGGCGAAGCATTCACATTATTGAGAACAACAGAATTGATTCCGATTGATGCATTGGCTCTTGCGTATTCTTTGTAGCGAGGCGAAATTTCATTAGGTAAATCTTCCCATTTCCAAAGCGAATATCCCGCATAACCACGCTCAATTGTTCCGTCCAGATTATCCCAATGATTCAGGATTCTGACATCATAAGAAGGTTTTTCTGTGATATTAAGATTTTCTAAACTTGATTTGGTTTCCTGAAGACGAAGAATGTGATAAACGCCGTACAGCAAACCGATTTCCTTATTTGATGAAATGATGATTTTGTCTGATGACGATTTGATTGTGTAACCGTCTTTCAGGTTCTTCAAAGCTTTATCTGTTCTTAATTCAACGGTTTGTCCTTGCCAGAAATTAGTTAATTCATTTTTAGCAATTTCGATGGTTGGATTGTTCCCTTTTGAAATGATTTTATCTGCAGAAATTCCGTTTTTGACATTCGGGAATCGAAGCCATAATTGACTTCCGTCTTCGGCTAACAATGAGAATGGAATTAATAAAAATATTAGAATGTAAGCTTTGAAATTTTGCATTTGAAAAGGTTTTTGTCCGCGAGTTTCGTTTTTGGTTATACATTGAACCCTTTCGGGTTCGTTGGTTTGTTTCATTCTGTTTCCATAGGTTGCACCGACAGCTACTGATATTGAACCCTTCGGGTTCTGTGGAAATGATTTAATTTAATCTAGACCTTCGATGGTTTTGAATGTTCCGTCTTCGTTGTATTCTAATTCTATGACTTTCATACTTCTAAGCCACGTTTTGCCTTCACTCGGAACTGAATCGTGGAAGAACAAATACCATTTTCCTTTGAATTCCGCAATGCTGTGATGCGTTGTCCAACCAACAACAGGCGTTAAAATCACACCTTGATAAGTGAACGGTCCATAAGGATTATCGCCAATTGCGTAACACAAAAGATGAGAATCTCCCGTGGAATATGAGAAATAATATTTGTCATTATACTTATGCATCCAAGACGCTTCGAAGAATCTGTGAGGATTCCCGTGAAGTAATTCTTCTCCATTTTTATCCAAAATCAGTAAGTCTTTTGGTTCTTCTGCAAACTCTAGCATATCATCACTTAATAAAGCCACTTTTGATGGAATTGCAGGTTCATCTTCATTGGGTAATAATGCAGATTCGAGAGCTTTGTTCTTTCTGTAACGCTGTAATTGTCCGCCCCAGATTCCTCCGAAATACATATAATGTTTGCCTTCATCCTCGAAAATACAAGGGTCGATGCTGTAACTTCCCAACATCGGATGTTTTTCAGGAACGAAAGGTCCAGAAGGTTTATCGCTTATAGCAACTCCAATTCTGAAAATATCATTCTTATCTTTCAAAGGATAATACATATAATATTTGCCGTCTTTATATGCTACATCACAATCCCACAACTGACGACCAGCCCAAGGAATATCTTTAACAGAAAGTACAACGCCGTGGTCTGTAACTTCTCCATTTTCTACATCATCTAAAGAGAAAACGTGATAATCATTCATATCGAAATGGTCGCCGTTGTCATTCTCTTCTATTCCACTTTCTCTGTCGTGAGATGGATAAATATAAATTTTACCTTCGAAAACGTGAACAGATGGGTCTGCCATATAATCTTTTGGGAAAAGGTATTTTGCTTTGTTCATTTTTATTAAGATGTTAGATACTAGAAATTAGATATTAGACTTTGAAATTATTTTGTTTCCGCTAGTTTAATGATTTTTTCAACCACTGGTTTTGCATTGCATTTGCGGTCAAAAAATAATGCATAATCTGTACGACCTTTTACTGGATAATCGTTTTTCCAAGACTGAGAATCTGTAACGCCCCACAATGTCACTCTGCGGATTTTATCTTTATGCTTCAAGAAAAGACGGAAGAAATCAGCATATCTGTCTTCCCATTTTTCCTCAACATCTTTTGGAAGACCATTCACGTAAGGATTAAATTCTTTGTCATAGGCATAAGTATCTGCAACGTTAGCTCCAGATTGACCTTGCGGAACAGGCAATGCACTGATATCCAATTCAGTGATATTAATTTTAACACCAGCTGATGCATATTTTACAATCGCATTTTCATACTCCGCCATTGTTGGACCTTCCATTGCAACGTGAGCCTGCATTCCTACGCCATCGATTCGGATTCCGCGAGATTTAAGATTTTTAACCATTTTGATGATGGTTTCTATTTTCTTCGGATACCATTCGTTGTAATCATTGTAATACAATTCGGCGTCTGGGTCAGCTTCCTGAGTATATTTGAAAGCTAAAGGAATGAACTCTTCGCCTAAAATTTCGTAAAACTTAGATTTTCTGTAAGAACCATCTTCCATAATGGCTTCGTTCACAACATCCCAGCCTTTCACTTTGCCTTTATATCTTGTAACAATCGTGTGAATATGATTTTTCATTCTTTGTTTAAGGACTTCTGCAGAGACATCTTTTCCATTCTTATCCGTAAAAAACCAAGATGATAATTGGGAATGCCAAATCAAAGTATGACCAATCGTGAACATTTTATATTTTTCTCCCAAAGCCACAAATCTATCCGCATCATCGAAAAAAAATTCGCCTTCTCTCGGTTGAATATGCATAGACTTCATACAATTTTCTGCAACGATGGAATTAAATTGATTTTTAACAATATCATTAGATTTTTGGTCAGCTTCATAAATCTCGGACAAACCTAACGCCGCGCCAATGAAAAAATCGTCTTTGTATGCTGATTTTAATGTTAATGATTTTTCTTCCTGGGCGAAAATGCTATTCGAAATAGTCAAAGCCACGAAGCTTAGGGAAATTATTACTTGTTTCATATGTAGATTTTTATTGATTTTTTAAGGCCATATGTAATCGCACCATCTTGATTGAGGTTTGCGGATTCCAATTATGGCGATTTCATATTCAATTATTTTTTTCTTCTTTCTGCTAAATCTTTTTCGATTTGTATTTCCATTTTTTTATCAATCTTGTAAAAGAAAAGTAATCCACAAGCTGTAAAAAATGTAATTGCTGGGAAAATACTTACGAGCATTTTTGCGCCTGTTGCAACCGTTTCTGGCTGAATGATATTTTCTGTTCCTTCAGATGAGATATATCCATATTTTCCAATGATAAAAGCGACTAAAGAACTTCCAATACTTAATCCGACTTTTAATCCGACCATCATTGCGGAGAAGATGATTGCAGTTGCTCTTCTGTTGTTTTTCCATTCAGAATAATCGGCAACGTCGGCAATCATTGCCCATAAAATCGGTGTTCCAATTCCGTAAAAGAAGCCGTGTAAAATCTGAGATGTGAACATTAATCCAACTGATTTTGATGGATAAAAAATGAACAGAAAAACAAACACTGTTGCTATAAATAATGACGCACCAAAAACATCACGCTTACCAAATCTATCAGCCAGTTTTTTTGAGAAAATAATCCCCGTAATCATCATAATAATCCCACCCGCATTGAATAATCCAAAGCCTGCAGATTTAGCATCTTCTCCAAAGAAATTCATTCCGATAGAACTAAAAAATCCTGTAATTGGAGAAATGAAATTCTTGAGCGACGTCTCATCTACATAATTATTAAAGTAATAAACATAAGAACCACCTTTCATTGCCAACGTTATGAAAATCAAAGTCGTAACACACAAAGTGATGACCCAAGGTTTATTTTGGAATAAATCTTTGAAGTCATCTTTCAAACTAGATTCCTGCTCTGGTTTTGGAATTACTCTTTCTTTGGTTGTGAAAAAAGTAATTAATAACATCACTGAACCAATTACTGCAAGCCAAGTCATCACGCTTTCGATTCCAACAGCTTTGTTGCCATCGCCTACCGCCAAAATAATTGGCAACATAAAAACCTGAACAAAAAACTGAGCAAACATTACCGCTACAAATCGATAAGAAGAGATACTATTTCTCTCGCCCATATCTCCCGTAATCACGCCACTCAAAGCAGAATAAGGCAAATTATTAGCTGAATAAAGCAACAATAGCAAAGTGTAAGTAATCGCTGCATAAACCATTTTTCCTTTATAAGAAAAGTCTGGTGTACTGAAAGCAAACAACGCTGCAACTCCCAAAGGAATCGCCGTAAACAAAATCCAAGGACGGAATTTCCCCCATTTGGTTCGTGTACGGTCTGCCAATGCTCCGATAATCGGATTAAAACCAAATCCTGCAATCAAACCAACAACGAGTGTAATGATAGAAGCATCTTCAGGTTTCAAACCGTAGATATCTGTATAGAAATACGCCAGATAAGTCACCAAAGTCTGGAAAACCAGATTTGCCGCCAAATCGCCAAGACTGTAGCCCACTTTTTCTACAACTGATATTTTTTGAGTGTTGTTCATTATTTATAATTGATATTTGATAAATGATAATTGATTATTCTGTCGTGAATGGCGAAGCTGGAAGTTGATTTTTATTGATGAGATTTCCGTCTGGATTGTCTGCCCAATTGTATCTCACAACTGTTGGATTGCTAATTTCGTCATTCCAAACTACGATTTTATTTTGCTCAATTTTCGCTTTTGCCCATTTGTATTTTCCAGTATTATCTTTGATTGCAAAACCTTTTAATTCTGAAACTTGTTCAAAATCATCAGTTCCTTTTTTGAAAGAAAGAATGATTTTGTTTCCATCAATTTTCATTGATTCGTAAATTGGTCCATCAGCGATTATATTTTTCCCTTCGAACTTCAAAGCCTGTAAAGCCAATCTGTCGCCAACTGTTTTCTTGTTCAAAGGATGAATGTCATTCCATTCTCCAACATCTATCGTTACAGCAAGTGCAGTATTTGGGACTTTCAAAGAAACCTGACGTTGCTGTTCTCTCAGTTCTGCCCATTTGCTTTCGACAGGCTGATTCTTGGCTTCCATAAAATTGGCAAGCTGAACTATGAAAAATGGCAAATCTTTTTCTCCCCATTTGGAACGCCAATCCGCAATCATTGTGGAAAGCAAATCAGAATATTCTTCCGGTTTTTTGGTATTGCTTTCTCCTTGATACCAGATTGCGCCTTTGATGTTATAATTAATCAAAGGATTAATCATCGCATTATAAAGTCCCGTGGGCTTCCATCGGATAAAAGTTTGTCCAGGCGCCATTTTTCCCATTTTGGCTCCGATTTTATATTTCCATTCACCTTCTAAAGAAATTTTTTTACCAGCGATTTCCAGATAATATGGTTTGTCCGCAATGAACTCTCCTTTTCCACTTCCATTGATTACTCTTACAGTAATAATATTTTTTCCTTCCTTCAAAATCCCTTTCGGAACATCATACCAACGTGGCGGATATTCGTAAGTTACAATGCCTACTTTTACGCCATTAATGTAAGTTTCATCAGCATCTTTGATTCTTCCGAGATTCAAAAAAGCCGATTTATCAACTTGATTTTTGGTTAGATTAATTTCTTTCCTCAACCAGACAGAACCTTCAAAACTACCTTCTTTGTCTTCCCAAGAACCGGGAACATTCATCGTTTTCCAATCAGAATCATCAACATCAAACTTTTCCCAATGTTGATTGAATCCAACATCACTTTGGTCCAATTCTTCGTACCAAGCTTTGCTCAATGTTTGTTCATTAGATTCTGTAGATTTTATCAAATCATCATTTTTCCACTTTTCAGCTTCATCCAGATATTCAGGGTATTTTTTCAGAGAATTGGTGTCCATCCAAGCTTGAACCGGCGAACCGCCTAAACTTGCGTGGATAATTCCAATTGCAACATTATTTTTTTGATTCAATTCTTTGGCAAAGAAATAGGCAACAGCTGAAAAATTGATAATGGTTTGAGGATTTGTAACTTCCCAATTTCCGCTTTCCAAATCATCTTGTGATGCTTTGAAATTATATTTCTGAGGAACCGTGAAAAATCTGATATTAGGATTGTTGGCATTTTTAATGTCGTCCTCGTAAAGAGGTTTCACTCTTCGCATCGGAAGTTCCATATTGGATTGTCCTGAAGCAAACCAAACATCGCCAATCATAATATCCTTCAACGTAATTTCGTTGATTGTCATTACATAAGGACCTCCCGCATTGATTTTAGGAAGATTGATTTTCCAATCGCCTTTATTATCCGCAACCGCAGAATATTTTTTATTCAGAAATTGGACATTGATTTTATCACTTGGGTCAGCTTTTCCCCAAATTTTGATATTCTGATTTCTCTGCAAAACCATTCCATCAGAAACCAAAGCTGGTAATTTCACTTTAGCAAAAAATAAATTTCCCGCAAAAAGTAAAAAACCAAAAAGTAAAACCAATCTGAATATTCTAATATCTTTCATCTCCGAAAATTATTTATACTCATAAAGTTTGATGTGCAGAATCTGGAAATCATCCACACCGATTCTTACATGTCTGCCTTGATGGGTTTGGTCGCCATTCAATCTTCTGATATATTTGAAGTTTCCATTTTCATCCAGACCAATTTCGTCCACAGGTCCAATGCCTGCACGAGCACCGCCATTCCACACTGACTGCGCTTTTTCTTTTCCACCTTGAGCTGCAAATCCATCTTCTCCTAGGTCTTTTGCCTGAATCACTTTTTTCTCACTCTCCTTTTCAAATTCTACTACGATTCCGCTTCCTGCAACAATGTATTCGTCTTTTGCAATTCGCAATATCAATCCTCCTCCTTCCGGCCAAACGCTTCCATCTTTGGAACGTGGGTCCCACGGTAATGAGAAATAATGTCTTGCTGTGATTTTCAAATCATCGTAATTGATGATTCTCTCTGAACTTTTTTGGTCGAATAGCAATCCTTTCGAAGCTCCTTGTCCCTGATATTTAGTCAACAAAGGCATCAATTGTTTCAATTTAGAATAAGCATCTTCCAATCGTTTGCTTCCTGCTTCAGAATTATTTTCTATTGAGAATGGACTATAACCAATCGCATCGTGTTCTCCGAAAGCATAAAAAGCCTGAACGCCATTATTCTGAGTCATTTTGATTTCCGGAACAAATAACGGATTGTTATGAAGTCTGTACTTTGCTGACCAAGATGCGAAATCTCCATCGTATAAATCCGGAGCAAGAATATCGATGCTTGGTGCAGATGCGTGCCAAATATCAATCAAATGTGCCAATGGTCCACCAGCAGGATATTCTCCAGGTTGGCGGTTTCTGCTGTTCATTGCCGCATTGATATACAATGGAAGATTGTGAATGGAACGTGCTGTTTTTGCTAATTTTTCCACATACAAACCATAAGAATACGCAGTAAATAATTCATCTGTATATAAATCATCTCCGAATATTTCCTGCCAATTTCCTTTGGTTTTAAAACCTAGTTTTCCCCATTTTTCAGATAGAGAAGGATGAAGGTCTTTTTTATTTTTATCTAAGAATTTAATTAATGTTTCTGGAACTTGTGCATTGAAAACAGCGTTTGCTTCTTTGGAATAATCGCGAGCACCTTCCAACATCCCAATTTCGTTTTCCACCTGAACCATAATGACAGTTTTGTCTTGGTCAACTTTGGCAATGTGTTTAATAAATTCTCCAAAAATCTTGTTATCGGCTTTCAGAACATTCTCGGAAAAAGAACTTGCAATTTCCAAAGGCTTTCCTGCTTTGGAGTAAGCTCTTGGATATTTTTTATAATCCTGCTTAAACCAAAGTGGCGCATAACAAGACATTGAGTTCTTGTAAGACCCGAACCAAAGAAAAACGACTTTCAAATCATTTTTTTTCGCCTCATCAATAGATTTATCAATCAAACTGAAATCATATTTCCCTTCCTCAGGTTCTATCAAATCCCAATAAGCCGGAACCAAAACAGTATTAAGTCCCATCTTCTGAAGCTTCGGGAAATCTCTCTCAATATCCTGAAAAGATGAAGCTGAGGAATTACCTAATTCTCCACCCAAAATCAGGAAAGGTTTTTTATCAACCATCAGTTGTGTGGCTGTTCCTTTTTTCTGTAAATAAGGAATATCCTGTGCTTTGCCAAAAAGGGAAATGGCAACACTTAAAAGAATAAAGCTTCTGTTCAGATTCATAATAAGTTTTTCTTTATAATATCAGTATTTGATAATCCAATATTTTATTTGTTCCTATCTTTTACAATGAATAAAATCAGCAACCGTTAACTTCTGTGTTAACTAAGTGTTAATTCTACATTTCTAAAAATAAAAGAAAGAATCTATATACAAAACATTTTTATGCTTGGATTCGAAACAATAAGCAAAACCCGTTTTTCAGACAATCAAAAAACAGAGAATTAGACCATAACCTTATCATAAAAAATAAGATTATTAAATTATAAGAAAATCAACAATATAAATCGGAATTGTTTCTCTATAAATCAATTAAACGAAATGTTATTTTTCAGGAAAATTTTGCCTTGTCCGACTTATCGTATTTTTAACGATATCCTTTTAGAATCAGAATTATGAAAAGGTGAAATTCAAACCAATAAATTTTAACATAAATTTAACTTTAAATTAATTTATATGTAATGAGTTTACTGTGAAAAACGGGGATTTTAGGGAATGGTTTAGTTCCAAAAAGTGTCTTCAAAAGCTAAAATTCCACTTTCTTATGTAAAACATCATAAAAAAAGTGTAAAAATGACATTTATTTTAATTCTAGTATATAATCGATTTCCAAAAATTATAAATTTGCATAGAAACTTATAACTATGAAAAAAGATTACTCTCAGTATCCCAGACAATTAGTCGCCGTTGACTGTATCCTTTTTGGTTTTGATGGTGAAAATCTGAAAATACTTCTAGTTAAGAGAAACTTTGAACCGAAAAAAGGAGAATGGTCTCTTATTGGTGGAATTATCAATGAAAATGAGACTTTGGACCAAGCCGGTAATCGCGTTCTCAATACACTGACCGGAATCGAAAACATCTACTTGGAACAATTGAATACGTATAGTGAAATTGAGCGTGAACCAACTGCAAGAATCATATCTGTCTCCTATTATGCTTTATTAAACATTGAAAAAAACATCCAGATCAACGAAAAATACAATGCAAAATGGTTTGATCTGAAACATTCTCCAAAACTTATTTTCGACCACAATGATATGGTAAAAGATGCTGTGCTTAGGTTGAGAAGAAGAGCTTCAACAAGACCAATCGGCTTTGAATTACTACCCGAAAAATTTACAATGAAGGTTCTCCAAAACTTATATGAAGCTATTTTTGATGCCGAATATGACAAACGAAATTTCATCAGCAAAATCAATGCGCTCAACATTCTTGTAAAAACTGATGAAAAAGATATGAGCTCGTCTAGAAAAGGTTCATTCCTTTATCGATTCGATGAGAAAAAATATAATGAAAGAGTTTTGGAAGGTTTTTTATTCAAAATTTAAAAAAATAGGATACTAAAAATATAGTATCCTACTCACCCCTAACTAAAAATCATTACCAGAATCTGACATATAATGCAGAAACTAATAATAATGTAATAACAATCATCGCCAAAATAGGAGGTTCTACTTTGAACATTTTCTTATCGATTTCGAAAGCTTTAGGATTTACTTTTGGTCCGGCAAAACTTACAAGAACCATAAGAAGCATCGTGAAGGCAAAAGCTAATCCCATACAGTTGAGAAACGGAATTTCATAGATTCCATCAGCATTCTTGTAAGCTGTATAAATCCAAGTTTCCGGTCCGAGAACAGATGTTGCAAACTCATTAAAAAATACCGAAAGAATAAAACCGGAAAGTAATCCTGCAATCGCCGCTGATCCGGTAGTTCTCTTCCAAAACATTCCCAGCAGAAACATTGCAAATACACCAGGACTGATAAATCCTGTATATTTCTGAATAAATGTGAAACCACCTGCGCCGCCAATTCCTAAAGAATCATTCCAAGTGAAAAGTATGGCTACAATAATAGAAGCAATAATCACAATTTTCCCAATATTAACCTGCTTCTTTTCAGAAGCTTCTTTGTTGATATATCTGTTGTAAATATCCATTGTAAAAATAGTGGCAATACTATTCGCCTTTCCTGCAAGAGAAGCTACAATAGCTGCTGTAAGCGCGGCTACAGAAAGTCCTTTCATACCATTTGGAAGGAATCCTAGAATTGCTGAATATGCATTGTCTGGAACAAGTTTTCCTCCAGGAGCCATCTCGTTCTGCAAAGCTCCATTTTGATAAAGAACATACGCTGCAATTCCTGGAAGCATTACAATAATCGGCATCAAAAGTTTAAGAAATCCCGCGAAAAGAATCCCTTGTCGTGCAGTCTTAAGATCAGCTCCCAAAGCTCTCTGAGTAATATATTGGTTACATCCCCAATAATTAAGATTCACGATCCAAATCCCAGCAAGATACATCCCGATTCCCGGAAGTGCAAGATAATTATTAACTTGTTCCTGGGTTGCATTTTCTTCGGGTTTTGGAACCAAAAGCTTGAAATGATCCGGCGAAACTTCCATCAATTTGCTAAAACCTGCCAAAGCATCTTTACCTAATCCAAAATGTTCTGAAACCAAAGTTAGTGCTACATATGTCGTCGCTAAACCTCCAATAATCAAAACTACAACCTGAATCACATCAGTAAATCCAATGACCTTCATTCCTCCTAATGTAATGACAATCGCAAATACAGCCAGCGCAGGCATGATAATGTGAAAATATTCTTCTCCTATTAAATTAGAAATGGCTATCGATCCAAGATAAAGTATAGATGTAAGATTAACAAAAACATACAGGAAAAGCCAGAAAACAGCCATAATAAGCGCTGTTGTCTCATTGTATCTGGTTTTCAGAAACTGAGGCATAGTAAAAATCTTATTCTTAAGATACATTGGGATAAACCAAACTGCGACTATAATTAAACCAATTGCAGCAATCCACTCATAAGCGGCAACCGCTACTCCTACCGTGAATCCGTTTCCACTCATTCCAATGAACTGCTCAGCCGAGATGTTGGAAGCAATAAGACTTGCACCAATTGCCCACCAAGTTAATGAACCTTCTGCTAAGAAATAATCTTTACTTCCTGTAGATTCTGATTTTTTTCTCTTGTAAATCCAAATTCCGTAAGATGCGACTACCACAAAGTAAATCAGAAAAATAATAATATCTATCGTTGCGAATTTTCCCATAATCTATTGTTTTACCGAAAATTTATAAATTGTTTTTGTCTCATATTTCTGTCCCGGTTTCAATACTGTTGAAGGAAAATCTAGCTGATTTGGAGAATCTGGAAAATGTTGTGTTTCCAAACAAAATCCTGTTCTTGCTTCATTTTTTTCGCCAGTTTTTGTTTCAAATTTCCCATCGAGAAAGTTGCCCGAATAGAACTGAACGCCCGGCTCTGTCGACTGCACTTCCAACAATCTCCCGGTAGACGGATGATAAACTGTAGCAATTGTTCTAAGCCCACTTCCATTCAGAATCCAATTGTGATCGTAACCTTTTCCAAGTTTTAACTGATCATTTTCTTCATCTATACTTTTACCAATCGGTTTTGAAACTGTGAAATCAAATGGAGAATTTTTGACTAATTTTAATTCGCCAGTCGGAATCAAAGTTTCATTAACGGGTAAAAATTGATCTGCATTAATTTGCAGTTCGTGGTCTGTGATTGGCTTTGAAAAATCTCCCGAAAGATTGAAATACGAATGCTGTGTAAGATTGACAACGGTTGTTTTATCCGTTTCTGCTTCATAAGAAATTTCTAAAGCATTATCATCTGTCAAGGTATAATATACTGTGGTTTTAAGATTTCCAGGAAATCCTTCTTCACCGTCAGGACTTGTATAAGTTAATTTCAGAGTTGGAAACTGCGAATCTTTCACACGTTCAATATTCCAGAATTTGGTATGAAAACCATCTTTTCCACCATGAAGACTATTTTGTCCATCATTTTTATTGACATTATATTCGATTCCGTCTAAACTGAATTTTCCATTTGCAATTCTATTTCCAAATCTACCTATCAATGCACCATAGAAATAAGGATTCTCCAAATAATCTTCCGGATTTGTAAAACCCAAAACAACATCTTCATATTTTCCATTTTTGTCAGGAGCAGTAAGAGATGTAATAATGCCCCCAAGATTGATGACTTCTACTTTCATCCCATTTTTATTGGTCAAAGTATATTTTTTAACAGAGTCACCTTTGACTGTCACTCCATAATCTGAAATCTGAATATTCTCCATTTTTTCTTTGTTGATTTTTGAATCTTTTTTACTGCAACTGAAAATACTTAAAATTGTAAACAAAATGATTTGCAATTTTAATCTTGATATTTTCATAGATTTTGCAATTTGAAAATTGATTAGCGGTAATAGATTTCGTTCCATTTCAATGTATTTTTGAAGTCACGAATTTTGGTATCTTCATCGATTACAACAGATTCTATTCCTGCTATCTCTGCAAAGTCTTCCAATTGTTGCACACTAAGATTCTCAGAATAACAAGTGTGATGCGCTCCACCAGCCAAAATCCATGCTTCTGCAGCCGTGTAAAGATCAGGAAGCGGTTTCCAAAGAACTCTTGCAACAGGAAGTTTTGGTAGCTCTTCAGTAATTTCTAGAGATCTGGTTTTATTAATTAACAATCTGAAATGATTTCCAAAATCCATTAATGAAGCAACCAAAGAATTGATATTCCCTCTAGAATTAAAAACTAATCTTACTGGATCCGCTTTCCCACCAATTCCTAATGGATGAATCTCACAAGATGGTTTATCCACAGCCAAAACAGGGTCAACTTCCAGCATATGAGATCCTAAAATCGATGGATTGGAAGGATCAAGATGATAAGTATAATCTTCCATAAAAGCATTTCCACCTTCCAGACCTTGTCCCATTGTTTTCATTGCACGAACAAGAGCGGCCGTTTTCCAATCGCCTTCTCCTGCAAAACCATAACCTTTCTGCATCAGTCTCTGCACTGCAATTCCAGGAAGCTGTTCCATCCCGTGAAGGTCTTCGAAAGTATCAGAAAAGCCTTTGAAATTTCCATCTTTCAGGAATTTCTCCAAACCTAATTCTATTCTGGCAGCAGATTCTAAAGATTTTCTATTATTTCCACCTGCAAGTAATGAAGTAGCCATATTATAGGAAGTTTCATACTCTTCTATCAAAGTTTTTACGTCGCCTTCTCCAATGGAATTGATAACACTTACCAAATCTCCGATTCCCCAGGTGTTGACAGAAAAACCAAATTTGGTTTCAGCTTCCACTTTATCGCCGTCAGTTACTGCAACATATCTCATATTATCTCCAAAACGAGCGAATTTTGCGCCCTGCCAGTCATCCCAGCCCGCTGCAACTCTCGACCAATCGCCAATCTGCTTCTGAACCCTTTCTTCAGCCCAATGGCCTACGACGACTTTTCTGTTCTTGCGAAGTCTGCTTACCATAAAGCCAAATTCGCGGTCACCGTGAGCAGCCTGGTTCAGATTCATAAAATCCATATCCATCGTTGACCAAGGAATGTCTTGATTAAATTGGGTATGAAGATGAAGAAGTGGTTTTTGCAAAGCTGTCAATCCTCGAATCCACATCTTAGCAGGAGAAAATGTATGCATCCAAGTCACAATGCCAATACAATCTTTTGCAAAATTGGCAGCAGTAAGTGTTTCAAAAATTTCTTCTGTAGTTTTGACTGTAGGTTTTAGAATCACTTTTACAGGAATCGCCGAAGACAAATTAAGTTCTTCAACTATTTTAGCAGAATGTTCTGCAACCTGCGCCAAAGTTTCTGGTCCATATAAATGCTGACTTCCGGTAATAAACCAGATTTCTTTTGTATTGAGTGGTGTTAACATATGATTTTGTTGATTGAATTTAAAATTATTGACCGTAGTAAGCATCTTTACCGTGCTTGCGTTCGTAATGTTTTTTGATTAATGAATCTTTTAGTCTTGATGCATTTGGGTTAATTTGACGTGTGAGAAATGCCATTTGAGCAACAGTTTCCAAAACTTTGGAATTGTAAACGGCTTTTGCAGCATCCTTTCCCCATGTAAAAGGTCCGTGATTTCCAATAAGAATCATTTCTACTTCTTCATAAGATAAATTTCTTTCTTTGAAGCATCCTAAAATCTGGATTCCTGTATTGTATTCATAATTACCTTCGATGAGTTCATCTTTCATTGGCGGAGCACAGGGAATGTCTGAAGTCAAATGATCGGCATGCGTCGTCCCAAAAATCGGGATATCCATCTGAGCCTGCGCCCAAGCAACTGAATAGATAGCGTGCGTGTGAGAAATCCCTCCGATATTTTGCCAATTTTTGTAAAGATAAGCGTGAGTTTTGGTATCAGAAGATGGACGCAGTTTTCCTTCAACTACATTGGCTTCGTAATCTAAAATAACAATATCTTCAGGCTTCAGAATTTCGTACGGAACACCGCTTGGTTTGATGGCAAAAATTCCTTTTTCTCGGTCAACTGCACTTACATTTCCAAATGTATAAACCACAAGACCCAGTTCATCCAGCTGCATATTGGCTTCGTAACATTCTCTTTGGAGTTCTTTATAATTAGTGCTCATATTTTTTAGATTTAATGTTATTTTCTACGAAATCGGCAAGGTTTTGATATTGATGCATTAATACAGCATACTGTGCAACAAATTCTTGTTGAGGAAAATATTCAGCTTCGAAATCAGAGCCCATTTTCTGACTCGCTTCCTGTACTGTTGGATAAATCCCCGCAGAAACAGCCGCATAAATTGCAGCACCCAAAGCTGGAGCTTGGTCTGAAGAAGCAACCACAATAGGTCTATTGAGAACATTCGCCAGAGTCTGCATAATGAATGGTGATTTTCTGGCAACACCTCCGATGCCAATCACTTTATTGATTTTGACACCTTCTTCCTCGAAACGGTCAACAATTTTTTTTGAACCAAAACAAATAGCATTAACCAATGCTTTGAAAATATGAGGAGCTTTTGTACCTAAAGATAATCCCGTAATAGCAGCCTTTAACTCTTGATTGGCATCGGGAGTTCGTCTTCCGTTAATCCAATCCAAAGCAATCGGAATAGTTTCTGACAAAGGAATCTTCTCCGCTTCTTTGGTTAAGTTTTTGATTAAATTGGATTCTAATTCGTCTGTTAATTGAAGTTTTTGTTCATCGGAAAGAATTTCAGATTTTAATATAATATTTTGAGTTGGCCAAAGTAAAATATCCTTATACCAAGCCAATAAATCACCAAAAGCAGACTGTCCAGCTTCTAGTCCTATCAATCCAGGAATTACCGAACCATCCACTTGACCACAGATTCCTTTTACAGTTTTATTTCCAATTATTTCTTCTGAAGCAACCATAATATCACAGGTAGAAGTTCCCATAATTCGGATAAGTGTGTTTTCTTCTACTTTTGAACCAACTGCTCCGGAATGTGCATCAAATGTTCCAACCGTAATAATTGTATCTGTCGTAAGCCCCAATTTTTCTGCCCATTCAGAATTAAGACGGCCTGCAATTTCGTCTGAAGTATAAGTCTTATCATAAAGTCTCTCACGAAGTTCTCCTAATGACGGGTCTAATTGATTCAGAAATTCTTGAGATGGCAAACCGTTCCAGCGCTCGTGCCACATTGCTTTGTGACCTGCAGCGCACCTACTTCTTTTGAATGTCGTCAAATCTTGATTGTCTGATAATAGAAATGTGATATAATCGCAGTGCTCCATCCAGCTGTAAGCAGCATTTTTGACATCTTCATCTACTCTGTTGATATGAAGAATTTTTGCCCAAAACCATTCTGAAGAATAGATTCCACCTACAAATTTTGTATAATCTTCTCCTTCCCAATTTTTTGCCAGACGATTGATTTCTTCAGCTTCTGAAATTGAAGCATGGTCTTTCCACAAAACCATCATCGCATTGGGATTTTCTGAAAACTCTTCTGTCAGAGCCAGAGAAATTCCATCTTTGTTAACAGGCATTGGCGAAGAACCTGTTGTATCGATACAGAT
The DNA here is from genome assembly GCA_963530025.1 of uncultured Weeksellaceae bacterium. Classification (GTDB taxonomy): domain Bacteria; phylum Bacteroidota; class Bacteroidia; order Flavobacteriales; family Weeksellaceae; genus Epilithonimonas. The sequence continues at coordinate 114,870 of CAUSBY010000003.1, forward strand.
GCTTAGAATTTCTTTTGGATTGACTCCGCTATTTTCTACAACTTCTCTGATGGTTTTTTCCAAACCTTCTATATGGTCCAAAGGATGTTGTCTGAACTGACTTTTCTCTGGCTGACAGTACAATCCTTTTTTCCATCTCTGGTAATAACTTACGGATGTAGCCACTTCTGCCCCATTTTCTGTATCCACAAGAACTGCCCGAACGGAATCTGTTCCATAATCTAACCCGATAACATATTTTTTCATTTTACAATTTGTTATTTAACTACAAGTGTTATTTTTACATTTATTTTAAGATATTGATTCCTAGTAAAATTCAAAAAAATCTATTCTAAATCTTATTCAAATTCACTTTCCGGTCCTCCGAGATAAGAATCTTTCAAACCGCCTGTATCAATCAATATTTTTTCTAAAACAATTCCCGCATCCAAAACTCGGAAACGTAACGTATGTTTTCCTGCTTTTGAAATATTATGTTTTGTTTTTGATTTGATGATATGTTCCGATTGCCATTGCCCCAATTCGCCTTTGTAATGTCCATTAAAATTGACAACTTGAGGTTTTTCTCCATCAAAAGAAATCTCATAATGAAGACCTTTGTTTGAATTAAAATTAAGAGTCGGAGCTAATAACAATTGAACTTCAAATTCTCCTGTTGAACTGAAATCTACCTCGTATTCCAATGAAACATTTTCATTGTCTTTCGGAGAAATATTTTGAGGAAAAGTAGTAACTCCAGACAATGTTTTTCCAAAATCAGGAATGACTTTCCATTCAATTTTATCTGAATTATTTTTACGTGAAAAATGCTCCGCTTCGATGGAAACGTAACCATCTTTTTCTTTAAAAATTCTGCTTTTTGAAACTTCATTTTCCTTTAAATAAATCACTTCAGGCAATTTATTTTTATCGGGTTGTTGCCAATTGTTGTAACCAATTCTGGTCTGGTCCATCATATGTTTCCATTTTCCGCCAGAGATTTCATTATTGTATTTATTCTGCAAAACCGAATCATATTCAAAATTCTGTTTCGCTTTGTCGGCAAAATCGTTGGCTCTGATGTCTTTTTTAGAAGCTAACTGATGATTTTTTGAGACATTAAAATACATTTCATATAAATTACTGCAAGCGTCAATCGGATACAAAACCAATTGAAAATACGCATCTTTATATTCAGCAGGAATCTCGTTGTAAAGCCTGTTTGCATCCAATGACAATTTTCGATAATCATTTACAACAGTTTCGAATTCATTGTAATTTTCGAGGCTGTAAGTTTTGCTGTCCAAAGTTTCCGGCGTAACTCTTCTGTTGTACTTTGCATACAGATTTATCATCCTCGCAATTTCCTTAGATTGCTTTTGTCCAAACTGTTCAGAAGCCCAATTTTCCGTATATTCCAAAAGATTATTTTCATTGAATTGTTTCGGATTCCAAGCCATTTCCATAAAAAAACTGATTGGGAATTCCATTGGTTTCAAATCACCGACGTTCACAACCCAGATTTTATCAACTTTATGTTCGTACGTCAGATTCATCTGTTCCCAAACGCTTTGGATTGGGTTGATATTTATCCATTTAGAATTTCGTGGTCCGCCAACATAATCAAAGTGATAATACATTCCATAACCACCTTTGTGCAAAGGTTTTGATAAATCCGGAAGTTTGCGGACATTGCCCCAATTGTCATCACAAAAAAGCAAAGTCACATCGTCTGGAACACGCATTCCTTTGTCATAATAATCCTGAACTTCTTTGTACAAAGCCCAAACTTGTGGCATTTTATTGGCATTTTTACCAGTCACTTTTCCAATAATATTTCTCTGATTTTTGACAATATTTTCAAGAAGTGAAATATTAGTTCCCTCTCCCATTGCTTCGTCTCCATCGCCACGCATTCCGACTGTAACGAGCTTTTCCCAATTTTTGGAACGTTCTATTCCTGTTGTCCAGAATTCATCCAAAACTTTTTGATTTTTAGAATAATCCCAAACATTTGGCAGATTATTTTTCTTGATGTATCGTCTCCAATCCTGCTGTGCCAAAGCCATCGGCTCGTGATGTGACGTTCCCATTACGATTCCCATTTCGTTGGCTAAAATTCCGTTTTGCGGGTCGTCATCATAGAAAGCACTTCCCCACATTGCCGGCCAGAGATAATTGCCTTTGAGTCTCAAAATCAGTTCAAAAACTTTCTCATAAAATTTGGAATTGAAACCGCCAAAAGTCGTTCTGGCCCAGCCTCCAAGCGAAGGTTCTTCATCGTTCAGGAAAATTCCGCGGTAATCTACGGCTGGTTCGTTGTCTGTGTAAATTCCTTTTTTGAAATAGAGATTTTCTGATTTTTTCACAGGAACATCCGCCCAATAACTCCACGGCGAAACTCCGATTTGCTTGGAAAATTCGTAGATTCCGTAGATTGTTCCTCGCTTGTCGCTTCCTGCAATCACGATAATATCTGAGATTCCATTGAAATCTTTTATATTTTGAATAAGATATTTTTCTCGTTTTCCATTTAAATCTTTCCCGTTTAGTTTTTTCTGTTTGATTAATTCATCAATAATCGAATTAATTCCGATGGTTCCGATGATGATTAATGGCGATTTAGAATTTGAAATTTGATTAATGAAATTCGGGGTTTCGCCTGTTACTTTTTGAAAATCTGTTTGAAGATTATTCACTGCTCTCAGAATTCCTTTATCGATGGATTGGTTTACAAATAATGAAACATTTGTTGATTTTTCCTTTACAACAAGAACTTCAGAACTTTTTTCAGTTGTGATAAAAGGTTGAACAGCTTTTAACTTCAATCCAAAACTGAAGATAATAATCACTGTTAATATTGATTTCAAAAAAGTATTCATTATCATTAATTTTAAATATTAATTTTACAACTTGATGTCATTATCAGACGTTGCATATAATCCAATCAAACTTCCTGTAAATCCGCCCGCAACATCTGTTGACAAAATATCGCCAGACACCTTTCCGCCAAGATTTTTGAAATTTTTCCCATCCAAAGAATAATTGAACTGATAATCATCCGCCACAACAGAAACCTGAAGCTGAATATTTTTCGAAAGTGAAATCTTCTCACTAGAAACAATTGTAGAATTTCCTTTTTCTGTACGTTCCAAAACAATGTAGAAATCTTTATCTTTCTTGGTAATTCCAAAAACGTAATTAAAATTTTCGCTTTGATAACAAGTGATTCCAGCTAATTCTTTTTCAGATTTTGGTTTGAAATCTAAAGAAACCGTTGTTTCTGATGTGGCGTGCTGTTGTCTGTGGAATAATGCAGAAACTGGCGCTTTTGCTTTGATATTTGTAGAAAAAGGATTGATTTTGATTCCGTTTTTAGTCTGAGAAATAAAACTTTCACGAGGTCCACGCATTGCAATCCATCGATAATCCAATTGAGATTTTTTCAAATCATCATTGAAAGTGAAATTCCCATTCGGAAAAAACTCTTTTTCGTTAGTTTGATTTTTTACACCGTTTGGCATTTTCAATTTGGGTTTCATCGGCACCAAACCATTTTGAAAAATAGGATAAGTTCCGCTCCAATCTACAGGCAAAATAAAAGTTTCACGACCAGTCGTTACTCTATTTTTTTCGTTCGGACGAATCGCTAAAAATACACCGTAATACTTTCCATCAGGTGTTTCCACCAAATCAGCGTGACCAGCCCAATCCACTTTGTCTTTTCTGTCTTTTGGGAAATATCTTTGGGTCAAAATCGGATTGTTTTTAGCGGGAACAAATGGGCCTTTCGGAGAATCTGACATAAATATGACTTCGCTGTGATTACCTCCAGTTCCTCCTTCTGCACACATCAGAAAATATTTTCCATTTTTTTTGTACAAATGTGGACCTTCTATCCAAATCGGTTTTTGTGTGATGTCAACTCCTCCATTCACGATAATTTTATCTGAACCTGCCACAACTTGGTCTTTCTCCAAATCATATTCCCAGATTTTGATGACTCTGTGTCCGCTGTATTGTTCCGTTCCTTTTGGTGGTGCATCGTTGTGAACAATGTAAGCTTTTCCGTCATCATCAAAGAAAATAGATGGGTCAATTCCGTCGAAATTGAGTTTTTGGACTTCGCTCCAGCCTTGTTTAGGGTCTTTTGTTTTTACGACCATATTTCCGATTCCGCTCGCAATCTGCGTGGTAATCATATAAAAAGTATCGTTGAACTTATTATATTTAATATCAGGAGCGTAAATTCCTTCTGAAAATCCAGCTTTGTCAACTTTCAATTGCGAAGGTCTGTCCAAAACGTGACCAATCTGTTTCCAATTCACCAAATCATTAGAATGAAAAATCGGAACGCCGGGAAACATGGCAAAGGAAGAATTAACCAGATAAAAATCGTTTCCTTTTCTTGTGATACTAGGGTCTGGATAACAACCTTGAAGAATCGGAGAATAAAATTCGTCTTCTTTCAGAGGATTTTCTGAGTAGATTTTATCGTTTCCTTTGTAAGTAAAATCAGAAAAAACCTGCGCCGAATTATTCTGAAATAAAAATAAAACCGAAGCTGTAAGAAGATATTTTGTAAGATTATTTTTCATAGTTACATTTTATTATTTTGAATGTTTGCTTTTCTATTAATTAACTTAATAACCAGCCAAGCAGAAACATAAGCAATCCCAGCAATGAAGAAAATGATGTTATAACCACCATTGATATTGCCTGCATTTTTGAAAAAGTCTAAGACAATTCCTATGAAAAGTGGAAAAATAATTCCAGCAACAGAACCCATCATTCCGCCAAAACCGATGACAGAACTTACGTAATTATTAGGTAATCTATCACCAACGGAAGTCATTAGATTAGCACTCCAACCTTGGTGCGCTGCGGTCGCAAAAGCAATTACAACTGTAATCATCCACATATTATCCAGATATTTTGAAAACATCACTGGAACTACAAACAACGCAAAAAGTAACATTGTAAAATTTCGAGCTTTGTTGATTTCCCAGCCTTTTTTGATTAAAGTGGAAGACAAATAACCGCCTCCAATACTTCCAATGGTTGTTCCTCCGTAGATTAAAATCAACGGTAATGAAGGCTTCGTTAAATCCATTTTGAAAACATCTGCAAAATATGCAGGTAACCAAAACATAAAGAAATACCAAATCGGGTCAGTCATCATTTTCCCGATGGCGAAAGACCAAGTTGCTTTCAGTTTCAAAATATCTTTCGAAGGCGCACTTGGCTGATTATTTTGATTTTCCTCCTGGTCACTTTTGATGTAAGCCAATTCTTCGACAGAAAGATTTTTATTTTCTTCAGGTTTGTTATAAAAACGCCACCAAAGTACCAGCCACAACAATCCGGCTGCGCCAATCCAGACAAAAGTTTCCTGCCAGCCGTAATGTCCCAAAATAAAAGGAACCAAAATAGGCGCTAATATCGCTCCAACTGTTGCTCCAGAATTGAAAATCCCAGTTGCTAGAGCTCTTTCCTTTTTTGGAAACCATTCTGCCACAGACTTGATGGCTGCCGGAAAATTACCTGCTTCTGAAAGTCCCAATGCTGTTCTTGCAAACAAAAATCCCATCGTGCTTTTCACAAACCCGTGACCAATAGAAGCTAAGCTCCAGACCACCAAAGAAACCGCATATCCAATTTTGGAACCTACTCTATCAACAAACCTTCCCATCAAAAGATTTCCCAAAGCATAAGATGCTGTGAAAGCCATCACAATGTAACTGTAATCTTTTTCCGACCAGCCAAACTCTGCTTCCAAAGTGGGTTTCAAAAGTCCCATCACTTGACGGTCGAGATAGTTGATTGTTGTTGCCAAGAAAACCAAAAACAACATAAACCATCTCAGATTCTTTTTTTGTGGTGCCTGCATCTTATTTTTGATTTAATTGGGATAATAATTGTTCAACTTTTTCTTTTATCTGTTCGTCGGAGAACTCTTTTTTAATCAAAGCGCTTCCAAGTCCAACTGCAACTGCACCTCCATTCATCCATTCGGAAATATCCTGAGCGTTCGCATTGATTCCGCCTGTCAGCATAAATTCCATTTCCGGAAAAACCGGCGAAATCGATTTTATATAATTTTTACCAGCCAAATCTGCAGGAAAAATCTTTACCAGCCGAAGTCCGTTTTGGTAAGCAACATTCACTTCCGAAGGTGTGAAACAACCCGCAATCAACAGAACATTTTTCTCAATAGAATGTTTTACCAATTCTTCATTAATGATTGGCGTAATGATAAAATCAGCGTTAGTATCAATGAAATCATCCATTTCTGAAATATTTTTCACGGTTCCGATTCCCAAGAAAAGTTCCGGAAATTCTGTAGCTGATAATTCTTTTAATTTTCTGAAATTTTCTAAAGCTGATTCGCCACGATTGGTGTATTCAATCACACGGATTCCTGCTTCGTACAAAGCTTTGGTAATGTTTTTTGAAACTTCGAAAGAATCATTGTAGAACAAAGGAATTATTTTCTGTTCTTTTATTTTTTGTATGATATTTAAACTCATAGATTTTCGATATTAATCGTTTCATTGATGGTGTCGCCACTTACAAAAAGCTTTCTGAAAGCGACTTCCGTTGCATCATTCAGGATTTTTTGAATAGGATTTTCTTTAAGACTTCCGTGAATCAAAGCGCCCATAAAAGAATCGCCACTTCCGACTCTTTCCAATATTTTAGCAGAATAATATTTTTCTGAAATGAATAATTTTCCCTCAGAATATAAAGTCGCATAATAATTGACCTCGTCGCCTTTCGTAAATCGGAAAGTGTTGGCAATCAATTTTACATTTGGATATTGTTTTTGAATTTCAGATGCCGATTTCTCAGCTTGTTTCGAAAGATTTTCATCATCGAAAGTTCCATTCAGTTCATATTCAATTGGAATATTTAAGAATTCCTGAATCGACCAGATATTTCCCATCAAAACATTCACAAACGGCATTAATTGGGAGATTTTCTCATACGGATTTTGATTCTGCCAAAGCGATGCGCGGTAATTTAAATCTAAAGAAACTTTGATATTTTGAGCGTTAGCTTTTTTCATCAAATCAAAACATTTTTGGAAAGCATTCTCACTCAAAGCCGGCGTAATTGTACTGATATGAAGCCAAGTCACATTTTCAAAAATTGAATCATCAGAAAATCCTGAGAAATCTGATTCTGTGAAAACTGACGGAAAACGGTCGTAGATAACTTTTGCATTCTGCATATCGCCGTCAAAAGGAAGATAAAAAGTTCCTAGTCTGCCATTTGACTTTTCTGCCAGAACTTCTATTTTTTCATTTTTTAATTTTGATTCCAACTGATTTCCAAGATCATTTTCTGGTAACGCAGAATACAAAGAAACCTGATTTCCCCATCTTGAAAGTGCCGAAGCGACATTGTATTCTGCTCCTCCAACGTAGATTTTGACAGATTGATTTTTCAGCCAATAGCCATCAGAATCCGGAGCGAAATGCAAAAGCAATTCCCCGAAGCATAAAATTTTATTTGAAGATTCTTGACTCATTTTTAAAAATTGAAATAATTTTTCGCATTGTAATAGCAGATATCCTGAATGATTTTCCCAACCCATTCTTCGTCGTTAGGAAGCATTCCGTTTTCCATTTCAGTTCCGAACATATTGCACAATAATCTTCTGAAATAATCGTGTCTTGAGAACGATAGCAGACTTCTGGAATCGGTCAGCATTCCTACAAAAGTACTTATCAGACCGATGTTGGAAAGCGTGTTCATCTGCTTATGCATCCCATCAAGCTGGTCAAGAAACCACCAAGCGGCGCCAAATTGTATTTTGGATTTGATTCCTGATTCATTGAAATTGCCAGCAAGAGAAGCCAAAACTTCATTGTAAATTGGATTCAGATTGTAGATAATTGTTTTGGTGAGTTTGTTTTCAGAATTGAGTTCGTCAAAAAGAACGCTCATTCTTTGGGCAAAATATTGTTCGCCAATCGCATCGAAACCAGTATTTGAACCAATATTTTTAAGCATCAAAGTATTATTATTTCTGGTTGCACCAACGTGAAACTGCTGAACCCAGCCTTTGTCAGAATACATTTTGCAGAGCTCTTTCAAAAGAAATCCGCAAAGCGCATCCGGATTGGAAAATGTAAGCTGATTGCCTTTTAGAAATTCTGAAAATTCTTTTTCTAAATCAGAATTCCATTGGGTGGTGTCTGGAAAATATTCGAAGCCGTGGTCTGAAACTTTGGCGCCAACCTCATCAAAATAATTGATTCTGGATTGAAGCGCGCTCAATAAATCTGAAACAGAATTAATATTGATTTCCGATGCTTTTTCAAGCTTTTTGATATTTAAAATATAAGATTTCGGGTCGATGATATTGATGTAAACATCTGGTCGAAAACTTGGCAAAACTGTTGTTTTGAAATTGCTTTCTTTTAATTTTATATGATAATCCAGACTGTCAGCTGGGTCATCTGTCGTACAAAGCGCTTCTACTTTATAATTAGTAAGTAAATTCTGTGGCGTGAATTCTGATTTCTGCAAAGATTCCTGCATTGAAGAATAAATGTCATTCGCATTTTTATCAGACAGATATTCCTTAATCCCGAAAGAATTTTTGAGTTCCAAATGGGTCCAGTGAAACAGAGGATTCCGAAGCGTATAAGGAACTGTTTCTGCCCATTTTTGAAACTTCTCTTCATCGTTCGCCTGTCCGGAAATGAATCTTTCATCAACCCCGAAATTTCGCATTGCCCGCCATTTGTAATGGTCATCATCCAGCCAAATTGCTGTTGGAGAACGGAAATTTTTGTTCTTAGAAATCACCTCAGGTTCCAAATGATTGTGATAATCTATAATCGGCAGCTCTTTTGCATAACCGAAGTATAAATTCTCTGCTTTGGAGTTTTGCAACAAAAAAGAATCGGAGAAAATATCGTTTGGAATTCTGTCTTTCATTTTTAATTTTTATCGATTGTCCACATTCAAATAATAATGGGATAAATTTTAACACAAAGGGCACGAAGATTTTTTTATACTAAATGCTTTAAGTTTACAAAAGCGCTATCGTTTATAAAAGCTTGGTGTTATTAATAATTACTGATAATAATTTTTAAAAAAGACCCTGTTAAAAAATTAAATTAATGACAAGGTCTCTTAAGAAAATATAAAAATATTTGAGAAATATTACACACCACTAAAAGCACTGAAACCACCATCAATAGGCAGTAAAGCACCTGTAATAAAACTTGCGGCATCTGAGCACAGAAACTGTACGGCGCCATTAAGTTCTTCTGCATCGCCGAAACGTCCCATTGGCGTTTTTGCAATGACTTTTTTACTTCTGTCTGTCAGCGAACCGTCCGGATTCAGAAGAATTGCTCTGTTTTGGTCTCCGATGAAAAATCCTGGAGCGATTGCATTCACACGGATTTTATCGCCATATTTTAAAGCTAAATCCGAAGCTAACCATTGGGTAAAATTGGTAATCGCCGCCTTAGCTGCCGAATAACCTGCAACACGAGTAATCGCAGAATAAGCTGCCATAGAAGAAATATTCACAATGCTTCCGCTTCCCTGATTTGCCATCACTTTCCCGAAAACATAACTTGGATAAACCGTTCCGTTGATATTAAGGTCGGTTACCTGATTCCATCCGTCAATATTTACATCTAGGAAAGACTGCTCTGGAGAAAGCGTTGCTGAAGGGATATTTCCGCCAGCGATATTCAGCAGAATATCAATTTTTCCATATTTTTCAATGATTTTTTTTGAAGCTGATTCAAGACTTTCGACATTCATTACGTTGGCTTCTACCGCGAATGCGTCACCACCTAAGTCTGTCAATTCTTTTACACGAACATCAAGAGTTTCCTGATTTCTACCCAAAGCCACAACTTTTGCTCCGGCTTCGATGAAACTTTTGGCAAGACTTCCTCCTAAAACTCCGGAAGCGCCTGTGATGACTGCAACTTTATCTTTTATACTGAATGATTTGTTCATTTTTTTATTATTAAATTCTTTCATATTTCCATAGGTTGCACCTACGGCTATTGAAATTAAACCCTTTGGGGTTCTTTATTATTTGTAATTGACAGCAGCCATTACACCTTCGATTTGACCTAATGCTAACATTCTTCCTAGAAATGAATATCCCGGATTGTAGCCTTTATCAATATCATCTGTCAATAATCTGCCGTGGTCGACACGCATTGGCAAGCTTGGATTTTCTTTTTCGAAGATTTTGATAACTTCTATTAATTTCCCTCTACCTTCCAAATGATGTGCTTCTATAAAATCTCCATTTTCGAAGACATTTGTACTTCTGAGATGCACAAATTTGGTTCTGGAAGCATATTTCTGAGCTAATCTTGGAACGTCGTTTTGTAATCCTGCACTCAAAGAACCTGTACAAAAAGTAAGTCCATTGTGTGAATTATCTACGGCATTCAAAAACCAGTCAATGTCTTCTTCATTGGTTACGATTCTTGGTAAACCTAACAATGAGAACGGCGGGTCATCAGGATGAACACACATTTGAATTCCATATTCTTCGCAGATAGGCATTATTTTTTCGAGGAAATATTTCATATTCTGGCGAAGCTGGTTTTTATCGATTCCGTCATATAAAGCCAAAAGACTTTTGAAAATTGCTACCGGATTTTGGTCGCCTTCCTTGATATTTCCATTGACAAAACCTTGGGTTTTAACAATGATTGAATCAATTAAATCGTTCTTTTCGTCTTCGGTAATTTTTTGTTTAAGTTCTTCTACTTTTGAAAGAATTTCGGAAGTGTAATCTTTTTCCGCACCTTGTCTTTCCAAGATATGAATTTCGAAATAGGCAAATTTGGCTTTATCAAAATATAATGATGATGAACCATCCGCCCATTGAAAATAAAGGTCTGTCCTTGCCCAATCCAGAACCGGCATAAAGTTGTAACAAACAGTTTTAATACCAGCTTTTCCTAAATTCTCAAGACTTGTGATATAATTATCAATTAAAGAATCTCTGTTTTCGCCTGCGTACTTGATGGCTTCACTTACCGGAAGACTTTCTACGACAGACCAACGAAGTCCGAAACTTTCGATATAATTTTTATATTCATTGATGGCTTCCAAAGGCCAAACTTCTCCATTCGAAATATCGTGAAGTGCCGAAACAATTCCTTCTACTCCAATCTGACGAAGCATATCTAATTTGATTTTGTCTTTTTTACCGAACCAGCGCCAAGTTTTCTCCATAATTACTTTTTTGATTATCATTAAACAAAGCAGGCGTAATAGTTACACCTACTTTGTTCTTGATTGATATGAATGTGAATTTTCTAAAAATTAATATCCAGGATTCTGATAAGCCGCTAACTCACTAGCGCTTAACTCAATGGATTCCATTTGTCCTTGAGGAATTGGTCTTAAGTATAAATAGTTTGGAATAGTTCTGTTATATGTTTTTGGTGTATGATCTTTTAAATCTGTACCACCAATTGTATAAGATTTAGCCAAATCTGCCCAAGTTTGAGTTCTTACCAAATCAAACCATCTGTAGCCTTCTCCATAATATTCTCTGGAACGTTCTGCCAAAATGTATTCAATTGTAATAGATGCAGGTGTAGCAGCGATCATTGCAGCACTATTGTCTTGTACTTTTGCTGCATTTCCATTGTTGCTCCATCTCCATTTTCCAGCTCTTGCTCTGATAACATTGATTAGGTCTCTTGCGCTAGTTGGCCCAGTAGCACCCTTCACAGCTGCTTCCGCTGCTACGAAATATAATTCAGAGAATTTCGCAATTGGGAAAGGACGAGTAATACCTCCATTTGGTTGACCAAGTCCATTTCCGTTATCTGTTCTATATGTTCCAATCTTCCAAAGATTAGGATAAGCATATCTATTAATTCCACTTGGTGCAATTACAAAATCCGCTCTTCCTGGTAATACGCCAGCTCCTACATTACTTTTGTAAACAGAGTTAGAATAATCGATCGCTGAATTGTCTTCATCAATAAATGAAAGAATTGCACTTCCAACTTGAACAGGTAATCCGTTTGCGCCATATAATGTAGCCGTAGTAATCCCAGCTTTATTCCAATTTGATCTGAAAGTGGTAACAAAAGTTCCATCATATCTAGAATCATTCACTTTATCTGCAAAAGTATTCTTAACGACTTCGATAGTTGGTGCCATACATTTCCAAGGTCTTCCGTAAGCTTGGGCAGCTTCTCTTTGTACAGTTCTTACAGGAGTTCCTGTCCATTGAGGAGTTGGAGAGCTTTCTAAGAATGTATAATCCCATGTTGTCATCCAAGCGGCAAAATTTCCAGGAGAAGCCCCAGTGTTGTAAGAATGGCTAGATCCATCATAATACTCACTAGACTCTGTGTGATCTGCATACAAAAGCATCTCTTTGTGACGATCATTTTGAGCTAGATTGACATCATAATAAGTTGGTTGAAGCGCATATCCCCCAGGATTATTAATACCATCTAATGCAATGTTATAAGCATTTTGGAAATACCATTGTGCAGTTTGTCCATTAGGATCTGTTCTAGATACTTCAGGATAAGTTGGGATATTTTTGGGGTTTTGTAACCACCATCCGTAAGTTAAATATGCCTTTGCAAGATACAATCTAGCAACTGTCTTGGTCACACCTCCTGTTACACGTGGTGTCGCTGGAAGATCTTCAATAGCTTTTATAAGATCCGGAAATATCGCTTTTGTATAAACTTCGGAAACAGTGTTACGCTTAGAACCTCTATAAGTACTAATATTAAATGCTAATTCACCAGAACCAAGATCCAACGGAACACCTCCAAAAGTCTGAACCAAATTGAAATACATAAATCCTCTGAAGAATCTGGCTTCCGCAATAAGACTGCTAGAGATATTAAATTGACTACCCTTTTCTATTACACCATTTGATGTGTTGATAGACTTGAAAGCATTATTCCATAAAACATCAGATCGGCTACTTGCAGGTGTCAATTGCCCCACACCAGAGAGATCCATATCCTTGTAGTTACCATCACCTGCGTGTCCGTATGTATATTCATCTGTTCCTGTTTCTGTAGCATTTAGCCAATAACCATTTCCATAGATATTTCTAAGGTTTGCGTACATAAATGTAATTCCACCCAAAACACCTTCTTCAGTTTCAAAATATGATGATGTGTAAGTTGCACGCGGTACTTCTTCTAATAAGTCTGAACAGCTTGATAAAACTAATGTAGCCAAAACCGCTTTGATTGCTGTATTTATTCTTAATTTTTTCATTTTGAATAATTTTTAGAATGTTAAGTTAAGACCAATCATATAATTACGTATAGATGGTGTGTTGGTTCCGATTGTAAGAAATCTGCTTTTATAAACATCATTAACTGCTTGGTTTTCGTTTCCTAAAGAGTTAGTTTCCGGATCCATTCCTGACGCGTCATGATATGGAGAGAAAAACACAAAAGGATTAGTCACTGTCGCATAAACTCGAAGTTTTGTAATACCTGCTTTTTTGAATATTTCTTGATCAAAATTGTAACCCAAAGTGATTGTTCTAATTTTAAGGTAAGAAGCATCGAATAATGCTAGTGTACTTCCATATTTTGGATTATTATTACTTATCAATCCATTAGGTTTTGGATATCTAACATTAGGATTTTCCTCAGTCCAATAATCTACATCTACGTTATTTCTTCTGCCACTTAACATGTTCAGATATCCTGTGTTTCCATATAATGTACTGATAAGAACGCCTCCACTTTTGAAAGCCCCGACAAGACTCAAATCCCAATTTTTATAAGCCAATCTTGTATTGAAACCTCCTACAAAATCTGGATCAGTATTGATAATTTGTCTATCTGCAGGTCCTATTGCTCTTACTGGCGTACCATCAGCATTGTATCCTCCTGTATAAAGAACTTTTATCATACCCACATTTCCTCCTGGTTCTAGTTTATCTAAATTAGGATCACCATTTTGCCAAAGACCTTGATATTGATAATCAAATATTGAGTTGATAGAATGTCCTACAAACCACCAATTGGTTTCATCTCTTGTAGCACCAGAAGCCAACGAAGTAATCTTATTTTTGTTAGCAGATAAGTTAAACCCTAAATCCCAGCTAAAATCCTGACCATTGATAATGTTTCCATTTAAAGACAATTCAAAACCTTTGTTCTGAGTAGACCCTACATTAGAAAGTATAACATCTGCTCCCGAGGTTGCTGGTAGTCTTAAATCCAAAAGCAAATCTTTTGTATTGGTTACATAATATTCAAAAGTACCGGTAATTCTGTTATTCAAGAAACCAAAGTCTACCCCGTAGTTGAATGTTTCAGAATACTCCCATCCCAATTTAGGATTTGGTAATCTATTAACATAATACCCCATTGCATAATCATTACCAAAATTATATGGCGTTGTTGACAATTGGCCTAAAGTAGTGTAAGGACTTACTGCTTGATTTGCCGTTCCTCCGTATCCAAATCGTAATTTCAACTGATTGATATATTTTGAATCTTTTAAGAACGACTCATTAGCAACATTCCAACCTGCAGAGAAAGCATTATAGATATGCCATTGATATCCTGGAGATAATACAGACGACCCATCACCTCTAATAGTTGCAGAGAACATATATCGTCCATCATACTCATACATTACACGCCCCATCCAAGACCTTAGACCTTTAACTGTATATCCTTGATTATTAGGATTAATTGTAATCTCGCCTTCCGCTTGTCCTAGATTATAGAACTGGAAAGCATCTGTAGGAATATCTCTTGCGGTGATGTAAGAACTATTAAACTTACTTTGTTCCTGAGATTGTAATGCAACAACATTCACTTTATGTTTATCTGCAAAGGTTCTATCAAAAGTTAAGATGTTCTCATTCACCCAGTGTGTTGTGAGAGAATTACCAATTGATGCAGTGGAAAGATTATTAGGTTCTGAACTAAACACACCTTCTCCAGTATACGACCCAGTATTGGTTGTCTTAAAGTTCAAACCGACATTTGACCTTAATTTAAGTCCTTTGATCCATGGAATATTAAATTCGCCGAAGAAATTGTTATATGAACTGAAAGCTATTGATTTGTCAACCCAGGAATCTCCAAGTCTATCAATACTTGCTTTTGTAACAATGTATTGAGTATCGGCAGACATTACTACACGCTCTTTCAATGTTCCATCTGGATTATATGGGTTCGAAATAGGAGTATTACTCAATGCATTATAAATACCCAAATTAGAACCTTTATTCACTGTATAAGCATTGTTGGATGACATCCCTATTTTGAAATATTTCCCCAATTCTTGATCTAAACTCCCTCTAAAATTCAGTCTTTCAAAACCTTGTCCAGGTAAAACAGATTTCTCATTGTAATAACTGAATCCGAAGTTGTAAGACCCTTTCTCTGTTCCGCCAGAAATCCCGACATCGTGATTGGTTGTGATTCCTTTTTTGTAAAGCAAATCCTGCCAATCTGTATTAACATCATTAGACTCATCCACTCCAGGCTGAACAAAAAGATTTGCATCCGCACGAAGTTTAATAAATTTCTCAGAACTCATCATTGGATACTTCGAAAATATCTCAGAAAGACCAGTAAAGGTATTATATGAGAAAGTAGCTTTCTGTCTCTTTCTACCAGCTTTTGAAGTAATCAAGATAACCCCATTAGCACCACGAGAACCATAGATTGCCGTTGCGGAGGCATCTTTCAAGATATCCAAACTTTGGATATCATTTGGGCTGATGTCTGCTAATGACCCAGGAAAAGGAATCCCGTCTAATACAATTAAAGGATCATTGTTTCCCGTAAGAGATCTTGTCCCTCTAATTCTGATTTGCATAGGAGCTCCTGGTTTACTGGAGGTTTGCGCAATATCTACACCCGCAGCTCTACCTTGCAAAGCTTGGCTAATGTTAGATGAAGGAACTTCTCTCATTACATCTCCTTTTACAGAAACTACAGAGCCGGTAACAGCCTCTTTTCTCTGCTTACCATATCCAATTACAACTACTTCTTCAATCTTCTTTTCACTAGTTGAAACAGTATCGTTTGTA
Source organism: uncultured Weeksellaceae bacterium (assembly GCA_963530025.1). Lineage (GTDB taxonomy): Bacteria > Bacteroidota > Bacteroidia > Flavobacteriales > Weeksellaceae > Epilithonimonas. The sequence goes on from CAUSBY010000003.1 coordinate 130,909, forward strand.
GTTTGTGAATAAACAAGACCAGAAGGTAATAAAGCCATTGCAAAGAAAATTGCAGCTTTATTTTTGGCAAAATTAAATCTATTCATAATTTTTGTTTGTTTGAGTGTTAGTAAAAGCTATTGTACTAGATGTACATATTAACAATTGCTTCGAATAGTTCCTGCTTACCACTTTTAGGTTGAGGTTCTCCTAATTCGTGTGCAATTTTTTGAAGATCTTGCAATGATAATTTTCCTTCTTCAAAAGCTTTCCCATTTCCACTATCAAAAGATGAATATCGTTCTGTTCTTAATTTGTTATAGTCTGATTTTTCAAGAATATCTGCAGCAACCAAAAGTCCTTTTGCAAAAACATCCATCCCAGAAATATGAGAAATGAATAAATCGTCTGCATCAATCGAGTTTCTTCGGATTTTCGCATCAAAGTTTACTCCTCCTGTTCCTAAACCTCCACCAGGAATAATCGCTAACCAAGCCTGAGCTAAGTCATAATAATCAATCGGAAACTGATCTGTATCCCAACCATTTTGATTGTCGCCACGGTTGGCATCGATACTTCCTAACATTCCTGCATCTACAGCTGCCTGTAAATCGTGCTCGAATGTATGACCAGCCAAAGTTGCGTGGTTAACTTCAAGATTCAGTTTAAAATCTTTGTCAAGACCATAATGTCTCAAGAAACCGATTACTGTTTCTGCATCATAATCGTACTGATGTTTTGTAGGTTCCATTGGTTTTGGTTCGATTAAGAAGTTCCCTGTAAATCCTTGACTTCTTGCATAATCACGAGATATTGTCAAGAATTTAGCTAAATGTTCTTTTTCACGTTTCATGTCTGTGTTCAAAAGGCTCATGTAACCTTCTCTTCCACCCCAGAAAACGTAATTTTCTCCTCCAAGAGCAATCGTCGCATCAATTGCATTCTTAACCTGAGTTCCAGCGCAAGCCAACACATCAAAGTTTGGATTGGTAGAGGCTCCGTTCATATATCTCTCATGAGAGAAAACGTTTGCAGTTCCCCAAAGAAGTTTGATTCCAGAAGCCGCTTGTTTTTCTTTAGCATATTCTACAATAGACTGAAGATTAGACTCATATTCTTTCCAGCTATTACCTGCATCTACAAGATCTACATCGTGGAAACAGTAATATTCGAAACCTATCTTGGTCATGAATTCGAAACCAGCGTCCATCTTATATTTTGCTCTGGAAACGGCATCATTTCCGATATTCCAAGGATGATGAATAGTACCTCCACCAAATGGATCACTTCCGTCTGCACATAGTGTGTGCCACCAAGCCATTGCGAAACGCATCCATTCTTTCATCGGTTTTCCCATCACAACTCTATCTGCTTCATAATATCGGAAAGCCATTGGATTTCTGCTTTCTTTCCCCTCAAATTTGATCTGTTCAATACCTGGAAAAAACTCTTTTGTTCCTTTTAAAATGTTCATAATTCTTGATTTATATATTTAATTATTTTCTAAATTTTGACATAGAAATCCCCTTCTCACTGATTTTTTTGAGTCTCAGCAAGCTTGGTAAAAACTTCTATTTAATTGGATTTATATAATGTGCTTCAGGTAACTATCCCACTTTCCGTAAGCCTCTAAATATTGATCTCTTTTTTCATGTTCCGGTTCTATCACAGCTATTTTTTCTAATGAAGCAAAAGCTTCTTGGGAATTTGCATAAAATCCAATTCCCATTCCGGCTGCTCTAGCTGCACCAACAGCTCCATCTGTATCATAAAGTTCAATCACAACATCACTCACACTAGATAATGTCTGACGGAATATAGAACTCAAAAACATATTAGCATTTCCTGCTTTCACAACTTGGATGTCCATTCCCATATTTCTCATAATCTCCATTCCGTACTCGTAAGAGAAAACGATTCCTTCCTGAGCAGCACGCAAAATATCGCCTTTGGAATGGATATTAAAATTAATCCCGTGTATCGAGCAATCTGTTTCTTTATTTTCCAAAACTCTTTCTGCTCCGTTTCCAAATGGAATAATACTAAGTCCTTTGGAACCAATTGGAGAAAGTGAAGCCAAGTCATTCATATCGCCGTAAGATGATAATGATGTTGCGAAGTTGTGTTTCAACCAAGAGTTCAAAATTCCAGTTCCATTGATGCAAAGTAAAACGCCTAATCTTGTCTGTTCATCGGTATGATTAACATGGGCAAACGTATTCACTCTCGATAATTTATCATAGTCCAGCTTATCCAAAACACCATAAACCACGCCCGACGTACCAGCAGTTGAAGCAATTTCTCCCGGATTGAAAACATTCAATGAAAGCGCATTATTCGGCTGATCTCCCGCTCTGTAAGAAATTGGCGTTCCTATTTTCAAACCTAATTCCTGAGCTGCATCTGCAGAAACTGTTGCTTGAACTCCAAAAGTGGGAACAATCTCTGGAAAGAAACTTTTTGGAATACCATAATAATTAATAACATCTTCTGATATACAATTGTTTTTAAAGTTCCAAAAGATCCCTTCTGACAAACCTTCTACAGTGATTCCTATTTCTCCAGAAAGCTTCATTGCGATATAGTCTCCGGGAAGCATTATTTTATCAATCTTTTCAAAGATCTCTGGCTCATTTTCTTTTACCCAAGCTAGTTTAGAAGCTGTAAAATTGCCTGGAGAATTAAGAAGATGAGAAAGACATTTTTCTTCTCCAATGGCTTTGAAAGCCTTTTCACCATAAGAAACAGCTCTACTGTCACACCAAATGATTGATGGTCTAAGAAGATTCTGGTCTTTATCCACCAATATTAATCCATGCATCTGCCATGTGATACCAATTGCTTTGATATCTTCTGGATCAATTCCAGAATGGTGTATTACAGATTCGTGAGCTAATTTTAAATTGGTCCACCAATCTGTAGGATTCTGCTCTGCCCATCCGGGATGAATAGCAGAAATCTTCATTTCCTTTTTCGGTGAAAAGTCTGACGCGATAATTTTTCCGCTAGAAGCTTCCATAAGACAAACCTTTACGGACGAACTACCTATATCATATCCAAGCAAATACATTTTATAGTGTGGGATTATTTGATTAGTTTATTATTATTTTTCTTATAGATCTTAGCATCGAATTTATAATATCGAGCCGCTCTGTGTGCAACATCTTTTTCTATCTCGTCCAAGGGAATGATGTAATTGAAAGAAGATATTTTTTTATGAAAATTCTTGATATCAATATATCTTTCACTCACTGCACTATATAATTGGTACAATTGTCTTATTGTGAATCTTTTCGGAAGCAATTCGAAAATAATAGAGAAATCAGATTCTATCCATTTTCTGATCTCCACCAATGATTCTTTAATGATCTGATTGTGGTCAAATGGCAATGCTGGCAGCTTATCTATCGGGCACCAATCTACCGTATCATACTTTGCACTGTTGATTTTATGATCAATCTTACAAAGTGATAGATATGCTACGGTAATGATCCTGTCAATATTATGCTTGTACTCTTCGCCCATCCATTGTATATCATGCTTATTACTGGCACGCATGGGATCTGCAAAACATTTGAATTGTTTAAGCACCATTTTCTTGATTCCGGTCAATTCATGTAAAACCCTTTCCGCTGCATCGTCCACATCTTCATTACTCAATATTAAACTTCCTGGTAATTTTTTCTGCTTATCTGTTGGCATATCATCCAGATATCTTTGAGCCAATAAAATATTGAGTCGGTTCTCATGATCGAAACCAAAAACAACACAGTCAACAGAGACATAAGTTTGAATAAAATCGAAATTCATTATTGAGTTAACATTTACGTAACATTACAAATATAAAAATAGAATCGAGAAAAAAAAATATTTTTTCATTATTCACTGCTTATCAGCTTATTACATATCTATTTTTTATGATAAGAATTACATACAAAATATGATAAGCTTACCATTAAAATTATGATATTAAAATATCATTCATACATAAACAGGAATTAAAATCGAGAAATTGGAAATTATGACCATTCAAAAAAAACAAATATTATCTATGATAAGAATGATTACAAAAAACATCAATATTTTTTATAAAAAGTGTTATAAATACACTTTATCTTATTAAAAAGTTAGAATTTATGAATTATTTTTTAACTTTTTTTGATACTTATTTTTAAAAATTATGAAAATTTGATCAATGAATAAGAAAAATAAGAGTGGGTTTTTGTTTCACATTATTATGCGGAAAAAATATGTAGAACTAAAAAAAAACACGATACTTATGATTGAATCTTTACAAAGCAGTTGAAATCATCACAACCAATGCCAAAGAAGGTATTGTTTCTTTTTCAGAAGGCGATGAGCAAAGAATGATGTTAGCAGGATTAAGACGTTTTACAAAATACGTGAACACACCAAATCCAATTGTATTGACAGAAAAAGTTGCCGCTCATTTTATTGAGAAAGGTTCTTACTAAAGAATCAATTTAATTGAAATAATAAACCCTCTGAATTTTTCGGAGGGTTTTTGGTTTTAATATTAATTTTGAATTATAATAGCTCTAACAGGCAAATAGTTATCGATTTTACTTCTCTCTAATATTTCTTTTTTTATTTTCTCAAAGTCCGTATAATGATTTATAATTTTTGCAGATTTATCGTGCAGATAAATTTTATTATTCAGAATTTTTATGATTGTTTTAAAATCATCATCCATAAAAGGTTCTATAAAACAAAGGCTTTTCTTTTTACCATTAGTTTTATAAGTAATAAATCTTGGATTCCCTCCAAAAAATTGATTTTTATTGAGTTTCTTTTGTTTTACATAAGATTCTAAATCTTTATTCAATAATAGATTTATTACCTTCATTTCTTCAACCGTCAATTTATACTGAAAATAATTTTTCCCATCCCAACTATCAGAAAATACAATTACGTTTCCTTTAGCGTCTATTCTGGCAAGTGATTTAATTTTGATATTATTACTTGAATTAACTTCATAATCAACAATTGTTAAATCTTGCATATTTGATTTCTGTGACTGAACAAAAATGCTTACGAAAAGTGTAAAAATGATTAAGGTTATATTTTTCATTATAATAATTTGAATTATTAATTTAAAATTTCCCCATCAAAATCAATCATATAACTTGTCCCTGTAAAATCCTTCAAAACAATATGATTATCATTAAGCTGAAAAGAATCTTCTCCACCCAAAGAAACAAAAATATCAGCACCACCAAATTGCCAAATAATATTTCCAAGACTATCAATTCTTGTAATTTCTAATTCTCCGTGAATTACAAAATCATTTTCAATTTTAAAGATTTGAAAACAAGTTGCCATATCTAATTTCTTAACCCAATTTAATTTTAAATCAACGATTGAAATAGAAAAAACCGAGTCAGAACAACAAATAAGGATATTGTCATTATCTAAAATAGAAGAGTTTGGATGGATAGTTGTTGCTCCACCTGAACCTATAATTAAGCAATTATTAATTTCTTTATCATTAGAAATCAATTTAATTCCGTGTTTTGAAGTTGGATATTCTTTAGCATCATCTCCAAAATAAATATTCTCATAAACTTCCAAATTATCATTTGAATTAAGAGAAAATGTTGAGTCATTAAAAACTTCTACTCTCAAATTATTATAGTAATACTTATTCATAAAATTAATTTTCAAAACAAACTCAACTGAATTCCATCATTCGGTTTCGGAGGTTTAGCATCGCCAAAAACTGTTTTCCCACCAAATCGCCAAGAGTTTTGCCGTTCCTCTTCTATCACTTTTTCAAGACTGAAATCCGGCGTAAAATTCTCTTCCGTTCTCAAAGCAATTTCGTGTAGTTTTTTAATCGCTTGATTCTTATCCGTATTACCCAACTTAGATTTTTCAATGCCGGTTCTTAGGATGGAAATGGTTTCGTCGTAAGTTTTGGTAGGAACAGGAAACGGATGGCCGTCTTTTCCACCGTGTGCAAAAGAAAAACGCGCTGGGTCTGTAAATCTGGAAGGCGCTCCGTGAATCACCTCACTCACAAGCGCCAGAGACTGCATCGTTCTGGGACCAACGCCTTTCAGCATCAGCAATTCCTCAAAATTCTCAGGCTGATTTTCTCTCGCCAACCAAAGAATATTTCCCAGCTTTTTCATATCCACATCACTTGCTAAAACCTCGTGATGCGCCGGCAGAATCAAACGCTGGAAATCCTGCATCCATTTCTCAGAATCGGTTTTCGTAATATCAACAATGCCGTTCCTGTTTTGTTCCGCTTCGGAAGATGTCAGATTGAGAATATTTCCACGATTAACGCCTGAGATTCCCGTGTGAGGCTCATTTACAAAAGAAGTTACATTTTCTGACAACCAATGATAACGTCTTGCCGTTCCGTCAGAATCGTGCATCCCTTGCTGAACGACCGCCCAATTCCCTTGGTCAGATAAAATAAAATTATGCAGATAAAGCTGATAACCATCTTGAATAGCCGTATTATCAACTTTCGCAGACAACTTACTGCAACGTACCAATTCATTTCCGTCAAGTCCTGTTGAATCTGCAATTCTCAACAATTCATTCGGTGCATCTTTGGAGAATTTCCCTTTTCCTCCTGCGATGTAAATTCCGAGAGATTTAGAATTCGGATTGATGGCTCGTTTCAAAGCACCCATTACAGAAGTCGTGATTCCGGAAGAATGCCAATCCATTCCCATAACCGCTCCAAAACTTTGAAACCAAAACGGGTCAGCCAATCTTCGCAACACTTCATCTTTTCCGTAATCTGCAAGAATCACTTCCACAATCGCCAGTCCAAGTCTGGACATACGTTCATAAAGCCAAGGCGGAACCTGACCGTAATGAAGTGGCAAATCTGCAGTTCCGGAACGTTTCATTTAGAATTATAAATTTAGATAATCCTTAGATTTAATTCAAAAAAAAATCTTACTTCTTGGGCAATGCCAAAAAATAAGATGATTCCTGCGGGGAAAATTTTATAATTAATCCTCTTTTAGAGAAAAGAAATATTCTTTTAATTTACCTAGATTAGCCTTATCGTTACCGATGAAGATTTCGTTTTCAGTCAAGAAAACAGGGCGTTTCAGAAACGTATAATGGTCAAGAAGCAATTCCTTGTAATCCTTTTCCTGCAAAGCTTTTGGGTCAAGTTCCTGCAACTTTATCTGGGTAGATTTCTTATTGAAAAGCGCTTCATAAGAACCAGAAAGTTTGTACATATCTTCAACTTCTTCCTCAGTAATCGGGTTGGTTTTTATTTCACGCAGTTCCCAATTTCTTGTATCATATTGTCCTAATATTTTTCTACAAGTATCGCAAGTTTTAAGATAAAATACTTTTTTCATTTTGCAAAAGTACGTTTTATCTTCCACATCTTGGCTATGTCACGGACTTATCTTATATTACGCCCAAAGCAGGTTCTCATCTGCTGTACTTTAAACATAAAACTTTAACTTTCTTTAAGGATTTAATTTGGGCAACTTTATCCGTCCTCCACTCCCGCTTTTTTCTTTTTTGAGAAAAAAGAAAAAGAGCTCCGTTCAGGCCAGGTTGCAGATTCTGCATAGAAACAACGATTTGTCTTCCAATCGGAGTTTCCAATCCCATCAAAAACCTTACATTTGATATAAATTTTCAGAAAATGGACAACAAACCAATTACTTTCCAGTTTATTTCCGAACCTACCGATGTCAATTTCGGAGGCAATGTTCACGGAGGAAGTGTGATGAAATGGATTGACCAAGTCGGTTATGCGTGTGCCAGCAATTGGTCATCCAGCTATTGTGTGACGGTTTACGTTGGCGGAATCCGTTTTTATCAGCCCATTAAAATTGGGGAAATTGTCAAGTTAGAATCTCACGTCATTTATACAGGAAGCACAAGTATGCACATCGCAATCGATGTTTTTTCCAGAAATATCAAAGAAAAAACCTTCGAAAAGAAAACACACTGCATCATTGTTTTTGTAGCCGTTGACGAAAACGGAAAATCTGTTCAAGTTCCGAAATGGATTCCAACATCAGAACAGGAAATCCAAATGCAGGAATATGCCATCAAACTAATGAATCTCCGTCGTGATATAGAAGACGAAATGAAGCCTTTTTTATAAAATGAGATTTGTTATTAAATAATTAATAATTTGAAGAATATCAATTCATAATCGTTATAAATTGAATACTATTTAACAAACTGATTTATTATATCCGAACAACAATACATAATTTTGCCTCGGATTTATAAATTTATAAAATTGAACAAAAAAATTATCAGTTTATTAACCTTATCATTAGTGGTTAATATCAATGCGCAGGTTTTCAATGCAGGTTTCGAGAACAACAACGGAACACCTTTATCACAATTCAAAACAATCAATGCAGACGGATTAACGGTTCCGGAATGGGGACAAGTTCAGGATTTTAATGAAAAAGCCTGGATTCAGTTCTACGACGGTTATGATAACAAAATTGCTTTCAGTACGTCTTATTACGCCCCAGAAGGTCAGGCCAACGATTGGTTGATAACACCAGCAATTACAATTCCTTCTGAAGGAACGCCAACGCTTTACTGGAAAGGAAAATCTTATGATTTCGAATACACAGATTCTTATGCTGTCAAAATTTCGGAAACGAACGACAATATGGAATCTTTCTCAACATTGACTCAGATTGATGCAGAACAACCTTTCGATTATGCAAGTCATACGTTAGACCTTTCAAATTTCAAAGGAAAAACAGTTTATTTGGCTTTCGTTAATAATACCAATAGCGGAACATATTTGGCTTTGGATGATTTATATATCAGTCAGTCTGGAAATTGTGAACTTCCTTCTTTAGACGGATTTTCGGTTTCAAACCTTAAACCAAATTCAGTAACCATTAATTGGGAGCCAAGCAATGCCATTAATCTTTATGATACGGGATTGACGACATTTGATACGCCTGTTTCCTCAAACGGAACAACATCGTTACCAACCAAAAATTTTAGTAATTTACAGTCTGGAAAAAGATATCAGTTCTTTTTGAAAAATTCAGCTTGTGGTTCCGGTTGGGCTGGACCAAAATCGGTTTGGACTCCGACAGAACTTCCCTATTCTTATGATTTCGAGAAAACAGTTGAGAACTACGGCGAGTACGATTCTGACGGTTGGGCTTCCACAACTTGGCTGATGGGAGAAAACCAAGCAAGCGCACAAAACGGAACTGGATACGCTTATAATAACACAAGTAGTTCTTCTGCTGGAAAGAATGATTGGCTTTTTTCTTATCCAATTTATCTGAAAAATGGAGAAACTGTTACTGCAAAATATTATACAGCCATTGGAAACGAATCTGCCAATCCCGCAACATTAAAAGTGGCAATTGCAAGTGCGCAAAACAAGGATAACATTATTCAAAACCTATCTACTCAAACGGTTTCTCAGCAGACTTACACAGAACATACAGTGAGTTATACAGCAACGGCTGACCAAGTTTATTATTTTGGATTTGGAAATACAACTGCTCAAGTTACGACTACAACTGCTTTGAGACTGGATAATGTTAGTTTTACAAAAAGCAATTTGGCTGTAGTTGATATTAATAAAACCAATATCAAAACTTATCCAAATCCTGTTGTTGATTTCTTGAATATCAAGACTGATGACACTATTAAATCTGTAGAAATCTACGCAATCGACGGAAAATTAATCAAAAGAGTTGAAGGAAATAATAGTAAAGTTGATTTCAGAAATTATCAAAAAGGTTCTTACTTGGTAAAAATTGAAACCAACAAATCAATTACAAGTCAGAAGGTTATAAAATAATTTCAAAATAGTTAGTTTACAATCTTAAGATTTTTCGAAAAAAATAGTTGCAGAATTAAAAATCATTTCTAAATTTGTTCCAATGAAATCAATGAACAAAAATAACTGGTGGTGGCTTTCAAACTCTTTGTCGGGTCTGAAAGGATTATCAGTGTTCTAAATTGTGAACTAACTATAACTCAATCATAATAGACTTTGACAAATTTTGTTGAAGTCTTTTTTATTTTTAAACCAATCTTAAATGAAATTAAATAACATAATCAATATAAAAACCTCTGTTAAATCCCGATTAGCAGACCTTTACACGCCGATTGGGATTTACCTCCGTCTTCGCGACCAGTTTCGGGATACGATTCTTTTGGAAAGTGCAGGAAATCAAAATTCTGAAAATTCGTTTTCATTTATCTGTGTCAATGCCATTGCCGGAATCGAAATTCGAAATTACGACGAAGCAGAACTGAAGTTTCCGCTTGAGAATCCTCAGAAAATCGATTTGAAAAATGAGAAATTGTCTGATTTGATGCAGGAATTCTCCAACTGTTTCCAATGCGAAAAACCAAACCACGAGATTGGAAAACAAGCACAAGGATTTTTCGGATATACAAGTTATGATGCTATTCCGTTTTTTGAGAATATCAAATTCAAGGAACAGTCTGAGGAAAATAAAATTCCGTTGATACGTTATCGTATTTATCAATATGTGATTGCAATTAATCATAACAACGACGAAATGTTCCTGATTGAAAATAAAATTGATGGTTTAAAATCAGAACTTTCAACACTTGAGAGCATTATCAATCAAAAAAATGCACCGGTTTTTCCTTTCGAAATTACTTCAGAAGAAACTTCGAATTTAAAAGATGAAGAGTTTTTAGAATCGGTAGAATTTGCGAAGAAACATTGTTTCCGTGGCGACGTTTTCCAATTGGTTTTGAGCAGAAGATTTGAACAAAAATTCCAAGGCGACGAGTTCAATGTTTATCGTGCTTTGAGAAATATCAATCCTTCTCCTTACCTATTCTTCTTCGATTATGGCGATTACAAATTAATGGGTTCCAGTCCTGAAAGTCAGTTGATTATCAAAAACGGAAAAGCCATTATTCATCCAATTGCAGGAACTTTCAAAAGAACCGGAAATATCGAAAAAGATTTAGAATCCGCAGAAGAACTCAAAAAAGACCCTAAAGAAAATGCCGAACATACAATGTTAGTAGATTTAGCAAGAAATGATTTGAGCATTCACGGGAAAAACACAACAGTTTCCAAGCTGAAAGAAATCCATTTTTTCTCACACGTGATTCATATGGTTTCTGAGGTTGTAACGGATGTCAAAGAAGACCAAAATCCTTACGAAATGATTGCAACCACTTTCCCGCAAGGAACTTTGAGCGGTGCTCCAAAATACAGAGCAATGCAATTAATTGACGAACACGAGAAAACTTCCAGAAGCTATTATGCAGGTTGTATAGGTTTTGTAGGTTTTGATGGAAGTTGTAATCAGGCGATTATGATTCGAACTTTCTTGAGTAAAAACAATACTTTATTCTATCAGGCCGGAGCAGGAATCACAGCAAAATCCATTGCAGAAAATGAACTTCAAGAAGTTAATAACAAACTTGGCGCTTTGAAAAAAGCTATTTTAAAAGCAGAGAAATTATGAAAATATTAGTCTTCGATAATTATGATAGTTTTACATACAATCTCGTTCAAATCATTGAACAAATTGTAGGCGAAAAAGTAGATGTTTACAGAAATGACCAAATCCCTTTGGAAGACATTGAAAAATACGATAAAATCATTCTTTCTCCAGGTCCGGGAATTCCGGAAGAAGCTGGAATTTTGCTAGACGTGATTAAAAAATATGCTCCTACAAAATCTATTTTCGGAGTTTGTTTAGGACAACAGGCGATTGCGGAAGCTTTTGGTGGAAGTTTGATTAATTTGTCTGAAATCTATCACGGTGTTGCGACAGAAGCGACTCAAGCCAAAGAACATAAGATTTTCAATAATCTGCCAGAAACTTTGGAAGTTGGAAGATATCATTCTTGGGCAGTCAATCCTGATGATTTTCCAGCTGAATTAGAAATCACAAGCGTGGACAAAAACGGAATGATTATGAGTTTGAAACATAAAACCTATGATGTTCACGCTGTACAATATCATCCGGAAAGTATCTTAACGCCTGATGGAAAACAGATTTTAGAGAACTTCCTCAAAATTTAAATACAAATGAAACAAATCTTACAATATCTTTTCAATCACCAGACTTTGACAAAAGCCGAAGCCAAAGCTATTTTGATTGAAATTTCACAAAATAAATTCAATGAAAGCGAAGTCATTTCTTTCATTACGGTTTTCCTAATGAGAACAATTACTTTGGAAGAACTCGAAGGTTTCCGTGAAGCACTTTTACAATTGGCAAAACCTGTTGATTTGGGAACCAAAGATTTGGTTGATATCGTTGGAACTGGTGGAGACGGAAAAAACACATTCAATATTTCCACTTTAGCGAGTTTTATCGTTGCCGGAACCGGACAAAAAGTAGCCAAGCAAGGCAATTACGGAGCATCATCTATTTCCGGTTCGTCTAATGTTTTGGAAGAATTGGGTTACAAATTCAAGGATAATTCTGAAGATTTGAAAGCGGATTTGGAAAAAGGAAATATTTGTTTTCTTCACGCACCGTTGTTTCATCCCGCTTTGAAGTCGGTTGCACCTCTCAGAAAACAACTTGGGTTGAAAACTTTTTTCAATATTCTCGGGCCTTTAGTAAATCCTGTTCGTCCGGATTTTACAATGATTGGCGTTGCAAATTTGGAAATTGCAAGAGTTTATCAATACCTTTTACAGAAGCAGAAAAGCGAGTTTATGATTGTTCACGCTTTAGATGGTTATGACGAAATTTCTTTAACTGGAGACACAAAAATCTTTAGCAAAACTGGAGAAAAAATCTATTCTGCGGAAGATTTGAAATTCAGGAATATATCTCCAGAAAGTATTTTCGGAGGTGAAACCAAAGAAGATGCTTCAAAATTATTTATTAAAATTTTGGAAGGCAACGGAACAGAAGAACAAAATTCAGTCGTACTTGCTAATGCTTCAATTGCTTTGGAAAACACTGGTAAATATGGAAATTATAACGATTGTTTGGTTTTAGCAAAAGAAAGTTTGGAAAACGGAAAAGCATTGAATTGTTTGAAGCAAGTAATATTTTAAAAAATGAAGAGCTTAATACAGTACAAATAAAAAATTAACCTAAAAACACAAAATGATGATTATACTTTTAGCAATTATTTTAATAGTCTATTTGATACATCTTACTATTAAAAAAGCAAAAATTAACGTTAATACAACCAAGCATTCTATTATAAGAATTTGTGCATTAGTTGTTGCCATACCATTAATAATTTTGGGTTGCTATTTATTAGATGATAGCAATAATAGTATGTTAGGAGCTTTATATCTAACTTATGGTTTCTTTGGAGTTTGGTTATTGTATCTTTTAGCGGAAACTATCAGTCTTTTTATTTTAAAACATAATAAGCTTGCTAAAACGAGTCTTCTCATTTTTATATTTTCAGCATTTATTGTTGGAATGGGGACTATGCTTTACTTTAATAGTTTGAATTAATATTTAAAAATAAAATGAATATTCTCGATAAAATCATAGAACGAAAAAAACAAGAAGTTGCAGGTTCAAAATCCAAAATTTCTCTGGAAAAATTAAAAGATTCAGAATTCTTTGGGAGACCAACTTTTTCGTTGAAAGAAACATTGAAATCCAAATCAGGAATTATCACCGAATTCAAAAGACAATCACCAAGCAAAGGTATTATCAATGACAAAGTCTCACCTTTGGAAGTCGTTTCTCAATATGAAAAATTCGGAGCAAGTGCGGTTTCAATATTGACAGATAAAGATTTCTTTGGTGGAAGTTTTGATGATATTTTAAGCGTTAGAAATCATATTAACATTCCAATTTTGAGAAAAGATTTTATGATTGATGAATATCAATTTTATGAAGCCAAATCCATTGGAGCTGATGTCATTTTGTTGATTGCAGCCAATCTTTCGCCAGTTCAAGTTTTGGAATTTACAGAATTGGCGCATTCATTAAATCTCGAAGTTCTACTGGAAATCCATTCGGAAGAAGAATTAAAACACATCAATAAAAACGTTGATTTTGTTGGAATTAATAATCGAAATTTAAAGGATTTCAAAGTGGATTTACAACATTCTGTAGAGTTGAAAAATCAACTACCAAATGATATTTTCTCAATTGCAGAAAGCGGAATTTATAATGAAGAAGATTTCAAATTCCTAAAAGAAAAAGGATTTGACGGATTTTTGATGGGCGAATATTTTATGAAAAATGAAAATCCGGGAGAGAAATTCGGAGAGTTTGTTTCTAATGTAAAAATCTAATAATGGAATTACAAAACCAACAACTTTCAACCAACAACTATCAACTAAAAGTTTGCGGATTAACAAAGCTCAATCAGATTAAAGAATTGGTTGAGTTGAAAGTTAACTTTCTGGGATTTATCTTTTATGAAAAATCTCCTAGATATGTTTTGAACCATTTGAGTTTAGAACAAATTGCGGAAATTCCTCATTTTAAAAAAGTTGGCGTTTTTGTGAATGAAAGTATCAAGGGAATTTCTGAAATAGCTTCAGAAGCTCAACTTGATATAATTCAATTACACGGTGATGAAGATGAAAAATATATAAAGCTATTAAGGCAAATGATAGGTGAAAACGTTAGGATTGTAAAAGTCATTAGAATCGGAAATCAAACTTCTGATGAATTGCAAAAAACCATCAACCAACAACCAACAACAATCAATTATCTCCTATTTGACACAGATTCCAAAGCGTTTGGCGGAACAGGAAAAACTTTTGACTGGAATATTTTGAATGATATTGAAACTCCGATTCCTTATTTTTTAAGTGGCGGAATTTCTTTAGAAAATGTGGAAAATTTGAAAAATATCAATCAAAAACCAATTACTCTTGACATCAATTCAAAATTTGAAATCGAAGCTGGAAATAAAGATTTAGAAAAAATAAAAGAATTTTTATCATTAATAAAAAATGAAACATCATCAATATAAAAGTAAAATAGTCTGGACAGGAAACAATGGCGAATCAACGAAAAACTATCGTTCTTATCAAAGGAATTACACGATTTCAGTTGATGGAAAAGCTGATATTTTAGGTTCATCTGACCCAGCATTTTTAGGAAATCCGGAACTTCACAATCCTGAAGATTTATTGTTGGCTTCCGTTTCTTCTTGTCATTTGTTGTGGTATCTTCATCTTTGTTCTGTGAACAAAATTTTAGTTTTGGAATATGAAGATTTTGTGGAAGGAACAATGATTGAGAATGAAAACGGAAGCGGAAAATTCAGTAAAATTATTTTAAAACCAAGGATTGTTGTTGCTGAAAAAGAGATGATAGAAAAAGCGGTTGAACTTCACAAGAAAGCGAATGAATATTGTTTCATCGCCAATTCTTTGAACTTTGAGGTGAAGCATCAGCCAGAAATAACTTATAAACAAAATTAAAAATGAACTTTCAAAACCCAGATAAAAACGGTTATTACGGAGATTTCGGAGGCGCTTTCGTTCCCGAAATGCTTTATCCGAACGTTGCCGAATTACAGGAAAAATATTTACAAATCATCGAGTCTGAAAAATTTCAAACAGAATTTCAGGATTTGCTGAAAAACTATATTGGACGTGCTACTCCACTCTATTTCGCTAAAAATCTGAGCGAAAAATATCAGACTCAGATTTATTTGAAAAGAGAAGATTTGAATCACACCGGAGCGCACAAAATCAATAATGCTTTGGGGCAGGCTTTGCTTGCAAAAAAACTAGGAAAACATAGAATCATTGCTGAAACCGGAGCCGGACAACACGGCGTTGCAACTGCCACAGCTTGTGCACTTCTTGGCTTGGAATGCATCGTTTATATGGGCGAAATCGATATCCAAAGACAAGCGCCAAACGTTGCTCGAATGAAAATGCTAGGAGCAACTGTAATCCCAGCAACTTCTGGTTCAAAAACCTTAAAAGATGCGGTGAATGAAGCTTTGCGAGACTGGATTAATAATCCTTCTACGACACATTATATTATCGGAAGTGTGGTTGGTCCGCATCCTTTTCCTGATTTGGTCGCGAGATTTCAAAGTATTATTTCGAAAGAGATTAAAGAACAATTAAACGAAAAAATAGGCAGAGAAAATCCTGATTATGTGATTGCCTGTGTTGGTGGCGGAAGTAATGCGGCTGGAACTTTTTATCATTTTGTGAATGAAGACAATGTGAAAATTATTGCAGCGGAAGCTGGTGGTTTAGGAGTTGATTCAGGAAAATCTGCTGCTACTACTTTTCTTGGAACTTTAGGAATTTTGCACGGAAGCCAGAGTTTGGTAATGCAGACTGAAGACGGACAAGTTATTGAGCCACATTCTATTTCTGCAGGTTTGGATTATCCCGGAATTGGACCGATGCACGCTAATCTTTTCAATCAAAAAAGAGCAGAATTTTTCAGTATTAATGATAATGAAGCTTTGAAATCTGCTTTTGAGTTAACAAAAATAGAAGGTATTATTCCAGCTTTGGAAAGTTCGCACGCTTTGGCGGTTTTGGATAAGAAGAAATTTGAAAAAAATGATGTCGTCGTGATTTGTCTTTCTGGTCGTGGTGATAAGGATATGGAAACATATTTGAAACATTTATAATCGATATTAAATTATGTTCAAAAAATTCATTAATAATATCTTTAAAAAAGACAAAAAGGAAATTTTACAAAAAGGTGAAATTCTTGTTTCAGCTGACAATGAAACTTTCTATAAGGAAATAAGAAGCTTGTCACCAGATTTGAGCGAAAAAATTGCACAGTCAACAATTCCTTTATTTGTAGGACAATTATATTCACATTATTTGTCTAACAATGTTGAACAATTAGATATCCATCATCCTGAAAGAGAAAATCAAACTGTTTTCTTTTGGAATGCAGAAGAGACTTTCGAAAAAAAATCACTTCCTCCTCATTTTGAAAAAATGCCTGTCAAATACTTTATCATTGTTGGAGAAAGTCAAACTATCCAAATGCAATCTGCACAAGCAATGCCTTGGTTTGGAATGCCTGGATTAGGAACCAAGTTATGTTTTACAGAAAATGAAAATCGTTTGGAAATTCAAGATTTGGAGAAACGTAACATCATCCAATACCTCAATATTGAAGATATAACAGATGATAATTTTAATAATTTGAACGACCGAGAACATTATATTTTTCTAGTTGATGAAAGGATTGTAAAGTATCGGGACAATAATTTTTATTTAAATCAAAAAGTAATTCCAATAGATTTAGCTTATAAAATTGGAGGAATACATTTAGCAAAAAAAATATGAAAAAACTAAATATATATTTCACAGCAGGGATTCCATCTTTGGAAGACACCGGAAAAATAGCCAAACTAATTCAGGAATCGGGAGCGGATATGATGGAAATCGGGATTCCTTATTCTGACCCTGTTGCTGATGGACCAGTGATTCAAGATGCGCATTCTTTGGCTTTGAAAAACGGAATGTCTATCAAAAAACTATTCGAGCAATTGGCAGGAATCAAAGAGTCTGTGTCGATTCCGAAAATATTAATGGGTTACCTTAATCCTGTTCTTCAATTTGGGTTTGAGAACTTTTGTCAGAAATGTGCAGAAGTTGGCGTTTCGGGATTAATTATTCCAGACTTACCACCAATTGAATTTGAAAATAAATATGGCGGAATCCTTAAAAAATACAATCTTAATTTCACTTTTTTAGTAACGCCTGAAACTTCGGAAGAACGTATTAAATATTTGGATTCTTTGAGTTCGGGATTTTTATATGCAGTCAGTTCTTCTTCCACAACCGGAAATGAGAATGCAGTTTTAAAAAATGAGAATTATCTTGACAGATTGGCTTCTTTAGATTTTAAAAATCCAGTTTTCATCGGTTTTGGAATCAAAAATAAATCTGATTTTGAAAATGTAACCGAAAAAGCACAAGGCGGAATTATCGGAACCGCTTTTGTGAAGATTCTTTTGGAAAATCAAGATTGGGAAGAGAAAGGAAAAACGTTTATCGAAGAGATAAAAGCTTAATTGAAATTCCTCAGTTCGTTCATTTGGAATGACAATCCTGCAATAGGGATAGCAGCGGTTATCCTTTTTGTCCCGACCGAATGGTCGGGACAAAAAGATATGAGCCCTTCGACAAGCTCAGGATAAACTACTAGCCCGACCCGAGCTTTGGCCCTTCGACTCCGCTCAGGATGACAAGCTTTGGCGAGGGGATTGCCCAAATAATAACTTTAAGAATATCTCTCGGTTTCCAGATTGAGATTGTAATCTGCAACGCCTTTTGTAGATTCTCTGTGAGAGACAAGAACAATGGTTTTGTTGTCGGAAGAATCTTTCAGAGATTTGAGAATGATGCCTTCGTTCAGGCTGTCCACATTACTCGTAGGTTCGTCCAGAAGAATGAAAGGCGCATCGTGAATGAACAATCTTGCCAGATTGATTCGCTGCTTTTCACCCGAAGAAAGTCTATCGCCGAGTTCTCCCACAATCGTGTCATAACCATTATCCAAAGAAAGTATAAAATCGTGAATGCTCGCTTTTTTAGCGGAATTTTCGATTTCTTCTAAGGTTGCATCTATTTTTCCAATCCTGATATTATCGGCAATACTCTCATTGAACATCACTGGAAACTGTGTAAGATAAGATTGATTTTTCCTCAAAGATTGGGTATTGATGTGATTGATATCGACATCGGACATCAAGATATTCCCTTTGTTGGTTTCCCAAAAACGCATCATCAATTTTAGAAGAGTTGATTTTCCGGCGCCACTTTTTCCGGTTATAGACAGGATTTTGTTTTTTTCAATTTTGAGAGAAAGATTTTTGATGACTTCTTCCTCTTGATAAGAAAAATCTATATCCTTACATTCCAGACCTTCGAAATCTACATTATTCTGACCTGCGATATCTTTCACCAAAGGTTCCTCATCTAGCAAATCGACAATTCTTTTTCCTGAAGCGAAAACCAAAAGTAGTGTATTGGCAACATTAGCCAAAGCCAAAACCGGCCCGAATGACGCTAATAAAGCTATAATAGGAATCAACATCTGAGGAAAAGATATCTCACGAGAAAGGTAAAGTTCGCCACCAATGAAAGTCATCAAAACCGGAAAAAATATCAATGCAAATCCATTCAGAAGACTTGTTATGAAATTATAATTTTTCAGTTTTCTTTGGTCTTTGCTTAAATTATCACTGAGTCTGGATATTTTTAGCAATCTTTCTTTGTCTACACCAAATTGGAAAACCTCCTTCATCCCTCGAAGTGTATCGAATAAATAATCTTGTAACAAAGCATAGCTTTTACGCTGTTTTTCGCCTGAAGATTTACCGAACTTAGAAATGTAAATCGGAATCAAAACACCAACAAAAACATAAGCGCAAAATGCCACAAGTCCCAAAATCCAATGAAATGAACCGATATAAAAAGTCATAATGAGCGATACTACGGTCGCTATAAGAATCGGAGAAATAGTGTGCGCATAGAAAACTTCCATCAGTTCCACATCGGATGTAATCATAGAAATAAGAGCGCCTTTTTCTTTAGTTTCCAGTTTTGCAGGTGCTAATTTCCTTAAAGCAAGAAAAATCTTATCTCTCATCAATGCCAAAACTTTGAAAGCAATAAAGTGGTTACACAATTGTTCACCGTATCTTAGAAAACCTCTGGAAATTGCAAAAACAATGCACAGAGTTATTAATATTGGAATAGAAAATTGCACCTCGAAATCAAGAATTTCCAGTGTTGCAAAAGCACCAAAAACGGGTATAAATATAGAAACCAAAAATCCTAAAACACCTGCTGAAACAGCCAAAAACATATAGAATTTCAGCGGTTTTACAAGACTTAAAAGCTCTGACAAAAGAGATAATTTAGTTCTACTTTTTGGATTGATATTAGTGTTATTAATTTTTGCCATAACTTTCTAATTCTTTTTGATATTGATACAATTCAGCATACTTACTTCCTGCGGCAATCAGCTCATTATGAGTTCCTTTTTCTAGGATATTGCCATCTTCCATATAATAGATATTGTCAGATTTCACAACATTAGAAAGCCTGTGAGAGATTAGGATGATTGTCTTTTTCTGTTTAAGTTTTTCTATTAAACTCATTATTATTTCTTCACTTTCGGCTTCGATATTAGAAGTAGCTTCATCGAAAATGAAAACATCAGGATTCTGAAGCAATGCTCTGGCAATAGCAAGACGTTGTTTTTGTCCGCCTGAGAAGTTTTCTGCATTAGCGTTTAATAAAGTATCAAGTCCGTTTTGGCTGTTGATGAAATTCAATAAATTAACTTCCTTAAGAGCTTGTTCAATATCATTATCCGTAGCATTTTCATTCGCCAAAAGCATATTTTCCAGCACACTACCTTTGAAGAAATATGGATTATGAGTAATAGTATTGATGTGTTTCATTCTGTAAGAATTCAGAAGGTCTCTGTTTTCTGTGTTGCCGACTTTGATAGAACCTTTATAACCAGTTAATATTTCGGATAAAATATTCACAATCGTCGATTTTCCGCAACCGGATTTCCCAACAATAGAAGTCATTTGATTTTGAGGAAATGTTATATTGATGCCTTTAATAAAATCATTCTCGTTAAAACCGAAAGTCATATTATCAATAGTAATATCGAAATTCTCTTTGTCAGGTATTTGTTTGCCATTATTTTCATCAGGAAGATTAAGGAAATCGGTAATAAAAGTGCTGGCAAAAATCCCGTTCATTGCAACGTGGAACAAAGAACCCAGAATCCTAAGCGGAACAAAGAAATCATAACAAAGCAGGAGAATCAATATCATTCCCATCAATCCTGTATCTCCGCTGAATCCTTCTATCGCGATATTTCCTTTTCGTAATTGTAGAAAAGCTGTGATAATACCAGTTGAAACGCCACCAAAAGCAATAATATCCATCGCATTGATAGAATTGAGTTGCATCGTGAGCAATTTCATCGTTTTTACACGGAAATCTTCCGCTTTCTGATTCATTACTTTGTGTTTATACTCATCCGCATTATAGATTTTTGCCGTCGTAAGTCCCTGAATATTATCCATAAATGTGCTTCCAAGGTCAAAGTAACTTTTCCAATATCTTCCGAGAATTTTCCTAGCAATACTCAATCCTTTGTAAATAACAATGGGAATAAGAGGAGAAAATATCAACAAGACCAAAGATGTTCTGACATTAATAAAAGCGATGACAGCAACCATAGTCAATGTTGCCAAAATACTAAAGAATAACTGAGGCATAAATCCCGAATAGTAAGTCTGAAGCTGCTCTACTCCATCTCCAGCCAATTGCAGAATTTTTGACGACGGCATTTTCTGACTGTATGAAGGTCCTATTTTGATGATTTTTCTAAGGAATCTGAGCCTAAGATGTTTTTTGACTTTTTGCGAAAGTCTGAAACCATACAATTCGGCTTTCCTTTCAAAAAGAAATTTCAAAAACCATAAGCCAGTTAATAAAATAATGAAAAAAAGATAATCAGGACTTTCACCTTGATAGAATTGATTGAGAATCCAGACAATGGAAAAAGAAATAATAATGTTCATCAGCAGACCAAACCACCTGAAAAGAACATTCAGAGCGATATTTTTCTTGGTTCCACTAATGTAATTTAAGAGTTCGGAGTTTAGCATATCATATATTTATAAATGATTATTTATATTGATTGAATTCAAAAAAATAAAACAGGAATGTTTTTCTAATCTCGATTCTATTTCAGAAATCTGAGAACTGAAAGACATTTATAAATTGATATTCGCTAGGCTAGAAATAGCAAATAAGTACTTTTAATTATACTAAATAAAAGTTTAGTCAAATTTAGAAGATTGTAGTTCTTCTCCAAACAAATGGGATATGAAATAAATTAGTTTTTGTGATAAATAATATTTGAAATAAAAAAGACATTATCATTAAGTGATAATGTCCCAATAGAAATAAAATTCCCCGAAAATAAGTTTCGAGGAATTTTAGATTAATCTTTAGAAAAAATATTGGTCTAATTCCTCAACAAAACTTTTCTCAGAAGGATTCCAACCTAATTTTTCTTGAGTTTGTAAATTTGTTGCAGGACAATCTGCTCCAACAAAAAACGTCATCCAAGTAAAATATTCTGATGCTTCTTCCGCAGATAAAGATTTTACAGGAATATCAAATTTTTCACCAATCAGTTCTGCAAATTCTTTCATTGATAATTGTTTATCATTATTGACTGCGTTATATCTCGCTCCTTTTTCACCTTTTTCAAGCGCTAAACGAAACAACTTCGCAGCGTCCAAACGATGAACAGTTGGCCAAACGTTACTTCCGTAACCGATATATGCTGAAAAACCTTTAACTTTAGCCATTTCTGCCAACATTACACCAAAACCGCCTTTGAATCCAAGCTCAGAATTCCCATAAACACTTGGAGAAAGACGAACTATTGATGCATTAATTCCAGATTCTGATAAGTCCAGAAAAGCTTTTTCAGAAAATCGAATTGATTCTGCTGGTGCTTTGCTTTCCTCCGTTATTTTTCCATTAATCAATGGTAATCCTAAAGTTCCGCCAGTTACTACAATCGGTTTATTGGTTCCTTTCAGAACTTCGCCCATTGCTTCGATTGCTTTTAAATCTTTAATTGCATTACTTTGATAATCCGAAAAATCGTGAATAAAAGCCGTGTGAATCACACCATCTGCTTCTTTCGCTCCTTTTTGCAAAATATCTAGACTCTCCAAATCTCCCATCAAAACTTCTGCTCCAGCATCTCTCACAGACTTTGCAGATTCCTCTGAACGTGCTAATCCAACTACTTGATGTCCGTTTGATAATAATTCTTTTACCACTGCTGAGCCTACAAATCCTGAAGCTCCTGTTACAAATACTTTCATATTTTTAATTTTGTTTTTGTTAATATTTCTAATACAAATTTAGCTTTGAATCAATAGCAAAAACGAGGTCATTTGACACAATTTTTATATTAATCCAATAAAAAGAATTAATTTTAAAGATAATTTCAGTTTTGAAAATGTCAGAGATTTTAAAAAATTACTTTCAGAAAGTTCTTCCCGATTTTACGGATGAAAAATTTGATTTTATTCTATATAAAAGTCAATTAATAAAACTTCAGCGCAAAGAAATCATTTGTAAACAAGGCGAAGTTTGCAATTTAAAAATCTTTGTAGCAAAAGGACTTTTACGTAATTATTCTATATCTGAAGATGGCAATGAACATATTCTGCAATTCGTGAATGAAATGTCCTGGACAACCGACCCCGAAAGTTTTTACAATAATACACCTTCAAAACTCAACATTGAAGCAATGAAATTCTCAGAAATTTTCGCCTTTAATCTCGATGATTTTGCTGAACTAAGAGAACAAATTCCCGAACTCAATATTTTTGTAGAAAACATCCTGACAAGAAAATCAATGGAAATTCACAAACGTCTATTGATGAATATTAGCAGTAGTCCCGAAGAAAAATATTTGGATTTCATCAATACTTATCCCGATATTTTTAATCGAGTTCCTTTGCATATGGTTGCTTCTTATCTAGGACTTTCCAGAGAAACTTTGTCCCGTGTCCGAAGAAATATTTTAAAAACAGTTCTATAAAAAAAGAGTTTCAATTTCTCGAAACTCTTTTTATTCTAATCTTTTTCAAAAATCGCTGTGAATGCTGATGTGACAAGCGATAACAAAATACTAAAGAGCAAAGCCCAAAGGAAACCATCAACTTGCATACTGCTCATAAAATAATCGGTCAAAAGGATAATCAACGCATTGATAACGAACGCAAATAATCCTAATGTAAGAATTGTAATTGGTAAAGACAGAATCGAAAGAATCGGTTTTACAAAGATGTTCAAAATTCCTAAAACAATCGCAAAAATAATGGTAGAACCAAATGAATCAAAATGCACGCCTGTAAGGATTTTACTAAGTAAAAATGCTGAAATTGCGGTTATCAGCAAACGGATAATAAAGTTCATAGTTTTAAGGTTTAATTGATTGGAATTTTCTCTTCAAAAAGCAGACCTAAGTTAGACTTTTATTCATAAAAATAAAAAACATTACAAGATTTCCTCGTAATGTTTTGTAACAAGCTCTTAAAGACTATAACTTAATTAATCAAAGTCCACATTGAACCATTTTTGGTCGTAAGCTTTTCCAGTTTTTTCTGAGAAGATAATCCGTCCAAGATTCTTTCACTTTCTTTTCTGTTATTTCCCGATAATTCAGCGAATTCTTTTGCTGTAAGAGAATTATATTTCTTGAATAACGATGCCCAGTCTTTCGCAAACTCAGCTTTTGTAGCTTTTGGGTTGGCGGTAAGAATTGCTGTTTCGTAGAAAGGATAAGGTTTGGTTCCATAAACAGTTTGAGTTTCGCTTTTTGTGTTTACGAAGAACAAAGTCGGAAAACCACGAACACCAAGTTCTTTCGCTAGTTTCAAATCATTGTCGAAAAGAATTTTTGCCTTTCCTTCGTAATCAGATTTCAGTTGATTAACATCCAGATTGACTTTCTTTGCTGCCAAAGCGATATTTTCCCATTTGGCAATATTCTTCTTTTTCAAAAAGACCAATTCTCTCAATTCTCGCATAAAAAGAATCGCTTTTTCCTCATCTTGTAATTGAGCTGCTTTGAAAGCAATCGAAGGCGGATAAGAAGAATCCAATGGGTCTTCCAGCCACACATCGCCATCAATCGGCATATCGTAATAACCACTCACTTCATCCCAATGATGCGCAACATCGGAAGGTTTGCTGATTCCACCGCTATTGTAGCTCCAATCTGGTAAAAGTCCACCCATATGATATTCTACATCGATTTCTTTACCGTATTCCAATTTCATTTTTCTCAACTGTGGTTCTATTCCCCAACAAGAAGAGCAGATTGGGTCTGTAAAATAGATGACTTTAATGGATTTTTCTCTGTTGTCGATGGAGATATTATCATTATTTCTAGCTTCAGGTAATCCACAAACGCCTGTTTCTGCGTCGCAAAGTAATGGATTGTTCTTTGTTTGTTCGTTCATTGTTTTACTATTTTTCTGTGTCTGTCCGTTGCCGGAAAAAGACATCATTCCTAAACTAAAAACCAATAAGTTTTTGTAGAATCTCATTCGGATAATTTCTTGGTTCGTTTTTATTTGGAACAAATTTAAGTCGGTTTCGGTTTACATTAGCTATCAGTTTCCTTTTGGAAACTACTTTCCTGTAAGAAACTAAGCAGAGAAAAATTATCTTTGTCAAGAAATAGATTGAGAATGAAAAAACAACTTGTAGTCAACAATACTTCGATTTGCAAAAACCGAATCACAGCCATCAAAGACACAATGGAATTACTCTCCGGAAAATGGAAATTCCATATTGTTGGAACATTGCTCCAAAGTGATAAATTAAGATTTATGGACCTTTTGCGGGAAGTTGAAGGCATCGGTACCAAAATGCTTTCCAAAGAACTCCAAGACCTGGAAATGAACCATCTCATCAGCCGAACCGTATTGAACACAAAACCCGTAACTGTAGAATACCAAATTACAGAATTCGGAAAAACACTTTCTCCAATAATAGACGAAATCGCCAATTTCGGGATGAACTACCGAGCTTCTCTTTACGGCAAAACCAAATAAAGTCTACCTTGATGTAGAACTGCTTTTCTTGAAGAATTCCAGTTTTTTATAAGATTCATTCTTCTCTTTTTCCAATTTATCTGGAATCAAAATTCCTGATAGATGATCTATCTCGTGCTGAAAAATAACGGCAGTGAAGCCTTCCACCATTTCGTCGTGTTTCTTATTTTCAAGGTCATAATATTCCAGACGGATGGCATAACTTCTGTAGAAAGCATCGCGGAAATTCTCGATGGAAAGGTCTCCCTCAGGTCCTTTGTTCAGTAGTTCCGAACGCCAAACGATTGTCGGATTGATAAAATATTCCACAGGAAGTCCCATTTTATCAAAGCGCTGAACCAAAACTACTCTCCTATTAATCCCAACCTGAGGCGCAGCAATCCCAACACCACCGCCAGTTGCAGCCAAAGCAAGCCTCATTCTTTCAATCAAAATCGGCAGTATTTTATCTTTTGGCGAAATCTCCTCGGACTGTGCCAGCAAAACCTTGTGTTGCTCTTCGTTATCCGTTTGGTAGATTGGCAAAGCAGTTTTTACATCGCCCGCCAATATTAATTCTTTTTCTTCTTTAGAAAACTTTTGAGAAAACCCGTGAAAGCCTATCAATATTAATAAAAGAAAAGTAAAATTCCGCATTGTTTAATTTTAATATCAAAGATAAGAATTTGGGCACCTTTATCCGCCTTCCGCTCCCAATCTTTTTTGCAGACGATTTCAGTCTAAATAGAACTCGAAGGATGGCAAAAAAGGATTTCCGCTCAAGTCGGGGTGCGCTTCGCCAAGTAGAAACCGATAAATCCAAATCAACTTTCAACCAAATCGAAATGAATTTCTTCAGGACAAACAAAAACGTTCCTCTGGAAAAACCCTAGAGGAACGCAAATAATAGAGAGAAAAATGTAACAACTATAACTCAACTATAGTATAATGAAATTTGTGTTTTTAATTAATTACTTCATTCTTACGTCTGTTAAAAATCCAAAAGATAATTGGGAAAATAAGAAGTGTAAGAACGGTTGCGGTAATCAGTCCACCAATGATGACAATTGCCAAAGGTTTCTGAGATTCTGACCCAATTCCTGTAGAAAGTGCCGCTGGCAACAATCCAATCGAAGCCATCAAAGCGGTCATTACCACTGGTCTGGTTCGTACTTTCACACCTTCCATTATAGATGAATCTAACGACAAACCATTCTTGACATTCTGATGAAACTCCGAAATCAAAATCACACCATTCTGAATACAAATCCCAATCAAGGCAATCATCCCAACACCAGCAGAAATACCGAAATTCATATGCGTCAAATGAAGCGCGATGATAGCACCAATCAAAGCAAAAGGAACGTTGGCCAAAACCAAAAGTGAATCTTTCATATTACCAAACAAAATGAACAACAAGAAGAAAATTCCCAAAATACTGATTGGAACAACCTGTGCTAACCTTTTCGTAGCACGCTGTTGATTTTCAAACTGTCCAGTCCAACCAATCGAATAGCCATCAGGTAATTTTATTTTTTCAACTTTCTTCTGAGCATCGGCAATCGTTCCGCCTAAATCTCTATCTCGGATAGAAAACTTAACCCCAATATAACGCTTGATATCATCTCGATAAATGAATGCCGCACCATTTTCTTTCTCAATCGTACTGATTTCCTTCAACGGAATCTTCGCACCATCCTGAGTTGGAACCATCAGAGAAGCAATATCTTCCTCATTCTTTCTGTAGTCTTCGGCATAACGCAGTCTGATTGGGAATTTTCTTTCACCATCGAACATTTCAGACGCTGTTTTTCCACCGAAAGCCATTTCCAAAACTGCTTGTGCATCGGCTGGTAAAACACCGTAGGCAGCCATTTTATTTCTATCAAGGACTACGCTTATTTCCGGCTGACCGATATTTTTAATAATTCCAGGTTCTTTTACACCTTCCACATCTTTGATAGAAGCCAGAACTTCATCTGCCAATCTATCAAGTGTATGAAGGTTATCACCATAAATTTTAATTCCGTTTTCCGCTTTGAAACCTGCAACAGCTTCCGCAACGTTATCGGAAATCGGTTGAGAATAGTTGAAGGTAATTCCCTGATAGTTCTTCAGTTTTTTATCAATCTCTTCTACCAATTCATCATAAGTGATTTTTCTTTTCCATTCTTCTCTTGGTTTCAAACTTACTGCAAACTGCACGAATCCAAATCCATTCGGGTCGGTTCCGTCATTACTTCTACCTGTCTGTGCTAGAACACCTGTCACTTCCGAGAAACTCATAATATCTTTTTTGAGAACATCAGCCGTTTTCAGAGATTCTTTAAGTGATGAACTCATCGGCATTTCTGCAGTTATCCAAAGTGAACCTTCATTCAATTGAGGTAAGAATTCTGTTCCAAGGAATTTAGCTGAGAATAATGTAATGGCTAAAATTACTGTCGAAACCAAAAGGCTAATCTTTTTATTTCTAAAAGTGAATTTGAAACCTTTCATTACACTTCTGTCCCAAAAGTTCACAAATGGATTGTTCTTTTCACGCACATTTTTTTTCAATAATAAATGCGACATTACAGGAACCAAAGTCAAGGTAAAAATCAACGCTCCTAATAATGCAAACCCTAATGTGAATGCCAATGGCGAGAACATTTTACCTTCCACTTTCTGGAAAGAAAATATCGGTAATAATGAAGTGATAATGATTAATTTTGAGAAGAAAATTGCTTTTCCGAGTCCGGTTCCGGTTTGTTTTATCCAACCTGCTTTCGCCATTTTGTTGAATCGCTCCATTCCGTATTTGTGGGCTTTGTGGTCGAGCATTACGAATAATCCTTCGACCATTACGACGGCGCCATCAATAATAATCCCAAAGTCAACAGCTCCTAATGACAATAAGTTAGCGCTCATTCCCGCCATCCTCAGACAGAAAAATGCAAATAATAAGGATAATGGAATGATGATAGAAACAATCAAAGTGGTTCGCCAATCTGCCATAAAAATCAATACGATAACCGTTACCAAAATGATTCCTTCCAAAAGGTTATGCATTACCGTTTTGGTGGTGAAATCCATTAGATTCTGACGGTCGTAGAAGGTTTTCATCTTCACATCTTTCGGAAGAATCTTGTTGTTCAGTTCATCGATTTTAGCTTTTACAGCAAGAAGAACTTCCTGTGCGTTTTCGCCTTTTCGCATTACCACGATTCCTTCAACCGTATCTTTTTCGTTATCCAATGATGCCTGACCAACTCTTGGTAAAGAACCTTCGTGAACGTCTGCTACATATTTGACCAAAATCGGATTTCCGCCGTCGCTGTGAACAGTAATGTTTTCTATATCCGAAATCGATTTTACCAAACCAATTCCACGAACGACATAAGCTTGTCCACTTTTCTCGATAACATCTCCACCGACATTCAGGTTACTGTTGGTCACGGCATCTAAAACTTCGGAAGGTGTGAGATTGTATTTATCTAATTTTCTGGGGTCGATACTTAACTCAAAAACTTTGTCCTGACCTCCGAAAACGTTGATATCAGCAACACCTGGAACACTTCGAAGAGCTCTGTCAACGACCCAAGTTTGTAATGTTAAAAGGTCTCTTGAATCTCGGTCTTTGCTTTCGAGTGTATATCGGAAAATCTCTCCTGTTGGTCCGTAAGGTGGCTGAACTTCCGGGTCGATTCCTTCGGGTAAGCTAACAGTTCGTAATTGGTTATTAACCATATTTCGGGCGAAGATGTCATCCACACCGTCTTCGAATAAAATCTTGACAATGGAAAGTCCAAACATTGTTGTACTTCGGACGCTGGTTTTTTTCTGAACAGGACTCATTGCGAGTTCTATTGGTGTGGTTACGAAACGTTCTACTTCTTCTGCACTTCGTCCGTTCCATTGGGTAATGATTACGATTTGGGTATTAGTAACATCAGGAAATGCTTCAATCGGCATATTTTTGAAACTGATGAATCCCGAGACCGCCAAAATCGCTACCCAAATGAAGGTGAAAGCTTTGTTCTTGAGAGAGAATGCTATGATGTTTTTGATGAATTTGTTCATACCTTTTTGTTTTTGCCACAGATTGTATCTACGGTTATTGATATTGAACCCTTCGGGTTCTATTTGTATGTTGGATTTTGTTCCATAGGTTTTACCTACGGCTATTCAAATTGAATCCTTCGGACTCGTATGAAATGTTGATTCCTGTCCATAGGTTGCACCTACGGCTACTCAAATTGAATCCTACGGATTCTTTCGATGAATTTCAATATTGATTATGAAGATATCTTCAGAGATAAAAACATAAAGATTGTATGTCTTTTATCTTTTCTCTATCATCTTTCATCTCATTAGTTATTCAAAGAGCGATAAATCAATAATTGATTGTTGGTCACGATACTTTCGCCCTCGGAAAGTCCTTCTGAAACGTAAGTTGTCTCCGAGTTTTGTTTCAAAATCTTAAGTTCTTTGACCTTGATATCGGTCTGCGATTTGTAAACCACGGCAAAATATCTGTTGTCGTCAAAAATCACGGCTTTGGAAGGAATTGCCAAGGCTGTTGCATTTTCGGATCTGGAAACTTTTATCGTCGCTTTGCTGTCCGGAATCAACAATCCCTGCGAATTGTCCAGTACTACTCTAGCCTGCATCGCGTTGGTGTCCGGGTCTATGATTTTGAAAATCTTATCGATCTGTCCATAAAAAACCTTGTCGGGATAAGACAATGTGGAAACCTGCGCTTTCATCCCGAGTGTGATTTTATCGATATCTGCTTCGTTGACGTTCATAATTGCCCATACATTTTTGGTGTTGGCAACGTCAAAGATATTCTCGCTTCTGTCGCTTCTCAGCTCCATATCCTTGTTGATATCCTTGTGAACGATATAGCCGTTGATAGGCGAAATCACACTGTAGATATTTCCTTTTTTCACGTTGTAAACTGTGCTGACATCATTGGAACGTCTTGATGCGTCTTTCGCTCTTTTGACTTGGCTTTCCGCTTCTAGAACATCTTTTTCCGTGTTCAGTTTTCCAGCGTACATTTCTTTTGCAACACGAAGATTGTTTTCTGCCACTATCAAATCCGTTTTGGAGTCGCTGACATCTTTCTGTACTTCTGCCAACTCTGTACTTCTAATCGTTGCCAAAACCTGACCTTTGGTCACATAATCTCCCAATTCTACATTAACACTGAGAACGTTACCGCCAACCAAAGGAAAAATGTCAATGTATTTATTTTTATCTGCTGAGATTTTACCGTAAAAACTGTACTCGTCTTCAATAAACTTCTTCTCAACTTTCGCAAAGGTTGTGCTTTTCAGCATTGTATTACTCAATTCAAAACCTTTTGTTACTTCCGGCGTTACTTCTTCTTTTTTGGAACAGGAAAGCAATGTTGCCGATAGGATAATTGGTATAATTATTTTTTTCATTTCAAGTTTCATTAATAAAAGATTTTGGTTTGTACTAATTGGTTCAGGTTTTCTGCAGAAATCATAATCTGTTTTTTCATCTCGTAAACCTGTAAAACGGTTTGTCTGTAACTTTCCATAAAGTCTGTAAAGTCTATCAGACTCACGTTTCCGCTTCGGAAGTTTTTAAGAATTCCGTTATAAACTGTTTCCAGATTTTCCAAATCAACAGGTTTCAATTCAAAATATTGGTCATATTGATTTTTCCAAGTCTGATAAGCTGATTCTACTTGAGTTTGGAGATTCAGTTTTTGATATTCTGAGTTTTTCTCGTTTTGCTGAATGGCATATTTTGCTTTTTCAACATTACCTTTATTGGATTTCCACAGTGGAATCGGGATTCCGATTTTTAGATTAACTTCATTATTGAAAGTTCCGGAAGCCTGGTCGTAATCTGCTCCAACATTGATATCAGGAACGTTAAGTGATTTCTGCCATTGTGCGAAAAGCTTGCTGTTGTCAATCAATTTCAAATTGTAGAGATAATCTGCATTGTTTTGTAAAGCTTTTTCCTGAAGAATCTCCAAATCTCCGAAAGGCTGGGAAATTAGGATTTCGTTTTCTTCTGGTTTTGATAAATTAGGTATAACTTTTTCTGAACTTCCTGTCAAAACTTTCATATTCTGCTGGAAACCAAGAATGTTATTATTGATTTCAATCTTATCATTATTCAATTGAATAACAATACTTTGAAGTCTTACAAAATCTTTAAGCGAAATATTTCCTTTATCTGTCTGAACTTTGTAAGCGGCCAAAAGCTCATTCATATATTTCAGCTGACCATCAATACTAGTTTGCTTTTTTTGCTCGTAAACAAGGTTGTAATAAGTTTCCCGAAGCTGTGAACGAAGGTCAACCAGCAACTGATTGAACTGCAATTGAGAAAGTTCTTTGTTTGACTTTGCAAATTGGATTTCGTTTTTCTTTTTTCCGCCTAGATAAATCAATTGTGTGATTTCTGCGCCTTTTGCTCTCCCCACATCGAAAACTCTTTTGTCCTGCGGATTAACAGCATTGACATAACCACTAATCTGAGGAAGTTCCCAAATCTTTGCCTGAATAATATCGGCGTCTGCCATATTGATATTGTATTGTGCGGCGAGAAGCTGGAGGTTATTTTTTTGAAATGCTGATTCGCAGTCCTGAAGAGACATCTGCTGCTGTCCGGAAAGACAAACAAATGCCGAAACGGATAACACCAGCGTTGTAATTTTATTCATTCTTATCTCGTTTTGGTTTTGCAAAAATGGCTTACCGAGATTAAAACGGACTTAAATAGGACTTAAAAAAAGCTTAATTGTGGTTTTAGAGCAAAGAAAATAGATGAAAGATTTTGATAGTATAATCTCTCGCAGATTGAGCAAATTTTGCAGATTTTGCAGATTTTCTATTGGAATCTGCATAATCAGTAAAATCTGCGAGAGAGATTAATATTTTACTTGTTGAAAATCACTGTAAAAAGATTCTCTTTGTCCGAAAGTGATGTGTAGGAAATTTCTGCTCTGTGATATTCCAGAATGCGTTTTACGATGCGTAAACCTAATCCAGAACCGGTTTTGTTGTGGGAATTGCTTCCTCTCATAAAAGCTTCGAAGAGTTTTTCTCTTTCCTCAACAGGAATTGTGGAACCAACGGAAAAAACTTTAACAATAATTCTAAAATCGGTTTCCTTGATAGAAATATCAACTTCCTGATTGTCTGAATATAAAGCCGCATTTTTAAACAAATTAATGAACGTAATTTCCAATAAAGATTTGACTCCTTTTACCGTCAAAATTGAATCTTCAACACTTTCTTCATCAATCAAAAAATCCATTTTGAATTCAGGGAAATTACGATGAACAGTCTCGAAAGCATCGAAAACCACTTCATCGATTCTCACTTCTTCGTAAACGCTTGCAATCCCTTCTTTATCAAATTTGGAAAGTAAAAGCAAGGATTTTGTAAGGTCTGACAATTGATGAACGTCCTGCAACATTTGCTGTAATGTCGTTTTGGTTTTTGGAGAATGATTTTCCAGCTGAATCAAATTTTCCAACTGAAAAGCCATTCGAGTCAAAGGTGTTCTCATCTCGTGAGCGGCGCTGGAATTGAAATCTTTCTGCGACTGGAAAACATCATCTAATCGGCTTGTCATTAGATTAAATGATTTCGCCAAAACGCCAATTTCGTCTTGAGAATTCTTAACACTAACCGACGAAGTAAGCTTATGAACGCTGATATCCGAGATTTCTTGTTTGAGAATTTCTAATGGTTCGAGGAATTTTGAAACCAAATAATAGCTGAAAAACCAAATCAATATAATACTTACGAAATATGAAAAAATCAAAGTATATTTCAAGAAAGCTAATTTGGATTGCCCTGTAACATCTTGAGCACTAGTTAGGATATAATAATTTTCGCCTTTTATGTTCCGAAGTGCGGCGTAAATTTCCGGAACCGAATATTCATTATAGATTGTTTTTTCTTTATCCAGTCTTTCCAAGAGATTTTCGTCCCAAGTTATTTTTTTGTCTTTCAGCGTGCTGTAAACCAGATTTTTCTCATTTCCGAAAATCATAATATTTTCATTCAGAAGGACATCATCCGAATTTTCATCGAAAAAAATGGGCGCTTCTTTTTCAAAATCTTTCGATTTTTCAATAAAATTGACCGTAAAAACCAAACGTTTCTGAAATCTTTCCTTGAACTCATCTCTTCTAAAATCGTTGAAGGAAACGTAAATAACAAACATCATAATCCCAAAAATCAAGGAAAATGCTATGCTTAAACCGATTGCTATTCTACGTTTCAGAGACATTTTTTGGAATGGTTAATTATAAATGATGAATGATTAATTTTTAAAGTGGACTTAAGTAATATCCAAAACCAGGTCTTGTATGGATGAGTTTTGTTTTGAAATTTTTATCGATTTTTTTTCTTAAAAAGTTGATATAAACTTCGATAGCGTTGTTTGTTGATTGAAATTGGTTTTTCCAAACTTCATCAGAAATATATTGTTTAGAAAGTGTTCTTCCGTTGGCTCTTGCTAATAAAACTAACAATTGAAATTCCTTCACTGTTAAACTAATTTCTTCTCCTGAGCGGAAAACTTTGCTGTCCTCAGGATAAATGATTAAATCTTCAACAACTATTTTTTCTTTCTCTTCTGTTTTTGGCGTCAGTCTTCTCATTTGAGAATTGATTCTTAGCAACAATTCTTCTAATAAAAATGGTTTCACCAAATAATCATCCGCCGCTCTTAAGAATGCTTCCTTCTTCTCCTCGATTCCGTCATAGGCAGAAATAATAATAATCGGAGTTTCGGAATTGGTTTCTCGAATGGTTTTACAAATATCCAATCCATTGATTTTCGGAACATTTATATCCAAAAGAAAAATATCATAATGCTTCTTTGAGAATATATCCAAAAATATTTCTCCGTCTTCCGCTTTATCGGTTTTGATTGAACGAGACTCTAAAAAAAGTGCAATTTCCGATGACAGAACAGAATCGTCCTCTAAAAGTAATGCCTGCATTATGTGATGATTTATTTTACAAATATGGGGAAAAGTAAATTGGGAAAACAGTATGGGAAGAAATAATTGTTTTAAAAATAATTCAATTTGTTAATGAAACTCGAAATAATCTCAGAAAAGTCAAACTCAAAATAGATGAAAAGTCTGATACTAGAAATATTTAAAAAGTAAGAACTATTCCAAAAGTTGCTGAATTAATTATTACTTATCAAGATAAAATTCTATTTTTTCACAATAAAAAACCTTCAGAAAAATCTGAAGGTTTTTTGTTAAGCAGAGTTTCTACTCGCATTGATGTTTCCAAATAAAGATCGCATTACGAGTTTTTCATAACTTTCTCTATTACCCTCTTCCTTCTGGATTTTTATCAGCGCGTATTGCTGAATACTCAATAATGGAAGTACAATTTTCTCACGGATTCTGATGGACTTCCTATTGATCGGTTCTTCCTGCATTAGAATATTATAACCTGTTAACTCCAACATCATTGCCTTAGATAGTTCAAATTCGGAGAAGAGAATATTCCAGAATTCTCCAAATTTCTCGTTGTTTCTCATATAATAAGTCAGCGGAAAGTAAGTCTTGTTCATACTCATCATTGAATTGAGGGCCAGTGTTTTGAAGAAATCCGAACCTTTGTAAAGTTCTTTGATCTCATTAAATCTTCCTGCATCTTTCAAAGCTTTCAAAGCTGACCCAAAGCCAAAGAATCCTGGAACATTCTGTCTCAATTGCGCCCAAGATCCAACAAAAGGAATCGCTCGCAAGTCTTCAAATTTCAGTTCAGAACCTGCCCCTCTTTTACTTGGTCGGCTTCCAATGTTAGCTCTTCCGTAATATTCTAAAGTACTCATTTCCTGAAGATATGGAACAAACATCGGATGTGCTTTCAAATCAGAATATTTCTTATAACTGATGTCTGCCAATTCAGAGATTAAAGCTCTTTCTTTCTCATTAAGTTCTTTTTTGGAGCTTTTGAAAGCATCATTTTCTATACCAGCAGTCAAAAGCTGTTCAAAATTGAATTTAGCCTGATCCTTATTTCCGAATACGCTGGTAATGGTCTGCCCTTGGATGGTCAACTCGATTTTGTTATTGGCAATTGTCTTGCCTTGAGAAGCATAAAAATCGTGAGTTTTTCCACCACCTCTTGCTGGCGGTCCACCTCTACCATCAAAGAAAACAACCTTGATATCATTATCTTCAGAAACCTTCGTAAGTTTTTCTTTGGAAGTATAGATTTGCCAGTTGGCTTTCAGATAACCGCCATCTTTGGTTCCGTCTGAAAAACCAAGCATAATTACTTGTTGTCTATTACGTTTTTTTAGATGCTTTTGATAAATTTTATCATTGTACAAGGTCTGCATTACTTGTTCAGACTTATCAAGACCTTCCATTGTTTCAAAAAGAGGAACAATATCGATATTGATATCTTCTTCAGAATATCCACATAATCTCATCATTACATAAACATTCATAACATCTTTCACCTCGTCGGAGTTTGAAATGATGTAACGATGTAAACCTCGTTCGCCATTATTTTTCTGAATCAATTTGATATTATAGATACTCTTAAGAGTTTCCTTTGTCATATCATCTTCAAAATCATCAGGATTCAAAACTGCGCCTGAATCTAATAACAATTGGATCTTCTCATCGTTGGTCTTGGAATCAACATCTTCATTAATAACTTTCTTAAAGATATCATTGATCACATTCTGATGAATCCTGCTATCCTGACGAATATCCAAAGTCGCAAAATGCGTCCCGAATATTCTCACACGATCTCTGAAATCATCCAAAACATCTAGGAAAAGTCCATTGTGCTCTTCTACAAGAATCTTTTCGGCTTTATTAAGTTCAGTGATAATCTCTTGTGCTGAGACTTTTATACCTTCCTGGAAAATAGCATCATAGATTCTCTGGCTTATAGCTTTCAAAATATCTGAAACACCACGGAAACTTAATCTTCTTCGCACAATTTTCAAATGTCCATAATAATCTTTCAGAATAGAGATTCTCAATTCTTCTGCAACTTTCAAAGTAATGTCCGATGTTACAAAAGGATTACCATCTCTGTCTCCTCCCGGCCAAAATCCAAGCTGAATAATATCCGGATTCGGAGTAAAATTAGACGTTCCAAAAGTTTGCTTTATTTTTTTATAAAGTTCTCCAATACTTTGATAATAGACATATCTCAAGTAATAGATTATGCTCATCGCTTCATCAAGAGGCGTTGGTTTCTCTTTATTAACAAAAGGTGTTTTACCTAATTGTTGAAGCAACGTATCAATCTGCGTTACAGAGTCATTGATGATTGCATCTCTCAAATCGTGTATGATTCTCTGAACAGCATTCGGGTAAAACTGTGTCGGGTGAGCTGTGAAAACAATCTTGATTGCAAAATCATCCAATTTCTTTCTGATTGCAGTCAGATGATGTTCCTGATTCGCACGATCATAAAGATTGAGTACCGTTCCCGGATCACTTTCTGAATTGAGCTTCTGAAAAGCTGCATCTTCTATACTATCAAACAATACGACCTGTCTTTCTATGTACTGAATAATCTTGAAAAGTAATTCTAACTTTTGATCTTCGGTCTTCAGCTCTGTATGTTTCTGAAAAAATTCTTCCACAATTTCTTCAGGGGATTTTCCTTGTTGATAACCTTCTCTACTTTCTTCGGCAAGAAAAGGAAGCAACATCCCGATGTTTGTCATTTTATCGTAAGGCAAACTCATGAAGAGTGAATTGTAGATTTGAAACTTATTTTCTACAATTTGCCTGAATTTTTCAATTTTCTGATCGTTTAGCATTTAACAAATGTAAGAGATAAACTTAGAATCTCAATATCAGTAAATGTTATTTTATCTTAAATTTTCAACTCTAAGCATTTTCCAAAACCTCAATAATTTCTGTACCATATCTTTTAATCTTGGATTCTCCCAAACCATTTATTTGCTCTAGATCTTGCAAATTATATGGTTTGAACTTCGCAATAGACATCAGATGTGAGTTATGAAAAATGATATATGGAGGTTGATTAAGTTCTTTGGACTTTTCGTATCTCCAATCTTTTAGTTTATTATAAATAATTTTTTCTTCTTCGGAAAGGTCTTCTTCAGAGTTTACGCTGACCTTATTTGAATTGGTTTGCTTTGCTTTTTCTTGATAATAAACCAAAACAGACCAATAATTTATCTCATCCTGAACCAATTTTGAATTCATATTCACTACATCATATTTGGAAAGAAAATCATTAACCATAGTTTCATCTGTAGTTTGAAATTCTTCGGAAATTCTTATTTTCAAAACTTTAACTTTCATAGTATTTTTTTTGAATGAAAACCTTGACAAACTTTAGAAACCTGCCAAGATTTAATAAAAATTATTTTGAACCTAAAAGAATTAATTCTTCAATTCTAATTTCCGTTACAAATCGTTTTGTTCCATCTTTATCATCATAAGAGCGGTACGTCAATTTTCCTTCGATGGCAATTTCTTTTCCTTTTGGGACATATTTTTCCATAATTTCTGCAGTTTTACCATATGCAACCAAATTGTGCCATTGCGTTTCTTCCACTTTTTCGCCATTGACTTTGGTGTAATAATCATTGGTTGCAATAGAAACCGTTGCTTGTTTGTTTCCATTTTCGAAATTGAAAATTTCTACTTCTTTTCCTGTGTGACCAATAAGAGTCACTTTGTTTCTTAACGACATAATTATAATATTTAAAAAATTAGACATTTAAAATCGGGTCGTGTTGTCGTGTTTCCCGATTTCCTTGATGCAAATTTTCAACAAAACGGAAATTGGATTCGGTTAAAAAGTATTTATATCCGTTTGTAATCGTTTGTAAATGGAAAGGTTTTTATAATTTTGATTAATATCATTTATAAATGAGAATTCAATTAAAACTATTAATCATTTTTATTACAATGGGATTTTTAAATAATCTATTCGGTCAAAAAAAATATCCTGAAGAATGGAATTTTTACTTGACATCTATCGAAGATAAACCAGCCTCGATTTATCTAAATTTAGCTCTTCAACAATTAGCCCCAATCAAAGAAAAATCTAATTTATGCTGGATTTCTTTAAAGCTTAAATCTCCAACCGAAAACGGACTTACAACCAATGAAGAGAGTGAAATATTATTTAAAATTGAAGATAAAATCTTAGAAACAATTAATTCTAAAAATTCATTATATATAGGAAGATTGACTAATAACGGTTATAGAGACTTTTATTTCTATTGTAAAGATTCAAATGTTTTTAACTCTGAAACCGAAAAAATTTCAAAACAATATTCCAATTATGAAATCTCTGTATATTCAAAAGAAGATAAGAATTGGAATAGTTATTTCGAACTTTATCCTAACGAAATGGATTTGCAAAGTATTTCGAATCGAAGTGTTTTGGAAAACCTTGAGAAAAACGGAGACAAGTTGACAAAACCAAGAGAAGTTTTTCATTGGATATATTTCAAAAATGAAAATGACCTTAAAAATTATATAGAAATTGTTACTAAAGAAAATTTTGAAATAGTAAGTAATGATTTAATTAAAGAAAATGAATTCCCTTATAGTCTTCAAATCAAAAGAATCGATAAAGTTGGATATAATGACATTGATGATTATACTTTGTATTTATGGAGATTGGCAAAAGAAAACAATGGAGATTATGATGGTTGGGAAACGTCTGTAGAAAATGATTAAGAATTATTCAAAAATGAAGTTAACATTATTACTAATAAGTTTCGGAATTTTAAGTTTTGGACAAAACTCAAAAGTTGATACTAAAATCGGAGAAAAAATCCAAGGTAATTTCTTAGGAAATGGTAAAAAAATAACTGCGACTGTAATCAAAATAAAAGAAGGAAAAGGAAATCCAATTGAAGATGGAACCCCTGACGAATATGAAATTCAGTTTTCTGATAGAAAATTAAAACCGATAAAAGCTGGCTGTTGTGAAATTATATTAATTAACGAAGGTGATTTGAATAAAGATGAGACCGACGAAATCTCCATCTATCAAGCCCCAATGAATGGTTGCACTTACATGATGGAAACTTATTCTTACATCAATGGAAATTGGAAAAAAATTGTCGATTTATTTTTGATTCCAACAGGTTGTGAAAGAATTAGTAATGATGATTTGCAAAAAAGAATTTTCCGAGAGAACAATAATATTTATTATCTCCAAAAAGATATGAGTAACGAAAATGGAAAATTAATTAAGAAAAAAGTAAACTTGAAATGAGGAATAGAAATGTTACACAGTTTTTATAACTTAGTTTAATCTATAAAAACACAAAAATGGAAAACCCAACCTGCCCAGAATGTGGTGACAAAATCATTGGACGTTCTGATAAGAAATTCTGTTCCGATGCTTGTCGAAACGCTTTTAATAACAAGCAAAACAAAACGTCAACAAACTATATGCGGAACGTCAACAACAAGCTCCGCAAAAATTATCGCATACTTTCTGAACATAATTTTGAAGGAAAAACAAAAGTCAATCGTCTTAAGTTACTAAGTGCCGGTTTTGATTTTGAATATATTACCCAAATCGTGACATACAAAAACGGCTCACAGTACTTTTTCGTTTATGAACAAGGCTACAAAATCCTTGATAACGAATGGTTATTATTAGTAAAAAAAACGACTGAATAAATTATGATCATTACTTTTCTCATCCTGCTTTTGGCTTTAGCAATTTATGTTTATAACCTTCCTGTATTTGGAGGAAAAGCCGAAGGAAAACGCCTTGTAAGAATGAAACAATCATCTAATTACAAAGACGGTGTTTTCCAGAATCTGAGTTTTACACCATCTTTAGCAGAAGGTTTCACAATGAGACGTGTTTTGTGGGAATTCTTGACCGATAAAACTGAAAATAAAGTTCCAAAATCTCTTTTACCAACTCAAAAAACTGATCTTAAAAATCGTCCTATCTCTGAAGATTTTTTAGTTTGGATGGGACATTCTTCCTACTATTTTCAGTTGGATGGAAAACGATTTTTGGTTGATCCAGTTTTCAGTGGGAATGCATCGCCAATCCCCGGAACAACAAAAGCATTTGTAGGAACTGATATTTATTCAGCGGAAGATTTTCCTGAGATTGATTTTTTGATTATTTCCCACGACCATTACGACCACCTTGATTATAAAACTATTAAAAGTTTACAATCAAAAATTGATAAAGTAATTTGTGGTTTGGGCGTTGGTTCTCACTTTGAAAAATGGAATTTTGATGAAGACCAAATCGTTGAACTCGATTGGTATGAAGAAGCAGAAATAGCTGAAGGTTTTAAAATCACTTCTACTCCAGCGAGACACTTTTCGGGAAGAAGATTCAAAAGGAATAATACGCTTTGGTCTTCTTTCGTTCTAGAAACTCCGAGCAAGAAGATTTTTCTTGGCGGTGATAGTGGTTATGATTTTCATTTTAAAGAAATTGGAGAAAAATTTGGACCTTTTGACTGGGCTATTTTGGAAAATGGTCAATACAATGAAAAGTGGCGAAACATCCACACTTTACCCGAAGAATTTGTTCAAATCGTAGAAGACCTGAATGTGAAAAATGTCTTACCTGTACATTCTGCAAAATTTGCTTTGGCACAACACGCTTGGAACGAGCCATTGCAAAAGGTTTCAGAAAACTCTAAGGATAAGAATTTCAAAATATTTACACCTTTGATTGGTGAAAAATTGGATCTGAATGATGATAATCAAAGTTTTTATGAGTGGTGGATTTCTTAAAATTTTGTTAAAATAAATGTTATCTTTGTGGTAAATTTTTAACCACAAATGAAGAAGATTATTTCTTTAGTTTTATTATTCTGTTTTTCTTTTTTTTATTGTCAATGTGATTGTGCTAAAAATTTTGGAGGTCATATTGATGATGCTACAATAGGAATTGAAAAAGTATCTAATGGCTTCCTTTATAGCTTTAGTAATGGAACTAGTTATAGTTCTGCTGATTATATTAATGCTGGTGAATACATTGT
This sequence comes from uncultured Weeksellaceae bacterium, assembly GCA_963530025.1. Taxonomy (GTDB): domain Bacteria; phylum Bacteroidota; class Bacteroidia; order Flavobacteriales; family Weeksellaceae; genus Epilithonimonas. The sequence goes on from CAUSBY010000003.1 coordinate 172,462, forward strand.
CAAATTCGATTTTAACTGCAATAGAATTTGGTACAAATCCATTCTCAATGACACATTTACTGTAGATTCATCAGATAACATCTATACACTGACTGCAGATGGCTATTATCAAAATTATAGAGCTTATGTAAGAAAATATGATCCAACTGGAGTGTTAATATGGGAAAAAATTATAAAAGATGCTGAGATTGGAGGAAATATCCCAAAACATTTGTTCGTACGAGACAATAAATTATTTGTAGTAGGAACTTTTTGGCACGATATAAACTTTGAAGATAAAGTAATTTTCCATTATGACTTTCAACATTTTGGAGGCAATAGAGCCAAAGCTTTTGTAGCGAGTTATTATTTAGATGGTCAATTTATTGATGCTAAGCAATTTGGAAATGGATTAACAGAAGCAATACAAAATTTCGAAATTGATGATAATGCAAATACATATATTACATTGGGAGATAGAAATTTCTCATTTTCTAAAATTATTAAAATCAATTCTAATCTTCAAACTATAATTGACAAAACCGTCAGTACAGAATCTTCCGATCCAACAAGTTGGGGATATGTTCCTACAGTTTTGCACTTTAACAAATTAAATTCTAAACTTTACAGTTACGGATTGTACCTAAAATCAACCAATATAGGTTCAACTTTAGTAACTGATTCTTCTAATGATTTACAGGCATTGATTGTAGAATATGAACCAAATACCTTGGAAGTAACAAGGTATTTAAAATTCAACAATAACTCCTGGGGTCTTGATATACCTAGTGATGAAGGAAACACTGCACCATTATTTCTTAATAGAATATATTTTGCTGAAGAAAACACTGATGAAATGTATATATTTGGACATTTCCAAAAATCATTAAACTTAAATGGAACACAATTAACTGGACATGCGGATCAATATGGAGGCTACGGAACTGATTTGGTTTTTTTCAAATTAGATACAAAAACATTCATCCCGGAATTTATTTTCCAGTCAACCTCTACAGATCTTTATTCGTCCCGTAATGTTGCAAAAGGCGTGATTATGAGCAATGGTAGAATATATCTTGCTGGAAATATGGGTTTTAAAAAAATGGCTTTAAATGGAACAGTAATCAATAACAATAGTGGTAACGGTGATGCAGATGCATTTTTATTTCGTTATGATGTTAATAACACCATAGGAACTCTTCAGTCAAATTCTCCCGTCTGCATTGGAAAAAATATAGAACTCACAGCTTCAGGAGGAACTTCATATTTATGGTCAGGACCAAATAACTTTTCCTCCACATTGCAAAATCCCAAAATATTAAATGCATCAACAACAAATAGTGGAGATTACTCTTGTATAATAACTGGATTTGGCAGTTGTGCAGGTACTTTCACTACTAATGTTCTTGTAGGAGATCATATAAAACCTGCTCCTAATCTTGCAACACTTCCAAAAATAACTGGTGATTGTAAAACATTAGTTTCAACAATTCCAACTGCAACCGACAACTGCAAAGGACAAATAACCGCAACAACTACAGACCCATTATCCTATTCTTTGCCCGGAAATTATATAATAACATGGAAATATGATGATGGTAATGGAAATATTGAAACCCAAACACAGCAGGTAGAAATAACACCACAACCTTTACCAATAGCCAATGCAACTCAACCGTTTTGTAAAATCGATAATAAAAGAATCTCAGATATTGCAGTTACAGCAACCAATCCAAAATGGTACGATTCCAACGGAAATGTTATCACCGATCTTTCCGAAGTTTTAGTTGATAATACAAAATATTACGTGACTCAAAATTCCAGCGGTTGTGAAAGTGCCAAGAAAGAGATTTTAATAACACTGTCCGACCCTAATCCACCAACAGGGCTTTCGATTCAAAAATTTTGCTCAGCTTCTAATCCGATTATTGATCATATTTCAATTGCAGGAACAAATATTCTATGGTATAATAGTCTTACAGCTTCAGCCCCAATTCCAGGATCCACACCTTTACAAGATGGACAGACTTATTATGCTTCTCAAACTATCAGTACTTGTGAAAGCACACAAAAACTGGCAGTAACTGTAAATATTGTTACCAATTATCTTTCTGCTAATGACTATTCCGAAACGTTCTGTAATGATACAACTTCGGATAATAAAATCATCAATATTGACAATTATAAAAAAGAAATGATCGCCAATCCTCAAGATTATCGGTTTGAAATAAGAAACAATCGAGGTGAGTTGGTAAGTGGTGATACTTCGCTTGATATTGGAACAAATATTTTCGATGTCAAAATAATCTCTTCTTTAGGATGTTATCAAGAAGTCAAACTAAAATTAACATTAAATCGTAAACCAAAGATTGATCTTCGATCAGAAGAAGAATTTTGTGATGATATTTTGGGAGTATCATTAGATGCTGGTTCTGATCCTAATCCACTTTATACCTATACTTATAATTGGAGCTCAGGTGAAACATCACAAACTATCAAAGCTGATCAAGAAAAAACTTATACAGTGATAGTTACCAGTAACTTCGGTTGTCAAAATACAGCGAGTGTTATTGTAAAAAAAGCAAAATTAGCAGAAATTCAAAATGTATTGATCACCAATGGCAACAACGCAAATATTATCATGTCTTTTGCAGGCGATTATCTTTATTCTTTGGACACAGTCAATTGGCAGGCTTCTAACAGATTCGAAGGACTTGAGAACGGAAACTATACAGTCTATGTAAAGACCAATTTGGGATGTGATCTTGGATTCAAATCGTTTACATTATTCTCTTTAAGTAATATTTTCTCACCAAACGGAGATGGTAATAATGATACTTGGAAGATATCCGGAATCGAAAGCTATCCTAATTCCGAGATTAAGATTTTCGATAGAAATGGAAAAATTCTTATAAATACAATCACAAAAGGAGAACCATTCGAATGGGATGGGAAACTTAATGGACATAAACTTCCGACAGACAGTTATTGGTATCAAATAAAAATATCAGATGGAAGAATCTTAGAAGGTTATGTTGTGATTAAGAATAGAAATTAAGATAAGAGAACAGGTCTCAATCTAAAAAAACAAAGAAGCCTAATATAAAATTAGGCTTCTTTAATTTATTATTTTAATATTATCAAACTGCTTCTTTTTTATCTTCTTCTTTATCTGGAAACATTATCGAAATAACCACAGATAAGATCAAGATACCACCAACAATTCCCAATGAAACCGGAGAAGAAATATGATACCAAGGAGAAATCAGCATTTTAACACCAATGAAACTTAAAATAACTGCAAGTCCATAAGGTAACTTACTGAACATATGAATAAAATTGGACAATAGGAAATACAAAGACCTAAGTCCTAAAATCGCAAAAATATTAGATGTATAAAGGATAAACGGATCTTTTGAAATTGCGAAAATCGCTGGAATAGAATCTACCGCAAACAATACATCCGTGAACTCAATTACTGCAACAACAACCAAAAGAGGCGTTGCCATTTTTATTCCATTTTGTATTGTGAAGAACTTATCTCCATCATAGTTATCTGAAACTTTCCAGAAACTTTTGATCAATTTTGCACCTGCACTTTCACTATAATCCTGCTCATCGTCATCGTCTCCTCCACCCCAAGATTTGATTCCCGCATAGATCAGGAACAACCCAAAAAGGGTCATTACTACATTGATTCTAACTGCATGACCGAAAATAGTCATTTCAGGAAGGTAAGTTAAATCAATCAACTCAACACCTGCAAAAATGAAAATCGCTCTGAAGATCAACGCTCCGATAATTCCCCAAAATAGAACTTTGTGATGAAGATGTCTTGGAACTTTGAAAAATCCAAATACTAAAATGAACACAAAGAGATTATCAACGGATAGCGCTTTTTCTATCCAATAAGCGGCCTGAAATTGGGTGAATTTCTCTATTGCTAAAGCGTGTCCGCCCGCATCCTGATTGAACACCCAATAAACCACACCTGAAAAAACCATTGACAGTGAGATCCAAACAATGGTCCAGATTGTAGCTTCTTTGGAAGACACCTCGTGTGCCTTTTTGTTGAAAACTCCAAGATCCAGCAATAACATTACCACCACAACGACGGCAAAACCTATTACAAGGCCAGGATGTAAATCAATAATACTCTTATCCATATTTAAATTATTTATTTGTTAAAGTTATGTACATTAATCGTCCGCCTTCTTCATCGGACAACATTATTTTTTTTCCATCGGTCAATTCTACCATCGAGTTGATAGGAACTGGTTTATTTTCGGTTAAATCTCTCATATCCGGTAAACTTTGATTCACCAAAACCCATCTGTTCTGATGAAATGTAAAATATCCCACCGGTTTTTTATCCTCAGTTGTCAAGCTTTCATTACGGATCACTTTCTTTGAAACGTGCCATTTGAAAAGATATTGGTTGTGATAGACCATTAATCTGTGATTCTCCGGTTTCCAGACATTATCTTTGAATTTAAAATACAGATCTACAACTGGTAAAGTTCCTTTATGTGGTGTTCCACAGAAAGGGCATTTTGGTTTCGAAGTGTTATCAAAAACATACCATTTTTCATCACAATTGGGATTACTGCAAGGTTGTATCAAATCTACAGTTTTTAGCAAAGCGGTTTCCCATTCATTGGCAATTGGTCTGAACATCGGATTGTGCAAACCGTCCACAAATGCTCTTTTGAACAATTCTGACAAATAAGGACCTGTAACTGTATAAGAAATTTTATTTGGATCTCCCCAAAACAGATTCCATTTTTTCAAATGGTCAGCTTTTACACGATTCGTCGTATCTGTAGAGCTTTCTACGAAAATAGCCTTCTCTCCCATTGACAGAACTTCATCCCTTTCCGAATCCAAATCCCAAATTTTACCGCCACGCAACGGATGTCTTCTTAGCAAATACATATAGATCAAAACAGCTAATGCGTGCAGATCTGTTTTTTGATTTGGTAGAATCCTGTTAGCATCGTGAAGTGGTAAATGTTTGGTCTTAAGTACTTCCGGTGCAATAAAATCTGCTGTTCCAATCACTTCCGGAGGAAATAATCCTGGGACAACCAAGCCATCAATATCAATGATCGTAGCTGATTTTGAAACCGGATCTACCAAGACATTATTGTATGACAAATCGGAATGCGCAAGTCCCATCTGGTGCATTTTTTTCACACCTCGAGAAATGTTGATAGCAATCTGAAAATAGCTCAGCCAATCTCCCAATTCTGATTTATCCAAAGCCAGGGGATATTGATTATTTCTGAATGATGGTGTTGTAAACCATTTGCCAACTTTCTCTCCACCTCTGATGGTTTCGTCTCTGGAATAGCCTTTTTTGAAGAAAAATTTGGAATTATAAATTGGAACGATAACGCCTGTTTTACCATTTTTTTCTACTGCATCGAGTGGCCAGCGGAAAATTTCATCAAGAAAATAATCTGCACTGCTTCCAGCTTTTATATTATCCAGATATAACTTCACAATTCTCCTTATCCTTTCTTTTTGATTAAAATCCAGTGGGTCTCTGAAAAACGCAACCACATATTTTCGATCTGGCGAAAAGTAAACGTCTTTTACCCCACCTCTTTTCGGATTGCCATCATCGATATATTCGTACGATCTCGATGGGTCTATGATAGAACTGACTTTGATTGTACTCATATCTTAATAAATTACAGCTAAGGTTCTATCATCGTGATTTCCTTTGCTCCAGAAATCCATCCAATCTGATAATTGTATTTCAATATCGCTATCCTCTACGAAATCTACTTTCTTATTTTCCTCATTTTCTCCATCCAGATCTCGAAGGAAATCCTTCCAACTTTCTAAATTCTCCAGTTTACTTTCCACAACAAACTTTGGGTCGTAGATTCCGTCTGTCATTAGAATTAATTTAGAAAAATCAGGAAAACAGTTGATTCTGAATCTGTCCACCATATCAGGTCTGCTAAAAATCTCTGACATCGTGATAAATCTTGTGCCACCACTAAATTCTCCAACATCCAGAATATTAAGTAATTTAACATCTGTTTCGTCTTTTGAAATCACATTAATCGGGCAGTCTCCCACTCCGAAAGATAGAATAACATAACCAAATTCAAATTTTTTCATCAAACAGAAAATCAAAGTGGTGTGAAGGTCTTTTAGATTGATTTCTTCCGAAATTGCAAATTGATTTAAAGCTTCGTGAAGTTGTTTTACATTTTTGTAAAGACTATTTACAATGAATGTTTTATTTTTTATTTTTATATCATCAGCTGATTGAACATCGAAATAACTCAATACTTCTGATGATAAACTTTGTAAAAAAGTTTCAGTGTTGAAACTTTCTACAATTTTTTCAGTTACAAATTTTGATCCTGCACGCGCAAATTTTGCAGATCCTGCTCCATCGGCAACCGCAACAACAGACCAATTATCCGGTAGAGATTTTACAAGAAAATCATCGTCGCGAAAAGTTCCCTCGTGTGCGTGAGACCTTCCTCTTTTGGAAGCCATCACAATTTTTTTATCCAAAAATTGTGAAGAATAAGTTAAGTTTTCTTCTTTTGGAAAACGGCTGTCTATAGGGCTTGGTTTATTTAGCCAAAGGTCTTTTGGATCGGCATTAACGATGAAAGGAATGTTTTTTATCTCTATTTCTAGATTTTCATCTTCTGTATTAAAGAATTCGATTTCAATATTGATTTGGTCTGCATTGGTTGGAGTGCCAAAAATACAGGCTTTTTCTGCGTCAAACTGAAGTCCGACCTGATCCAGATTTTTAATATCATTAATCTTAATCAAAGGAAAGGAAGACATATCAAATGTAAAAACATACTCCTTTTTAGCATTGGCATTTGGAATATAGATTTGAGCTTCTTTGAATTCTTCTTTAGCTTTATTCATATTGAAAATTTGTAGGATTTGAGATTTTAGATCTGCAATTGATTTTGACAATTCTGACACTTTTGCATTCTGCATCAATTTTAGAATCGTTGAATCAACTATTTTATTTCTCTCAATTTGATGTTCTTTTAGAATGTCACTTAAAAATTTTTCCATTCTTATCCCAAAGTTCTATTGATATCGAATCCGCCTTCTGCCATTCCATAAAATCCAGTATTTCCACACCAAGGACATTTTGCATTTCCATCGCCGTTAATACAATGGATTCCTCCACAAACGCAGGTTGCCAAAGCAAAGTTATTCCCACAAGAGGGACAACTCGGATTGCCATACAATTCCTCGCTGGATATCTTGTTTGAAGTTCCGGAATCTGCAGAATATTCTCTGTAAGAATTTTCATCGATCTTGTAAGCGCCTTCGATCTTATAAAATCTGGTCTGGAATCCAGGAACACTTGATTCCTGTAAAGCTTTTTTGAATTTAATCAGATACATTCTGTCATTTGTAGAGCATTTTCCACTTAGAACAACAAAATTATTATCAGGCAAAGAATGATTTTTGGTCAAGTCAATTTTTTCAACAACATCCGGATTTGATTTACTTAGATCGATTCCTTCTTTGTTTGTGTTATTAATATTTTCACTCGTCGTTTTTATGGAAGCCGTTACCCATTTGAAAAATTCTTTATAGGAATTGCTGTCGGTATTATTGAACAACAAAACCTGATCGGACAAACGTCCCAAGAGATTGAGATTCGTATTATCGCCAATAGAAATGATAATCAAATTGCTTTTGTTTCTGTAATCATTATTCCAACGATTGATTGCCTTTTCTGAATCATCAGTCGGAATCCCGTCTGTGAATAAAAAGATAATCGGTTTCCAGTCGCCTTTTCTTTCGTAGGTTGTTTTTACGACATCTCTGTCGATGGCATCCATCAATTCCTCCAAACCTTTGGACAAAGAAGTTCCGCTTCCGATAGGAATTTTCGGAGGATAAAACGCAATCACATCCTGCAAAGGCGTGATCGTCTTGCTTTTACCAGCAAATCCGATAATAGAGATCCAGACTGTTTCTAAAGCGTATGGATCAGTTTTGAGTTCTTTGATAATGGTTGCAATACCTTCCTGAACTTGTTCTATCGGCTCGCCAATCATCGATTCTGAAACATCCAGAAGGAAATAAATTGGTAATCTTCTCATAGCATTTGGTTTTTTATACGATAATATTGAGTTCACTCGGCGGTGGCGGAAGTGTCATAGATTCTCCCGTTCCCTGTGATCTGCTGCCCATTTCGATGGATGAGCTTACCCATTGGAAAAATGTTGTCAAAGTGGAAGCGTCTGTCGTATCAAGTTTTACAACATTACTTGTTAATTCCTGAAGGAAACTCACTTCTGCCTTTGGTCCTGCTGCACAACCTACGATCACACCGAAATCCAAAGACTTGATCTTGGGCATCATTTCTCTGTACTTTTGCAGATCAGAAGGTTTACCGTCTGTAAAAACAAACAACAATGGTTTCCAATCGCCTTTTCTGTCAGCCGAACCTTTGATCAGATCTTTATTCACAAGGTCATAGATCATTTCCAAAGCCTGACCTGTATGCGTAGGTCCACTGTCCGGACATTTGATCTCCACCGGATGAAAACTCGCCAGGTCAACCAACGGAATCAAATTATTAACTTCCCGATCGAACGTAACCACATTGATATGCAAGGAATCCATTGCCTGAGGGTCAGAACGCAGCATACTTATCAAACCATTGAAGCCATTATTAAGCGCAGCAATAGGTTCGCCTCGCATTGAGCCGGAAGTATCCAATAAAAAATAAGCTAACAGTCGTCTGTTCATAATTATGATACAATTACCAGTTCAGATGGTGGCGGTGGCAATTGATCCAATCCCACGAAATCAATTCCCGTTTCTTCTACTTTGGTAGATGTGGTAGAAATGGATGCGGTTACCCATTGGAAAAATTTGGAAATACTTTCGGAATCTGCATTGTCCAATCTTACAACAGAACTTGTTATTTGTTTCAAAATACTGTCATCTGCACCAGAACCAGCTGCACAGCCGACAATCAAACCTTTATTGACATTTTTAAGTTTATTAAAACCAATTTGCCAATCATCCGTTGGTACGCCATCTGTCATTAGAAAAGTCAGAGGTTTCCAATCGCCTTTTTGCTCGGTGGTTGTTTTTGTAATTTCGAGTTCCATTTTGTCTGCCAATAATCCCAATGCAGCGCCTAATGAAGTTGTGCTTTGTGCTTTGATATCTACCATTTGGAATGATGCGAGATCGGTAAGTGGTACGATTTGCTTAGCTTCACTATCGAATGTAATGATACTGACATAAGCAGTTTCGATCGCTTGAGGATTCTGACGTAATGAATGAAGCATCATCTGAACGCCATTCTTTACCGCTTCGATAGGTTCACCAGACATAGAACCTGATGTGTCTAATAATAGATAAACGGGTAATCTTCTCATATCAAATTGGGTTATTTGTAATTTTGTATAATCCTCTGAATGGTCTGAACAAAAATCTTATCATCCGAAGGATCTCCAATCGCATCAAATTTCCAATCACCATTTCTGCGGTAAAGTTTACCCAAGATTAAAGCGCCTTTTCCTCTGTAGCTGGAATCTGTTACAATATCATAAGTCGAATGGACACTATTCACACGAGTTGGTGTTCCTTCATACATTCTGATCTTTGCAAAAGGGATTTGAGCAAAGTCAAAATTCTGGCCTTGATTCAAATAGATATTAAGGAAGAAAAAAATCTTATCCACATCTGGACTTACACGTCCAAGATCTACGGAAATGATCTCGTTATCCAAACCATCATCGCCTCCTACATCACCTTGCCTATCATCTCCGCTATGTTTAAAGCCTCCATCTTTTGAAGATAATTTACCCAAAGGAAAATTGTTCTGAGAAAGCCAGCCATTATATTCTGGCGAATAAATCCAATCTACCAAATCTCCATTTTGATTCAGCATTACACAACTTAAATCTAAGTCGACATCTTCCACCACTTTCTTGGTTCCGAATCCTAAAAATCCAGCTTTGGTAGTTTCTATTGCTCCCCAATTGACGCCGACGCAAAAATTGGTCAAAGCTTCTCCTGAACTTTTTCTAAGGTCAATTTTTTGTCCTTTTTGTAAATTGATTGACATAGTTATTAGTTTTTTATTTAGACATTGATTTTGAAAAAATTATAAATAATTCTGTCTCACAGTTTCCACCGTTTCCTGTAATTTTCTGTCTCTTGTAGGCTCTCCAACAGCGTTAAATTTCCATTCTCCATTTCTTTTGTAGAAAACACCCATTACCATTGCAACGTGACCTCCGAAATTATCGCCTTTTGCAATATTGTAAGTCGCAAAAACCTCATTCACTCGGCTTGGTGTTCCTTCGTAAATTCTGATGGAAGCAAACGGAATTGTTCCGAAATCCTGTCCTTTGTAACTATTCAAAACAAACGCAACAGACTGAACATTAGAACTTAATTTAGAAAAATCTAAAGTAATAATCTCGTTATCCAAACCATCATCGCCAGACAAATCGCCTGTAAGGTCATCTCCACTGTGTTTTACGGCGCCGTCTTTCGACTTCAATTGTCCGAAATAAACAACATCCAATGAGTTTTTCGCTTCATCAAACAAAAGACAACTTGCATCCAAATCCACCGCTTCTTTTGTCACGCTTCCCAGCCAGCTTTTCTTTTCGATTGCGCCCCAGTTAACACCTACACAAACATTTTGTAATGTGGAACCGTTTTCTTTTACAAGACTTATTCTTTGTCCTTTTTGTAAGTTAATTGCCATTTTTATTGTATTTTATTATTTAAATTTAAATTCAGCATCGAGTTGAGGATATTCAGTTCCTCGTCGATGCTTATGACTTGGTTCAGGACTTCCTGACTGTCCAATGTTTCTTTATATTTTTCCAAAAGCGTTATGACCTCTTCAGGAAGTTCGGTTTTCATATCTTCCGCTTTTGTTTTGAGTTCTTCGTTTCTATTTCTCAAATCACTCACGATAGAACGTTTGGAAGAGGTATTCGGAGAACGGTCTAGCAACAAAGCAATATCTTCTGCCAAAAGATAAAACTCGTTAGTCTGCAGATTCCAGATAAAATCTTCATTCGTATCTACAATCCGGAATAATTCAAAAATCTGATTGCTAATGATATAACCACAAATAAATCTGATTTTGAAGTTATTAGAATTCAGTTTTCCCAATAATTTTCGCTCGATATCAACATTATCATATTCATAATATTTGACATCGGGCAAACTCAGCAAACAGTCTATTTTCGCTTCTTTTCTGTAATAATCCTGAGCATAGAAATTAGAAAGATTTCGAACTTTTTTGTAATCTATCGGCGTTCTGATATCCGTCAAATTCTCATAAATAGACCTTAAAAAATCCGAAACCAAAGCATTCTGATATTTCCGTTCAGTATTGAAATCACGACCGTTTTTTTCCTGAGAAATGAATGATGCGATGTAATCTTCGTTTGCATCAATCTCTTTATAAGCCGTAAGAATCCCAGCTTCCTTTTGTTTTTTGATTTTATCCAGAAGAACTATCAGACTATCAGTGTATTGGATGTGAAACAATTCCAACTTATTGATATCCAAACCTGCAATGGATTTGGACTCAAAATAAGACTGAATCACTTCGGTTTTTATGATAATATTGATAAGGTCTTCCTTCTGAAAAAACTTACTTAGAAGCTTTAGTTTCTGTATTCTTTTTTTACTGTTCTTTAAAATAGTTTGCTCTGGACTCAATTTTTAATTTAAGAGTTTTGAATTTGCTTTTTTAGAGTGTCTTCAAGATTTTTCAACTCAACATCCAGCTGTTGTCTGGATTGTGCACCCTGCTGTTGGATTTGTTTTACCTCGTTCAATGTGCTAATCAATGTGCTGGTCGTATCACGAAGCGTATCTATGGAAACAATAGTTTGCTCGTTCGCACGGGCAACATCTATTGTATTTTGCTGTAATCTCTGTGCATTTTTTCTAAGGATTTCCTCCGTTGTAGAAGACACTTTTTTCTGAATATCAATATTCTGTTGCTGACGGTGCATTGCAACGGCCAAAGTCAATTGGTTCTTCCAAACTGGAAGCGTGGTCGTCAATATTGTCTGCGCTTTTTCGGCAATGGAAACGTTGTTATTCTGAATCAATCTGATTTGAGGCAACGATTGCAAAATAATGAAACGAACGACTTTCAAATCAGCCAATCTTCTGTCCAATCTTGCAATGAAATCTCGCTTGTCAGAAATCTGATAATCCTGATATTGAGCAGAATTGATTTCCATCAAAGCTAATTCCTCGCTGGATTTTTGCATTCTGAGACTTCCCGCAATGATGTAATCCTCAATCTTTTTTACAGACTCGATATTGCTTGTGAAAATCGTTTGCAGAACGGCATTATCTTTTGTAGAATTGATGATTCCTGCATTCACCTTATTTGAAATGTCAGAGATATTATTGACGATTTTGTCATATTTCACAAACAAAGTTTCTACAGATGAAACCATTTTGCTCAAAAACGGAATCTTCTTCAAGAATTTTTTCACAGAACTTCCCTCGATTTCATCTACATCTACATAGTTCAGTTCAACCAATAATTTATTGATTAATTCTCCAACTTCTCCAGAGTTTGATTTTCTAACATTATTGAGGAAAGAATCACTCTGATTAGCCAAAGAATTCTGTAATTCTGACCCAAAATTGATAATCGAATTCGGGTTTTGCTCGTCTAATGAGCCTGAAAGACTGTCGTACTTCTGAACTTCTGTAGACGGAAGTTGCGCCAAATCTACATTGCCATTTTTATCAATGACAGCGTTTGTAACTTGTGGTAAATCCATTTCCATTATTGATATAAACTTAAGTATTTAGCCAAACCTTCTCTTTGTCCGTTTCCTACCGCTTCGAATTTCCATTCGCCGTTTCTCTCATAGATTCTACCAAATTCTACAGCTGTTTCTATAGAGAAATCCTCGTCCAATTCGTATTTCAAAATCTCTTCGTTGGTATCTGTATTGAAAACTCTGATGAAAGAATTTCTTACCTGTCCGAAGTTTTGATTTCTGGAATCCGCTTCGTGAATCGTCACAACCACGATGATTTCCTTAACTCTTGGGTCGATTCCTGTCAGGTCAATTTTGATTTGCTCATCGTCGCCATCACCGTCTCCAGTTAAGTTATCGCCTGTGTGCGTCACAGATTTGTCCGGCGTTTGTAAGTTGTTATAAAAAACAAAAAACTCGTCCGCTACCAATTTTTTATTCTCGCCCAAAACAAAAACCGAAGCATCCAAATCGAAAGCACCTCCAGTAGATGAATTGTTAGCATCCCAGCCTAATCCTATAGTGAATTTTGGAGCGTTAATGTTTTGTCTTTGTCCTTTTTGTAAGTTAATTGCCATTGTATTTTATCTTTTAATTTAATAATATTTTGTTTGTATTCTTCTACCAAATGGTAGTTGTTGCTGATTGCGAGGCTCAGGATTTCGTTTCTTTTAGCTTCTGAGATATTGTTATAAATAGTCTCAAAATCCGAATCCTGCATTAGCAAAATGTATTTTGTAATTCTCGTATTGAAGTGAAAATCCTTTCCATTAATCACATCAATCAAATCTTCAGTGGTTTTAACTTTGAAATAATTGTAATGATTTTCGATTTTCGGATGGATGTCTTTGTTCATTAATTCCGCAAAATATACGAAGATAAATTCGCCGTTAACATCGTAATGTTTCAGGATTTTATCGACTGTATTTTCGTGGCTTCCTGTAATTTTGATATCATCCAAAAACAAACAGAATTTCCCATCTACAAAGCTTTTATCGATATAATAAGTATCGTTGGAAATCAGATTAATTCTTTCCTCATAACTCATATTGCCATAATCTTCCACATAAGTTTGTTTTCTGTGGATTTTACCTTCCAGACAAGCCGCTTTCCCGTGTTCGAAAAGGAAAAAATTCAGTTGTTCTTTGAAGTAAGTACAAAGAAAATTAGAAGCTGTCGGAATCGAATGATAAGGACTTGGGAAAAGAATAATCTCTTCCTGCTCCAATAATTCATCTTTGAATTCTGAAATAAAACCTTGGAACAATTCCTTTGCAAACTGCTTTGCTACAGCCGTATCTCCAAACTTGAATTTGCTATAACTTCCCTCATCAAAAGGGCTTTTAAGTTCACTTTCAATTTTATGTAAACTAAATCTTTTTTTCATAACTTTTTTAAAATTTCACCAATTTTGAGTTGACCCCAAATGTTTTTGCGCCTTCATAATCAGCGATTTTGTTGTCGCCGATATGTAAAATTTCTTTCTTCTCGAGTGTTCTGAAATCATTGATTTTATCAAACATTATTTCAAAAACCCGAAGATTTGGTTTCGAAGCTTTCACTTCATCAGAAAAAATCATAAAAGAAAAATAATCTGCCAAACCAAGATGTTCCAAAACTTTCCTCAATGAGTCGCCGTGTATAAAGGCTGTGTTACTCAAGATGCTTGCCGTTTTGTTGTTCTCTTTGATTTTGATTAATATTTCCTCAATATTTTCCCATAAAAGGACAGGCCTATTATTTAAAAACAATTCATCCACTTGCTGGAAAAATTGTTTTAATTGATTGTCATCAACGGTTTCAATATCCTTTCCCAAAGCATCCAACATCAAAAGAAACACTTCTTCTCGCTCGATGTGATTGCCTGTTTTCTCTGATATCCTATTGAATAAAATATCATAATGTCGTACCACTTTCCTGACCTCCTCAATATCCTTATCAATAGAAAAAAAATCTTTGAATAAAGTATCTCTTTTCGCTTTGAAATCTGGATTGGATTTGATGATTGTCAACCAAAGGTCAAAAGAAAAATGCTCGTAAGAATCTATATCTATCTCCACAAATATTTACTTAGAACCCGCTGACCATTGCATTCCCCAATTGTAAGTTTTGTCACAATCGCTATGAGAATTATGGAAAGTCACTAATTTTTTAACCTGCAAGCTTGACGGAGAAAATAGAATCTCAGCGATTGCACAGAATTTTCTTGTATCGCTTTGTTTTCCCATTTCCACTTCGATGTCAGGATTTCCAGAAACTTTGATGGTTACAACGCCATTCGTTTCCGCCCACCTTGCTACGCCATCATAAATGAAACAATAGATAATCATTCTTTTGATTCCGTTATTTGGGTTCACAATGATGTTTTCTCCAGACCCAGCCGCTGCGCCTCTATCGTCGCCAGTGTGCCAAACCCAAGGAGAATCTGTATATCTACCTTGGCGGGTTTTCCTGTCTCTCGGACCTCCGTTTCCTTTTGAAAACTGAACGCCATCAATTACGTTTTTCTGTCCGTCTTCCAATTCATAGAAACAGCCAAGGTCAAGGTCTATTGCGTTGTTTCCTCCAAGAAGGCTTGCAAAGAATCCTTTTTTAGTTTCACCTTGAGACCAATTAAGATTGATGACAAACTCTTTATTATTATCTTTTTTTGTAAGATCTATGGAATGCGTGTCACCTTGTTTCTCGATGGTAACTTTCTGTAGATTAATTGCCATAATATTATTTTATAATGGATCCGTTGTAATATTTCTCAAGGAAAAAACCAAGATCTGCTTTGTAGCCGATACCAGAAGCTTCAAATTTCCAAGCACCATTTCTTTTGTAAAGTCTTCCGAACTCAACACCTGTCTCGATTGAGAAATCTTCATCTAATTCGTACTTTGCAATCTCTTCATTATTAGAGTTATCTACAACTCGGATATACGAATTGCGAACTTGTCCGAAGTTTTGTTTTCTTCTTTCAAAATCCTCAATAGTAACTACAAAAAGAATCTCCTCTACTCTGGAGTCCACTTTATCCAGATCTATAACAATTGCTTCATCATCATCGCCATCGCTGTTTCCTCCAGTCGGATCATCACCTGTGTGAGTAAGCGCACCATCCGGAGATGACAAATTATTATAAAAAACAAAATAATCTTCTCCTACCAATTTTCTATTGGAATCAATCATAATTGCTGATGCATCCAAATCAAAAGCGTGACCAGTTCCTTCGTTGGGGTCCCAGCCTAATCCAATTGTCATTTTTGTTAATCCGATGTCAATCTTCTGACCTTTTTGTAAATTAATTGCCATAAAATAAATATATTCTTGGTTATGTTTTAATATTCTATAATTATCAGTTTTTTCACAACTATAAAAATTTAATCTTTAATTGATTTCATTTACAAAATCAACCTTAAATCTGAATTATAACTGTGGTTAAATATATAAAAAGCCTTTGAGAGTAAAAAACGGAAAACTGTTAAGAATTCTTAAAAGAATCCTGTAATTTTAGAGGCAATGGAAGTTGGTAACTTTATTTAGATTTTCTTTTGTGACTTTAAATATGTTTTGTCATTTAAACAAACTTATACTAAATAATTAATAGAAAAATTTGGAATCTATATGTCAGAATTCAAAGAACCACCAGAATAAACTCTGAAAAACTCAGCACGAAAAACTTCGCCCAACGGAATCTCAGATTCATCGATAAAAATGTTATGATTGTCAAACGAATCTATGAAATTGATATTTACCACATACGATTTGCTGACACGAAGAAATTTATCATTAGGGATTTTCTGATGAATCGTTTTTAGATTCATTGCTGTGATTAGCTTCTGTGTTTTGGTATGGATGACAACGTAATCTTTAAGTCCTTCTATGAATTTGATTTCATCAAAATTCAGTTTATAAAAACGTCTGTCAGACTTAATGAAAAGAAAATCATTGGTGTTGGATTCAATCGTATTTTTGATTGTAGATTGGGAAAGTAATTGATTATATAATTCAGCTTTTTGGATGGCTTTTTCCAACCGATGTTTTTCAATTGGCTTTAACAAATAATCGATAGCATCTAATTCATAACTTTTCAAAGCATACTGAGAATAAGCTGTGGTAAAAATAATCAAGCTTTGTTTTGGAAGCTGTTCTGCAAATTCTAAACCTGTGACAAGAGGCATTTCTATATCCAGAAAGATAAGGTCAATATCATTCGTTTTCAGAAAATCCAAAGCGGTTAAAGCATTGGAAAAATCGCCCGAGATTTCAATGTTTGAGATTTCTTTTATTAATGACTGCATCTCTGCTCTTGCCAATGGTTCATCATCTACGATTATGCAGTTCATATGGGAATAGTTAGGTTTACAATATATTCTTCATTGGTAGAATGGATTTTCAAATCAAATCTATCCTGATACAAAAGTTCCAATCTTCGTTTGATGTTTGCCAATCCAAGACCTCCAAATTTCTCATTGGATAATGAATAGTTCGGATTTCGGGAATTGACACAGATAAAATGCAACTTTTTATTTTTGATTTCTATATTGATATTGACATAAGAAGCTCCGTTATCAATTTCTACGCTGTGTTTTATCGCATTTTCTACAAAAGTCGTAAACAAATTCGGCGGGATAAAAGTCGTATTCAATATCTTTTTATCGGTTTCAGTTTGGATTTCGACAGAGAAATTTTCTCGTCTTATTTTCTCAAGATTGATAAAATTTGATAAAAATTCAATTTCTGATGTCAGCAAGGTTTTTTCCTCATTGTTTTCATACAATTGATAACGCAGAAATTCTGATAATTTGATAATGACAGTCGTTGCTTTTTCAGGGTCAGTTCTTATCAAAGCCTTCACATTATTCAACATATTGAAGAGGAAATGCGGATTGATTTGGTTGCGCAATTCCTTCAGTTCCATATTCAGAGTGAGATTGCTTAGTTCTATCAATTTGATATTGTCTCTGGTCCATTTCTGTATCAATCTTACAGTCGTACTGATGAGAATGATAGGCAGACACATCAAAATCCCTTCGTACATTCCTTTTTTATCGTCAACCCTCGCAGTGATTCTGTATTCTGAAAAAACAGTATTAAAACAAAAACCGATGGAATTAAGACCAGCAACTCCTAATATTATCAATAATATAAAATATAAGACGTAATGAGTTTTGAAGAAAAACAACGGTACGAGAATATAGATGTTGATGTACATCATTAAAATTAATGAAATGTACACGAAAATCAGGACGTAATATTCATAGCCTTCTTGGAACTCGTGCCAGAATCTCGCATTATACAACAACAGGAAAAAGAAGGATAAAAAAGCAAAATGCCTCCACCATCGGAATCGTTTCTCAACCAGAAAATCGATGACCAAATTATCTTTTAATTCCTTGGACTTGTTTTTCAGCATATTTTTTAGAAAGTTCAAAAATAGCTAATAACGTTTATAAACCCGATAATATTATACAAACCCCGAAGTTTTTTATACTAATTTTTAAGACTAGGGATTTGGTATAAATTATTGAGGAGTTTGTATAAAAAATCATTTTCCAGTAGTTATTCTCCATTCCTTTGTCCTGTAAAATTTAAAAATATGGAGCTTAACGTTTTTCAGGAATTAACGGAACAAATCAACCTCGAGTGTTTTTTTATGACGCCATCTCAACAGGAAGAAAAAGTGATTCAGGTTATAGACTTGCATCATTTCATAGAATCTTACAATCAAAGTCTGAAGGTTATCGACTACATCAGTCATCCTATTAATATTATTGAAGATAATGGTGTGAAGAAAGGAATTCTGTTTTACGATTTGAAACACGATTTACCGTTGGACCTATCAACTTCAGAAGCTTTTAAGAATCAGCATCAGTTGCAGGAACTTTGGTTTGTTTTCGTTGAGGAAGACCATATCAACAAGTTTAACAAGCACATCGATTTTCTTATTGATAATAGTATCGAATTCTTTTTCAACAGAATATTCACGTTCAACTTTTTCCAATCTGTTATCCATACCTTAAAATAAACTATGAAAAACTTAAATAAACTCTTTATTCCATTGGCTATTTTGCCTTTGAACAAAATCATTGCGCAAAAAAAAGACAGTATTCCACAAAAAGTGGTTGCTTTTGTTACCGACAAATTTCCTCAATCGAGAGACCTAAATGTAGAATTCACACAGCTAACACCTTACAAATATTCATCCAAATTATATGGTGCAGATTTGCCGGACAACAAAGTCAAAAGTTTGCAACAAGTGAAAGTCAATGCCAATTTTTACTTCATCAAAAATGCAAAATGGATGCTGAGTACAAGTTTAAATTATAAATACACCTCCATTAATACAGAAAATCCAACTTCTATTTTCTCGGAAAATACTGCGAATAAAAGTGATTTCCATTACCACACAGAGTCTCTAAGTCTTACTCGTTTCTCAAAATTATTTGGAAAAACAGCAGTATATTCCGCAACGGCTTCAGTTGATGGAAGTGAAGAACATTTTGAAAGAGTAAGAGGAATGTTGACTGGTTCGGTAATCGTGACCGCCAACGCCAAAACAACCCTCACATTAGGTTTAGCAACACTTATCGACCCAAGTGGACAAATCCCCGTTTTTCCACTTCCTATCGTTACCTACAAGCATAATTTCGAGAACGGCTGGACTGCAGATATTATTCTTCCAAGCAAAATTATGATGAGAAAGAATGTATTACAAAACGGAAGATTCTCAATCGGAACAGAAATGGATAACACATCATTTTACATTTATAATGCCGATAAAAAATATGAGTTCCGACAAGTGGAAATCAATTCTGGAGTTATTTATGAGCACAAGTTAGGCGGAAATTTCATCGGAACTTTCAAAACCGGAATGAGAGCTACTCCTAATGCTAGAATATTCAATAAAGAAGACACGTTCAAGGATTATATTTTTGAAGCTAAAGCAAAACCATCTTTCTATTTTAATATCGGAGTTTCTTACAATCCTTTTGGAAAACCGAGACAGAAGTAAAAATCTTTCCTTAATTTAGATTCATATTTTTGAATCTAATGAAGTCTGCTTTTTATCTTATTATTCTATTCATTTCTAATTTTGTTTACGCTCAGTCCAATTATATTTTAGCTTTATCCAAAGGCGAAAAAAGCTTGATTGTTTTAGATTACAAAACATTAGACATTGTTTCTAAAATTCCTATTGGAGAAGACCCACACGAGATTGTCACCAATCCGGAACAGACTTTCGCCTACATTTCCCGACCACAGATGAATGCGAGTGGACATCAGATAGAAATCGTGAATCTGAAAACACTTCAGCACGAGAAAACCATCGATACTACTCCACTTTACATTCCGCACGGTTTGGTTTATCGTGAGAATCAACTGTGGTTTACGGCGCAAGGTTCAAAAGCGGTTGCTGTTTATGACATTAATAAAAATAAGACCGAGCAGATTTTTGGGACAGGTCAGGATTTTACACATCTGCTTTATGTCACTTCTGAAGGCAATCGTTTTTATACAACCAATGTAGAATCAGGAACTGTAAGCATCTATGAAAAGAAAGAGATTCCACCTTATATGCCTCCAACAGGCGTTCTTCCAGCTAATGCAAAATCAAGATTGGAATGGCGACAAACTTTGGTCGATGTAGGATTCGGGGCGGAAGGTTTTGATGTTTCCAAAGATGGAAAAGAATTATGGACAGCAAAACCCGATGGTAAAATCGTCATCGTTGACCTAGAAAACAAAAAAGTAAAAACAGAAATCGACACCAGAGTTCTGGGATTACATCGTTTGAGAATTACACCAGACGGAAAAACAGTCTGCATCGTAAGTGTAAAAACTGGGGATCTTCTATTCTATAATTTCAAAAACCATCAATTAGAAAAACAAATGAACATCGGGCAAGGCGCCGGAATCTTTATGGATGCCTCAAGTAACCGAATGTTCATATCCTGTACTCCAAACAATTATATTTCCGTCATTGACCTCATTTCAAGAAAAGAAATTAAAAAAATCAATATCGAGAGACCAGACGGCATCACTTCTACAATGACCGCTTTATAAAACCAAACCAATGAAAAACTACCTCTTCCTTGCCGCCGCCATTATCTGTGAAACCATTGGCACATCATTTCTCAAAAAGACAGAAAACTTCAGCAAACCTCTGCCTACAATTATTTTTGTTGTGGCGATGGCATCTTCCTTTTACTTGTTAACATTTGCGCTTAGAAGCATTCCAATTGGTATTGCTTATGCCATTTGGTCTGCTGTCGGTATTGTTCTGATTTCTACTGTTGGCTATTTTGTTTATAAACAAGCTTTGGATTGGCCTGCTATTTTAGGGATTGCTTTTATTGTGATTGGTGTAGTGATTATTAATCTTTTCTCCAAATCTTCAGCACATTAATTAGAGATGATGGAAAAAATATCAGAATGAATGGCTTTGGTTTGGAAAAAGCCAATCTTTACAAAAAACAATAACTCACATTATCAGATGAAATCAATTTTACTTGTAATAGCTATCTTTTTCACGATTCCTATTTTGGCTTGTAAATGTGATACACCAACTATTAAGAGCTCTTTTAATTCGGCGGATTTTGTTTTTATAGGCAATGTCTATGATGTCAACAAAACTTATTTCACAGCTTATTGGAATGTTGAGAATGTTCTCTCCAAAGTCCGAGTAGGGAAGATTTACAAATCACTGGGTTCCGATTTCAAAAGTAAAGACGTTACTTTTTTTGGACAGCAGTTTAATTCTTGTGATTTCCTTTTCCACGAGAAAGGTCAATATCTCATCTTTGCTTACATAGATCCCGATACTACATTTTTCTATTCAGAATTATGTCTGGCAACCAAACCTTTGGATCAGGTCACAGAGGAAGAATTTAAACTTCTGGAAAAGCTAAGCAAAGACTATCAAACACTACTTTCCAAAGATGATAATACCGATCCAGAGTTTTCTTTACTAATGAGAACTCCAGACAAAATCATCAATGATCTGAAACGTGAAAACCAACAAGTTTCTGAACACAACCAAACTCTGAAAACCTATTTGATTATTGTTTCAGTGCTTTTATTTTTAGCTATAATTCTATTTATTATTTTAATTAGGAAGAAAAAGTAGTTTGCAGAATTATAATTAATCACAGATTACAAATCTACGATATCGATTATTGGGAGTAATAGCAGCAGCTGAACAACAGAAATCGACTCACACGTAATTACTAAAACTTACAACAAACTAAGAGCCTTTTTAATGAATTTTAAGTCTTTTTGTTATTTTTGATAAGAAAATCATATATAGTTTTATCATACCTATCTTACTATCTTTGTATGTATTTGTACAATTTTATAATATTTTACAAACAAATTTAAAATGACACGACAAGTAGAATTTGACATAGCATTATCATTTGCTGGTGAAGACAGAGATTATGTTGACCAAGTAGCACATATTCTTAAGTCGAAAGGAATTAGTGTATTTTATGACAGATTTGAAGAAGCTAATTTATGGGGTAAGAATCTTTATGATTACCTAAGTGACATTTACAGAAATAAAGCACTTTATACAATCATGTTTGTATCTGACAACTACAATAAAAAGTTGTGGACAAATCACGAAAGGCAGGCAATGCAGAGCCGAGCATTTCAAGAGAACCAAGAATATATATTACCAGCAAGGTTTGACGATACAGAAATTCCAGGTTTACTTCCAACAATCGGTTATATATTACTGAAAGACAAAAGTGCCAATGACTTTTGTGAAATCATTTATAGAAAACTTGTTTTTAGTGGACGGACAATTCCAAGCGAGCAAGTTAGGAAGAGCCTATCACCGCTTGTCAAAATGCCCAAAGTAGACCCTATTAATTTTTCTGTAACAGTAAAAAATGAAAAAGAAGAGCCATTTATTGGAGCTGACTTATTCTTAATCGCTGATAATGATACTCACCTGAACAATAAGACAAATAGTGATGGGAAAGCTACATTCGCAATAAACACGAGAAGAAATTATAAACTTTATTTTGCCAATGCAAATTATCCGGCTTACATAGTTGAAAAAATAGATCCCAAGAATGATTTTGAAATTTCAGTTCATTCCTCAGAGAATATTGGTTCGTTGATTTGTACTGGTACTGGTTATATACCAGGACTAAAAGGACGACTGAATCCAATTCTAGACACGTCCAACAGAACTTACTTGTACGCAGACAATATTGCTATTAATGGCGGACTACACCAACCAGCGACATTTAAAGTGAATGTCCCGATGGACTTAGAAGATTGTGATGGTATAATTATGCAAGTAACAATAAAGGACATTCAAGGGCGAATTTCCTTAGTAGAATTTGTAAGACCAATAATTAAAGAATGAAAAAAAACAATGTCGCAGATTTGTAGATCAAATCACAGATTTATAAT
The DNA here is from genome assembly GCA_963530025.1 of uncultured Weeksellaceae bacterium. GTDB lineage: Bacteria > Bacteroidota > Bacteroidia > Flavobacteriales > Weeksellaceae > Epilithonimonas. Next base: position 195,645 of record CAUSBY010000003.1, read on the forward strand.
CCGTACTTTTTCAATAAAAACCCCGATAACACCCCATCTCCCGTTCTTGCCTACAATAAAATAACAATAAAAGTAAAAATGCTGACATCAGTAAAATATTCAAGGTTTTTTCAAACATTATTAATTATTATTTTGTTATGTGGCTGTGATAAAAACAATCCTCAACCAACAAAAACTATAATAAAGAATGAAAAACAAGAAAAGAAAAATCAAGACCTTGACAAAATAAAGCATATCAGTAAATACAAATTTGAAGATTTTCCTATCAATAAAACTGAACAAAAAAACCAGAAATTAAAACTGAATACAAACCTCAATTCATTTACTCGACACTACAGAACGATGATAAGGGAAGCGTTTGAAAATCTAGATGTTAATTTTGCAGGCAAATATATTATTGATTATTGGGGTTGTGGTTCTCCTTGTGGAGTTGGGATTACCATAAACGCTGTAAATGCTAAATTAATTGAATTACCTTCCTCTTCTGTAGGCTATAGATTTCAAAAAGACAGCAGACTTTTGATTGTAAATCCACCCGATAGTTTGGGCTACATTATGAAAGATTGTTTTTATTGCGAACCAGAATTCTATCATTTAGATACCTTGAAATCTAAGTTTATTAAGTTAAAATAATTATTAGTTATCATCTGCTAAACTCTACAATGCTGATTTGCAATCCAAGCTTCCAATAATAAAAGCCCTCGTCGACCAGCGAGGATTTATTATTTCCTTTTAACATAATATCTTTTCTTAAAAATATTTATAAAAATCTTCATTCGTTTAATAATAAAAATTTGGATAAAAAAATGTCGATTTAATTTTAACTTAGTTCTATAAAAACCAATCAAAGAAGAAATTAAGATTATGAAAAGATGGCTCTCTCTTTATCTGTTTGCTTTCAGCATTTTTATTTTTTCTCAAACTACCAAGAATTATAACATAGACGGTACTTCCCGAAAAGCCATCATCTATGAGCCTACTCTAAAATCGGGCAAAGTTCCTGTGGTTTTTGTTTTTCATGGTCACGGCGGCAATGCTAATTTTGTCAGTAGAAGGATTGACATTCAGAATTATTACAAAGATGCTTTGGTGATTTTTATGGAAGGTTTACCAGGTAGAAAAGTACCAGGTCTTGACCCCAATGGTAAGATGAATGGCTGGCAGATTTTCACAGATGACTTGGAAGGTAGAGATATCAAATTCTTTGATGAGGTCTTTTCAAAGATTCATAAGAGTTACAAAATAGATGATAGCAGAATCTACCTCATCGGACATTCCAACGGAGCCAGATTCGTGAATGTTCTTTGGAAAATGAGAGGTGACAAAATCACAGCTATTTGTTCGACATCGGCACAAGGTGGCAATCTGATTACCGATGCTGTTCCCATTTCGGTTTGGATGTATATCGGGAACAATGACAGGATTGTTTCTCCACAAAGTCAGGAGCAGTCTATCCCAATTGTCAAATCCAACCTTGGAATCACTGATAAAGGAAAAACAGATGGCGACAAAACCTATTTCACAGGAAAAAACAACACAGAATTTGTTCTCCAGCAAAGCGATGCTGGTCACGAGTTTCCCAAACAATCTCTAGCTGATATTTTAGCATTTTTTAAAAGGCATACGAAATAGAAAACCTCTCCAATATCGGAGAGGTTTTTTTTATATAATCAATGAATTATAATTCATAACTCATCATTAATAACTAATTACATATACGCTTCAATCGGCTTACAAGTACAAACCAAATTTCTGTCACCATAAGCTTCATCCACTCTTGCAACAGTAGCGAAGAACTTGTGCGTTCTTACCCATTCCAATGGATAAGCTGCTTTCTCTCTCCCGTAAGGTTTATCCCAATTGTCAGAAATAACTAATTGTTCTGTATGAGGTGCATTTTTAAGAACGTTGTTTGTAGCATCTGCTTCACCGTTAGCGATTTCATCAATTTCATTTTTGATACTGATTAATGCTTCTGCAAAACGCTCGATTTCTTCTTTGCTTTCAGATTCAGTTGGTTCAATCATTAATGTTCCGGCTACGGGGAAACTCACTGTTGGAGCGTGGAAACCATAATCCATTAATCTTTTAGCAACATCAGCTACTTCAATTCCCAAAGATTTGAACTGACGGAAGTCCACAATACATTCGTGTGCTACTCTACCATTCGCGTTGGCGTAAAGAATTGGGAAATGTTCTGCCAATAATTCTTTCAGATAATTAGCATTAAGGATTGCATATTCAGTAGCTTTTTTCAAACCGGAAGTTCCTAATAATTTGATATAAGCATAAGAGATATTAAGAATCAATCCAGAACCGTAAGGTGCAGCAGAAATACCTTCAATTGCATCTTTTGTTCCTACCGGTATATTCGCATTCGTTGGAAGGAATGGAACCAAATGTTCAGCCACACAGATTGGACCAACACCAGGACCACCACCTCCGTGAGGAATTGCAAAAGTTTTATGAAGATTCAGGTGACAAACATCTGCTCCGATATTTCCGGGACTTGTAAATCCAACCTGAGCATTCATATTCGCACCATCCATATAAACTTGTCCTCCGTGTTCGTGGATTAGTTTGGTAATTTCTTTGATATTCGCATCGAAGAACCCGTAAGTTGACGGATAAGTAATCATCACACAAGACAAGTTTTCAGAATGCTGCTCTGTCTTCGCTTTCAAATCCTCAAAATCGATTTCTCCATTTTCAAGATTTTTCACAACTACAATCTTCATTCCCGCCATTGCAGCAGAAGCAGGATTAGTTCCGTGTGCAGACTGCGGAATCAAAACGATATTTCTGTGACCTTCTCCTCTATTTTTGTGATATTCGCGGATAACCATTAGACCAGCATACTCACCTTGTGCACCAGAGTTTGGCTGTAGGGATGTTCCTGCAAATCCTGTGATTTCAGCTAAATCTTTCTCCAATTGCTTTATCATTTGCTGATAACCACCTGCCTGTTCTGTCGGGATAAATGGATGGATACTTCCCCATTCTGCCCAAGACAACGGAATCATCTGTGTTGCAGCGTTCAGTTTCATTGTACAAGAACCTAAAGAAATCATCGAATGCGTCAAAGACAAATCTTTTCTTTCCAAACGCTTGATGTAACGCATCAATTCAGTTTCCGTATGATATTTGTTGAACACTTCTTCTTTAAGAATCTCATCCGTTCTCAACAATTCAGACGGAATCGAATATTCTTCTTTAAGTGTCAGTTTATAACCTTGCTTAGCTTTGAATTGAGCGAAAGCTTCAACCAATCTATTTAGTTTTTCAACAGTCGTAGTTTCATTAATAGAAATACTTACAATTCCTTGAGAGAAATAATTAAGATTGATTTTCTGGTCTCTCATTTTCATTCTCAAAGAAGTTTTTTCTTCCTCGTGAAGTCTGAATTTAACAGTGTCGAAAACCGGCTCATCAACAATATCATAACCCAAAATTCTCAAAGCATCTGCTAGAGCATTAGTTTTATAGTGGATTTGGTCAGCGATAAAATTAAGACCTTTCGGACCGTGATAAACAGCGTACATCCCAGCCATTACAGCCAAAAGAACCTGTGCTGTACAGATATTAGAAGTTGCTCTTTCTCTTTTGATATGCTGTTCTCTGGTTTGAAGTGCCATTCTCAGTGCACGCTTTCCGTACATATCCTGAGAAACACCAATAATTCTACCAGGAATATCTCTTTTATAATCGTCTTTACAAGCAAAAAAGGCAGCGTGAGGACCTCCATATCCAATCGGAATACCGAATCTCTGAGTAGTTCCAACGGCACAATCCGCACCCATCGAAGCCGGAGATTTCAATTTAACCAAAGACATCGGGTCACAAGCTACAACCACCTGCAAATCTAATCCTTTTACTGAAGTAATGAATTCTGTATAATCCAGAACGATTCCGTTTTTCCCCGGATATTGCAACAATACACCATAATAAGAATCATTGAACTGATGGGTTGCGTGATTTCCTACAATAATATCAATTCCAAGACCTTCTGCTTTTGTTTTAAGAACAGAAATTGTTTGTGGTAAAACCAAATCAGAAACAAAGAACTTAATTGCATTGTTTTTCTTTTGGTCTTTTGTTCTGTTATTGAAGAACATATGCATTGCTTCTGCAGCTGCAGTAGATTCATCCAAAAGTGAAGCATTAGCCATTGCAAAACCAGTCAGGTCGCAAACCACAGTCTGGAAGTTAAGAAGCGCTTCCAATCTACCTTGTGCAATCTCTGCCTGATAAGGTGTATAAGCTGTGTACCAACTTGGATTTTCAAGAATATTTCTTTGGATTGGAGAAGGCAGGATCGTATTGTTATACCCGAATCCGATATAAGTATCAAAATCGACATTCTTAGATGCCAAATCTTTGGAGTGAAGCAACATTTCGTACTCAGAAAGTGGCTCAGAAAGCTCCAAGTCTTTCTCTAGTCTGATACTGTCCGGAATGGTTTGTGAAATGAGTTCATCAATACTGTTAACCCCGATTTTGTCTAGCATTTCCGCTTTATCACTTTCATTAAGGCTGATGTGGCGGTTTACAAATTGCTGTGTGTTCATTATATACTTTAGAAAATTAGATTTTAATAAAATTGGTTTGTAAATTTAGTGAATTTTGTAAAAATAAAAAATCCCTATTTGCACAGAGATTTTATATTTGAACTTATTCGTGATGATACATTGAGTCGATAAGACTTTTGTATTTTTGGATAACAATGTTTCTTTTGATTTTAAGAGTTGGTGTGATTTCCCCACTTGCGATTTCGAAATCAGCAGGCATCAAAACGAACTTTTTGATTTTCTCAAACCCAGGCAAATCCTTCTGAATATCATCGATTAATTGATGATAAAAAGAAAGCACTTTTTCGTTTTTCACAACTTCTACCCAATTGGTAAATGTCACACCCAAACTTTTTATTTTTTCCGTCATCGATTCGAAATTCGGTACAATAACAGCCGTTACGTAAGGTTTATCTTCTGCTACCAACATTATCTGATTGATATAATTGTTATTCGAAAACATATTCTCAATCGGTTGTGGCGCGATATATTTTCCGTTGGAAGTTTTCATCAGGTCTTTGATTCTGTCTGTAATCACAAGGTTGCCTTCATCATCCATAAAACCTGCATCACCTGTTTTCATCCAACCGTCTTCATCAAAAACTTTCGCTGTTTCTTCCGGTTTGTTGTAATAGCCTTTCATTAGACCACTTCCTTTCACTAAGATTTCATCATTCTCACCAATTTTGATTTGAGAATCTCCTAATAATTTTCCTGCAGTTCCATATTGATATTTCGTAAAAGGGAAAGCAGTGATTGTTGCTGTAGTTTCCGTCATCCCATAACCAACGGTGATGTGGATTCCCATTGCATCAAAAAACTGTGTAACTTCTGCCGAAATAGAAGCGCCTCCACAAGGCATAAACCAAAGTTTTCCACCTAGTTTTTTCTTTACTTTATTAAAAACTAAAGTATTAGCAATTTTATTTTTAATACTCAATCCGAAAGGAACACTTTGATTCAATCGTTTTTTTTCAGAAAACAAACTCCCGTTTTCAATCGCCCAGCTAAATATCTTCTTTTTCAAATCTGAACCGGAATTGACCATTTCGTTCAGTCCGGCATAGATTTTTTGATAGAATCTTGGAACAGAGCACATCATTGTCGGCCTCACTTCAGTCAAAGCAGATGCAATCAGTTTTGGATTTTCCAAGAAACTAACTTTTGCTCCAAAATGTAAACAAAGTAATGTCCAACTTCTTTCAAAAACGTGTGTCAAAGGTAAAAATGCCAAAGAATGTTCATCTTCAAAACGTTTGAATTTGAAAAATTCCATATGTGCATCAAACGCTTTTAGAAAATTAGAATGCGTAATCATCACACCTTTCGGAACGCCTGTTGTTCCTGATGTGTAAATCAATGTTGCTAAATCATCTTCTCCTCTTTCAACAATTTCCAAATCCTCGGATGCAGACTCGATGAAAGTTTCCAGATAAGAGGAGTTTTCCTTCAGCTTGATATATTTTTTTGTAATGATAATCTGTTTGAGAGGCAAACCTTTGTTCAAAAGATTTAGGCAGACATTATATTGTTCCTGATTTCCTGCAAAAATAATTTCGGCTCCAGAATCCTTAATAATATATTCAACTTGGTCTTCACCGTTCGTCGAATAAACCGGAACTGTAACCGCGCCAATCGCCATAATCGCCAAATCAAAAATAATCCACTCGGCGGAATTATCAGCGTAGATAGAGACTTTGTCATTCTCTTTCACACCACTTGCTTTGAGTGCGTTGGCGGTTTTAAAGACTAATCTTTTGAGTTGATACCAGCCAAGCTCTTTCCATTCGTGGTCTTTTTTGAAACCTAAAGCTGGTTTTGTTGGATATAGGTTAACGTTTTTTTGAAGAAAACTAGTAACGTTGCTCATTAATGATAATTATGATTTTAAAGAGTCTTTATAATTTTTCAGATGAAAATTCACACTTTCATCAATAGGAATAAATTCGTAACCCAAAGTTTCACGAATTTTTTTGTTTGTTATTGTTGAGTCTGATTTAATAGTTTCCACATTGGTTTTATTCCCTAATTTCAAAATTGGAATAAACCAACCAAAAATTGTAGCAAAAAATGGTAACAAATCAAGAATCGAATTTGATATGATTTTCGCAGGTTTTTTTCGGAAATATTTTCGAACTTTGTCTGCAATATCTTTGTATTTCACATTCTCGGAAGTCAAGATAAAGCGTTGTCCGAAGATGGATTTTTCCATTAATTCAATAGCAATATTAGCAACATCTCTTACATCTACATAAGCTGTAGAACCTGGAAACGTAAAGCCGTTGGATAATTCTTTGAACAACTTTCCACTGCTGTGATTCCAGTTTCCGGAACCAATAATTAATCCAGGATTTATGATTACTGTATTGAGACCTTCATATTGTGCACGCCAAACTTCCATCTCGGAAACATATTTGGAAATCGCATAATCAGAGTGATGAAGTTTTTCATTGAAATCTGAATTCTCATCCATTTCTCCCTTTTCATTATATCCATCCAAAACAGCAATTGAACTAACAAACAAGAACTTTTTAACTTTCAAAGGGTCGATTGCGAAGAGTAGTTTTTCTGTAGCTTCAGAGTTATTTTTGTAGAGATTTTTTTCATCTTTTGGATTGAAACTCACTTTTGCGGCGCAATGATAAACTTCGTCCACATCTTTCAGAACATTTTGAAGTGAATCCAAATCTTCAAAATCAACATCTATCCACTCTATTTGATGAAAATAAAAATCAGGCTGATCGGTATAAAATCGATAAGATTCTAAAACATCTTTTAAGTTGCTGGATTTTCGTTTGGTTGCACGGACTTTCTTCCCTTTTTTCAAAAGTTCGAGAGCGATAACTCTACCTAAAATCCCAGTTGCACCTGTAATTAAAATCATTCTTTCTCAGATGTTTGATGACTGATTTTTGAAGTCTTTTTGAAAAGCTGAATAATGAAAACAGAATTCAAAACTGAATATGCCAGAATTACTCCAATGAAAAACCAAAAACTTCTGCCTTCCAAAAACCAATCTCCTCTACCAGAAAACGAATCTCTGAGAACGAAAAACATTAGCACAATCAAAAATAGATTGATGCCAACAGAAAAAATCAAAATGATTTTATAAATGGTTTCTTGGTATTTTTTCATTTGAAATTGATTCCGCAAAGATAATCTAATTCTGTAAGAAATCTTTCACAGCTGCATTGAAATCGATAGGATTATTGGCCTGAACCCAATGTTCTGCATTTTTGATTTTGATGAGTTTGTAATTCGGGAATTGTTGTCTGATGAGAAACTCATCTTGTGGAAGAATATAATTGGAATTAGCGCCGGCAATGAATAAAGTTGGACCATTGAACACTCCAAACTTAATCGCATTAGAAACAAACTCTGTATATTTTTCAGCCAAAGTTTCAAGATTGAATCTCCAAGCTAACTTTTTCTCTTCTGTCCAATACAAATTCTTCATCAAAAACTGAATCACAAACTTCTCGTGAATATATTCTCCAAGAACTTTTTCTACATCTTGACGAGATTCAACTGTAGAGAAATCAACCGTTTGAAGCGCTTTTATAATTCCTTGATGATGTGGCGGATAAGCTTTTGGAGAAATATCAGCAACAATCAGCTTTTCAACTCTTTCAGGAAAATTAATTGCGAATTGCATCACAGCTTTTCCACCTAAAGAATGTCCTAATAGATTAGCTTTTTGAATGTTGTGAGCATCAAGATAATTAAGAATATCATTAGCCAAATCATCGTGTGTCATAGAATCTGAATGAAAACTACGTCCGTGATTCCTCAAATCCAACAAATGCGTCGGCATCAATTCTCCAAATTCTTTCCCAAAACTTCCCCAATTATCAAGCATCCCGAACAATCCGTGGAAAACCAAAAGTGGCGTTTCTGCTCTCTCCTCTCCGTATATTTTTGAATGTAAAATCTCCATTAATCTTTTTACTTAAATAAAATTTCTGACCAAATTCAATATTCAAACTATTAAAATCAATCTTATTTAAAACTTAATAAAATGATTTTCAAATAGTTAAAAATCAACATTTAGTTGCTCTAATTTACAATAAATAATCGAAAAAACATTGTGACCCGATTGACAAAAATCACAATCTGAAATGCTGTTTTTCTGCATTCAAATAGAAAATGAGTATAAATACCTATAAGAAACTGTATTTGTCTTTATTGTACTGGTTTTCAGTTCAAAATACCTTTGTACCACAAAACAACTAAAACTTATTACAATGAAAAAATTAATCTCTTATCTATTGGCAGGTCTTTTTATGACTACAATATTGATTGCTTGTGACAGAAATAATGACGAAAATACAGACGACAATTCTTCCGGAGGCTCAGCAACTTTGACCGCAGACAATTATGGATTTGATGGCGCACATTCTGGAAAATTCAGTTCTACGAAAGCTGGAATCGTGAAAACTTCCGCGGCTGGAATGACAATCCTAACCATTTCAGCAATCAGAGATGGCGGAAACGAATCTATTAATATGGTTCTTTATGGCGATGTGAAAGTTCAGACTTATACATTGGGAAGCGGTTCACAAAACGGAATTGTCATCAGAAAAGATTATCAGAATGTAACCGACCAAGCTAAATCTTACAGCACAGACAACAATGGAGCAAATCTAACTGGCGGTGGCGAAGTAAAAATAACGTCTGTCAATGGAAACAAAATCGAGGGAACATTCTATGCTATTGGTTTTAATAATGCTAAAAGTGAGGCTTATGCGGAACAAGGAAAATTCAGTGGAACGATTAATTAATTCTGATGATGAAAAATTTCACTAAATACCTTATTTTTCTTTTGCAGACATCTGTATTTTCCAATGCACAAACTTGGGTAAAAACTTCTGCTCCTACAAACATTCAGTATAAGGAAATCAGAACATCTGGAAATACTATTTATGCTTTCGGCAAATCTCCGAGTGATTCAACACCACAAACATTAGTCAGCTCTTCTGATGGCGGACAAACGTGGAAAGTGGGAACAATTCCATTTTTATATACAACTTATCTCGTTGCAACTCCAGCAGGCTTGGTTGGTGGAAATGGTGGCTTTACAAACCCGACTTCCAATTATACCGATGATGGCGGAACAACTTGGAAGAAAGTTACAGGAACCGAAAGCGGATACTTTTTTCCAGCTGGCGTTTTGGCTAATGGAAAATTACTTTATGCGGACCAGCTTTTCAAATCTCTAAGTGTTTCAGAAGATTATATTTCGTTAGGGACAAAAGTTTCAACCGCTATAACTCCAGATTTCACACACTTTGCAACTAACCCTTCGGGAAGAACCATCTTTGGACACGCAGGAAACTTCGGTTATGATTTGGCATATTCTGATGATAATGGCGCTACTCTCAATAACATTTCGTTAAAGAATATCATTGGAACCACAAAGTTAGCACAGATGGTAACTTATGCTGGCAACAATACATTTTACACAGCCGGAGTCAATACCGATGTTTTGAAAAGCACCGATAATGGAAATACCTGGACAAGTTGTACTCCAATCTCGGCAGGAACTTACATCGCAAGCATAAAAGCCAACTCTGCAGGAAGATTGATAGTAAGCAAAACTGGAAACATTTTTGTCACGTCAACAGACGGAGGGCAAACCTTTACTAATATTACAAACGGATTACCTACAAGTGGAAACGGGACTTTGGGAGTTACATCTGATGGAAAATTCTGGGTGGCTTATATCGATGGAGGAGCTGGAACAAACAGTGGAGGAATTTACATTCTGGAAGATAATCTTTCCACCAATGAAATGGATAAAAATAATTTTACAATGTATCCAAATCCAGCAAAGGATTTTGTAAATATTGACAAGCTTCCAAAAAATTCATCGGTAAAGATTACAGATACTTCAGGAAAGTTAATTTACAATTCTGTTTCAAAAAATGATACCGAAAAAATCAATACAGGCAATTTTACAAACGGATTGTATTTTATTCAAATATCAGACGGTAAAAAAATATCAATTCAAAAACTAATAATTAGAAAATAACAAGTTATTGATAAGGCTTTCATTTTAGTACTGTTCAAACACTGGTAATACTGTATTCTGTGAAGATTGAACTTAGAAATTTAAATTTGTTAGAAAATACAAATCTTTAATACCATTTTTTGTAATTTTAAATTATTAATTAAAAAATAGTTACAATGAAAACAAAACAATTATTTACAGCTTTAGCATTTGCTTTCTCAATTATGACAATGGCAAATAATCTGCCTTACAAATCTGAGAACATTTTGAATACACAAAAATCCATTATTAATGAGCCGGAAACAGCAGAAGAATGCGCCATAAGAACAGCGGACATTTTATTAGCAGAAAATTTGATTACTATCGATGAATATTCAGCAATAGTTATTTTTTTTACAGAGTTTTATACGGAAAATGGAACTATAGAAAATATAAGTAGTGCAGATGTAAGAATTTCGGCTAGAAGTACTTTAGGTGCTTTATAATTTATTTTGCTGAAAGGTAGCTACAATTTTTTCAAATTATAAAGACTTCTGCCGGAAGTCTTTTTTGTTAATTTTTAGATACATTTTAAGAAAACAAAAACTTATGAAAACCCGTATTTCCACATTACTATTTTTATTGTTAATATCATATACCTGCTACTCTCAAAACAATGAAAGTGCAGAGAAATTATTTGAAAATGCAAAAAAATTAATCAATACAGACACAAAAAAGGCTTCAAAAATATTACTTGAAGCAAGAAGAAATTCAAATCCAAAAAACAAATTATTAAATGAGAAAATTGAACTGAATTTTGCTATCATTGAAAGATTCAATGGAAACTATCAAAAATCGATTCAAAAGACTTCTAAAATTCTAAAGAATACAAATTATGCGGATATAAAAGCATCTGCTTATAATAATCTTGGAGCTTGCTATAAGAATATTGGTGAAAAGAAAAAAGCTCTAAATTATTACATCACTTCTTGTAATATCTATAGGAAAGAAAATAACTTTTCTGAGTTAGCTGTGGTTGAAAATAATATTGGACTTCTATTTCAATCAATTGAAGATTACGATAAGGCGAAAAATTATCATAAAAAAGCTTTGAACTATTTCGTATCAATTGACGACGATATAAACATTGCAAAAAGCTACAATATGATTGGTATTACACTTGCAAATCAAGATAGTTTACAAAACGCATTACTGAATTTCAAGAAAAGTTATTCTCTCAATAAAAGACACAACAATATAATTGGTATTTCAGAAGATGTAAATAATATTGGAGGAATTTTTTACTTGATGAAAAAATATGACTCTGCAATTACATATTACAAAAAGTCACTTGAAATTGACAGACAAAATCGGGATTTTTCTAATCTCGCAGACGGTTTGAACAATATTGCTAATATTTATATTGATAAAAAAGATTTTAAAAATGCAAAAATCAAATTGGATTCAGCATTATATTATTCCAAAAAATATAAATATATGTCTGCTTATCTTCATAATCTGGAAGATTATAGTATCCTTTATGAATTAAATAAAAATCCACAGTTATCATTAAGATATTTAAAAAAATATCATTCTATCAAAGACAGCCTTGATATAGAAAATAATTTAAAAGACATTAATGAACTAGAAAAAAAATACGAAACCGAAAAGAAACAGAATCTAATCAATCAGCAACAATTTGAAATCAAACAAAAGAATATCTGGCTAATTTTTGGAGGAATTTTGTTTTTAACAAGTATGATTTCAGCATTTTTCATTTACAGAAATTATCAACATAAACAGGATAAAAAACTTCAAAAGGAAATTTTTCGTCAACAAGAACTTGAAGCAAAAGCACTTTTTGAAGGCGAACAAAATGAGAGAATCCGAATCGCAAGAGACCTTCACGACAGCGTTGGACAGATGTTATCTTTAGTCAAAATGAATCTTTCTTCTCAGGAACAGACTTCAGAAAATGAAAACACTCAAAGTTTGGTTGATAAAACCATTTCGGAAGTCAGAAACATTTCTCACAATTTGATTCCAGAAGAACTTAATTTCGGGATTTTTCCAGCTTTGGAAAATCTTGCTGATAACGTAAATTCTACTTCAAAAACGAAAATTGAACTCCAAATTCCGGAAGAAATTAGATTAATAAAATTCCAGAAACAGAACGAACTTTCTATTTACAGAATCGTGCAGGAAGTTGTCAACAATATGATAAAACACGCCGACGCAAGTTCTATCAATTTATCAATCAAAAAATTAGAAAACAGTCTGATTATTAATATCAAAGATAATGGAAAAGGTCTTGATGATAATTCAATTTCAAATTCGTCAGGAATTGGTTGGAAAAACATCAATGCGAGAGTTCATATGATGGACGGAAAAATCAAAATAGAATCGGAAAAATTAGCCGGAACACAAATCGAAATCACTTTACCACAAAATGGATAATCAAGAAAAAATCAACATACTTATCGCAGACGACCATCAAATGATGATAGACGGAATCAAAAATCTATTATCAAAAGAATCCAACTGCAACATCGTGGACGAAGCCAATAACGGACAAGTAGCCTATGAAAAAGTGGCTTCAAATCCAGAAAATTTTGATTTAATTTTGACCGATATCAGTATGCCCTTGTTAAGCGGAACCGAACTTTGTAAAATGATTAAGAGTGAGTTTCCTCATATTCAAGTTTTGGTTTTATCGATGTATAATAACTCAACTGCGGTAAAGGAAGCTGTTCTTGCCGAAGCTGACGGTTACATTCTGAAAAATGCCGGAAAAGACGAACTTCTGAACGCCATTCACAGAATTTCAAATGGCGGAACTTATTTTTCTCAGGACATTATTCCGTTGATTTACAATCAATATAACAAAGAGAAAATTCAGAATGAACAATTGTCCCTTTTAACAACAAGAGAACGCGAAATACTAAGTCTAATCGTAAAAGAAATGACCAGTGAAGAAATTGCAGAAACGCTATTCATCAGTAAGAAAACTGTGGATAATCATCGCCAGCATATATTAGAAAAAACCGGCTGTAAAAGTACAGTCGGGTTGGTTAAGTTTGCAATAAGACTTGGATTAGAATAATCTAATTATTTTTTGATTTATTGAATATTGACCTAAATAAAGATGAAAACAAACACAAAAACAGAAAAGTTAAAATAAACATTACAAACTGGATTATTAAAACAGGAATCAAATAATCTATTTCTGCATATCTATATCCAAAACTGACAATCGTAACTGGCACAGTCAAAATTAATACAAATAAAGACCAATCTCCATAAAACAAATCCTTAGGATAAATTGAACAAACGGCTAAAGTTCCTATTCCAACATAAATTGCTGAAATAATCAATTCTATTTTTCTAGATTTTATGAATGATTTGAACTCATCCATCTACCACTTTGCCAATCTCTTAAGATAAGCCTGAACCGTATTTTCCAAACCAAGATAAAGAGCTTCCGAAATCAAAGCGTGACCAATGGAAACTTCCAAAAGATTCGGGATATTGTCTGAGAAATATTTCAAATTTTCTAGACTCAAATCGTGTCCAGCGTTGATTCCTAAACCAAATTCGCTCGCAACGACAGCAGTTTTGAAGTACGACTCTATTGCTAATTCTTTATTTTTAGGATAATTGGTTGCGTAAGCTTCTGTATAAAGTTCAATCCTGTCTGTTCCGGTTTCTGAAGCAAATTTCACCATTTCGGGATTTGGGTCAAGGAAAATTGAAGTTCTGATTCCTGCGTTTTTGAATTCAGTGATAACAGATTTCAAAAAATCAAAGTTCTTTTCGCAATCCCAACCTGCGTTGGAAGTAATCGCATTATCAGCATCAGGAACCAAAGTCACTTGCTCCGGTTTCACTTCCAAAACCATATCAATAAAAGGTCTGTGAGGATTTCCTTCGATATTAAATTCGGTTTTTACCAAAGGTTTCAAATCGTAAACATCTTTTCTCGTGATATGCCTTTCATCCGGTCTTGGATGAATGGTAATTCCCTGCGCTCCGAATCTTTCCAAATCCAAAGCAACTCCGGTTACACTTGGAACATCGCCTCCTCTAGCATTTCTCAACGTTGCGATTTTATTGATATTGACACTTAATTTTGTCATAATTGATTATTGATAAATAATAATTGATTTAAATTTTATTGACTTGCATTATTTCCAAATCAAACTCTTTGGAAGCCACCAAAAGATGGTCAAAAATATCTGCTTGGATTTGCTCAAAATTCTCCCAGTTAGAATCATTGGCAAAACAATAGATTTCCAAAGGCATTCCTTGTGGTGTGATTTCCATTTGGCGAACCATCACAGTTCCGGTTTGGTCTATATTGGGATTATTTTTGATATAATTATAAGCATATATTCTGAAAGTCCCGATGTTGGTCAACTGCTTTCCATTGATGATTTCGTCTGAGTTTTTCAAGGTACTTTTCTCCAAATCAATTTCTCTTTTCTTTTCAAGGAGATAATCCTCAATCAGATTGATTTTAAGCAATTCATTGAAAAGATTTTCGTCCAAAAATTTAAACGACTTGATATTGAAAACAATCGACTTTTTGATTCGTCGCGTATTGGTTTCGGACATCACTTGCATATTTTTGATTTCCGTCGTCAGCAAATCATACGTTGGAATTGTGGAAAGTGTTTTATCAAAGTTTCTGATTTTTGTTGTCAGCAAATCGATGTCTTCAATATTTCCTTCTATCGAATATTTTGGAATTGCCACCCAATCTCCTACTTTCAGATTCTTAGAAGTCGCTACGTGAATTCCTGTTACA
The DNA here is from genome assembly GCA_963530025.1 of uncultured Weeksellaceae bacterium. Taxonomy (GTDB): domain Bacteria; phylum Bacteroidota; class Bacteroidia; order Flavobacteriales; family Weeksellaceae; genus Epilithonimonas. The sequence continues at coordinate 211,009 of CAUSBY010000003.1, forward strand.
AAACCCAAAATTGTATCTCGGAAAACCAAAACCATAACCGCAGTTATCGCTCCCAAACTTCCTAAAACCGTAGTACTGCTAATTCCAAATAATACACAAATTGCAATTACTCCAAAAATAAATCCTCCAAAAATCCTAACCGTTTGCGAGATAGAATTAATAGCAATTATCTTGTAATAATCTTTCTGTATCAGGTAATAATTCTGCAAAACTTTGATAAATCGGAAAGCCATATTTGCAATCACAAACACAATCAAAATCCCAATCAATCTTTCCAGAAAAACAAAACTTTTCGGATGTCTGTAAAAAATTGAAAACAAAGCATAATTCCCGAATCCTAATGCCAAAATATTAGCCACAGAATTAGTCACTTTTGCTTTATAAATGGACTTCATAACAGGATATTTTTCCTTATCAAAAAAGAATCTGAAAACTAAATTGATTCCGTTTTTCAGAAGAAAAGAAACCAAATAAATAAGAAATATGAGAAGAAAAAACTTAAACGTAATCTGCATTGATAAAACAAACTCATCAGGAAAAAAATCTCTGCAGAAGAAATGAATTTCATCACTGATTTGTTGAAGAAAATCTTTGTAATCTATAAGTTCATTTTTCATTGAGAAGAATTATTTCACAAATTTAAGCATAAAAAAAATCTTTTGGCATTAGTTTGAATGTTGTATTTTTAAATAAATTTAAAATGATGGATTCTGTTTTTATCGACATTATCGCTTTGATTCTTCTTTTTGTAGGAATGTTAGGAACATTTTTACCAGTTTTGCCAGGATTATTATTGAGTATCTGCGGATTATTGATTTTCAAATTCGGGACAGACAATGAGATGCCAATGGTTTATGTTTGGATTTTTGTTTTATTGACCATCATTTCAACAGTTCTGAATTATGTAATTCCTGCAAAAACCAACAAAAAATATGGAGGAACACGCTACGGAAGCATTGGTTCTTTTATCGGAACGCTTCTTGGTTTTTTCTTCATTCCGATTCCGTTAGGATTTTTGATTGGAATGTTGCTAGGCGTTTTCCTTGGAGAATTATTGCACGATTTCAGTGATAAGAAGAAAGCTTTTAACTCTACAAAAGGTGCGCTTATTGGCTTTATTTACGGAACAGGATTTAATCTAATGGTTGGGCTGGCAATGTTTTTGGTTGTTGGTTATTATATTTTCTTTTAAAATTAAAAATGATGAATTTCAAATCACTTTTATTCGCTCCTGTTGTATTATTGATTAGCAACTGTACAACACAATCTCAGGCTCAGACTCAGACTTCCGAAAGTGGAAACAACACCATCACAATCGGAATCAATAAAATAGCAAAAATTCCTAATTCGAAAATCAATTTGGAATTCAAAAATATTTTAGAGGACAGCCGTTGTCCCGTTGATGTGACTTGCGTTTGGGAAGGCATTGCAATTGCTGATGTGAAAGCAAACTCTGGAAAAGAAACAGCAAATTTTCAAGTTGCAACAAGAGATTTCCAACCAAAAAGCGCGACTAAATCATTCAGTTTTTCTGGCTATAGATTTACATTAACAGATTTGAAACCTTATCGTGGCGGAAAAGAAGAAAGCGAATCTGTGACTTTTAAATATGAGAAAGAGGAATAATAAGCTTAGCTTTAATAATAAAGAAAAATGGAAATACCAAAACTTGGAGAAAACAAGTGTTCTATAATTTTTGCAGAATATTCAACAGGGCATATTTTAAATCCAGATTTATCTTTATTTAATAATGAATCTGAAATAAATCCTTTTCAAGTTTTTGAAAATTTGGAAATAGCAGAATTCTACGCCAAAGATTTAATAACAAATAATACGACAATTGAATGTTTAATTTATAATTTCGATGGTAAATTCATTAAAGTAATAAATAAAGAAACTGAGAAAATCAATATAATTTATAATGAACTTGAGAAATTAAATAAGACAGAGTGGAAATCTTTCGTCGAAGGTCGTGATTTTACGAGTGGTTCAAGTTTTATTATGGTGACCAATGGGTCAGAAAGAGAAAACGACATAGAAGTTTTAGGTGCAAATAATGATGAAGTTGATTTCATTGCTAATTCAAAGAAAAATATAAAATTTTTAATTGAAGAAATTAATAAGCTACAAGAAAAATTAAACCAAAGAACTTCCATATAATTTTTTGAAATTATGAAATATTGAATGATTTAATCTCTAATATTTCTATCATAACAAAAAACTCAAAAACTCTCCCACTCTAAAAACCCAAATCATCCCCAAACAATCTCCTTCTTCCCTTTATCTCTAAGATATTGATTGATTTTAGAAAACGGTTTGCTTCCAAAAAAACCTCTGTAAACAGAAAATGGTGAAGGGTGCGCAGATTGAATAATAAAATGTTTATTTTGGTTAATCAAAGCAGATTTTTTCTGTGCAAATGCGCCCCAAAGAACAAAAACCACATTTTCTTTTCTATCAGAAATTTGCTTAATCACGTAATCTGTAAAGGTTTCCCATCCAAGGTCTCTGTGGGAATTTGGTTCGTGAGCTTTTACAGTTAAAGTTGCATTCAAAAGCAGAACACCTTGTTTTGCCCAATCTTGTAAATCTTTGTTTTTTCTTTCGATTCCGATATCATCTTTTAACTCAATGAAAATATTTTTGAGTGAAGGTGGCGCAGTCACACTTTCCGAAACCGAGAAACAAAGTCCATTAGCCTGTCCGTCATTATGATAAGGGTCTTGGCCAATAATCACAACTTCCACATCATCAAATTCTGTCAGTTCCAAAGCACGGAAAATCTCATTTTTGGGAGGAAAACATTTCGTTGAATTAAATTCGATTTTCACTTTCTTCCAAAGATTCTCAAAATACTCGCTTTCTTTAATTGGCTTCAAAACTTCACTCCAAGTCATTTCTGATTTTTTTACAAAATTAAATTTACAAAATGATTAAAGCAAATCCTCTGACATTTCCATTGAAATAAAGTTAATTTATCTTAAAAGGTCTTTGGCTTAATTTTTATTGTAATAAATTCGGGCAAAATTTAGCATTTATCTGTAAAATCAGCTCAAATTAGAATGAAAATCTGGAATAGTATTATTTTCTCAACAATTTTTATGGTTAATCATCTATCAGCGCAAAACACCATTATCGTTGGAACTTACACGAATAGTGAGAAGTGCAACAGCGGTGGAATTTATGTATTTGATTTTGATGAAAACACTTACAAATACAACCTAAAATATCACACAGAAAATATCATTAATCCTAGTTTCGTAAGCTTGAGTCCAGATAAAAAATTTCTTTTCTCAGTTAACGAAAATGGTGAAAAAAGTACGATTACTTCATTTACAATTGATGAAGCTAACGGAACTTTAATCAAAAAAGATGAGAGAAAAACGCAAGGCGAAGACCCTTGTTTTATTATTTCTGATGACCAAAATGTGATTGTTGCGAATTATTCAGGCGGAAGTATCAATGTTTTTAAAAGATATGTTGACGGAAAATTGTCTGATGTTTTTCAGAATATCAAATTCGAAGGTGTTGGTGTGAATCCAAAAAGACAGGAAAAATCACATATTCATCAGGTTCAGTTTTCTCCGGATGGTCAATATGTTTTGGCAACTGATTTAGGATTGGACAAAATCTATGTTTTCAAATACAACAAAACAGGAAATCTGGTTTTGGAAAAAGTTGGAGAATTTGATGCTAAAAAAGGTTCTGGTCCAAGACATATTGCTTTTGATAAAAGTGGAAAATTGATTTATCTCGTTCAGGAATTGAGTGGCGATTTATCTGTTTTAAGTTTCGATGAAGGAAAAATTGAATTAATCCAAGAAGAGACTTTGTTGTCAAGAAAAGTTAGATTCAATTTCAGGGTTGCTGATATTCATTTATCTGATAATGAAAAGTTTCTTTATGTGACCAATCGTGATGATGCGGACGACATTACAACTTTTAAAATTCTGAAAGATGGAAAAGTGAAAAAAATTCAGCAAATCAAAACAACTGGTAGAAACCCACGAAATTTCGCCATCAGTCCAAATAACAAGCTGGTTTTGATAGCGAATCAGGATACGAATAGAATCAATATTTTCAGTCGGGATTTGAAGTCGGGAGAACTGACTCCTACAAACAAATCTATCCCAGTTTGTGCACCTGTAAATGTTATTTTCTATGAAAAAGGAAAATAATTAATTAACAATACAATATTTTAATAAAATTTTAGTTTTAATAGCTTAATGTTCGAAGACTCGATGTTTGATAAAAAAATTATTCTCTCTTTTTTTCTGATTTTTTGTTCCGGATTGCTTTTTTCGCAAACCGAAAAAGAGAACGAAATTGAAAACGTTGTCATAAAAGGCGTCAAAAAATACAAGAAGAAAAAGGATAATCCTGCCTATGCTATTATGCAGGAAGTTTGGAAAAAAAAGAAATCCAACGGGCTTCTTCTTCACAAAGACTACAAGTATAAAACTTACGAAAAAATAGATTTTCGACTAGATAATATCGACAGCTCTTTTACAAAAAAACGCGTATTCAGAGGTTTAGATTCTATCATTTTCAAATACAACGACTCTTCCGAGATTGCAGGAAAAGCCGTTTTACCATTGTTCATTACAGAAAGTATTTCGCAGACTTACGGAAAAAACGACCCTAAAAAAGAACGAAAAGACCTTCTTGCATTAAGAAATTCTGGACTTAAGAATAATCAAATCGTTGCGAAAACGATTCAGAATATGTACAAGGACATCAATATTTATGATAATACTATTAATTATCTGAATCTTGGTTTTACAAGTCCCGTTTCCACAGATGGTTTCGGCGTTTTTGATTATAATATCACCGACACAATTGAGGTCAATACAGTCAGAAGTTACGAAATCCGATTCACACCTAAAAATCCTGAAGCTTTGGCTCTGAAAGGACGACTTTACATCTCGATGGATAAATATAATGTGATGAAAGTGGAGATGGAAACGAACAAAAGAATCAATATCAATTTTGTTAAAAATATTGCTACGGATTTGGAATTTGATAATCCGGACGATTCTACTTTTATCCCTACTAGAAATGAAACAACACTCAATCTTGTCCTTAATGACAAAGACGGAGCAAAAAGTGTAATTGCGAAACGGGTTGCCAATTATTCTAATTACGAATTTGATAAAGGAATAGAAGATTCTTTCCTTACTAAAACCTATATTCCTGAGGATGATTTGGTTGATAAAGACGAAAATTATTGGCTGGAAAACAGAACCGAAAAACTGACCGAAGGCGAACAGAATATCTATAAAATGTATGACGAATTGGAAAATGTTCCGAAATACAAACGGATTGTAAAACTGATTCAGATTGGTAACACAGGTTATATCCACTTTGGAAAATGGCTGGATTTTGGAAATATTTTTCAGACTTGGGGATATAACGATATCGAAGGTTTGAGATTGAGAGCCGGCGCCAGAACTTATTTTGGCAAGAATGATATGTGGCGAATCCAAGCTTACACGGCTTATGGTTTCCGTGATGAAAAATGGAAATTTGGTGGTGAAGCAAAATATATGTTCAACAAAACCAATCGTTTCCAAATTGGTGGCGGTTACAGACAAGATGTTCTGCAACTTGGGGTTCAATTAACAACTGACGAGGGGATTATGACACGTTCATTTGCTTCTTCTTCTGTTCTTAATAGTGGCGAAACAACGTCTATGAGTTCTGTGAAACAATACAATTTTTTCACAAGTATAGAACCTTGGAAAAACTTTCAAGTCAAATTGGATGCAACCACTCAAAATATCAAATCTGCAGATTCTAACTTGTTTAATATTGATTATTACAGACAAGGTGTTCTACGAAATGATTTGAATGATACAAGATTTACTACCACATTAATATTCAGACCTGGAATCAAATTTTCTACCTACGGTGTTGACCGTTATGAAATGACTGCTTTAGCAACCAATCCATCTTTGATTCTTAAATATACAAAAGGCGTTGGAGGCGTTTTTGATTCAGATTTTAATTATAACAAACTTCAGTTTTACTATTATCAGCCAGTGATTTTAGGAAATTGGGGAAGATTATTTGCAAATGTGGAAGTTGGGAAAAACTTTGATGCGCTACCACTCGCTTTGCAAAATGTGTTGCCTGCCAACCAATCTTACGGTTTGGTAAGAGGTGTTTTCTCTCTGATGAATTACTATGAATTCGTGGCAGATTCTTATGCAGTTTTGTTTTTGGAACATCACTTTAATGGAAAAATTTTATCTCAGATTCCATTAATCAAAAAATTGAAACTAAGAGAAGTTGCGTTTTTCCGTTCCGGAGTTGGAAGCCTGAAACAAGAAACCATAGATATGAATGCAGGAAGTATGAAATTGACAGCGCCTGACAAACCTTATTATGAATATGGTTTTGGAATCGAAAATATTGGTTGGGGAAATTTCAGAATATTGAGAGTAGATTTTAACTGGAGAGGAAATTATCTGAATAATAAAACTACGACAACAGAAGTGAGAAAATTCGGGGTTCAGTTTGGTTTCCAGATGAATTTTTAGGAAATTTGTGACTAAGCAGATTTAAGTCTGTCATAAGTCTAATTTCCAATTAAAATTCTATCAATGAAAATCCAAAAAATCACTTTATTATTAAGTTTCTTAATTTTCACTCATTTATATTCTCAAAGAGAATTTGTTTTTTTGGGTTCTTATAATTGGGACAAAGGTTCGGAAGCCGTTTATGTTTATGAGCTTGATACAGAAACAGGAAAATTGACTAAAGTTGCTTCATCTTCTGATGTCATTAATCCTGGTTACATTACCGTTTCCAATGACGGAAAATATGTTTACGCCTCATCTGATGCTAAAACTCCGAATTACGGAACAGTAAGTTCTTTTGCTTTCGATGCGGATAAAAAATCATTAACTTTTCTTAATCAACAAAAAACTGGTGGTGAAAATCCAGTTTATGTTAATGTAGATAAAAGTGGAAAATGGTTGATTAATGCAACTTATAATCAAGCAACTATTTCCGTCTTTCCAATTCTCGAAAACGGAAAAATAGATTCGATAGCGCAACATTTTGAATTCACAGAAGGAAGTGGTGTTAATCCTACAAGACAAGAAAAAGCGCACACACATTCTGCTATTTTTACGCCGGATTATAAAACAGTTTTATTTGCAGATTTAGGCGCTGATAAAATATTACAATATCCTTTTGAAGCAAATCAAAAACAACCTTTGATTGACAATAAAAGTTCTTTTATCAATACAAAACCCGGAAGCGGACCAAGACATATCACTTTCAGTAAAGATGGAAAAACAGCTTACTCGATTGAAGAATTGGCCGGAATGATTTCGGTTTATGATTTTTCTGATAATACCTTGAAAGAAATCCAGAGAATTGCAACGCATCCTGATAAAATAAAAGATGGTTTTGAAAGTTCCGATGTTCACATTTCTCCAGACGGAAAATTCCTCTATGCAACTAACAGAGGAAAAGAAAACAACATTGCAATTTTCAAAGTTTTGAATGATGGAAAATTAGAATCTATCGGTTATCAAAAAACAGGAGGAAAACATCCAAGAACTTTTGCGATTGATGACACTGGGAAATTCATTATTGTTACTAATGTTATTTCTCAAGATGTAACAATTTTCAGGAGAAACTTAGATACAGGAATGCTGAAAAAAGTTGGAAAACCTGTAAAAATCAAAAATGTGACTTGTGTGAAAACGAAGATGTATTGATTTTTGATTTAACGCAAAGTCGCAATTTTTCTAAAATAATAACTCTAAAAGTCGCAAATGAAAACTTTGCGACTTTTTTATGATTAGATTCTAAACTAATCTTACGACTTTGCGTTAAATATAATTCTATCTTTGCAAAATGGACGTTAGAGCAAAAAAACATCTTGGTCAACACTTTCTTACAGACCAGAATATCGCACGCAACATTGTAGACTCATTGTCTTTTGAAGGCTATAAAAAAGTTTTGGAAGTTGGACCAGGAATGGGCGTTCTTACCAAATTTCTTCTTCAAAAAGATACTGAAATTTATGTTGCTGAAATCGACCAAGAATCTATTGTCTATCTCAAAAAACATTATCCAAAACTTGAAGAACAACATTTTGTTGGTGACTTTCTGAAAATCAATATTCCGGAAGTTTTCAATGAAGAATTGGCTGTGATTGGAAATTTTCCTTATAATATTTCGTCTCAGATTCTTTTTAAAATCATTGATAATTACACTTTGATTCCGGAAATGAGCGGAATGTTTCAGAAAGAAGTTGCCGAAAGAACCGCTGCAAAACCGAGAACAAAAGATTACGGAATTTTGTCGGTTTTAGTTCAGGCTTATTATGATGTTGAATACCTTTTCACGGTTCACGAAAATGTCTTCAATCCGCCACCAAAAGTGAAATCCGGTGTCATCCGAATGACCCGAAATCAGAAAGATGGATTAGCCGGAAACGAAGTTCTTTTCAAGCAGATTGTAAAAGCCGGATTCGGACAAAGACGTAAAAAGATGAGCAATGCTCTGAAAGTTCTTGGTATTCCTGAAAACCTTAAGTCTCATCCGTTTCTTGACATCCGAGCAGAAGAATTGTCTGTTGCTGATTTCATCGCTTTTACACAAGAATGGAAAAGTTAGTTTGTAGAATTTTGTTTTCTCGCAGATTGAGCTGATTTGGCTGATTTCAACTAATAAAATTAACATTCTCTTTGTCATTCCGTAGGAATCTAAACTTTGCTGTCGAGATTCCTACGGAATGACAAACCTTGTGTTCTTGAGTAAACGTTCTAATAGAAGACCAAGCCCATAGCCCCGATTGCAACGGCATCCTTTTTTGTTTTTTGTCCAAATCTTAATTCGAATGACAAAAGTTCTAAAACAAAAAAGATATAGTGGAAAGCGGGAAATAGCTCCTAAAAATTAATTCTAAAATCCTTATTTTTGTTGTATGGAAAAAGTGGTATTGGTCAATCCTCAGGATGAAGTTTTGGGGCAAATGGAAAAAATGCAGGCGCACAAAAATGGTCTTTTGCATCGTGCATTTTCGGTTTTTTTGTTCAATGAAAATGGAGAAATGCTTTTGCAGAAGCGCGCCAACGAAAAATACCACTCGCCAAACCAATGGACGAATGCTTGTTGTTCGCACCCAAGAATCGAGGAATCCTATCTGAATGCGGCGAAAAGACGTATCAAAGAGGAGTTGGGAATCGATTGTGAATTGACGGAGAAATTCCATTTTATCTACAAAGCGGATGTTGGAGACGGACTTTGGGAACACGAATTGGATTATGTTTTCACGGGAAACTTTGATGGAAAATTTGATTTGAATCCTGATGAAGTTTCGGAAATCCGATACATTTCTATTGCTGATTTGCAACAGGAAATTGCTGACAATCCAGATAACTTTACGGAATGGTTCAAAATCATTTGGGCTGAATATCGTAATCAATTGAACTAAAATTTCAAACCACAAAAGTTTTATCGCATCACATTTCGTAAATTGAGCAATTGTAATACATTTCACCAACAATACGTTAATTAAAATGCCCAAAATTCTAATAACCGGAAATGGATTTGATTTAAAATTTAATCTTCCAACAACTTATTTTGAATTTATTAAAATTTTAAGTTATTTAGAAAATAACGATAAGTATGATTTTGAATCTATTTATTCTAATTCTAAAAATTTTGAAAATATTAAAAATTCATTCAATGAAAGTATAGAATTTGATTCGCTAAAAATTAATGAACTTAAAGGACTTATTTCTGAAAACTTATGGTTTCAATTTTTTAAAAATGAACTAAATATAGATACTTGGATTGACTTTGAAAATAAAATCAATTATGTTTTAAAACTATTCTTATCTGCAATCTCAATAATTAATGAAAATTTCTTTAACAAAGGACCAATTGGATTGCAGCTTTTTGGTTATGAATCATCTGCATTAAATAACAATGTTGAAATTATAAAAGTTTTATCGTTTTTTAGAATATTGTCTTCGACACAAGATTCTTATAATTGGAGTTTTCTAGAAAAATTCTTAATTAAGAAATACAATTTTTATGTTGCTTTGGATATTCAAAAAATCAATGATTTTCTGAATAATCAATTGATAGATTTCAAAAATATTTTCAATAAATATTTTACTTTATTTGCGCTACCATTATACGAACACAATCAAGTTAAATATGATGAAACATTACTTAAACATATAAATTATTATTTTACCTTTAATTATACACCAACATTTGAATATTTTTATAAATCAAAAGTTAAATCGAATTATTTACACGGAAAAATTAATTCTGAAAACAATTCTATAGTACTTGGAATTAATGATGTTCCAGAAAAAACAAATAATAAAATATATTATTTACCATTTACTAAGTATTATCAGAAACTGAACAATAATACAGATTTTTATTTTCTAAATGAAATAAGTAGTATCGGGAAAAATTCGTCTGCCGAAAGTTATTTGTTTTTCTTTTGGGGACATTCCTTAGATAAATCTGACGAAGATTATATAAATGAAATATTTGATTTTGTTTCGAATAGTAAATCTAAAGTTCTGAAAATAGTTATTGTGTACCATAATGAATTTTCAAAATCAAAATTACTATTAAACATTCTTGATATAAGAGGAAAAGATGATATTTCGAAAAAAATGAGAAATAAACAATTAGTATTTTGCAAAGATGATTCTGAAGAATTAAGAAAACTAATAAATCAAGACATTTCATATACAGGTATGACAGTAAGTGTATTCTAAAAATATCATATAATATAAAGCAAGAGTTAAAAACTTTTAATATTCCCCAACTCTAAAGAGAGTAAAATTTATTCTGAAAAATATTCCTTAACTTTATTATCAAATCTTACGCATATGAAAGCTTTGGTAATTGGTGCAACCGGCGCTACAGGAAATGACCTTGTAAATCAACTTTGTCAGGATTCTGATTTTGATGAGATTGATATTTTTGTGAGAAGACGTTCTGATTTTCATAGCGAAAAAATCAAAGCTCATATTGTAGATTTTGACAAACCTGACGAATGGAAACATCTTGTGAAAGGTGATGTTGTTTTCTCTTGCCTTGGAACGACTTTGAAAACTGCAGGGAGCAAGGATAATCAGTGGAAAATTGATTATGACTATCAATATCAGTTTGCTAAAGCTGCGAAAGAAAATCAAGTAGATGATTATATTTTAGTTTCTGCTTACGGCGCAAGTCCCGATTCTAAAATATTCTATTCCAGAATGAAAGGTGAACTAGAAGAAGCTGTGAAAAACTTACATTTTCCTAAAACAACCATCTTCAAACCGGGAATGTTGGAACGTAAAAACACTGATAGAAATGGTGAAGTCTATGGTTTGAAAACGATTAAATTACTCAATAAATTTGGCCTTTTTAAAAGTCAACAACCACTTCCAACTTCTGTTCTTGCAAAAGCAATGATTGTTGCTTCAAAAATAAAATCTAATTGTTTTTCTGAAATCAAACTTCATAGTATTTTCAGTTTTGCTGAGAAGAAAACACAATAAAAAAATCCAATCAGATTTGATTGGATTTTATGTTTTAATTATTTCTGTCTTTTAGATATTTTTGCCATTCCCAAGTGGTTTTGAGCGCTTCTTCCAGAGACGTTTCGGATTTCCAATTGAGTTCTTTTTCGGCTTTATCTGCATTAGCATAAGCAATTGTAATATCGCCTTCTCTTCTTGGGCAAATCTGGTAAGGAACTTTTATATCATTTGCCAATTCAAAAGCTTTCACCACTTCAAGAACCGAAGAACCTTTTCCTGTTCCCAAATTGTAAACATCAAGAACAGTTTCTTCATCTGAATGAATCAATTTCTGTAAAGCCGCAACGTGTGCTTTTGCCAAATCAACAACATAGATGTAATCACGAACTGCAGTTCCGTCTACTGTTGGATAATCATCTCCCCAAATGCTCAGCTTTTCTCTGATTCCTGCTGCGGTTTGCGTCACATAAGGAACCAAATTATTAGGAATCCCTGCTGGAAGTTCTCCTAACAAAGCTGTTGGATGTGCGCCAATCGGGTTGAAGTATCTTAACAAAGTCACTCTTTTGTTATAAGCTCTGGAAAAATCTTTTAAGATATCCTCACCCATTTGCTTGGTTTTCCCGTACGAAGATTCCGCTTCTTTTAATGGTGTATTTTCATCAATTGGCATTTGGTCTGCCTGACCATAAACCGTGCAAGATGAACTGAAAATAAAATTAGAAATATTTCTTTCCTTAAATTCCTGAAGAACGTTAATTAATGAAAACAGATTGTTCTCATAATATTTCAAAGGTTCTGTCATACTCTCTCCTACAGCTTTTGAAGCGGCAAAATTAATACAGCCTTCGATATCGTGTGCATCAAAAACTTGTTGTAATAATTCTTTTCTTCTAAGGTCAAAAGGGTAAAAAATCGGACGTTTTCCTGTTATTTCTTCAATATTATCAAGGATGAATTTTTCCGAGTTTGATAAGTCATCAACAATGATAACGTCAAAATTATGATTAATGAGTTCTACAACCGTGTGTGAACCGATATAACCAAGACCGCCAGTTACAAGTATGGACATTTAGTTAATTATAAGTTATGAATTATTAGTTATTGAAAAATTCCAAAACGGAATCTGTAATGTACTTTAATTGTTCTTCATCCAATTCTGTATGCATAGGAAGAGAGATTACTTCATCAAGTAATTTATCTGTATTAACAAAATCTGCAGGATTACTATCTTGGAAATAAGCTTTCTGTTTTCTAAGTGCAACCGGATAATAAATCATTGCAGGAATTTCTTTCTCAGTAAGATATTTCTGTAATTCGTTGCGTTTTCCATTCGTAATTCTCAAAGTATATTGATGAAAAACGTGTGTTGAGTTTTCTGCTCTTTTCGGGGTTAAGATATTCTCGTTTCCAGCAAAAGCTTCGTCGTAATAATCTGCGGCCTTTTTTCTAGCTTCATTATATGCATCAAGATTTGGAAGCTTTTTTCTCAAAACCGCTGCTTGAATGCTATCTAATCTAGAATTGACACCAACTTCGTCGTGATAATAACGCTCGTACATTCCGTGGTTCACGATTCCTCTTAACCTGTGAGCTAATTCATCATCGTTGGTAAAAATCGCACCTCCATCTCCGTAACATCCTAAATTTTTTGAAGGAAAGAAAGATGTTGTTCCTATCGTTCCCATTGTTCCTGATTTCTTTTCTGTTCCATCTGAGAAAATAAAATCTGCACCAATTGCTTGTGCATTGTCTTCAACGACATAAAGGTTATGTTCTTTGGCAATTTTCAGGATTTCTTCCATATTTCCGCATTGTCCGAAAAGATGTACAGGAATAATTGCTTTAGTTCTTGGCGTAATGGCCTTTTTAATTGCTTCTGTATCGATTGTGAAAGTATCATAATCTACATCAACCAAAACAGATTTAAGTTTCAGTAAATGAATCACTTCTACCGTTGCAGCAAAAGTAAAATCTGCTGTAATCACTTCGTCTCCTTCTTTCAAATCAAGAGCCATTAATGCAATCTGAAGTGCGTCTGTGCCATTAGCACAAGGAATTACGTGTTTTACATCCAAATAATTTTCAAGGTCGGATTGAAAGGATTTGACTTCTGGGCCATTTATAAAAGCCGCAGAATCCATTACATTAAGAACTGCATTGTCAACTTCACTTTTAATTTTATAATATTGGCTTTGTAAATCAACCATTTGGATTTTCTTCATAATCAAATATTTATTATTAAAGGCATTTAAAATCATTATTGAATATTAGTAAAAATATTTCTTGAATGCGATTTCAAATGCAAAAACATTATTTTGTAAATTTACATTTATTTATCAGTTTAAAAAATCTAAATCCCCGAAACGTGAGAAAAATCTTTACAATTTTATCAGTTGGCTTTTCTTTAATAGCAACGGCTCAAACCGAATTGGTTTTTGTTTTCTTCAAGGATAAACCGAATAAAGCTGCTTTTTATTCAAGCCCGTTATCCGAATTAACGCAAAAATCTCTCGATAGAAGAGCAAAACTTGGAATTGCGCTAACAGATCAGGATGCACCAATAGAACCGAGTTATATTCAAAACATAAAAAATCTGGGCTTTACAGTGACAGATTATTCTAAATGGTTAAATGGGGTTGCTGTAAATGCAACTTCTGCTCAGATACAAACCTTATCACAACAAAGTTATGTGGATCATGTAGAAAGTTTTGTGAAAAATCCTAACGGCGTAATTAGAAAAGAAAAAATTGAGAAATTTAAGGAATTCAGCAATCGTGATGTCTTAACAACTTTCAACTATGGTGGAGGTTTGAATCAGATTAACCAGATTAATGTTCGTGCGCTTCATGTTGCCGGTTTTACCGGAGCAGGAATGACCATTGCAGTGATTGATACAGGTTTTCCTACCGTAGATACAGGAACAGCGTACAAAAGACTGCGTGATAACGGACAGATCAAAGGTGGTTACAATTTCATAAGTAAAAATACAGACATCTATAATACTTCGCTTAATACGCACGGCTCTGTTTGTATGGGAGCCATTGGAGGTTATTTAGATAATCAGTTCGTTGGAACCGCTCCGGATGCAGATTTTTATCTTTATGCTTCAGAAGATGGAGCTAATGAGATTCCTGAAGAAGAACTTTATTGGATAGAAGCAGCTGAGGAAGCTGATAGAAAGGGGGTAGATGTTATTTCTACTTCTTTGGGCTATACAGATTTTGATGACAGCAGATATGATTACACTTATGCGGATATGAATGGTACAACGACTTTCATCGCAAGAGGAGCTCAAATTGCTGCTGAAAAAGGAATCTTCTTAACTGTTTCCGCAGGGAATAGTGGCGCAAGTGCTTGGCATTACTTAGGATCTCCTGCTGATAATGAAAAGGTTTTCACAATTGGAGCCGTCACATCACAAGGAAATGTTTCTAGCTTTTCTTCTTTTGGTCCAAATTCCGCTGGTGTTATAAAACCAGATGGAAGCGCTAGAGGAACAGATACTTATACAGTTTATGGAAACCAAGTTACCCAAGCTAGTGGAACTTCCCTTTCCAATCCTGTGGCTGCTGGCGGCGTTGCTTGTCTTTTACAAGCTTTGCCCGCAGGAACGCCACTAGAGGAAGTAAAGACAAAATTAAGGCAAAATGCATCACTTTATCCAAATCCAACTTCACAAATGGGCTACGGAATTCTGAATTTCTATAAAACTTATCAGACTTATCTCGGCGTAAATGATGTGAATAAAGTTCAAATCAAAATCTATCCAAATCCTGCAAAAGATGTCATCAATATTACCTCTGATAAAAAAATCAATTCGGTTGAAGTTTATGATTATTTAGGCAGATTGATAAAAACAGAGACCTCAAACAAAGTCAATATTTCTCAACTTTTGAAAGGAAATTATCTTTTGAAAGTCAAAACAGATTCTGGAGAAACTATTGAGAAATTTATTAAGGAATAAATATTTAATAAGCTAAATACAAAAGGTCACAAAAATATTTTTGTGACCTTTTTCGTTCAAAGAATATATCAACACCTGATGAAAAAATATATTTTAATTTTTGTTTTAGTTTCCATCACTTCTTTTGGACAAAATTTTCAAACCAAGCTTTCCAATGCAGCCATTAATCTCACAAAAGATAAAGTTGTTTATGATTCGACTTATTTCGTTTTGAAATATCCAAACGGCGATGTTCCTGAAGGAAAAGGTGTGTGTACAGATGTTGTCATCAGAGCTTATAGAGCTTTAGGAATTGATTTACAGAAGGAAGTTCACGAAGATATGGCAAAAAATTTTTCCAAATATCCAAAGAAATGGGGATTGAAAAGACCAGACAAAAACATAGACCATCGAAGAGTTCCCAATCTACAAGTATTTTTTGCTAAATTCGGGAAGGTGAAACCTATTACTAATGATGCGAAAGATTATGTTCCTGGTGATATCGTCACTTGGGATTTACCTAAAAATCTAACGCATATCGGGATTGTTGTCAATAAAAAATCAGCCGACGGAAAACGTTATTTGATTTCTCATAACATCGGAGCTGGACAGGTTTTGGAAGATTGTCTTTTTAGTTGGACGATTACGGGACATTATCAATATCAGAAATAGAATTTATTTAAAGTAAATTTGAGGCATTATGAAAAGGATTTTCCAATTATTACTTCTGAGTTTTTGCTTTCTATTTCAGGCTCAAAACTTTAAAATCATTCAAAAACCAATTGATTATTCTAAGGAAAGAATGAAGCTGAGTCTGGATTATATGAAAGAACATCACAATCTGATTCAGAAAACCCCGAATATCACACCAAAAATCATTGTTCTGCATTACACAGCTGGCGGAACGATTGAGTCCAATTTCAGATACTTCAACAATTTATATTTGGAAAACCAAAGAGCTACACTCAAAAAACAAAGTTCGTTAAATGTTTCTGCACATTTTCTTGTTGACAGAGATGGAACAGTTTATCAATTGGTTGACCCAGAATTGTTTGCAAGACATACGATTGGTCTTAATTATTGCGCTATTGGTATAGAAAATATCGGAAGCAAATCTCAACCTTTGACCAATAAACAAGTTGAAGCTAATGCAGAATTAGTCAAATATCTTGCGAAAAAATATCCAATCGAATATCTCATTGGGCATTCGGAATATGATGTTTTTAGGAATTCTAAACTATGGAAAGAAACGGATTCCAAATATTTTACAGGCAAAGAAGACCCAGGTTCTGATTTTATGAAAAAAGTGAGAGAAAAATTGACGGATTTGAAATTGAAAAATCAGCCATAACTTACCAACTCACCTTCTCTTTTTCCTCAAAAGGAACCTCAGGATTCAGGATTTCAAAAATTAAGTTTCTGATAGAATCTTCTACTTCAGAATCTTCAATATCAATGAAGTTCAGTTTTTGTGGACCATTATTAACTTCTGCAAAAGACCAAATTGCCGTTTCTATATTATCCGGATTGATGTTCAAAACGTTTTTGATACAATATTTATAAATCGAAAGCTGTAAAGCTTGTTTATAATCTTCTCGGAAAAATAATTCCGGGAGTTTTTCTTCTTTATTTTTTCCAAGATTAATCGTCAGATTTTTTGGTTTTGCTGTTTTATAATCAATGACTCTGATAATTCCGTCCAGTCTATCGATTCTATCGATGAAACCATAAAAACTGATTTTGTCTGTTTGGTTTTCATCAAGATAAAAATCAGAATTGATTTCTTTTTCCAAATCCAAAATCTCCAAAGCAGAACCATTTTTCACCAATTCCAAATCATACTCAACAATATTACGCACTACCCTTTTGGCGATTTCTTTGTGAATGTAATTCATTCCACGCTCGTAGAATTCCTGCTGATGTTTCAATTTTTCAATTGCAAAGTCAATGGCCGAATCTGTTTGTTGAAGTAAGCTTTCTAAATCATTAACCGACAATAGCTTACCTTTAATTGGTTCGTGTAAAAATTGCAATGCATAATGAACCAAATTTCCATAATTCCGTTGTGATAATTCTTCTTCAATTTCGTTGGTTTCTCTGGTTTTGAGAAGATTATTAAGATAGAAATCAATTGGGTTATAAAGATAAGTCACGAGATGCGAAGGTGAAACACGATTTTTCCATTCGTTCAAAAGTCGCATTACTTCTTCATTTTTATCGATTTTCATTAATTCCTGAGCGATTGGCTCTGAGGAATTTTCGATAATAATGTGTTCAATATTGTGTGGACTTTCCATTTCCAATTGTGTAATGAAACGGCTTTTTTCGCCTGTATTCACACCCGAACTCAATGCATTGTAAAGCAAATGAACATTCTCCGAATTCTGAATCAATCTGTAAAAATGATAAGCATAAATACTGTCATTTTCCAAGAAAGTATTCAAACCAAAATTCTTGCGAACATCAAACGGAATATAAGTGTTTTGAGTGTTTCCCAAAGGTAATTTTCCTTCGTTTACGGATAATAGTATGATATTTTTGAAGTTTAAAAGACGCGTTTCCAAAAGCCCCATAATCTGGAATCCTGCCAAAGGCTCTCCCACAAAATCAATACTTTCTGAATTGACCAATTGATTAATAAGAACTTCAAGTGTTTCTATTTTGACATCAATTTGATAAGGTAACATTTGATTTTTGATGATTTTGAAAACATTCTCAAACAACGCAATATTCTCATACTGAATATCATCCAGTTCTTTGAATTTAAGCTCGTAACAAAATTTAATTAATAAATCTAAAAAGCTTTGAGTAGATTCCGGCTTTTGCAGAAGCTGGAAATAACTAAGTTTTCCAAGTAATTCTTTCAACAAAGATTTAGAAATATAAACAATGTTTCTTTCCTCTATTGTTGCGATAAAATTCCTGATAACTTCTGAATCTTTTTCGTCGTTTGGAAGCTCTTCCAATATTGGCAAAACATCGGCGTAATAATAACTTGATGACTTTTTCTCCTGTTGTTTCTGAAGATAAAACAATTTTTTAATTGCATTACTAAAAGACAAATTCTTCAACGGAAATCCCATTGTGATATTCACGCTTTCAACAACATTTAAACTGTCTAAAACGGCTGGCAAAAGATTCTCATCCAGCAAAACCAAAGCAGTTTCTGACAATTCATTTTTAGGAATTTTTTTCAGAATTTCGGGTAAGAATTTCGCTTGAACGATATTTCCTGAAACTTCGTAGGTTTTAATGTTTTTAGGTTGATTGAATTGAGTTTCAATCCATTTAAAATCTCTGCTATCATTGAATTCTTTCCATTTCAAAGTTTCTCGCAGGAATTTTCCTGATTCTTGTCTTTCGTCATCAATATAATACTGGTCAGCTTGAAAATAAGTTTCGGCTTTGTTCCATTGCAAAAGCTGTCTTACCAATTGTTCTTCCACTCGTGACAACGCATTGAATCCACAAAAAACAAATTGACGATTGGTTTGTTTGGCAAAGTTTTCAATCTTGGAAAATGCTTCCTGATATAACATTCCGGAAGTGGCGAGGTTTTCCTTTTCAAGTTCTGATTTCAACAATGGCAAAAATTCGTTCATTTTTCGCCAGAAATTGAGGTTTCTTTTTCTTGGATTGTCACCGTCTCCGAGGTTTTCTCCCCAATTTTTGATTCGTTCCTCGTCCAACATCCAAAGTAGGATTTTCTGGTCGTCATCGGAGAACTTCATCATATCGTCCCAATCTTTCTGTAAAGTCGGAAACCATTTCAGAAAGCCGGAAAAATCTTCGGAAGAATCAATTTTATTATAAATTCGGAATGCGAATAACCAAAGTGCAATGCCTTTAATTTCTATATTTTCAGATAATTCTGCAATCAGTTCATCGATTGTGACGAAGTTGGGTAAAAGTCCTTGATATTGTTTTTCCTCCAGAATTCTCTTGATGAAAACCATTGGTCTTTTCCCTGGCAAGACAATATCCAACTCGGAAATGTCCTGATGGTTTTCTAATAATTCTGAAATAATCTTCTGAAGAAACTGCATAAAAAAGCCTTTAAAAACTTAAAGGCTCAATTTAATTATTTTTTTGCTGACTTGAAGTATATTTTAAACGCAAAGTCCGCAAAGATTTTTTTGAAATTTTTGAAAATATTTTAAGGTTCACAAAGACGCTTTGCTCATCAAAGAATGATAAAATTTGTGGTTAATCTCTCGTTAATTTCTAAAAACTCTATTTGGATGACAAAACCCATAGCCCCGATTGTAGTGGAAATCCTTTTGCTTTTTTTTCACCTATGAAAAAGCAAAAGATTGACTCCGTCGAACCACTTCGTTAGGTTTGCAACGGAAAGCGGGATTAAGCTCCTAAAAAAATTATTCTACAACTACTTTTTTCTCTAGGAAAGTACTAGCTCCTGCAGAATCTTTTCCTGTGTAGAATTTGAAGGTGTAGTTACCGGTTTTTGTTGGTTTGAAGTTGATTCTGCTTCCGTCAACGTAAGTTCCATCTGTACAAGCTTCGTTGGTTTTGTATCCAAAATTGGCAATTGTTCTTACAGAATCGTTGGTATATTGGTAATCGTAACTGTAAATCCCTTCGCAGGTTCTTGTAAAAGTAGAATAAACTTTAAACTCCTGCGTTACTCCCAAAGTCATTGTATCCATCGGAATCTTGACGCTGTCAGTTTTCTGAGCGTAAACATCCGTAATCTCTACATAATCGTCGTTGTCTTTACAAGACACACTCAAAGCTGAAACCATCGTCAGCATTGATAAAATAAACACTTTCTTCATAATCGTTTCTTTATTTAGTTATTAAAATTACCTTTTGAGAGGTAAACTACTTTTTTCGTGTCAAAAAACTCGCCTTCAAAATAATTTTTCAAGCTGAAAATCTCGCATTTTAAACCTGCTAATTCCTCTGCCAAATCTCCGCCTTTTAGATAAAGGATACCGTTGTGCTTTGGATTAAATTGGTCTTTTTCGAATTTTCCTCTCAACCAAGTTAGGAAAACTGGCATTTGAGTTACTGCTCTGCTGACAACGAAATGGAATTTCTCCTTCAATTGTTCTGCTCTCATATGATGAGCTGTAACATTTTTCAGTCCAAGACTTTCTGCTACACCTTTTACGACAGTAATTTTTTTTCCAATGCTATCTACTAGTGTGAATTGTGTATTCGGAAAAAGAATAGCCAACGGAATTCCTGGAAATCCTCCGCCTGTTCCGATATCCAAAACTTTGGTTTCATCTTCAAACTCCATCACTTTTGCAATTCCGAGAGAATGAAGAATATGTTTCTCGTAAAGACTATCTGTGTCTTTTCTGGAAATGACATTGATTTTCTCATTCCAATCTTTGTAAAGAACTTCTAATTCTGCAAATTGATTTTTTTGCTCGGTGGTGATTTCTGGGAAATATTTTAAAATTAATTCTAATGACATAAAGCGAAATTATGAAAAGATTTGAATATTCTGTTCATTTAAACAAAAAATCACTGAGATTGATTAAGAAATCATACCCCAGTGATTTGAAAGTTATATATGTAAATTGTGTTATTTCAAAACTTTTTTGGTCACAATCGTGTTTCCTGATTTAGCTTTTATGATATAAAGTCCATCAGTTAAACTTGTCTTGTCTATCATTACTTGTTTCTGATGATTTTTGGAACTGAACAACAACCTTCCTAATGCATCATAAAGAGTTACTTCGTCCAGATTATCTTTTGAACTCACAATAAAATTCTGAATATCTTTATAGATAACAATATCTTTTTTATCTGTATCATCCACGCCTAATGTTGTCTCTTGAGACTTATAAAGAACTTGGAATCTGTCTTCATACTGTCCTGCATTTGTATAGAACACATATGGCTGATCAGTAATCTCTATCAATTTATTAAGATAAGTATCTTTCAAATAAATCTTCTGTCCAGTATTGAACGTTCCTTCTTTCTGCGTAACGGATATTGTATAATCTCCTGCAATAGAAGCTTTAACCGCAATCTTGACAACATCATCCGAAACTAGAGGCGCTTGTTTTGCCTGGATTCCTAATTTTTTAGCATCTAAAATACTCCAGAAAGAATCGGTTCCTATTGATAATAATTCTGTATCAAAGTCATTATCATATCCATTAGTTGCATTTTGCAAATACCCTATCAATATCTCATTATTGACATTGGTAGGTGACTTGAACTCCAACCAAAATCTATCTTTTTGAGATGCTTTTTCATCGCCTTTATTATAGAAGTTCGCATCCTCAGCATATCTCATGCTATTATTGAAAACCAATGGCTGGTTTTTACCTGCAGCCTTAGCCTGAACGATGAAGCCTTGCCCAACTGCAAAATAGTCTTTCGGTTTTTTATTATTATAACCAAAATAAGTTGCAGAAGTTCCTCCAGTTCCATTATACAATGCATAATTGTTCCCGGAATAGTTTCCACTTTGTTGTGTCGTTATCTGACTATCGTTATTTGTCCACAGATATGCAACTCCATATATTTTTGTGCTGTTAGCAGCAAAAAGATCGTCAAAACTCAAATTTGAAGGATATGGATTCCCTACCATATTATATCCATGGGTTGCATTGGTCCATCTTAATGTATAAGCTGATACTTCACCATTCTGAGGAGTTCCTACAAATTCAAATGTAGTAGCTGCTGTAGTTGTTGTAACAGCATCTGGGAAGCTGTTCTTACCTCTAATCGCATATCCTCTGGACGGCTGGAATGTAGAGCTAGAATTAAGTGTAATATCTCCAGAAATATTTGTAACGAAATAATCGTTAGCCTCATTATAAACATAGAATCTGTTCCATGGTGTTCCTGTTCCTGTAGTAGAAGCTTGGTTATAACCTTCTGAGAATTGGTAAAGATTCTGTCCAATAACAGGTGATGACCAATAATTATAACCCATCTTTGGAATAACAGCTGACTTTTTCACAGTAATGTTTCCTGTGTTCACTGCGGTTCCATTCTGTAATAGGTTGGCATTGTTTTCAATCACAAAGCCTGTAGCAGAAGCATTGTTAAGTATTTGTCCATTCACGGTAAGATACCCTCCTGTATTTACGGTAAGAGTTCCTCCTGTGTTAATCGTCAGGTTACTACTTACAAAATTGCCGTAGGTTGTAGTATCATAATGTGTATCAATGATTGCATTTTTAGTTGCTGTAGGCGTTCCATTGCTCCAATGTGGATTAGCTGCATTTAGCCATATTGTATCATTTGAAGTGTTAACTAGATTATAGTATATTCCTCCAATCTCAGGACCTAATCCTCCAGTAATAAACTGCATTTTATATTGAACGTAATAGCTATTGTAAAGATATAATCTAACATAAACTTTTTCGCCTGGTGCTAATTTGAATCCATTATCAAAAGTAAAGTTCTGAGCTGTATAAGCAGTAGGAACATTACCAGTAGACATCACCACTACATCACTTGAAAAATCCGATGTTTTGGAATATCTTATTTCATATTTAGCACCATTACTACCCATTGCGTAATAATCAAATGTTTTAGGCTCGATAGTTTTATTTGTACTGTCATTTCCTAATACGAACTGAATGTATCTAGATGAATTGAAATTTGTATTATCCTGCCCACTCTGAGTTTCCACATAGAAAACCTTAGGATTGGTCTCTCCTCCTAGTACTATTCCTGTACCTCCGTTACTTGTAATTGTTGTAGAGTTTATAAATGACTGGAAAGAAGTTG
Organism: uncultured Weeksellaceae bacterium; assembly: GCA_963530025.1. Taxonomy (GTDB): domain Bacteria; phylum Bacteroidota; class Bacteroidia; order Flavobacteriales; family Weeksellaceae; genus Epilithonimonas. The sequence continues at coordinate 234,202 of CAUSBY010000003.1, forward strand.
CCGTAAAGTTGGTATTATCCCATCTGATAAGTGGAGAAGTGACGCTAGGTCCATTATTGATACTTACTGTTGCAGAATTGGAAACACCGTATTCATTTGTGATATAATATGTGAAAGCATCTGCACCAATATAATCCTTAGCCGGAACGTAATTGATACTTTTATCAGCATTAAGTGTTGCACTTCCGTGTGATGGCTGAGTAAACTCTAATGTTGTGATCTTATTACTATAATCATCATTGATCAATACATTGATATCAATATCATTGTTAACGATGTTTGCCACAGTATCATCATACGCTATTGGCGCAGTTGAACTGAATTCTACATTTCCGATAAACGCGGGACCAACATTATCTCCGTTTCTCAAAAGGATTTGGAAAGCGTTCCAAGTATTATAAACATAAACTCTTAAATAAACAACTTGTCCATCCGTAGCAATTGGTTTTGAGAAATTGGTCAAAGAGATTGTTGACATACTGCTGGTAACAGTTGTTTCCGGCAAAACATTGAAGAATGTTGTAAAACTGTTACTTAGAGAATAATCAATTTTGATTTTAGCATCACCTCCCTGTGACATACACAAGAAATTGAACTCAGACAAATTCAGTTTATAACCATTTTTTGGACTGATCGTGAACTGGATATATTTTGACTTATCTACTGTCACCGCATTTTTATCTGGCCATCCGCTAGTTTGAAATGCATTATACCCACTGATACTGATATTTTGAACGTAAGATTGACTTACCGTAGATGTTATATTCCCAACGTTGATATGTGTATTATAAATACTAGGCTCAAAACTAGAGTTATTCCATCTTGTCAAAGGCGTATTTACATTTTCTATAACACTGATGCTAACGGTAGCCTCGTTGGACAAACCTGTAGAGTTACTTGCTTTATACTTGAAAGAATCGGCTCCTGTATATCCAGTCTCTGGTTTATAAGTTACACTTGTAGTTCCACTTACAATTAAGGTTCCATGCGTTGGCTGTTGAGTAACAGTTACTCCATTGATAGCCAAAACGGAAGTATCATTACTTAAAACATTGAAATCCGATTCGTTGTTTTTATAAGCTGTAAAAGAATCATTATTTGCTACTGGAACAGCTGTATTTGGGTCTTGTTGGATATTGATGCTAACAGTAGCCTCATTAGAATCTCCAGTAACATTGCTGGCTTTATATTTAAAGGTATCCGCACCTGTAAATGTTGCTGATGTCGGTTTGTAAGTTACATTCGTAGTCCCATTTACCGTTAAAGTCCCTTGCGTTGGCTGCTGAGTAATGCTTATACCTGTGATTGTCAAAGTAGAAGTATCATTACTTAAGATATTCAGGTTAGTATTACCGCTATTGTAAACGTTATAGGAATCATTGTTCGCCACTGGCACAGCAGCTACTACATTAATACTTACTGTAGCTTCATTTGATGGTCCTGTCGCATTTACAGCTTTGTATTTGAAAGAATCTGTGCCTTCATATCCTGCTGTTGGTACATACGTTACATTTGTAGTTCCATTTACAGTTAGAGTTCCATGTGCTGGTTGTTGGGTAATTGTAACACCAGTAATAGTTGAGCCCGAAGTATCATTGGACAATACATTAAGATTCGTACTGGTATTTTTATATACTGAATAAGAATCATTGTTTGCAACTGGTACGGTTGCTTGTTCTTCTGTCAGCTTCAAAGTATTGGCTTTTATTCTCCAACCAGCACCCCAATCACTACCCGAAGTATAGAATTTGATAATCAATCTCTGAGTTCCTGAAATTGTAATATTCAATGGAATATTCTTGACAGGATTTGAAACAATAGATTCATTGTTGATGAGTATAGTCGACTTGTTAGCAAAAAAATCGTAATCATCTACATTATCAGAATTCGGTGCAATATAATATCGGATGGTATAATTTTGAATTTTATCGCTAAGTCTTTCCTGTTCAAAAGCTAAATTAGAAATCTTCAATGAGCTACCATTAGTAGAACTTACAGAAAATCCAAAATATCTATAGTGTTCAACACTTGTATTATTCCATCCTGTCAATGTCATTCCTTGAGAATTAAAGGAAATTGGGTTTTGGCTTGTACCGACAGCTGTTGCACTTATTTTACTAGCTGAATAGCTTACACTTCCATTGGAGGTCAAAGCCCATCTTACAAGATCGGTCTGTGCATTTAATATAATATACGATACTATAAAAAATAAAGAAAGGTATTTTTTCATCATCTATGTATTATTAAAATTTCGGGATGCAAAATTAATTAGCTTATTTTTTTCACGCATTATCATTTGGTAAGAAAATTGATATGGTATTTTTGATCAAATCAATGTCTTTTAGGAAATAATTTTAATCAAATATTCTTATCACAACTTCAAATAATAATTTTTTATAATTATTTATTCTACAATTATTTTGCAATATTATTAATAATACAACAAGAAGAAACTATCTCGCGAGTTAGTTTTTGTTTGAAAAGAAAAAACTACCCCTTGGGATAGTCTTTGTATGGGCAATGTTGTAGGTATTTTTACGTAACCTGTTCAGTATTTATATGCTAATTTCTGAATTTTCTGAAAAGGTCCTTCCTGTCCTTCAGCTCTAGAAGGCTATAGATATTTTTGATATGATACTTCACCGTACTCTCTGCAATGAAAAGTTTATCTGCAATTTCTTTATTCGACAAACCCTCTATCATTAATTCCAACAGTTCTTTTTGCCTTTCAGTTAACCTTTCTAGATCATCAGGAGACAAATATTGAGTTATCGAATTATTATCAAAATCGGAATTATTCTGAGAATAAGAATTCAATTCCCGATTCACCAACTCTAGCTCTTTCTTTATCTTAAACTTATCTTTTTTCAGATTTCTGGTCTTCCTGTAAAAAGCAAAGACAATGAACCCAGCCACCAAAACCACAACAACAAGAACAATAATAATACCCAGCAAATCTGACTCCTCTTGCCTTACCTGCTCTTTTTCTACATAAGATTTGTCTATCATATGCATCTCTGCAACCTTAGTCTCCAAATTATCCATTTTCCTGAGCGTATCCAACAAAGAACCCACAACAAAAGCTTTATCGAACTCACCGCTCTGCTTATAGACCTTCTCCATTTCCATAGCAGAATAGATCTTATATTTTAAAATACCACAACTTTCCGCCATCTTCATACTTTCCGAGTACAGACTCTCTGCTTTTTTGATATTTTTCCGCAGACCATACAATTCTATCATTTTTCCCAGAACAACAGGCGTATTACAAGAGTTGATTTCTTGCATAATCTTCAGAGCATCACTATACTTCTGTTCTGCATCTTCCAAATTTTTATCTTTTAGAGACAAAAAGCCTTTTTGCATTAATATATAAGCATCATCTTCCGGATGTGTATTGAGATATTTTTGAGCCGCAATATGTGCCATCGCTTTTTTACATTTATCATATTGATTAAAGTCAAAATACACGAAAGCATACTCATAATCCAACTTCATTCTCAGGAGATTATTCTTTGGTAAATTTTTCGCAATTGCACTCGCACGATTCAAATAATCTATACACATCATGTGATCGTTCACACTACGATAAGTGGTAGCTATATAGAAAAGAATATTAGCCTCTTCTTCCTTTGTCAAATTACCGGAAAGCAGATAGTCGGAAAGTTTTTTTTGAGAAACCTTATGCTTACCCTCTCTGTTATACTTTATAATATCTTCCTCGATCTTTTTTACATCAAGACCTTCTGCATGAAGAAGACTACACAATACAAAGAATAAAATACTAAAGTAACGGGCAAATTTGTTTTTCATCTATGTGTTTATGATTACTAAATAAGATTTTTCCCAGCGTGATTTTCACGTCAAAAAATTCATCCACAAAAATAACTAATTATTAGTATAATATTCTTATTAATATTAGTTTTTTTGCAATTTTGAACATATTATTTATTCAAAAAAAATTTAATTCAACAAACGTTTAATAAAAACATCTCCATATTATAGATTTAAATAAAAGAAAATCATAGAATTCATTAACCAAACACTAATTTTTTATTAATTTTTTCGAATGAAAAATTGCTGTATATCATCGCTTTGTTAAACTAAAAAATTATATTTGTCATAAAATCTAATTTATAAAACAGTTTCATGAGTAAAATTTCGGACAGATTGAACAGACTGAGTTATTCTCAGACTTTCGTAATGAGCAACAAAGCGCGCGATATGAAAGCCGCAGGAATCGATGTAATAAGCCTAACTTTGGGAGAACCAGACTTCGATGTTCCTCAAAAAATCAAACAAGCAGCTTTCGATGCCATTAATGAGAATTACAGCCACTACTCTCCTGTTCCGGGATTTTTGGAATTAAGACAAGCAATTTCCGCAAAACTGAAAAGAGACAACAATCTAGACTATAAACCTTCGCAGATTTGTGTTGCCAATGGCGCAAAACAATCCATTATCAACGTTTTATCAGCAATCGTGAATGACGGCGACGAGGTGATTTTGCCCGCTCCATATTGGGTAAGTTATGACGAAATGGTAAAACTGGTTGGCGGAACTTCTGTTTTCATAGAAACATCTATTGAAACTGAATTCAAGTTTACGGCTGAACAATTAGAAAAAGCGATCACACCAAAAACAAAAGCTTTACTTTACAGCTCGCCTTGTAATCCTTCCGGTAGCTTTTATACGAGAGAAGAATTAGAAGCCATCGCAAATGTTGTAGCAAAATACCCTCACGTGACGATTATTTCGGATGAGATTTACGAGTTCATCAATTATGAAGGCGAACACGTCTCTATCGCAAGCTTTCCACAAGTTTATGAACAAACCGCCGTAATCAACGGAATGAGTAAAGCTTTCGCAATGACGGGTTGGAGAATTGGTTATTCCGCTTGTCCAGAATGGTTGGCGAGTGCTTGCGATAAAGTTCAAGGTCAAATGACGAGCGGCGCAAATACAGTTGCTCAAAGAGCCTCAATTACTGCTTTACAAATGGATCCGTCCGAATTGCAATATATGATCGCAGAATTCCATAAGAGACGTGATATTGTTTTTGAATTGATGAAAGACATCAAAGGTTTCAAATGCAACCTACCAAAAAGCGCTTTCTACTTCTTCCCAGACATTTCTTATTTCATCGGAAAAAGCCTAAATGGAACTGAGATCAAAGATGCTGATGATTTTGCAATGTTCCTTTTGGAAAATGCACACGTTGGCTGTGTTGGTGGTGTAAGTTTCGGAAGTCCGGAATGCATCCGTTTCTCTTACGCAGCTTCCGAAGAAGAACTTAGAGAAGCAATGAGAAGAATCAAAGATTGTGTAGAGCAATTCTAAATTTAAACTTATCAGTCTAAGATTCTCGAAGACAAATACTAAATCAAACATCACTTTTCAGTGATGTTTTTTTTGCAAAATGAATTAAAACTTTCAACAAAACGACAAATATTAATTTTTTATTAAAACAGCTAATTATATGTTAAAAACAATTATATTCACTAAATACATTAACAAAAAACAATATTAATACAAGGAGATGCCGAAAATCCTATAAAGAGTAGGTTTTAGAGAAATTAAATTATGAAAAAATTATTACTATCCATTTTTGTAGTTGCTGGAGCAACTGCATTTTCACAAAAATTAGACAAATTTGGTGCGGATTTGGGGAAAAAATCTGTTTTAGGTAAAGAGATCAGATTGCCTTATACAGATGTTACAAATTATTTTGGTTATATAAAACCCGGTGCTGCGCCAGATGAAGTTAAAAACGGAAAAAAAATGTATTATCTGTATGTTTGGATTCCCGTTGTGGCTCCGGAAATAGGAATCAGAATGATTTCTCCTGCTCCAGACAATGTCAAAACTACTGCAAAAGATTACATTTCGTCTGACTACACGGCAAATGCATCAGACAAGACCAATTTCTTTGATACATGGATCTCATTTGAAAGAGCTGATGGCATTTTCAAATTAGAAGATGTTGCATCAAAAGCAAAAACAGCAAAATGGACAAGTATAGAAACCAATGATGACTCCAGCGAAATGCCAGCTCAGCCATCAGGGAACAAATACAACTCTTTGATGCGTATTACCAGCGAAGTTTCAAATCCTACAAAATCTTTGGTGGTAGGATTATATCGTATTGGTTTTACAACTTACAAAACAGGCGAAGTACAGGGAAGTTTTCTAGCTCAACTAGCAGCACCGATCAATTTGCCGGGTGTTGCAATCTCAACTAAACCGGAAGAGCTTGCAGCAGCGAAAAAATAAATTTCATTTATAAAACAACAATATCAAAGGTTAGCTATCATGGCTAACCTTTTTGGTTTATTTAAATTGAAAAGAAAAAAAAACAAAAATTAACATTTAAACTATTCAAAAAAATTCTAGTTTTCTGATTTTGCTCATTATAATTGTTAATTAATTGTTTGAAATTTGATAGAGAATTTTGAGGTCAAACCAATAATATTCTCTGATCAAACAAGTTGGAACGTCAGTTTCCTTTAATAACACTGTTAGTTTCGAATCTTTTGTATTGATAGATTTTATAAATGATAAATTAATTTTCAATTCACAAAATCTTTGTAATTTCGCACTATCAAATTTTAACAATTTAAAACTTAAATATTATGTCATTAGTAGGTAAATTATTCCCAAGTGTTGCGGTTGATGCAATGAGTGAAATGGGTGATGATCTTAAGATCAATGTGTTTGAAGAAGCAGTGAATAATCAGCAAAAAGTGATTTTGTTCTGGTATCCAAAAGATTTCACTTTTGTTTGCCCAACAGAATTACACGCTTTTCAGGAAGCTTTACCAGAATTTCAAAAAAGAAATACAATCGTAATTGGTGCATCTTGTGATACAAACGAAGTTCATTTCGCTTGGTTAAACACGCCAAAAGACAACGGAGGAATTGAAGGTGTAACTTATCCGATCCTTGCTGATACTCACAGACAATTGGCAAACATCCTGGGAATTGTAGATCAGGATTTGGATTATGATGAAGAAGGAAACGAAATTTTCACAGGTTCTAACGTAACTTACAGAGCAACTTATCTTATCGACGAAACTGGAAAAATCTTCCACGAGTCTGTAAACGATATGCCACTTGGTAGAAATGTGAAAGAATATCTTAGATTAATCGATGCTTATTCTCACGTTCAGAAACACGGCGAAGTTTGTCCTGCAAACTGGGAAGAAGGTAAAGAAGCAATGAACGCTAACAGAACTGGCGTTGCAGAATACTTCAGCAAAAACTAATTGATTTTCATAATCAATTATCATTTATAATTAATCATTAATAATTGTAAAATGTACATAGAACTAACAGAAGATAACTTACAACAGATCGTAAGTGAAAATGACAAGGTAGTAGTTCAATATGGCGCAACTTGGTGCGGAAACTGCAGAATTATGAAACCAAAATTCAAAAAATTGGCTTCAGAAAATGATGCAATTCCTTTCTATTATGTTGATGCAGAAAAATTACCGGAAAGCAGAAAGTTAGCAACTGTTGACAACTTGCCAACATTTGCTGTATTTCAAGGTGGAGCTTTGAAAAATCAGGTTCAGACCAATCAAGCTGAAAGTCTTAACAATCTTTTCAACGAGATTAAATAATTGAATTGATATGAAATTACCAATTATAAGACAGTTTTATCAAAATCAGACTCCAGAAAATCTGGAAGCTACTTTGGAAGTTTTGGAAAGTTTTTCAGAATTCCGAAATGTTTCTGAAGAAGATTTGAACGTTACAGGAGAATTGATAACGAACATTTGCGGCGCTTTGGAAGTTCACGCAAATGTCAATAACGGAATGAGCGAAAAAGACGCTTTGAATTCCTTTGCTCAAAAAGTAATGGGTTCAATAGACAAATAAATAGTTTATTTTTTGTAGAAAAAGGCTTTGGAAAGAGATTTCTAAAGCCTTTTTTAATTTTATTAATTTCTTAATGTTTTAAAATTATTCTTTTCTTATTTTTACTTTTCAACAAATCAAAAAACTATGAAAGATTTTATATCGGCTTTACCAAAGGCAGAATTACATTTACATATCGAAGGAAGTTTTGAACCAGAACTGATGTTCGAAATTTCCCAAAGAAACCAAATCGAGATTCCATATAAAACCATTGACGAAGTTAAGAAAGCTTATCAGTTCTCTTGTCTTCAGGATTTTTTAGATATTTATTATGCTGGAGCTGGCGTTTTGATTCACGAGAAAGATTTCTATGATTTGACAATGGCTTATTATCAGAAATGCTATGATAATAATGTCATTCATACAGAGATAATGTTTGACCCACAAACCCATACAGAAAGAGGAATTGCTTTCGAAACAGTTATCAACGGATTGCAAAAAGCAAGATTAGATGCAAAGGAAAAATGGGGAATTAATTCCTTATTTATAATGAGTTATCTAAGACATTTATCAGAAGAATCCGCTTTTGAAACTTTGAAACAATCACTTCCTTATAAAGATTTAATCACTTCTGTTGGTCTGGATTCTTCCGAAATGGGAAATCCTCCAACCAAATTTAAAAATGTATTTGAAGCTTCCGTGAAAGAAGGTTATATTCCTGTTGCTCACGCCGGAGAAGAAGGTCCAGCTGAATATATTTGGGAAGCTATTGACATTCTCAAAGTTGCAAGAATCGACCACGGAAACAGATGTCTGGAAGATGAAAATCTGGTTCAGGAGATTGTGAAAAGAGATTTAGCTTTGACGGTTTGCCCACTTTCAAATCTTGAATTGAGAAATACAGATGTAATGACCAATCATCCATTAAAAAAGCTTTTAGACAAAGGAATCAAAGCTACGGTTAATTCCGATGACCCAGCCTATTTTGGAGGTTATATGAATGCTAATTTCGAAGCTGTTCATGAAGCTCTGAATCTTTCAAAAGAAGATATTATTACCTTGATAAAAAACTCTTTCAACTATTCTTTTGCAACTGATGAACAGAAGAAATCCTATCTTGAAAAAGTGGATGAAGTTGTTAATAATTTCAAATAATTTTACGACTTATTCATTTATTGTTTCTTTAATATTGATTAGTTGTTCAGATGATTCAATAAAAACTATGAATTTTGTAGATTTTGAAATCCAAACTCCAAGGCATTGGAAAGAATTAAAATTAGATGTTTGTGACAGTAACGCTGGCATTATTGTTACAAAAAACAAAGATTCTATTTATTTCGATTATGGAATGTATTCAAATTCACTTGATGAAAATCCGATTTTTATTGACCATATTATGCTGAAAGATATTCTGTCACAAGATTCAAAAACAGATACAACAGAATTTATAATTGTCGATGATATTAGAAATGTAAATAGAAATGATTATTTGAAAAGTAACATAACTTATAAACAAATTGATGGTTACAAGGCTAAAATATTAATTCCTAAAAAAATAGGAAAAGGAATTACCGGTGTGTATATAGACAAAATCGAAACAGACCTGCAAGGAGAAGTAAAATTCAATTTTATGGGTGAAAATCTATCAAAAGAAACTCAAGCAGAACTATTAAAAGCAATTAATACTTTAAAATTTACAAAATAGAATTAAAAACTAAAATGTCATCAGATGAATAAAATCCTATTTATTTTAATGATATTGATTTCATTAAAATCATTTTCTCAAACCGATAAAAATGGAAATCCTGTTTTTAACTCAAAGACTATTTCTGAAGAAAACATTAATGATTATCAACTGAATACAAACTATTACACAATTGATAATAACATCAACTCTAAGACATCTTCAGTTTTTGTAAATGAAAATCCAACCTTGGATGAAATTGAAAAATTTGCAACTAAACTACCTTCTGTTTTTTTTCTTGTTATCAAAGACAATTCTCCAATTAATATGATTATGATTCTTGATAATCCTGAGAAAAAGTATTTTGTAATAAATCCTGCAAATGGTAAAAATGAAGTATTTGATTGCAATATCAAAGGAGATATTACCGAAAACAGAGCCAAAGAAATAATCGATAAAAAGTTTGATTCTAATGCCAAAATCGTTAATAACAAGTTATATTTCAACAATAAAGAATTCATTATTATTTCTAATGATGAAATAAAAACTGGAATTAAAAAATTAATTTCTGAAAATAAACTCAATGAAGGAAAATCAAGTGATTTAAAAATTGTTGACAAAGGTCTTCTAAAAAAGTCGATAATAAATGAAACAAAAGCAGGTGGGAAATTAGACTACTTTACAGAGATAAAAGGTCACGAAATGGATGGAATCCAAGTAAAACAAGGTCTTTTCTCTACAAAACAAAATATTGCTCTATATAAATGGGGAAGAGCAAATTACGAATTAGGTGTTAACACTTTCGAAGATGCAGTTGAAATTTGGGGTGAAATAAAAAATAGAAAACCTAATCAGAGAGAAATTGACTATATCAAAATGGGATTCAATAAAGAATTGGAAAAATAAGGCTCAATCAATTCTTAAGAATCATCAAACTCCTTTTATGATTTTGGAAACCATAGTGTTCATATAGTTTTTTAGCTTTTTCATTATGGTTTTCGATTTCTAAAAGGACAATTTTAAAGTTATTCCCCACCGAATAATCTTTCACAAATTCCAACGCTTTTTTGCCAAGAGATTTTCCTTGAAATTCAGGTTTTATAAACAATTCATCCAAAAACAAAATTTCCCCACCAAATTCAAAACTGAAATATTTAGCTAGAATTATGTAACCTGCAATTTGACCTTCAAAAACAATTTTGAAACATTCTCCGTAATTATCATTATTAATGAATTTCACAAAATTTTCAATCGTGATTTTTTCATCAAACGGATAAAGGTCAATCGCATAGAAATCCTTCATCATTTGACACAAATCAGGAATATCGGAGATATTTGCTTTTAAAATTTCGTGATTCATTTTTTCTTTTTTTCTCGCCAAAGCCAAGGCGCAATCGGGTGTTTATCTTGCCAAAGTCCTACTCTATTTTTTCGGGCTTCAGTTTCCAGTTTAGCATAATCGGCATCTTTGGAATATTTTTTATAATGCCAAGCCATTCCCTGTTTCAACATTTGTTTATTCACATTTTGACCTTTATTATTGATTACAACAGCAATCAATCTTTTGTATCGGTCGTATTTTTCTGCTCTTATTGTAACTATTTTTCCAAAACAAAGATTGGACAAAGTTTGTTTGGCGTTATTACCATAAGGTTGCGTTCCTCTTTTCTCAGGAGAATCGATGTGAGCAAGACGGATTTTGATTGGCGCTTTCTTATACAAAATTTCCATCGTATCGCCGTCCATTATTCCAATGACTTTTGCAGAAAATGTTTTATGACTAAGGTTTTCTTTTAATTGACTTTGTCCGAAACTGAAAATTGAAAAGAGAATTAGTACTAAAAGTCTATTCAAAATATTAAATTTCAAATTTCTTCTTTGCCAATTCTTTTCTTACTCGGCTCAAACTTTCCGGCGTGATTCCAAGATATGAAGCAACCATCCACTGTGGCGCTCTTAGCATTAGATTCGGATATTTTTTAATAAAATCAAGGTAGCGTTCTTCTGCAGTAGTACTAATCAATGCATTCACACGATTTTGAAGATTCTTGATGTGATTGAACATCAATCTTTGATTTTTCTCGGAAACATCAGGATATTCTTTAGAAAGATTCTCGAAAAAGCCTTCTCTTGTGATAATCACAGTACTTTCTTCAATAGCTTCTATGTAAAACCTCGATTTTTCGTTTAGCAATTGACTTGTTGTATCAGAAATAATCCATCCTTCCGGCGCAAACTGAATCACATGCTCTTTTCCAGCCTTATCGATAGAATACATTCTCAGCAATCCTTTTTCAACAAAAAAAGTACAATCCGAGATTTCGCCTTCTCGCAAAATAATTTCATTCTTTTTGACTTCTTTCACTTCATAAAAAGAGGTACAAAAATCCAAATTATCAATAGGAACGCCTAATATCTGAGAAAGGTGATTGCGAAAATTCTGATGAATCATAAATGTTTTTAGTTTTTAAATAAGAGAAGTCAGATTACTAACTTTCAATTTCATTAATTATACTTTTTCCAAATCGATGTTCTGATGAGATGCATTTTTAACAGCTTTCCCATTTTCCAAAACGATTAATTGCGGGCTCTGATGAACCACATCAAAACGAGATTCTATCTCATTGGAAATTGGTCGATTGGCTAACAAATCTAAGAAATAATAAGCATAATCTTTATCAGAATCCTGCATTTGTTTCTCAAAATTCTTCAGTACAGTTTTGCTGATGAAACAACGCGTAGAATGTTTGAAAATCAAGACTTTTTGCTGTGAAGATTTCTCAATAGCAGAATCTAAATCCTTTTCGGATTCAATCTTTTTCCAAAGACTTTTCGTCTGGTCCTGCTCTTCTTTTTTACCAAATAATTGATTTAAAAATCCCATAAAATCGATTTGAGTAAAATTATGATTTTCCTATTGAAGTAGAAAATATTTTTTAATTAATGATGATGAAAAAGATGTCCGCCTAAAGCCAATGCAATTCCACAAACAACGAGAATGATTTTTTGATAATCCATCTTGTGATTCTTATTGCTTTCGAAAATAATAACCGATGAAATATGGAGAAAAATCCCTCCAACGACAGCTAAGAAATACACTTTCAAATTCTCATCAAAGTATTTTCCAAGCAACATTCCTAAAGGTGAAGCTAATGCAAAAACCATAACAATCAACCAGAATTTGGTAGAGAAATTTTTGCTGTGAGCCAAGAAACTTCCCAAAACAAAGGAAATCGGAATATTATGAAACAAGATTCCCAAAAGATAAGGCGATAATGTTTCTTTCTCGTGTGACAAAGGTATTCCTTCTATAAAAGCGTGAACAAAAAGTCCAATAATTAATGCAACAGGAATGATAGAATGTTCATCGGAATGATGATGAAGATGTCCGTGTTCAAAACCTTTCGTCAAACTTTCCAACAACATCTGAATCAAAACACCAAGAATCACAAAAATCCCAATATTATGGTCTTCGGAATGATAGACTTCCGGAAAAACTTCATTTAAGCAAATCGTTATCAGAAAACCAGCACTTAGAATGAGAAGATTTTTGGCGAATTGTTGTTTGCTTCCGAAATATTTTCCGAGAAAAACACCAATTAAAACACTTAAAATTAATAGAATAATTATCATTTTAAATAAAAGGTACTAATAAACAATACAAAACTATAAGAAGATTAATTCCTATAAGAGCTAAATGATTTTTAAAAAATATTTTATCCTTAAAAAGAAATTTTCGTAAAGGAATTAAAATCACACCCAAAATTATTAATAAAGTAGAAAAAACAAATGGTAATGGATACATATGACTGTGACTAAACCCAGAAACTATTCCCGAAATAATTGAGGACAAAGTCAAAATCAAACAAAAAACATTTGCCTTCACCTACAAAGCTAATTTCTTTCTAAACAAATTAATACATCTTTGAGAATTCTTTTCATCAAAATCATTTAGTTGATAATCGCCCCAACGTTTAATGAGTTCAAAACCGAATTCTTCTGCAAAGTTCAGAATTTTCTCCGGAGAAGTCAGTTTTACACGCTCAAAAAAATGATGTTTTTTATCATCCGCTTCAAAATCGATTTCTTTCATAATATATTCGCCTTCAATATGTTTTTTGATATTGAAAACTATATTTTCCCTTTCGATAGACATTTGTGGCGTAATCACTTTTCTGACATATTCTGCATTCAGAAAATCGAGAACAAAATAACCGTCATTCTTCAAAACATCAGAAACAGAACGGAAAACACTTTTATCTTCTTCTTCTGTTTCGAAATATCCAAAACTTGTAAACAGATTGAAAACCGCATCAACAGGCTCATTATCAATCTTATTTCTCATATCGTGAACTCGGAACTTCAGAGATTCAGATTCGAATTGTTTATCGTAATTGATACTTTGTTCCGACAAATCCAGACCAAGAACATCATAACCCAATTTGTTAAGATATATCGAATGTCTGCCTTTTCCACAGGCCAAATCAATTATTTTGGAGTTTTTTTCTAGTTTCAGAAAATCGGTCAAAAGATTCAGAAAATCTTCTGCTTCTTTGTAATCGTGATTTTTGTAGAGAATATGATAATATGGTGTATCAAACCATTCTTCGAACCATTGCATCCTGCAAAAATAAGGAATTTAGTTGTTGGTTTTCGGTATATAGTTGATAGAAATTATTAATTATTGAAAACCATCAACCAACAACTATCAACTGTCAACCAAAAATGCCTATTTTTGCGCTATGAATACAGATAATCTGCAAATACAAATCAAAACCTTCTTCGGACTAGAACAGGTTTTGGCTGAGGAAGTTAAGAAATTAGGAGGTAAAAATGTTGAAGCTAAAAACCGCGCAGTAACTTGCGAAGGCGACCTTGGTTTCCTTTATAAACTTAATTATTCTTGCAGAACGGCTCTCAAAATTTTAGTTCCGATAATGGAATTCAAAGCTTTTAACGAGAGCAAATTCTATGACAAATTATTCAAATTCGATTGGGACCAGTTTTTGGAAAAACATCAGTCTTTCGCGATTGATGCAACTGTAAATTCCGAGAGATTCAATCATTCCCAGTTTATGACCTTGAAAATGAAAGACGCTATTGTTGATTATTTTCAGGATAAATATAAAGTAAGACCTAGCGTAAATAAAGATAATCCGGACATCAAATTCCATCTTCATATTGATAGAGAATTGGTTTCGATTTCTCTTGACAGCTCTGGTGATGCACTTTTCAAACGTGGTTACAGAAAAGAACAAACGGTTGCGCCAATCAACGAAGTTCTTGCAAGCGGAATGTTACAACTTGCCGGCTGGGACGGAAAAGGAAACTTCCTTGACCCAATGTGCGGTTCTGGAACATTATTAATAGAAGCGGCGATGATTGCGATGGATTTGCCGGCTCAGACTTTCAGAAGAAATTTTGCTTTTCAGAATTGGAAAAATTATGATTCAGAATTGTTCAAAACCATCAAAGAAGTTCGTTTGAATCGTGTGAAAGAATTCACTGGGAAAATAGTTGGTTATGATATCAATTATGATGCTTTGGATGCGGCGAGAACAAACATCGAATCTGCTGAAATGGAAGATATCATCACACTTAGAAATAAGAATTTCTTTGATTCTGAAAAAGATTTGTTTCCATTATTGATGGTTTTCAATCCGCCTTATGACGAGAGAATTTCTATTAATGATGATGATTTCTACAAAAAAATAGGCGATACTTTCAAACAGCACTACCCAAATACTCTGGCTTGGCTGATTTCAGCCGACCTAGATGCGCCTAAGAAAATTGGACTCAGACCTTCAAGAAAAATCAAATTGTTCAATGGAAAATTGGAGACGAGATTTTTGCAGTACGAGATGTATGATGGGTCGAAGAAGGGGAAATATATGAGTAAGGAATGAATTTCTTAGATTTTATAGAATTAATTTTTGATTTTTTAAATCTCTTTTCTTCCGATGGAAAAGGTAAAAAGAATAATGACAAAGAAGCCAGAGAACATTTCAAAAACTTAAAATGAAAACAATCTCCATCATTATTGCAATTTTCAACAGAAAAGACGAATTATTCGAGCTTCTGAATTCATTGTCACGTCAAACCGACAAGAATTTTGAAGTGATTGTTGTAGATGACGGTTCCAAAATAGCGCTTCTTCCAACAGTAGAATTATTTGAAGAGCAGTTGGACATTCAGTTTTTCAGAAAGGATAATTCTGGTCCTGGATTGAGTCGAAATTATGGTGCGAAACGAGCGAAGAATGACTGGCTGGTTTTTGTAGATTCTGACGTAATTGTAGAAACAGATTACATCGAAAATATCAAAAAAAATCTAACCGAAAATCCCGCAGATGCTTTTGGTGGCGCAGATAAAGCCCACAAAGGTTTTAATCTAATACAGAAAGCAATCTCCTACTCTATGACTTCGGTTTTTACAACTGGCGGAATCCGTGGAAATAAAAATTCGGTAACGAAATTCCAGCCGAGAAGTTTTAATATGGGAGTCAATAAAAAAGCTTTCCTAAAAATCGGCGGTTTCTCTGAAATGAGAATTGGCGAAGACCCAGATTTATCAATGACGCTTTGGGAAAATGGTTACGCCACAAAATTTTACGATAATATCGGCGTTTACCACAAACGTAGAACAGATTTTGGAAAATTCTCAAAACAAGTTTATCAATTCGGTTGTGCAAGGCCAATTCTTAATCAAAGACATCCGAAATATGTGAAGCCTACTTTTTGGTTTCCAAGCTTATTTTTGCTGGGATATTTGGTTGGGATTATTCATTATTTTGTTTGGGGAAATGGATTGATTCTGGCTTTGTATGGACTTTATACATTTTTGGTACTTTTCCACGCTTTAATAATTACGAAAAACATAAGTATTGCTGGAATGGCAATCATTTCTACTTATATCCAAATGTTCTCTTATGGCTACGGTTTTCTAAAGTCTTGGTTTCTTCTCAATATTCTGAAGCAAACACCACGAGAAGCTTTTCCGAAGCATTTTCATTGATTTTTTTAAAAACCACAAAGACACAAAGGATTCACAACGAGCACAATTTTTAATTAATCTTTGTGAACCTTGTGCAGAAACTTGGTGCCTTTGTGGTTAAATTCAAAACAAAAAAAGCTTCATAACAATTATGAAGCTTTTAAGAAAATAATATATATAACCTTAGTTTCTATGAAACTATCTTAGAGAAATCATTCTACTGAAACTATCGCCGTCTTTCTCAACATTGATGATGTAAGTTTCAGGATTTTCAGGATTCAAATCGAAAGTCAAATCAATCAATCCATCTTTAGCAACATTGTTTTTGCTGTAATAAGTATTGTTTGCAGTATCATAGATAGAAACTTTCACATCTCCTACAACATTTGCCATTTGTAATTTAACAACGTTTTTGTTGATTGTATATTCTGGTTTTGAAATCGCAGAAACCGGAGATTTTTCCAAAGAAACTTGGTCGCCATCTACCACGATTTTATATTTTTCAATCTTAGCATCAGATTCAGCCACTAGGAAATAAGTTCCAGAAGCCATTTCGCTCATATTATAAGACTTTTCTATGCTATCACTGTTGATGATTTTCTCAGAGTAGATTTCGCCTTTGTCGCTGTTATAAACATATAGAGAAACATTCTTTGCGTTTGATACTTCAAAATGTACTGTCTTTTGACTTACCTCTCCTATTGATACAGAAAAATCTTTATCCTTAGCCATCGCACTTGTAGAAATGAATATACTTGCTACAAGAAAACCAAATTTTAATATACTTTTCATAATAATAATCTTTTAATTGTTTTACAGTACAAATGTAGGATGGATAATTCTCCCTCGATACAATAAAATTTTCAATTATATGTACTATATTAACATTAACTAAATATTAATTAATAAAACAAGGTAATTTAAAACATATTAAATAACTTTGCAATATGAAATCGTCGTGATTAGGAATCGATAAAAATCAATAGAAAAACAGCGATAACATATGACTTTTAAAAACAATAAAATCTACATATGAAACATAACAGTCCAACTTTCGAAGCGGTAAGTCCAGGTATTGGCAGTAGTTTTACTTGTCTGAAATTTCTGAGAAACGAAAATATCAAATCACACATTTGGCATTATCATCCAGAGATTGAACTGATTTTTGTTTGTGGCGGTTCGGGTAAAAGACAGATTGGAAGTAATATTTCGTATTTCACAGATGGTGATTTGATTCTGATTGGCAGTAACTTGCCACATTGTGGAATGACAAATGAAAATACCAAGAATGATTATGAAGTTGTGATTCAGTTTCCTGTGGATTTTCTTGGAAGTGATTTTTGGAAAGCGACAGAAATGAACAGAATCCTATCGATGTTGGAAACAGCAAAGAGCGGAATTGTCTTTGGAGAAGAAGTGAAAAATGCTTTGAAAACGAAAATCGAAGCTTTAACAGAAGCTACTTCTCTCAACAAACTTCTGATATTAATTGAGATTCTTGACGAGCTTTCTCACACCAATGATTACAAAATCCTGAATGCTTCAAAATATTATCTGCAGACTCAGAAAGAGGATAATGACAGAATCAATATTATTTTCAATTATGTGAAAGACCATTTTAAGGAGCAAATCACTTTGGAAACTGTTGCCGAATTATCCAATATGACCGTTCCTTCTTTTTGCCGATATTTCAAGAAAATCACCAACAAAACGTTCACACAATTTGTGAACGAATATCGAATTACGCACTCTTTAAAACTCTTAGCAGAACAACCAATGAGCATTACCGAAGTTTGTTTTGACAGCGGTTTTAATAACTTCAGTTATTTCAACAAAACCTTTAAAGAACATACACAGATGAGTCCGTCGCAGTATAGAAAGGAGTTTAGTAATATTTTGGCTTAATGTAAATAAAATTAATATTGTTTAAGTTTGTTATATATCATCGTACCAACTTAAATCAACATTCACCTTCTCAATTAACTCAACCTGTATTCCAAGTTTTAATTCTTTCAATTTATCCGCTAAAGAATCTCCATCAATCAAATCAATTGGCAAAGCTCCATCTCTTTGAGCCTCTTTTCGTGCTTCCCGAGTAAATCTTCCTGTTGTAATAATCAATCCTTTATCTACATTTGCACTCATTGAACCTCTAAAATCTCTAATTACACTTGGACTAACAGTTTCTTTAAATCTTTTCGCTTGAAAAACGACGTGAAATGATAAAATACCACCTAATTGTAAAATTCCTTTTCCATCTATTCCCCCATCGTTAGGTTTTCCTGTTACTTCTACATTTTGAAATCCTAATTCTCTTAGCAATCTTTGACAAAGTCTTTCGAAACTATCAGGTGAAATAATTTTAATTTTTTGAAGAAGTTCATCTTTCCAACTTATTTCATTTTCATCTTCAAAATCAGTTGAAGTTTCTGTTGATAATTTAATTGATTCTAATTCAGGCTCAGTTGGATTTTCTTTTCTCTTTTTTTTGTTTAATTCACGAACTTTTCGGCTAACAACTTTTGGGTCAACCTCTGTTGTTTTTAAACCTTTAGGAGTTAAAATCCAAACACCTCTTTCTGAATTCTCTAAAAGTCCAAAATTTTTGAGGTAATTTCTAGCCCATCTTAATCTATAATTAAGCTTCGTTGTTGTGCCGCGATGAATTTCACTAATTTGCTGCTCGGATAATTTAAGCAATTCTATAATATAGTCCTCAATTTCTGACACCGAGCCTGAACCACCTAAATGATGTAATGCATTTAGTATAGGATTAAATAAATCATTGAATTTATAATTGAATAATTCTGCCATTTAATTTTTTTTTTTAATTTTTAAGAAATCACCTCAAAATACTTCTTCATCTGCTCCATCGTTCCAAGACTTATTCTCGTCCATTTTCCTTTTTGTTCGTAGGTTTTTCCGCCAAGAATTTTAGCGTCTTTCAGTTTTTTGAAATAATCACCTTTGTAATTCTCCAAAGAAAAATAAATAAAATTCGCAGAAGATGGAATCGTTTTAATTCCTCTTTTATTAAATTCTGAAATTGTAAAATCTTTCACTTTTTGATTGTTATCCAAAACTTTAGCAATAAATTCTTTGTCTTCCATTCCAGCAATTGCACCAGCCATTGTCACAACACTGATTTCCGCACCACTCCAGCTTTGTAGTTTCTTCAATTCAACAATCAATTTTGGATTTCCGATAGCGTAACCTAATCTTGCGCCAGCAAATCCATAAAGTTTGGAAAATGTTCTCGTAATAATCAGATTCTTGTAAACATCAACCAAATCACTTAAAGATTTCTGAGTCGTAAATTCGATGTAAGCTTCGTCCACCAAAACGATGATATTATCTGGAATTGATTTGATAAAATTCTCAATTTCCTGTCTTGAAAGCAAATCTCCGGTTGGATTATTCGGATTGCAGATATAGATGAGTTTCGTGTCTTTTTGAATAGAACTTTTCATCTTTTCAATGTCGATTTTCTTTTTATCGTTCAGAGGAATCACAGATTTCGACATTCCGAGAAACTCAGCAATCGGTTCAAAAATTGTGAAAGACGGGTCTGGAATGATGAAATGTCCTTTGTTTATAGATACATATTTGGTAACCAATTCCAACAGAAAAGATGAACCTGCAGAAACCAAAAGATTGTCTTTTTTAGTCTGATTGATTTCCGCCAATTTTTCACACAGAACATCAGCAAATTTGAAATCATACAAAGATGAAAACCTGAGATTGTTTTGCATTGCTTCCAAGGCTTTCGGAGACGTTCCAAAAGGATTTTCGTTGAAACAAAGTCGGATTGTTTCGCTATCTTTTTTTAATAAGTTAAAATTCGAGGTTTCTTTTGCGAAAAATTCCAATGGCGAAAGTGTCAAACCTGCGCTTCCTAAAAAAGCGGTTTTCAGCCAGTCTCTTCTGTTGATTGACATAGTTTATTTCAAATTTTGAATAAAATTAAGTTATTTTTCTAAAGTTTAGATATTGATTTAGATAAATATTATTAATGGATTTTTAGTTTTATATGGCTTCGAGAGCCTCAGCCTGACAATGTTTATCATTTCTAATCCTTTAAGCCGTTAGTATTCGCGATGTCATCCTGAGGTTCTCGAAGGATTTAATAATAAAATGAAATCATTCATCGGAAATAAATAAAATCTTAACCGATTAAATTCCCATTTCATCGATTGAATTTGAAATTCATTTCTCCTAAAACTACTTTTGAATCAGAAATTAAAACAAATAAAAAATGTCATTACTCACTCCTCTCATCTGGCTTCTGATAATGTTACCGATTTTCATTATCGCCTTTTTCAAATCTAAAAAAGGAAATTTGAAATTCCTTTTGTTATTCATAGTTCTCTTTTTAGCAGACAATTATATTCAGATTTTAACCAAACAATATTTACCAGATTTTGGACTCAAATTTTCTTGGTTAGGGAAATTCTTAAGCTTGGCAATTTCATTATCATTCATTTATTTCGTTAATAAAAATGAAAGAAAAGAAATCGGTTTCACCACTTCTACGAACTCTAAAAAACAAATCAAATTCGGGGTTTTGGTTTTTCTTGGATTTTTGACATTTGATTTCATATTCAAGCTCATTCTGTTTCCAAAAGGTGGAGAATTTGATTTGGAAACGTTTGCTTTCCAGGCAACAATGCCAGGTTTGACAGAAGAAATCCTTTTCCGCGGAATCTACCTTTGGATTTTTGACAAGGTCTTTTTACCGAATTGGAATTACAAAGGAATCACGTTTGGTTGGTCATTTATTATTGTGACTTTGCTTTTTGGCGTTGCTCACGGCGTTGTTTTGACTTCGGATTATCAATTCAAATTTGACATTATTACGATTGTTTATCTCACTTTGATTTCGTCTTTCAGTTTAGGAATTCTCAGAAAATTCTCCGGTAATCTTATTTATTCGGTTGTTGGTCACAATGTGATTAATGTGATGAACGCTATAATCAGAATTCTATAAAAATACATTAAACACAAAGGCACAATAAAATTTATTAATCAAAAAAATTAAGGCACAATGCTAAACTTTAACGAAGTTAATAAACCTTGTGCCTTAAAATATAAAGCATCAAAGATTATGATTCTTTGTGTCTTTGTGAAATTTCATTATTAATAAAAAAACAATATTATGACTCTAATTTTCAAAAAAACATTTCTGCTAATCATCTCATTAATTTTCAGCTTTAGTTTTTCTCAGGAAAAAATCAACGTTCTGCTGTTAGGAACTTACCATTTCAACAATCCAGGAAATGATGCTATTAAAGGTATAGAAAGGAATATTTTGACAGCTGACAATCAAAAAGGTTTGGATGAAATCACGAAATCAATTATTTCTAAATTTAAACCAGACCAGATTTTTGTCGAAAGTAATTTTAGCAAAAAAGAAGACTTAAATAATAAATATCAATTGTATCTGAAAAATCAGTACAATCAATTTACTGACACTATAAAAAAGCCAAAGATGAAGCGGTTTTACACAGAAGGCGAAACTTTTCAATTGGCTTTCAGATTAGCCAAAAAAGCAAATATTAGACAGATTTTTCCAATTGATAGTCTTATCGAAATGAGATTTGATATTCTTCAAAAAGAATTGAATTCTAATCCTGTAATGAAAAGTATTTTAGAAAAAAATGCCATTAAAATGACTCAATCAGGCGACAAATGTATGTCCAAAGATTCATTAAAAGAAGTCTTTATTTGTTTGAATCAAAAAGCCCAATTAACTGAGAATAAAGGTTTTTATATTTCTATCGCTAACAAAGTCAATCCTGATGGCAAATATTTTGGTTCAAATCTCGTTGCAGATTTTTACAAAAGAAATCTAATTATGTATTCTAATATTCAAAATCAGATAGAGCCAAAAACAAAGAATATTTTTATTTTGGTTGGGACTGGTCACGCTGGAATTTTCAGAGAGTTTTTTGAAAATGATGAGAATTTTAATCTGATTGAAGTTGATGAAGTTTTGTAGAAAAATTTCAATCTCATTATTAATTCTAATCTCAAAAGCTTATTTTTGAAATGCCTTTTTACACTAGCAGAATGCAGACAGAACCAACGATAACAGAACTTCAACCTAATCAAAATATCTTGGTAGAATTCGAAAAATTCTATAACAAAAGTCCGAAAATCATTTTCCATTTTTTGATGTGGTTTGTTTTTTCAGCTTTGTTATTTCTCAATTATTATATCGAACTCAAACTGTCTGTTTTCGAAAGTTTAATTTTAACTTTAAGAAATGCGGTCAACAATATGGTCGTTTTCTATATTTTCTTCTATTTATTAGTTCCGAAAATATTCCAGTTGAAGAGAAAAACATCCATTATATTATTGATTCTGAGCATTCCTGTTTTGGTATATATCTGGATGATTGTCAATCATTTTATGTATGTGATTTATTATCATTTAGGCTACGAAATCAACGTTCCGGTTTATAAAGACATCATTAAAAAAAATGGCTCCATAGGCTTGATGGAAGCAATTCCTTTCAAGGCTGTTATTGGAAATGCGGTTCTTGTGATTTTTACGATGTTACCTTTTTTCTTCATTAAGATTTTGTTTGAAATCATCAAAATATATAACAAAACCACAGAATTACAACAACAAAAACTGGAAGTCGAAATCCAAAATATCAATATCGAAAAAGACTTTCTGAAGTCTCAGCTCAATCCTCATTTTCTCTTCAATACTTTGAATAATCTTTATGGTTTAAGTGTCAAAAAAGATGATTCTGCGCCGGAAGTTATCCTGAATCTTTCCGATATAATGAGTTATACACTTTACGAATCTAATTCTGAAAAAGTACCTCTGGAAAAGGAAATCGATTTTATCAAAAATTATTTTGAGCTGGAAAAAATGCGTTATCCGAAAGACAAAGATATTCAGCTGGAAATCTTTGGAGACGAGCAAATTTCGGGACTTTATATTGCGCCACTTTTGACATTCACTTTTATTGAAAATGCTTTTAAATACGGTTTGAAAAGCCAAAATCCTTTCATCAAACAGGAAGTTATTATTAATGATAATCAGTTTTTATTCATTGTTGAAAATGATAAAGAAAGGATAAGTGAGAAAAATAAATTCGGAGGAATCGGCATCGAGAATATCAAAAAAAGATTACAATTGTTATATCCAAATCAGCATCAATTGGAAATCAAAAACCTTGAAAACAGTTTCAGAATCGAACTAAAAATCAATCTATAACAATGGAAAAACTAAAATGTCTGGTTCTGGACGACGAACCAATCGGAAGAGAAATCATTGAGAATTTTGTAAACGAAATTCCTTTTCTGGAATTGGTTGCTTCTTTTGGCGACCCTTTGGAAGCGATGACTTTTCTGCAAACTAATAAGATTGATTTGATTTTCAGTGATATTCAGATGCCGAAAATCAATGGATTGGAATTGGTTCGAACTTTGGAAAATCCGCCAGTCATTATTTTCATAACGGCTCACAGAGATTTTGCTTTGGACGGATTCGAAACCGGAGCGACAGATTATCTCGTAAAACCTGTTCGATTTGATAGATTCTTGAAAGCAGTTAACAAAGCCAAAGATTATATTCAACTGAAACAAAAATCAACAGTTCATCAAGTCAATTCTGACCGAATTTTTATCAAGTCCGACGGAAAACTCACGAAGATTCTTTTAGACGAAATCCTTTATGTAGAAGCACAAGGCGATTATCTGAAAATCGTGATTAGTAATGAAACTTACACCACTCTAGCCACTTTGAAATCAATGGATGAAGTTCTGACTTTACCGAAATTTTTTCGAGTTCAACGTTCGTTCATTATCAATCTGGAAGCTATCCGAAGTCTAAACGGAAATATGGTTGAGCTTACGAACGGAAAAAGTATTTCTATTGCTTTGAATAAAAAAGAAGAATTGTATCAGGTTTTGGGGATTAGGTGATTTTTTGGTAAGTTTGGATAAATGAAAAAACTAAGATGATGAAAATTAAAAATAACGAAGAAAAGAAAATTAGTAAAACAGATAAATCAATTATCATAATTTTCTTTTTATTTGTTTTTGGATTAATTATAACTCTTGGATTTTTTGGATACTTTGATAATCAAAATAGAGATTCTGTTCTAGCAGAAGAATATTCTGGAAAAGTAATTGATTTATCTCACGATAAAAATGACCACAGCAGCTATAAAGCAAAACTCACAAATGGAAAAATCATCTATGTTTATTTTCCTTTAGAAAAGGAATCTGTTACACTTAATCTAAATGATAGTATTGTAAAACAAAAAAACTCTGTTTATATTTTAGTATTTAAAAATGGAAAATTTACTAAATCTATAAATACACTGACTTCCGAAGATTAATTCACCAAAACAACTTTATAAACACCCAATTTCCCAAGCTTAAAACAACTGTCGAAAGTTTTTTCTTTTTAAAAATAACTATTCTGAATAAGAAAGAGGAATTACACAGATTTTTGGAATTTAGAAATAAGTAAAATAATAATTAAAACAAAAAAAGTGAAGCACTTCTGCTCCACTTTTTTATGATTTAATATGATTTGGATTAATACCCAAAGATCTCTTCCAGACTTACTTCCTGGAACTCTCCCATTTTGTTGACAGATTCCATATTCAGGTTTTCTTTTTTACCGATAATTGCCGTATTGTATTTCAACGGTTTGATTTCGGTGTTGTAGAAATTTGTCAATTGAGGCAATGTTAAAGATTGAATCTCTGCATAGATATCTTTTCTAACATCGTGGTCAATCCCTAGTTTTTTCAACGATAATTGGTTATAATAAGTTACCGTTCTGTTAATTCTGCTGGAAGCAATTTGCTTAAGAGCTGAACCTTTCGCATTCTCGAATTGAGCTGGGACTTGCGGGAAATCTGCCATCAAATCTGTCATTGCAGCCACAGCCAAAGGTAGTTTATTAGACTGCGTTCCGATATAAGTTGTTACATAATTCGGATGGTTTTTCTCTGTTGCGTTTGCATAAGAAACATAAGCAGAATAAGCCAAAGACTTACTTTCTCTGATTTCCTGGAAAACGATAGAAGACAATCCGCGTCCAAAATACTCATTGAAAACACTTGCCTTCCCAAAGTTAGCAACATTTACATTACCCGCTTTTGCAACCTCGGACATTTCCATCTGCACCATATCATAAGGTGTAAAATACACTTTTCCTGCTGTTGCTGGCTCAGCATATTCTTTAGCTGTCGCAGGTTGTAATTTTGTATTAACAATGTAAGGTTTCACCGCTTTTTCTAGACCTTTCTGATCTTCTCCGTAAAGGAAAACTTCGTAAGGATATTCATTCAGAGTTTTGATCTTTGAGGTCAATTCAGAAACTTTTATGCTTTTCAAACGGTCTTTGGAAATAACATCTGTCAAACGAGAATCTTTTCCAAATTTAGCATAATTAGCAAGCGCAGCCATAATTCTGTTCTTGTCTTTCTTTGCGACTTCTCTGGATTCTAAGATTGTATTTACAGTTTGATCATAGATCGCCTGATCCGCTTTCACATTATTGATCCAGTGATTCATCAGCTCTACACCTTTTTTCATATTGCTTTCCAATCCGCTCAATGCAATGATCATTTGGTCATTAGAAGTTCTGAAACTGTTGCTGATTCCCAACTTGTAGAACTCTTCTTTCAATTGTTCCGGCGTATATTTATCAGTTCCTAGATATTGTAAAACCGTTACACCAAGTGCCAATTCTTTGTCATTATCTGTTCCGAAAGGGAAAACATAATTCACCTGAGCGACCTCGTTATATTTGTTTTTGATGAAGCTTACTTTCTTGTCTTTGATTGTTGAAGTAGCGATAGCTGTTTTGAAATCAACAAACTCTGGTTTTATGTCAGAAGATTTTGCATTGATAATATCTTTCAGGAATTGGGATTGCGCTTCTCTGTTCAATTTGATTGGTGTAATTCCTGGGTTTTCAACACGGACCAATTTGTCATTCACCCCTTTTTCTTTATAAACAACTACATAATTATCTTTGAAGAACTCATTAGCAAATTTCACAACGTCCGCTTTTGTAATCGCTTCATATTGGTTCACTTCGTCTAATTCCTGTTCCCAAGTTCTATTACCAATGTAAGTTGAATATAATGTTGTAGCCAATCCGTCAGCAGTTTCCCAACGTTTCATTCTCTGAACTTTCAGATCATTCACGATGGCGTTCAGCATCCAGTCTGGGAATTGTCCTTTTTTAACAAGGTCAATTTGTTCTAATAACAATTTTTTAGCATCATCGAAACTTTGTCCATCTTTCGGAACAACGCTTAATACGAATGCTCCATAAGTTTTGAAAGGAGATTCGTAAGCACCAGCACCAAGAGTTTTCTGTTTTTGATTAATATTAAGATCTATCAAACCCGCGTCTCCGCTATTACTTAATATTTCAGCAACAACATCAGCTAATCTCGCTTCCTGAGTTCCATTAGAATCTGTTCTCCAAGCCATTGTCATTCTTGGTGTAGAAGGACTTTTTACTGTTCTAGAAACGATGCTTGTCATTGGTTCTTCAGAAACCATTTTCTTCATTGGCAACTCTTTGTACTTGAAAGTTCCGAAGTATTGATCCACCAATTTAATCGTCTTATCAAAATCCAAATCCCCTACTAAAACGACTGCCATATTATTAGGCACATAGTAAGTATCAAAATACTTGTGAATCGCTACCATAGAAGGACTTTTCAAATGCTCCGAAGTCCCAATTGTCGTTTGCTGACCGTTTGGATGTTTCGGAAAAAGTGCTTCCATCATTGCATAATTCACCAATCTTCCATCGTTATCCTGAGCACGGTTATATTCCTCATAAACCGCTTCCAATTCTGTATGGAATAATCTCAAAACTAATTCTGAGAAACGTTCTTTTTCAACTTTTAGCCATTTTTCTAATTCATTAGACGGGATATTATTTTTATAAACCGTTTCGTCTAGCCAAGTGTGAGCGTTGGTTCCGGTTGCACCAAGAGAAGATATTGCTTTGTCATACTCGTTAGCAATCGCATATTTTGAAGCTTCCTGAGATACTTCATCGATTTTCTTGTATAGTGCTTTTTTCTTCTCTGGATCTTTTTCAGCTTTGTGCTGCTCGTATAAATCAGAGATCTGTGTCAACAAAGCTTTTTCTTTTGCCCAATCCTGAGTTCCAAGGTGTGAAGTCCCTTTGAAAACCATATGCTCCAGGTAGTGCGCAAGACCTGTATTATCACTTGGGTCGTTATTAGAACCTGTTCTTACAGGGATATAAGTTTGGATTCTCGGTGCATCATCATTTTTTGCGAGATAGACTTTCAATCCATTTTTTAGGGTATAAACTCTTACACCTGATTGGTCATTTTTTACTGTTTCGTAAGTATAACCTTGTTTATCTGTGCCAGTTTGTGTTTCAAATTTCTGTGCCATTGCATTCAACATAAATAAGAGTGAAATCGAAATAAATATTTTCTTCATAGTAATCTTTTATTTTTTTCGGAGCGTAATTTACGCAACATTTTATTAGTTGCCAATTGTTGGAGTTTGTTACTTTGGATGAAAATCAAAAAAGCACAGACTATTAATCCGTGCTCTTATATTTTCTTATTCAAAAATTTTTATAACATCTTCAACAATTCCTCAGCTACTTTTTCGGAAGAAGCAGGATTTTGTCCTGTGATTAGTTTTCCATCTACCACAGCATACGGATACCAGTCTTCTACCTTGCTGTATTCTCCTCCATTTTGTTTCAGCATATCTTCTACAAGAAACGGAACGATGTCGGTCAATTGTACAGCATCTTCCTCTGTATTGGTAAAACCAGTTACATTTTTACCTTTAACAAGATATTCACCACCGATTTTCACATGTCTCAAAACACCAGGCGCATGACATACAAATGCAATAGGTTTATCAGCTTTATAAAAATCAACAATCAACTGCTGAGAAATGCCATCTTCCGCCAAGTCCCACAATGGACCGTGACCGCCCGGATAGAAAACCGCATCATAATCTGCGCTATTAACCTCCGAAAGTATTTTGGTGTTGCTCAATTGCGCCAACAAATCTTTGTCTTCCGCCATTCTACGTGTCGCATCGGTTTGTGCCGTTGGGTCTTCGCTTTTTGGGTCGATGGGTGGCTGACCACCTTTTGGCGATGCTAATGTGATTTCTGCACCTTGATCAGTTAAAGCGTAATAAGGTGCTGCCAATTCTTCTGTCCAGAATCCTGTTTTCAATCCTGTGTTTCCTAAATCTTCGTGGCTCGTAAGCACGATTAATATTTTCTTGTTCATTTTGATGATTTTAAAATTTGATAATACAAAATTGAACCAATTACCATAAAAAATACAGGACATAAGTCACAAAATCATAGTGATGCAAGTCACTATTTTCGGGTAATCCTGCTCAATGTTTCCCTAGAAACACCAAGATAGGAAGCGATGATGGTTTTAGGAACCCGCTGGATAAGTGTCGGATATTGAATCGAAAACTGTTCAAACCGTTCTTTTGCATCAGTCATTAACAGAGACAAAATTCTTTTCTGCAGAGCAACATAACCCAGACTATTTTTGATTCTGAAAAAATGTTCCACCTTATGGTTTTCTAAACATATTTTTTCCAGATCATCTTTGGAAAGTACATACAATTCCACATCTTCCAGACAATAGATGCTCGTAACTGACGGCACACCTGTATAAAACGCCTGAAAATCCGAAATCCACCAGTTTTCCATTGCGAACTGGATGATGTGCTCTTTGCCATGAGTATCGATGTAAGAGGCTTTCAGCAGCCCTTTTGTGACAAAATAGATATTGGTAATAGGTTCATTTTCTTGAATCAGATATTGATGTTTCTTTAGTTTCCTCAACTTAAAATAAGAAGCGAGCGTTGCAAACTCCTCGTCTGACAACGATATCAACTCCTCAAAATGTTTCCTTAGTTCCAAACTCATTAATGTTGTTTTAGCCTGTTAGCCAAATATAGGGATTGTTTTGGGGTAATAAAAACACGAATCTAGATTATTACAATCCCATATTTAAAATTAGATGCTGATAAAAATATTACGTTTGTTTCAAAAATGGCAAGGGTTTTACCTTCAGATTGTAGGATGGAATTTGTTTCTTTGTCTTTTTAATTTCAATCAAATCAATATGCTATACAATGTCTAGAGAAAAAAAACTTAAGCTAATCAATCTTTATCGTCATACCGCCTTGTTAGAAGCTGTTTCATATTTAATTTTATTGTTTGTTGCAATGCCTTTGAAATATATCTGGGATATCCCAGAAGGTGTCAAATATTTTGGATGGATCCACGGGGTATTATTTCTTTTTTATTTCGTGATTCTGATTGCTGCCACTTTCAAGTACCGATGGAGTATTTTAAGAATTATATATTATTTGATAGCATCTGTCGTTCCGTTTCTCCCGTTCCTCATTGACAAGAAATTAAAACAGGAATCTTTGACTGCTTAAATATTAATAAGAAAACGGACTCTTATGAATCCGTTTTTTTTATAGAATTTTATTATTTATTCCACTTTCATCGTTTTCAAGACTTTTAGTATTAAAAAGCATGAAT
The DNA here is from genome assembly GCA_963530025.1 of uncultured Weeksellaceae bacterium. Taxonomy (GTDB): domain Bacteria; phylum Bacteroidota; class Bacteroidia; order Flavobacteriales; family Weeksellaceae; genus Epilithonimonas. Next base: position 264,320 of record CAUSBY010000003.1, read on the forward strand.
TATTAGCCTGTTTTTCTGTTTATTATAATTGTGTGATATAATATTACTTCTTTAACTATCAATAGATAAAACACATAATCAAAACGACAACATAATCACAATATTGTAATTCATTTCAAAACATAAGTCATTTTTAATTACAAATACCAAAAAAAACAAGCATTACAGATACGAAATTCCGAAATCAAGATAACAAATTTAAAATTTATGTTCAAATAAAAGACTAAAATAAAATCAATATTTCAACAAAAAACAATTATGATTAAACAAATGCAATCATATTTAGTAAAAAAAAGCAAAATTTCCAAACGATTTATTTTACAATTTGGAATCAACAAAATTCATTTCTTTTTCAACCTAACTTAGTCAAACAAAATTTAATCACGTTTAATCTAAAACAATTTACGACTATGAAAAAGATTTTACTTTCTAGCTTATTAGCTTTGGGTACATTTGCAAATGCACAATGCGATCCTATTACTACATTCCCTCAAAATTACAATTTTGAAGATGTGACAACACCTGCGTTACCCGCTTGCTGGACAGTTGCAAGCAGTGGAAATGGCAACAATTGGAACACTTACACGGGAGACGGAAACAACGGAACAACGGCTGGGGACAAATTATTAAATAATCCGTTGCCTGCCGGTGCTGTAGGCTCAGCTTGGGTTTTTACACAAGCATTTAATATGACTGGTGGCGAACCTTATTCTGGAGCGTTCAATTATTGGGCAAACAACAACACAAACAATCGTGTTCTTAGTATTGGATATGGTACATCTCCGACTGACGCAGCAATGAACATCTTCGGAACCGATGCAAGTCTTACTTTGACCAAAGAAACCAGTGCGTTCGTATTTACCCCACCAACAACTGGCACTTACTACATTGGCATCAAAGTACATAATACCGCACCAAATGCCTCACAAGCATCTGTTCTGGTTAGTAGTCTGTTAATTAAAAAAGAAAACCTTTCTGTTTCAGATGTTAATTCCAAAAAAATATCAGCTTATCCAAATCCTGTTAAAGACATCCTTAAGCTTTCTGATATTAAAGGTGTAAAATCTATAACAGTGACCGATATGTCCGGAAGACAAGTTAAAACACTTACACCAAATACGGAATTAAATCTTTCTAGCTTGAAAGCAGGAAACTATGTCGTTTCATTAATTATGGAAAACGGAAGCATTCAAACTATCAACACTATTAAAAAATAACCAACTCACAATTTATTAACCTTGAAAAAAAAAAGCTGTCTTTGCAAAAAGACAGCTTTTATACTTTATCCGACTTTAATTGTTTCCAAAGCTTTTGGCAAAAATGAATTAGGAAAAATTTGCCTAGCTTCATCAGTCATTACACTCAGGTCACTATAACGATTCGAAAAGTGTCCTAAAATCAATTTTCCAACTTGGGCTTTTTTGGCAATAGTTGCTGCTTCCAAAGCGGTTGAATGTCCCGTGTAATCCGCCATCTCTTTCAGAACGTGAAGAAAAGTGGACTCGTGGTAGAGAACGTCAACGTTTTCTATGATTGGGATGATATCTTCTTTATATTTGGTGTCACTGCAGAATGCATAGGAAACAGAAGGTTTTGGGTCTGTTGTCAATAGAGAATTTTCTATAATATCTCCCTCTTCTGAAACAAAATCTTTTCCTAAACGCAAATTCTGGAAATCACAAATCTCAATTTCTTTGTGTTTTGAGATTTCCTTCATATTCAGGTGGCGCTCTTTTGGTTTTTCTTTGAAGAGATAACCGTTGCAATAGATTCTGTGATTGAGTGGGATTGTATAGACTTCTACCCTTTTGTCTTCGTAGATTTTTATGGATTCTTTGCCTTCCAATTCGTGGTAAATTACTTCGAAGCCTTTGTAGGTCTCTGTAATTTCAAAGATAGTGTCCATCATTTTCTTGATACCTTTTGGACCGTAAATGTTCAAAGGTGTTTTTCTTCCTAATAATCGGAAAGATGCTATCAATCCCGGCAAGCCAAAACAATGGTCGCCGTGAAGATGGGAAATGAAAATATGATTAATCTTGGAGAATCGAACTTTAGCTTTACGCATTTGAACCTGAGTTCCTTCGCCACAGTCGATTAGAAAATGACGTTCTTCCATTTCCAAAAACTGTGAAGTTGGTGAAGAATTAATGGTCGGAATTGCTGAATTGAATCCTAAGATTGTAAGATATGTACTCAATTTTCTAAAATGTATTGAAAATTAAAAGGCTAAAGATACGAAAACATCATAAAAATCACAATACACCCCCTCTGGAATTAAGAAATTCTAAAAATAATTTCAAAGCTTCACTTCGGTGGCTGATTTTGTTTTTTTCTTCGGGAAGCATCTCGGCAAATGTCATATTGTATTCATCCGGAATAAAAATCGGGTCGTAACCAAATCCGTCTGCACCAAAAACTTCTTTGGTCAAATTACCATAAACACGGCCTTCAAAGTAATGTTCGCCCTCTTTGTCTTTGAAACACAAAACCGTGATAAAATAAGCTCTTCTATTTGGTTCGTCTTTCATTTCTTCCAGAACCTTCTCGATATTTTTCTTGAAGTTGTGATTGCCTGCATAACGAGCCGAATAAATCCCCGGTCGCCCATCAAGCGCTTCTACAACCAATCCGCTGTCATCGCCAACACTTCCCTTTCCTGTTTTTTCGAAGCAGTATTTAGCTTTGATGAGTGCGTTTTCTTGGAAAGTATTTCCGTCCTCAATGATTTCTTCATTCAAATCGTAATCTGACAAACTTGTCACAATATATTCTGACCCGAGAATCTGCTGAATCTCTTCTTTTTTATGTAAATTATGTGTTGCTACTAAAATCTCCATAATCGTTCTTTATATAATCAATTCTTTTGTAATCTTAAATTTCCACCTTATTAAAACGTGGAATCTTATGCAGCCCGGCTTGAGCGGAAATCCTTTTTTGCGTGTACGAAAGTTCTATTTAAACTGAAATCGTCTGCAAAAAAGATTGGGAGCGGAAGACGGATTAAGCTGCCATAATTTTAATCTTTATAAATAATATTCTTCTGAATGGCGAAAAAGTAAAATGGAACTGCAAAAATTACCACGCCTGCCACAAGAAGAATTTCTTTGTTAATTTTGAATAATTCTGAAAAAGTTTCTGAGTCAGAATACATCATCATCAATGCTGATAGTAGATTATTGAAGGCGTGCAGCAATATCGACATCAGCAGAGATTTCGTTTTGTAGTACACCAAACCTAATACCAAACCGAGTAAAAATGCGCCCGCAAACTGCCAAGGATTGAAATGAACTGCTCCAAAAATGAAAGCTGAAACAATAATTGCGGTAACAGGTTTCACGTTGTTATTTATCATTCCTTTCATTATAATGCCTCGGAAAAGAATCTCTTCCAGAATCGGTGCAAGTATGACTGTCATTAGGATTAATGAAACTGGGCTGGACAAAAGTTTGGCAAATTCGTCATTATACATTTTGTAAATCTCGCCTAAAAAAGGTCCTGTTGTTGGGATGAGTTGCGTGGTGTAATCTGCAATCATCATCATCCCAAACATCATTGGAAATATCAAAAGATAAACTCTGAATGGTTTTGTAGAAAAATCGAAACTGAGCTTTTTCCCTTCGTTTCTGGCTATTAAAAAATAAAAGAATAAAATGGGAGTCAGCATTGTCATTGCATACGCAAAAATTGTAAAAACGCCTGTCTGCTGGATATCCTGACTAAATAGCGCCGATATTCCCAACCCAATTGCTTGAGCAAATCCCGCTCCTATATAAAGTCCTACAACAAGAATTATTCCTGTGAAAAAATCTAATTTGTAATTTTGATTTTCCATTATTTAAGCTCTTTCATATAGATTAGTGGTTCTGACTGGAAAGTTACGTCATCTGGATGAAAAATCTTGAAATAATCTCTCAAAACTAAATCACATCTTACAACGCCACTTTCGAAATAATCGTTGGCTTGATTATTTTCTTTATTATTAATCATATATAATTTTCCGGAGTTGAAAATGTCCATTTTACTGTAATTTGGGTTCATTGTCAGCAGTTCTTTTTTGTTTTTATGTGGGCTGATATTAATCCAATAATTGGCTTTTTTTGCTTTTACAAAGACTTCTTCAAAACTCAACGGAACAGAGCTTGATTCTTTGTTATCTTTTAAGATATAATTTCCGCCTGCATCGTTAATCAGTTTGGCAACAAAGGAATCTCCGCCTGGCAGAAACCACTGACTGCCGTACATCTCATTGCAAAGGACCAAAGATTCTGATTTTGAATTCTTGCTTAATGTCTGGATTTTTTTATAGTTATTTTCGATGTTTTGATAAGCTTTTTCCGCTTTTTCTTCAACTCCAAACAATTTTCCGAAAAGCAAAAGATATTTGGATTTTTCTAAAGGATTTTGTTCCAGAAACTCATCTAAGAAAATGACTTCGATTCCATTTTTCTTTAAGATATCGTAAGTGTTAGCAAAATTGGGAACGTAATTAGTAAAAATGACATCCGGCTTGTTCGCTATGATTTTTTCGATGTTATATTTCTGTTCGTTTCCGATGTTTTGGATTTTGTTTTCGGAAATTAATTGATGGATTTTGTTTGAAAAAATATACTCCGGACTAGAGACGCCTGTGATTTTATTTTCAAGATTTAGTTCAGAAAAGTACCCAATCAAGCTTGAATTAAGCAACATTGCAGTTTTGAAAGGTAATTTTTGACTCGGAATTATATTTTTAAATTTTCCCGATGTTAAAATCAAATTTGTTGAATCGTCAATATAATTAACTCGTGATGAGATGGTTATATTTTCATTTGATTTCTGAGAAATTTCCTTTTTACACGAAACTGAAAAAAGAAATAAAATTAAGAGTAAAAAAATGCGTTTCATCTTCCAAAGAACGTAAAAAAGTACTATATTTGCAAACCTTTAAATGATAAGGAAACAACGGACTCGTGGCGCAACTGAATAGCGCATCTGATTACGGCTCAGAAGGTTACAGGTTTGAATCCTGTCGAGTTCACAAATACCAAATGGCGCCAACTGAAGACAGTTGGTGCCATTTTTATTCACTTATAATAATTGGTTTTGATGTTACTATATATTTAAATATATCTGATAACGTCTATATAATGTAAAATATACTTTTGTACAGTCCAATAATATTTTTTGATTTGGTACATTCAAATATATTGTTGCCAATCTAAAGGCAATGATATACTTGCATGTACCATTTTAAGATATATTAATGATGTAACAGAAATCTTAAATAATTACACAAGAAATTATTGTTATGTATTATATAACAAAAGCAGTTGATGAAAGAAAAATTGAATTAATATTTACAGTTGATACATTTAAGTATGTCAGTATCTAGAATTATTATATTTAGTATCAAAAAGTTATAATAAGCCAAAAGAGAAAAAACGCTAGAACCTTAATGAGATTTCAAACCATACTTAAATGCCGAAGAAATCTCTGATGTAGCACTTTTAGGCTGTATATTTTAGATAAGTTAAAGATTTCAACTGAAAAAAATCAAACCATAAAGTATCAGGCTGTAACAGTTTGATAAGTAGTTTTTTATGCCTATAAAAAATGAGACAACTATCAAATAGTTGTCTCATTAAGTGAATTGACGCACGTCTATACAAACACTTTTGTCGATGATTTGATTCGTTTGAGCCAGATTAAACAAGAATTGTCTATGACTCAATTTGTATTTAATTTCTAATATTTTACAATTTAATTTTTAGTTATTTGGAATAATCAAAATTGATATTATTAGCCATTAATTTACTTCGATTGTCTTTTATCCATGCACGAATATTTTGCGAACAACATGATTTAATTTGTATTAAGAGTCTTGGTACTTAGAGTATGAGATTTTAAAATCGGTAACCAATATTCAGTCCAAATTTTGCAACAACGTTATGGTCAGTTTTATCCGCATTGAACAAAAGTTTTCCGTAGGCTGCATTGGCTTCGAAAACAAATCCTTTTTTTGTGATTAGTTTATAACCCAAACCTGCACCTAACGCAACATCATAAACATCTTTACCTTCAGTGAATGTCGTATTGTCTGATGCGTAGATTTTTTTTCCATCAATTGAAGTGAGCATCCCAAATCCTTCAGCAAAAAAGCCGGAAGCATATTTTTTTCCAAAATAATATCTGTAATAAGGAGAGATATAGTAATTCATATCATCATTTGATGAATGATCAAATACCTTAAATCCAGAAATTCCCAATGATGAATTTTTATTCAGGAACCTTTCGTAACCAATCTCAACAGCTCCAAATAATAATGGCGAAGTAACATTCAGTTTGATTTCATTGTTTTTCTGATAAGGATTGTTATCAGTTTTTTCCTGCGCATTGAGAGAATAAAAAGTACATAAGACAATGAGTGCTAAAAAGTTTTTTTTCATAAAAGATTAATTTAAATTATTTGAGTGCAAAACTCAATTAATTCAAATTAGAGCGGGTTTCAAAAGCTTAAAACTGTATAAAATGGGACTTATTTGATAGTGTTTTTGTATTCATTTGGAGTTTGTCCTGTCACTTTTTTAAAAGAATTATAGAAAGTTGTTTTTGATGTAAAGCCGGCTTCTAATCCCATCGTCAATAAAGTATAGTTTTCAAATTCAGAATCAGACATCATTTTCTTGACGGCTTCCACCCGATATTGATTGATATAATTGGCAAAGTTATCTCCTGTTATCGTGTTTACAATTTGTGAAACATATCCGGCGCTTATGCCAAGTTTTTCAGCAACTTTTTCTCTGTTTAATGTACTGTCAGTATAAATATGCTGTTCTTTGCAAAGCCGCTCAAGTTTTTGAAAATAAAGATTATCTGCCGTTATAGATTCTCTGTATTCTTCTGCTGAGTTATTTTCTTGTGTTATAACGTTTTCTGCAACCTGCAGATTGGGATGTATAATAGCCAAATCGCTGTTTAGAAAATTATAGACCGCATCTTTGTTTTTTGCAAGCTTATATTTGTAAATACCTATATAGGCTGTCCAATGCATAATAAATGTTGCACATAAAGCCAAGACACTCATTGTAGAAGAAATGTCTATTTCAAAAAACAAACCAGCCATATAAGTAATTAGCCAGGTAGATAACAACAAATAGAGTGTAGTTAATAAAGTAATTATCCATTTTTTCTCTTGTGGGTCTTTTAAGTGTCTTATCATAAAATAAGAATAGAAAGGTGGAAACAGGATAATAATAAAGGCAAATAAAAGCTGAATCAGCCTAAGTATATTCATTATAAAAATACCTGAACCTGCGATTTTATAAATTCCTAAAATATCATTAAGATGATATGTAATCGTAAAAATAGAGGAATAGGCAAACGGAATGTAATACAAATAAGTTCTTTGCCTGTTTTTTATGGTATCATCAATTCGGTTTATTATAAACAGGAAGATGAAAACAGGGAGTAAAAATATCCACTCAATATAGTCGAGAAAACATAGTAAAGGATAAGACTTAAATGTACCTTCAATTTCAAAAACATAATTCAGTAAAACAATAGAAAGTGCAAATAGTAAGTATGCTAAATACTTATTTGAATTACTATTGAATAGAGAGGATTTTAAAATAACTACGCCTAAGACGATTCCCTGAAAAATAGCAATATTTAAAAATGTTGTATAAATCAATTTTTTTTGTCTAAAATAAATTTTAAATATAGTCCTTTGATGTGAATTGGTAAAATGAATTATATACTAATGTGGGCAGTTTTTTAAAGGTGATGAGGAATAAATTAAATCAAAATGATTTATTAGTTTAGAAAAAAGTTTAAATAACTGATATGGGAATAATTAAAAATGGCACCAACTGAAGACAGTTGGTGCCATTTGGGAGTTTGTGAACTTGGCAGGACTCTATCGAAACCATTTTATTGCTTAATTAGCTTTCTGGAAACAATGCCATTTTCCGAGTTGATGATTAGCAAATAGTTACCTGCTCTTAGACTGGAGATATCATATACATTTCTGCTTATTGATTCTTTCCCGAAATTTTTGACCAATTTCGCAGAAGCATCCAATATTTTTACAGATCTAATGTTTTCATATCCTTTGATCTTGAAATTATTTTTGACCGGATTGGGAAGGATTGAAAAAATATCATCCTCGTTAATATCAGAGACATTTAAAGAACTACAGCTGAATACTGCTTCCCAGCCAGACTTTATAATGTAGTCGTCCGATATGAACTCAACTGTTATGGCACCGCTAGGGTCTGTGGATACAAATGGTCCTGGTACAGAATTTCCTGTCAGACCATTACCTCCTTCAAAATCCGGAGAAGAGATGCTTGGCCCGTCTTTGATATTCATAAAATCAAAATTTTCCTCCAAGTCAAAATCATTAAATGTCAGAGTTAGCTTTTGATTTGCGGAATCTGGATAAAAGGTCTTTACAAAATGTTCCATATAAGAGTAATTGTCAGTAATTCCACCAGAATCCGTAAAGATTTTGTCGCACCATTCATCATTTGTTAAAAAAATATCATTTGTTTGGAATGCGTTCTCTAACTCACATGATAATGTTCCTATTAACAACCTATAGTAAGTATTTGGATTTAGTCCATCGATTGTAAGTTCTTTATCTGTTATTCCTGACTTTACAATCGTGCCATCCATTTTCATGACCCTATACTTCCAAGAAGTTGATTCATTGTCGTTTATATCAACAGTAAAACCTGTCTTTCCTACATTTTTAAAAGTCACTGAAGAAACAGTTGTCGGGCAAGTGATGATGCAGTCTGTTCCCAGGCAAACTTTAGTATCGATATTGGCTCTTATCAGAGCTGCCGGCTGTTCTCCAAATCCATTTGCAAAGCTTATCCCAATATTCGGAAACAGATGACAATAGCTCATTATCGTTCCCTTTGAAGGGATTGGCCCTGTGCAACCTTCATTGTAGCCTGCTACCGGACCACAGCCATCTATTGCTGTATTATTTCCATTCCACACACAGGCATGGGTATGGAGAGACCCAAAAGAATGTCCCATCTCACGGGTGATCACATTGATGGTCCAGGAATATAATGGTACATCATTATAGGTCATATGTACGGAGGAATAGGCATAATTTTTAGGAGTACACAATGAATTGAATTTTGCCACACCATTTCTGGGAAGTCCTGTGGTGATCAAATGTGCAAGATCTCCATCAAAATTTGGTCTGATTATAATAAAACTAGGCAATTATATATTTGAATGTACCAAATCAAAAAAAGTAAAATACCATTTATTTTATAATCAACTTAGTTTCCTTATGCACAAGTAGAAGTAGAAATATTAATATTTAAATAAGATAAAATCTGGTACATTAAAGTATATTGTCACTTATTTTTTTTATCATAGCCAAAATGTAACTTTATAAAGTATTCAATAGTACAGATTACCAATTAATTATATGTTAAATGTCAGATTTTAGGAAAAATCATATTAAACGACTTGAAGAAGAGGGCAAAAAGGTTTTAAAGGATAATGAAAATGTAGAATTTACCCCGTAGTATTTTATGCAGAATCAAGTACGTCCAAAGGTCACGCATAGGTTAAATCACCTGATAATTTTTTTGAAATTAAGATGAAATCAAAAGCAACATAAAATATCTCTTTTTATTTTTTAATTATTTTAAAAATTTTCGTGGGATTTTCAACCGTTAACATATAAATCCCGGGAGTTAAGTTTGCAATATTTATGCTTCCATTATTAAAACGACCTTGTTTTACAACACTTCCTGCCGCATTGAAAATTACAAATCCTGTATCTTGCCTATCTTTATTTCTCGAAAATACATGAAGTGTGTCTTTTACGGGATTTGGATAAATCTGGATATCATTACTGTAATCATCCTTTATTGTGATAGCAGAATTAAGTTTTGTTGAGTTAGAATTTACAGAATAAGGTAAATCTCCCATGTATCTTTCTGTATCTTTCACACATCTCACTCCCATGGCAGCCTGCGGGTAAAAACCAGTTCCCGATGCAAGTTTTCCTCCATAACCGGATGTACTGCTGAGATCAAATCCAATAGCATATCCAGTATAGAAGTCTGATGGAGAACTGGTCCATAATCCTGTTTGATACTTATAATTGTCTGTATTGGGATAGGCACTTCTGGCATTCTTCCAATCATTTCCACCAAGAATTCCCCTTATACCGGTCGTTGGAATATTACCAATATCATATTTAGAGTTAGGAAAATCAAATACCCAGCCTGACCTACTGCTTGGTGTTGTACTTTCCGTCGTGATCGAAAGCGTGTAGCCTGGATATTGTCTGGTACTTACCTCATTATTCACCGCCCCTCCCGTAAGATCTGCAATCATACTTTGAATAATACCATAATTTGCAAAACTGCTTGTTGTGTTATAACCATTGTAGAACCATGGAGATGAACCTTTTGCATACGAGACGTTGTTGAGGGCAGCAACCAGATTGGCATTAGCGGTATCGGGTACTCTCCATCCTTCGGGACAGGGATCATAAGCCGATTTCTCCGTAGCATGTCCCCATCTGTCTTGTGCCTGTCCATTTTCGTCAGAAATCCAATCTTTTACTTGTATTGATTTTACCTGCATTGTCCCTGCATCCTGCATGCTTAATTCATTACCTGTCTTAGATCTGAAAAGAAAGTATAATGGATTTTCCGTAGCATATTTGATGATCTTTCTTATCTTTTGATTTTTAGGGTCAGATGCAGCAATTCCTGCAGAGTGCCTATAAGTATTCCATTCTCTGGAGTATCCGGAAGCAATATCTGTTGAAGAGAAAATTGCGTCTGTGATAGGATTTGATATTCCTAGAACAACATTGCTATTGGCATCTACACCCGTTTGCTTATAAACATTATATGTTGCCGCTACCTGCACACTATTGGCATGACCAGAGATGTATTGGGTTCCGCCTGGATTATGAAATGTAGGCAAGGGATCTTTTCTTCCCCATTGATAATGAAGACCGCCCGACTGTTGGATCTGGGTCTTAGATTGTAATTCGGTTGCAAGATTCGGTCTTACCAACGTTCGCGGTAATACCTGCAACGCTCCAAGGTTTCTATCCATAAAAGTTGTTGTTAGCGGTGTTCCACCCTTGGCGGGATTTATAATTTGTCCGTTTGCGACAGGGATCACCCCGCCATTCTCAATAGACTCAGTTGTATAGGTTATTTGATTTTCCTCAGCCAAGGGATCTGTAACCGGTGCCCAAATGTGCCAGCTCCAAAGGATCTTATCAGGGTTAGATGATCCCCAAACCCCATTGTTACCTTTATGAAAAGCCACTACAGCATTACCTTTTTTCTTCGCAGCTATAGTGACCTTCATTTGCTGATCAGGATATTTACCAACAATTTGAATTTTTTTAATCAACCCCTGACTATCAGTCCATACCACACTTCCTGTATCATTGTTGCCTGTGGGGAGTTCTTTATCGTCTGTAAGATAAAGCTTGTGCATGGCATAAGCCTTTTTAAGACTGATCAATAGTTCCTTGTCTTGTGCTACTGCAGTGTTTGCATCACCCGTCATTACCACGAAACTATTAGGTTCTTTTGTCCATTCTTTATAATCCGTATTATCTTCATCTGTTGAAAAAACATATTCTGTATCGTAAATTGCAGGAAGAAGCCGCATATTTGGATCTCTCATGCATCTAACAGCGCCCAGACCATTTGTTTTGACTGTTTGGTTGACATAGATCCCATTCCAGCCGGTACTTGAAATATCTGTTCTTTCCGGATCACTATGGATAAGGGTTCCCCTGCTCCCTCCAATCCCATAGGTGGCGTTAAGCAATACGCCATCGGAACTTTGGTCCTGATAGATAACTTTAGCAGGATTAGTGCCACTTGCGGGATAATAAACATAGTTTCCGGTAGTGGGGATTGATCCTATTTTTCTGTTATCCGTGTTATTAAAATCCATACCTCTTCCCGGATAGACCTTAACTCCCATTAGCATATTATTATTTGTATCAGGTAATATCTGACTGTTAGTGCTATTCGCATCATCATTCACACCACTATTTTTCCTACCTAATGGATTAAGATTATTATTAACGGTATTTCTTCCGTATTGAGAGGGTACCCTCCATCCATTTGGGCAGGGATCATATTCTGATTTTAACTCATATGACCTGCTATCTGTAGCAATGACATTATCCGTACTGGATGCATTGCTCTGAAGCCCTTTTCTGTTATCAGACCATAGGTCCCAAGTCTCTATCAAATTTTGATCGGTACTATTATTCTTATATTCCTGGTTGGAAAACCATGTACCATCATTAGCAGCATGTGTTATGATATCAATAGGGTTATTGATGGAATATCTTATATTTCCATTGATACTATTGGTTCCGGTTTCTGTTCCCCTATGTTTTACAGATATGGGAGAAGTTTGTAAAGTTGCGTATGAATGTCTTTTGCTTCCAACATCTCCTGTCACCTCATAGAATGTCCCGTCTTTATATTCCAACGGAGGTATTGGGTCTTTCCTACCCCATTGATACATCAGTCCGCCTGATTTGTGCCAATCATTGCCAAGAAAACCAGCATTTGTTGCCCCTAAATTCCGATCCATATACTGTGGTGTAAAAGGTTGATTCAAAATATCTGTTTCAAAGCCTTGTCCATAAGTTGCTCCGTCTGTTGGGTCATCCGTAACCCAAATATGCCAAGTCCAATAAATAACGCCGTTGACCTTCAATGCTATATTCGCGTTGCCCTCACCTTTAGTTTTATCAATGATAATTTTAATTTTAGCGCTTTCACCTGTCCCTACCATAGAAGTTGAGCTTACTAAACCATTCACATCTTCCCAAAATACCGTGGCAGTCTGTTCGCCGCTTTCACTGATCGGTGTGAATGAACCTGCCTCATTTTGCATATACATACCTTTTTTCCACATTTGATAGGCCTTTGCGACAGGGATGTACAAACCTTCAGCTTTTGAACCATCAGGTAGAATACCATCTTTATAAAAAATATAGCTATTCGGAGCAAGCATATAATCATTTTCTATGACCTCTATATGATCACTTTTAACTGGGGAGATTAACTTTCCACTATAAGAAATTGCTGGATAATCTTGAAATCCAGCATTTTTAATTTTAACGGATTGATCAGTTATATTGGAATTTATTACTTCAGCTCCATTTCCAGAGTTCAAAATATTGGATAATGCACTTCTTGCTGTGGAAAATTTAGAAAGAGTATTTTGTCCATATAAAAATAGAGTGAGAAACAGAAAAAACAAATTACAGACATTATTCATACTAATATTTTAACAACAACAATAATACAACTAACATGCTAAAAAATCAAATAAAAACAATTATAATTAAGAATTTATTAAAAATAAATTATAATTAGAAAAAACTAAAAATAGTTCGAATTCCGAACTATTTTTGATACAAGATTTAAGCAATCATATATCTGAATGCACCAAATCAAAAAAGTAAAATATTATTTATTTTATAATCAACTTAGTTTCTTTATGCACAAGTAGAAATATTAATATTTAAATAAGATAAAATCTGGTACATTAAAGTATGGTAACAATATACTTTAATGTACCAGTTTAATTGTCAATAGGCTTTTTTATGAGAAGAAGATATTATGATATGTTTTTATTTATCAGAAAATTATCAGATATAGATAGACAATTTTCTGATTTCATTTTTATAACTTAAATACCATTTAACAACTTCAAAATATTATCTACAACTGTAAATAAATTATTTTGATACAGTCCTGATAAGTTCACCAAAAACCAAATGACGCCAACTAGAGACAATTGGTGCAATTCTATTTTTGATTCAAAATCATTTTTAATACTTTAGTAAACCTATTTCTTCTCATAATAATTATCCTTTCCCTCTATCCAGTCTTTTCTTGCCGGACTGAAAAAATCGATATCGATGGTATCATCCTCTAACGCTGTAAAACTGTGAGGAACATTAGGCGGAATAATGATTCCCTGTCCTGCTTTTACAATATATTCCTTGTCCAGAATATTTACTTTTACGCTTCCTTTGGTAATCAGAGAATACTGTTCGTTGGAATGCTGATGCGTCGGAACGACCACTCCTTTTTTATAGGTAAAATATCCGATAGTTCCCTGTTCACCGGAAATCATTCCCCGTGTGAGAAGTTCGTTTACAGGTTTTGTTGGTAATTTTTTTAAAGTAAATGTCTGAATGTTCTGTGCCGAAACTGATGCTGCAAAAAACAGACTTAAGCTTAATAGTAGATTTTTCATTTTGTAAGATTTGAATTGATTTAAATTTTAATTCTAAACACTTTAAAAGGCTTTTTAAACCGCTCTTTTCCATCGTGAAACCACGGCATCAGCTGAATCTGAGAATTGGAAATGTATAAATATCCATCATCAGAAATACTGTAACTGTCCGGCCAAATCAGTTTTTCATCGTCTTTTACAATCGTCTGCATTTTCAAATCCGGCGTGATTTTTACAATCGAATTTTTCTCCAAATCTCCCAAATATAAGTTTACTTTTTTATCGAAAATCATCCCGTCTGTGGTAATGAATTTTCCTAAATCTTCTACACTTTTGTTTAAAACAACTTCACTGGTTTTAAAATCTCTCAACAAATCGGTTTTAATTCTGTACAGACGGTTATCTGTAAGTGGTTTGTAGTATACATATTGATTATCGGGAGTCAGCGCAATACCGTCTGAATTCACTTTTAATAAAGAACCATCATCTTTTTTAAGTTCAGTTCCCAAAGGAGAAAAATGGTAATTCGGGTCAGATTTTACGGAAGGAGAATTGACTAAAACCAATCTTGATTCGCCTGTATTAATATTCAAAACCACGATTCCACCGGTATTTGAATTGCTTAAATAGGCAAAACCATTTTCGTTGTCGACTCTGATATCATTGATGTAAACATCTTCGCTCACCACATTTTCAGGAAATCTGTAGATTTTCTCAATTTTGTTATTGGCTAAATTGATTTTCACCACTTTACTGCTGTGTTGATACACTTTTCCAAGCCCGATTCCGGCAGCATCTACGACCCAAAGAAATCCTTTGTCATCAGTAACTACAGACTGTACGGTCACAAATTTATTTTGCCCGTCTTCGCCTTTTTTGAAACTGTTCCATTCTGCATCAGGATAAGGAACCGGTTTTCCGTCTTTAACCTCAACCACTGAATAGGAATGCGTATCAAGCCAATACGGATAATTCACAAAAATCCGATTGTCTTTTGCAACGGCAACACCCGTTAACTGATACGTGCTATCAGAAAAAACCTCTTCTAACTGTGCATTTTTTTCTGTTGAAATTTCATTCTAAGACTTTATATTAGCCTGATTTGGAGATTTACTGCAGGCGACCAATGAAACCAATACCATTACCAATACTGCTGTATTTTTTAAGTCCATTTTGATGATTTTATTGTTAATTTTAAAACGTTGAATTGCAGCAACCCGACTTGAACGGAGCTCTTTTTGTTATTACGATTGCCGACCCATTCAATGGATTGCTTCACGTGATTCGCAATGACAAAAAAGCGGGAGTGGAAGGCGGATAAGTTGCACCAATAAAAATACTGACATTACAAAGTCACCACGATTTTACCAACCGTCCTGCCCGTTTCTTGCTCCAGATGCGCTTCTCTCATTTGTTCGAAAGGAAAAACCTTTGAAACGTGAGGTTTTACAGCTCCGTTTTCCAACAAAGAAGCAATATGTTTCATATCTTCCCCGCTGGATTGTACCATTATAAAATAGCCTTTCACACCTTTTGATTCTGCTTTTGATGTCACCTGCTCATTCAAACCTGTCGGAATACTGATGATAGAACCGCCCTCTTTGGTCACTTCAAGAGAATGGTCGATATTGTCTTCGCCAATCGTATCTAACACAAAATCAAAAGTTCTACCTGCTGATTTCCAGTCGAAACCGTGATAATCGATATGTGAATCTGCGCCTAAACTCAAGACAAAATCTTTGTTTTTTGCGGAAGAAGTTCCCGTCACTTTCGCCCCCAAATGTTTGGCAATCTGTACCGCAATATGTCCCACTCCACCTGAAGCGGCGTGAACCAAAACGTTTTGCCCTTCCTGAATTTTCGCATTGTGAACCAAAGCCTGATACGCCGTAAGCGCAACCAAAGTGGAAGCTGCAGCGTCTTCAAAAGAGATATTTTTAGGTTTTAAAGCCAGTTGATTGGTCGGAGCTGCGATGTATTCTGCATATGCTTTTCCGTGTCCGGGAAAATTGACCATTCCGAAAACCTCATCTCCCACTTTAAAATCTGAACTTTTAGTTTCTTCTACAATTCCAGAAATATCCCAACCCAAAATCAATGGATTTTCTGTTTTAATTCTTCCGTAAACTCCTTTTCCGGCACGGCTTTTAACATCTACCGGGTTGATGCTGATGGCTTTTACTTTTACTAAAACTTCGCCTTCGTCAATGGTTGGTTTTGCCAATTCTACGTATGCTAAATTTTCTACATTTCCGGCTTCTTTTAACACAATTGCTTTCATAATGTTGGTATTTTTTAATGTTATTTATTTTTGAATTTAATGATAGAGCTTCTAAACTTTTTATTTAACCACAACAGGCACAAAAGATTTATATGATATATTAAAAGCTTATTTTATTAGACGGGAAATAGAACACATAAGCCAATAAAAATCTTTGATTTTTATTCTTTTGAGAGCTTCTATTATCTAATATCAGCTATGAAAATAACTTTTGTATCTTTTGTGGTTAAATTTAAAATGAATTTAATTTCTTTGCGGTTTTGCATTGATTTTCAGCTTATAAATCACCACCGGAAATTTCACTTTGCTTTTTCCGTTCTGAAATGCCGCCAAACGGTTCAGCTGACCTGTTGGAATCCACAAATATCCATCGTCATCAATCCATAAAGCGTCTGCCCAAAGCAATCTTTTGTCTTTAATGACCAGACTTTCTTTTCCTTCCGGTGAGATTTTGATGATTTCACTTTTATTGACATCGCTTACATAGATATTTCCGTCTGCATCAATAGCAGTTCCTCCTGTTGATGGGGTTTTGTAGAATAATTCTACTTTGGAAGCCAAATCTTTTTCGGATAGATTTTTATCATTCAGATATTGTGTTTCCACTCTCCAAAGCGGGCCGCTTGCCGGCTGGAAATACAGCCATTTTCCATCGGGAGAAATCTCCAATTGGTCTGCGTGGATTCTCACTTCATTTCCTTTTTCATCTTTCATTATTTTTCCTTCTGCTTTTATTGGTAAATTATCGGTGGTTGAAGGTTGATTTTCCAAAACTCTCCTGCCTTTTCCTGTTGTTTTATTTAAAATAATTAAAGCTGGTTCGCCCGCATCTGTCAAGTAAATGGTGTCTCCTGAAATCCTTAAATCATCAATAAAAGTCGAAGGTTTTGCAATTCCAGAAAGAGGAATAATCTGCTGAACGGTATTGGTTTTAATATCAATAGAAACCAATTTTAACGCATTTCCCGATAATGGATTTTGTCCCATTGAAGGTGTTCCAGTATCAACTATACAAAGTAAACCATCCGCTGTTATTCTCAGTGAATTGGTTCTTACGAATTTCTCATTCACATCAGCTCCCGATTCCCAATCATTCCAGTCTTCATTTGGATAGGGAATAATTTTTCCGTTTTTCAGAACTTCTCCGATTTTCATTCCTTTATCACCTTCAATTCTTGGAAAATTAACAAAGATTCTTCCGTCCGAACTTGTTGTAACACCATTCCAAACCACATTTGATGTTGCTGCTTTTTCTAATTGTGCATTCGCTAATCCAAAAGAAAATAATAAAGTAAATAAGCTTATTATAGTTTTCATTTTAGTTTGATTTTCAATGATTTTGATAAGTCAAAGGTAGAAGCATTACGGCTGAATAAATAATACATTTCGGGGGAAGAATAGCACAGATTTTCAGAAAATCATTCTCTAAAAATCATTCTTGAGTTTTAAAATCACAAACTTTAAAAATAAGAAAAAGGTAAATTAACCGCTATTATTTCAATTATTAAATTAAATTTTATACTTTTGAGGTAAATTTACCTCTCAAATGATAAATTCTATTTTAAATAAAAGTTTTAATTATGATGGTCCTTCTTTAGAGGATTTGTTAATTGAAAAATTAGAAAGTTCTGGATTGACAAAAACTCAGTTTGAAAAGCTTGCTGGGATTGAAAGAAAAAGTTTGGATTCGATAATATATAAAACATCTAAACAAACTGATATTAGTAAACTAATAAAACTTGGAGAATTTTTAGATTTAGATTTTGACAAACTTTTAATATTACATTATCATAATAGACCTCAAGAAGAAATCGGAGAACTTCAAGATTCGATGGATATAACTTTTATCAATAAATATTTTGACTTAAAGACTTTATCATCTCTAGGATTTTTAGATAAAAAATCAGAACTCGAAGAGTTAAAAAATAGAATCTGTAAATTCTTTGGGATAAAATCTATCTACGAATATGATAGTACTTTAAATGATGTTCTTTTTAGTAGAACAAAAAAGACTTATAGTGACAAAATGAAGGATTTTTGGATAAAGTCCAGTTATAAATATTTTGAGCTAATTAATAATCCTAATGAATTTGACAGAAGAAGTTTAATTGAATTAATTCCTAAGATAAAGCCTTACACAAGGAATATTGAAAATGGTTTAAAAACTATTTTTCAGGCATTATATAACGTTGGAGTAACTGTCATTTTTCAACCATCTTTACCTAAAACACATATTAGAGGTGCTACCTTTTTTGTTAATGACAAACCTTGTATTGTAATAACTGACTATAATAAAAACTACGCAACAATTTGGTTTGCTTTGATTCACGAGCTACACCACGTTTTATATGATTTAGAAATAATAGCAAAAACAAGTTATCATCTAACGGGAGAACCAGATTTGTTTTTATTACAAGAAGATAAAGCCAACAATTTTGCTTCTGAGTATTTGATTTCTGAGGAAAAAATGAGATACATAGAGAAGATGATTCATAATAAAGTGATGGTATCTCGTTTCGCCGAACAAAATCAAATTCATCCTTGTATAATTTATTCTCAATTCCAATGGAGACAGGCAGAAAGTGGAAATGAGTATTGGGGAGCATTTAAAGAACAATTTCCAAATATTTCTTTGGCAACAAAAAATTTGAATATTGCTAATTGGGACGTTGATTCAATTAAAGAAACAGCAAAAAAAATGAGAGATTTATTAACTGTATAAATAAAACATAATGGACGAAAATAAGAAGAAATTAATAGAAGAAAAACTTTCGAAAGAAGATTTAGAAAGATTAGAAATTTTACAAAGAGCCGAAGAAATCAAAGGCGAACAGCTTGTTTTAAATCTGGATGCAGAATTAGCCGTTGAAAATGAGGCGGAAAAATTACTCGGTCAAAAAATAGATGACCCAGTAACAAAATTTCAACTTTATTATCACGGTTTAACAAAACTTCTCAAAGATAACCTTCCTAAAGGTAAAGAAAATGAAGAAGTGAGAAGAATAATCTATGATGAGAAAAATATTCTAATAAATCGTGGAGCTAAAAAGGATGAAAAGGGAATTAGAGGAAGCGATGGGAGAATGGCATATTTGGATGACTTGGAACTTGCAATAAAAATAGTTGCAGACTGGACAAGTACAAAAAGTTCACCTGCTGAATTATTCATTGCTTTTTGGAGTAAAAACGAAGAACTTGGTTACGGACATCAAGATTAAAACCTTTCCAAAAAAATGATAATAAATCACTCGAAATTCATCTATAATTTTGAGTGATTTATCAATAATTTCAAAAAATTCAATTCATCTGCGACTTTCTGAATTCCAAAGGTTTCATTCCCGTCTGTTTTTTGAATAATCTTGTGAAGTAAGACGCGTTTTCGAATCCTAATTCATAGGCGATTTCAGCAACTCCTTTTTCACCTAATCTCAACAGGTTTTTCGCTTCAGAAATCATAAAAATATGAATCAGTTCCATTGCGGTTTTTCCTGTTTCCTGCTTTAATAAATCACTTAAATATCTGGGCGAAACAAAAAGCTGGTCAGCCAAAAATGCGACATTCGGAAGTCCGTTTTTCTCCAGCAAACCTTCGCTGATGTATTTTCTCAACGCATCATTGAATTTTGAAGCTGTTTTTCCGGTCACTTGAGCCCTGTCGATAAACTGTCTTTTGTAATATCGCTGTGCATATTTTAAAATCGATGAAATATGACTTAAGATAATCTCACGGCTGTATTCATCGGGATTATTAAAATATTCTCCTTGAATTTTTGAGTGAAGTTCCAAAATAATCTGCTCTTCTTTTGGAGAAAGATGCAAAGCTTCCGTTACTTCATAATCAAAGAAACTGTATTTTTCAATTTCCTTGAAAAGCTCGTGGCCATTCAGATAATCTTCGTGAATCATCAGCATATAACCTTTTTCTTCAAACTCAAGATTTTTCATCTCGATAATCTGTCTTGGTTTTGCAAAAAACAGACAGCCATTGTCGTGGTCATACGGTGTGCGGCCGTACATAAAAATCCCTGATTTTATTTTCTTGAAAGCTATCACATAACAATCTGTGGTAAACTCTCTGTTCCCCAATTTACACTCCGACTGACAGCCAATCATACTGAAAAGCGGATGTTCCGGAGCGTCCCAATGATTACCCAAATGTAATTCGGTAAGGGTTTTGTAATGTTGCATCAGTTTAATTTTATCTAAGTTAAAATAATTTACCGGAAACAGGATTTACTATTATCCTAAAAAAAGGTTGATGTATCCTGCCGTAAGTTCCGGATGCTGATGTTGAGGACCGTGCCCCGCATCATTCAAAATAATATGCTGCATTGTAGGTGCATTTTTCAATAACGGAAACCAGTTTTCTGTTGCAAAGCTGATGTCGTGGTCTCCGGAAATAACCAAAACGGGAGATTTCAGTGTTTTGTAAACATCTCTGAAGTTCAGTTTATCCTCTCTCATTGTTCCTGAACCCGCAATATATCTCTGGAAAACCTCCATTGTAGAAGGAATTAATAAACGCTCTAATCTCTGTACGATTCTGTCGTGAGATTCTTGGGCAGCCTTTCTGCTTTTTTCGGAAGTAGGCTCAAAAAACAGATAATACTCATCTTCCAAATCATTAATCGGTTTTAAAGCGTGGTCAAAAAACACCTGTTCCATTGGAATTTCATTTTCTCCCGGAGGATTTGTTCCGATTAAAACGGTATTCAAAACTCTGTCCTGATTCTGAAAAGTAACAGCCTGCGCCACCAATCCGCCATACGACCAACCCAAAACATTAAATTTATCGATTCCCAAATGGCCTGCCAAAGCCGGAACCGTACTTGCCACTTCTACAATATCCAAAGGCAACTCTCCTTCTGAACTTCCGATTCCCGGATAATCAAAAAGAATAACGGTATTTTTTTCTGCCAAAGAATCTAAAAACAACGGGTCCCAAGTATCCATAATCCCTCTGAATCTGTTCACAAAGAACAATGGAGCTCCGTTTCCGAATTGTCTGTAAGCAATTTTGTTGTTGTTGATTTCTGCAAATTGTGTTTCTGCGTTTAAAGCTGTAGTTTTCATAAGTATTAAGATTTTGTTTGTTATTTAATAATTCAAAGTTGAGAATTTTTGGTTGAAAATCGTTTCACAAATCAGCGGAACTTTAGCACAAAAAAACATTGTTATTTTTTCCGCTGATTAAGATTTTAAATTTGATTAATATGAATGTCCGTAATTTATAATAGTTTTGTTTTTACAGCTTGTTTGTCATTCCGTAGGAATCTAAACTGCATTATGTTCAGTGTGTTGAGATTCCTACGGAATGACAAAATGACTGCTGATTTTGCATTATGGTAAAAACGGATAATTATTTAATTAATGACCGTGAGCGGCGATACTCACCTCTTTCCAGTTTTGGATTTCGTCTAATCTTTTCGTGTAAACTTCGTTCACAACGTGATAAGCAATTTTACCAAATAATAATCTTTGTGGAGGATTTTGATTGTCGATAAGATTCAAAACAGGTTCTACTGTCGCTTCTGGTTTCCCCCACGTATCAGGATTGTCGCCTGTTTCCGCGAATGCTTCACGCACCGGATTGTAATCTGCAATATCCGAAGAAGTCTGAACCGCAGAAGCTCCTGCCCAATCCGTTGCAAATCCGTTAGGTTCAATTAAAGTAGTTTTGATTCCCAAATGAGCTGTTTCTGAACCGATTGTTTCAATTAAACCTTCCACTGCGAATTTTGAAGCGTTGTACAATCCTAAAAGCGGTAAAGTTGTTAATCCCAAAAAGCTGGAAATCTGAATAATATGTCCGCTTTTTTGTTTTCTCATCACGGGTAAAACAGCCTGTGCTACCCAAAGTGAACCGAAAAAGTTGGTTTCCATCTGCTCTCTCGCCTGTTGTTCCGTCGTTTCTTCCGTCGTTCCGAATAAACCAAAACCTGCATTATTAATCAAAACATCGATTCTTCCGAAATGCTTTTCTACTTGTGCCGTTACTTCAAAAACTTCTGAACGGTTGTTTACATTCAACTTCAAAGGAAGAATATTATCTCCGTATTTATCTTTCAAATCCTGTAAGGCAGAAACATTTCTTGCTGTTGCTGCTACTTTGTCTCCTCTTTCCAAAAGTGCTTCTGCCCATAATTTTCCGAATCCTTTTGATGCTCCTGTGATAAAAACTATTTTACTCATTGTTTTAATTTTTTAGTGTTATTTAATGAAGCAAAGTTATCATCAAACCCAACCGAACTGGTAGCTCATTTTAGCTGAAAAATAGCACAGAAATACGTTTTGGAATAAATTTTAAAATAAAAAGCCTTCCAAAAATACATTCAGAAGGCTTCCCTTAAAACTAAATACTTATATTAAAATACTTCTTAAATAGCCTGTGCCAAAGGAAAATCAATAGGAATCTGAGTGTTGGCAAATACATAGTTGGCAAAGCTTCTCAATGCCACCAAAGCAGTCAATTCAATCAAAGCTTTTTCGTCATATCCGGCGTTGAAGAAATTTTCCAAAGCTCCGTTTCCTGCATTTCCTTTATTGTTTGCGATGGAGTGAGCCAATTTAATCGCAACATCTAATTTTGCCTCTGAAAAACTTCCTTTTCTGATTTCCAGCGTATCTTCTTCTGTAAAACCTCTCATTTTCGCTAAAGTCGTATGCGCCGCCAAACAGTAATCACATTCGTTGACTTGTGAAACGACTAGATTAATAGCTTCTCTTTCTTTTGCCGTAAAAGATGAATCGTGAGCCAAAGATGTCTCCGTTTCCAACATCGATTTTAAAGCGGATGAAGAATAGCCGATTGTCGCATACAAATTGGGAATTTTCCCCATTTTTTTCTCTACAGATTCTAAAATGCTCTGTGCACCAAAACTTAGCTGTTCTTTTTCAGGTACTGAAATTGTTTTCATTTTTTTATGATTTAAAATTGTTTCGTTTTGTTGATACAAAGTTAAATCTGCTTCAAGCCTAAAGTGTAGCTCATTTCAGCGGAAGAATAGCACAGAATTACAAGAAGAAATAAAACTTAAAGCAAAACATCCTGCTTGTCAAGAATATTTTTAGGACTAAACCCAAACTGTTTTTTAAAGGCATAAGAGAAATGAGAAAGGTCTTCAAAGCCTAAATCCACATAGATTTCCGAAGGCGATTGCTGTTTTTCTTTCATTAAAAAATAAGCTTCGTCCAGACGTTTCTGCAAAATCCATTTATGTGGTGAAGAGTGAAAAATCTTCTCAAAATCGCGCTTGAAAGTCGCCAAACTTCTTCCCGTGAGATAAGCAAAACGTTCGAGATTGACGTTGTATTTGTAGTTTTGAATCATAAAAGACTCCAAATCAATTTTAAAAGGCTCTGAAAAATCGAAAAGAATATTTTTGAGTTCAGGCTGTGTTTCGATTAAAATAAATAATAACTCTTTAATTTTAAGGTCGATAAAATCTTTGGTCAGCAGTTTCGGGTTTTCAAGAATGGTCTGCAGCGATGTAATGTAATTTTGAAGCACAGCATTCACTTCAATAGAAACCAAAGGCTTGGACACTTCAGAATGATTGGATGAAAAATGATATTCCTTCGCCATATTCTGTAAAACCTCCTGATTCAGGTAAATATTCAGGCTTTCAAAACTTCCGTTTTCTGGCGGACATTTGGTGAATTTTACCAATTGATTTTTTTGGATTAAATTAAAATCGCCTTCCTTTGCAATGTATTTTTCCTGACCGTCAGACAGCACAAATTGTCCCGAAATTTGAAATGCAAGGACGTGCTGAGAAACAAAATTTTCGCATTTTCGGCTTACCTCGTGATAGCAGGAATAAACAATATCAGATTTTTCCATTTTGATTGAATGATAAAAGACAAAGCGCCATTTTTGAAAATAACGCTTTATCAAATGTACAAAATATTATTGCAGAACAGCCTTCGGTTCAAGATAAGCTTCCAACCCATACACGCCATACTCTCTACCAATTCCGGACTGTTTGAAACCGCCAAAAGGAACCATTGGGTCGTGACGGAAACCGTTGATACAAACTCTTCCCGCATCAATCTGTGAAGCTACTTTCTGAGCTCTTTCCACATCTGATGAACTTACGTAAGCTGCCAAACCATACGGCGTATCGTTCGCAATTTCTATCGCTTCTTCTTCTGTTTTATATGGAATAATGGACAATACGGGACCGAAAATCTCTTCCTGAGCAATTCTCATTTTATTGTTTACGTTGGTAAAAATGGTCGGTTTTACAAAGTTTCCGGCTTCCAATCCTTCAGGTTTACCTTCTCCTCCGGCTAAAACTCTTGCACCTTCTTCCAATCCAATTTTGATGTAGTTTTGAACCCTTTCAAATTGTTTTACACTCACCATCGGCCCCACATTCGTATCATCATTTTGAGGCAATCCTACGACCACTTTTTCTGCGGTTGCTTTGGCAATTTCATTTACTTTATCGATTTGATTTTCAGGAACCAAAAGTCTCGTTGGCGCAATACAGGCTTGTCCGCTATTCATATACGCTCCGAAAACTGCTGTAGGAATCACTTCTTCAAGATTGGCATCATCCAAAATAATATTGGGTGATTTTCCGCCTAATTCCAGAGTCACTCTTTTCATTGTATCGACCGCCGTTTTTGCAATCAATTTCCCAACTGCTGTAGAACCTGTGAACGAAATTTTTGAAATAGTTGGATTAATGGTTAATTCTGTTCCGACTACATTGCCCAAACCTGTCACAAAATTGATAATTCCTTTTGGCAAACCTGCATCGTGAAAGGCTTCCATCAAAACCAGAGTCTGCAGACCGCTCATTTCACTTGGCTTGATAACTACTGTACAACCTGCAGCAATTGCCGTCGCAACTTTACTGCAAACCGAGCTGTTACTGGCATTTCATGGAGTGATAATTCCTACAACGCCGACCGGTTGTAAAAGAACTTTTGAAGAATTAATGGTTTGTTCAAACTCAAAATTTCGGATAGATTCTATCATTGAATCGAACCAACTATTGGTGTTATTGTTGCTTAAAGTGACAAACTGTTTGCTGCCTCCATATTCTTCAATCATCACGTCGATGAGCTCCTGTTTTCTATTTTCTACTGCAATTTTCAGTTTTTCAAGATAAGAAATTCGCTCTTCAACGGTAGATTTTGAAAAGGTTTTGAAAGCTTCTTTCGCTGCTGCGATAGCATTTTGCGTATCAACTTCGTCGGCAAGAGTTATCTCTCCTATTTTTTGGTTATTTGATGGATTGATTAAATCTAAAGTTTCTGTTCCGTGAGGCGTTACAAACTCGCCATTGATGTAAATTTTGTTTACTGTTTTCATTTCTAAAAATTTATAGTACAAAATTAGAGTAGAAATGAAAAATAAACTTTGTAAAAAAGCTCAATATTAGTTTGTAAAAAAGTTCAGCTTTTAAAAATAAATTTTATTTAACCGCTTCCTTTTTATATTGAACAGGCGTTACCCCAACCACTTTTTTGAATAATCTGGTAAAATAAGACGGACTTTCAAAACCTAAATCATAAGCAATTCCTGCCACGTTGCTTTCTGAACTCAGCAACAGATTTTTAGCTTCTTTAATCAAATAAATATGAACGTGTTCCAACGCTGTTTTTCCGGTTTCCTGTTTCAGAATATCGCTGAGATAGCGAGGAGAAACCGCAAGCTCTCCAGCCATAAAATTGACAGTTGGCAAACCGTCTTCAATATGTTTGTTGGCTTTGAAATAATCATCTAAAACGGTTAGGAATTTTTTAACCATACTTCCGGACACATTCGGGCTTCGGTCTATGAACTGTCTTTTGTAAAAACGGTCAGAATATTTTAAAATTGAATCAATATGCGAGAGGATAATTTCCCTGCTGAATTCGTCAGAATTTTCCTCATATTCTCTTCTGATTTTTTCATAAAGTTCCCACATAATCACTTCCTCCGAAGGCGAAATGTGAAGCGCTTCATTAATTTCATATTCAAAATAACCGTATTTTTTGATTTGTTCATTCAACGGATGTCCCGACAGATAATCTTCGTGGAAAAACATTACAAAACCCTTTTCAGCAAACTGTACATTGCGAACTTCGATAATTTGTCTGGGCTTCATAAAAACTGCTGAGCCGTTGTTGTGGTCGTATTTTGTTTTGCCATACAAAACGTATCCCGATTTTATTTTCTTTAAACCAATCATATAAAAATCTCCTGTAAACCGGTCTTCCCCGACAGAATAGGTCATTAATTCTTTGCAGGTCATCAAACTCAAAAGGGGATTTTTCGGAGGCTCGAAACCGCTTTTCTCGTGCAATTCTACAATGCTTTTATAATGATTGATTTTTTCCATAGTTATTTGATTAGAGGTTTTTAGTATTATCAAATTTAAGAAATTACAAAACAGAAATGACAAGCACTTCTGTTTTGTATAGTAACTGACTTATCCGTGAGCCGCTTCGGAAACTTCTTTCCAGTCGTTCCAGACCTGAAGTTTTTCTGCGTACACTCTTTCTGTTTTTTTCAAACCTACTTTTCCTAAGAATAAACGAAGTGGCGGGTTTTGACTGTCAATTAATTTTAAAATAGCTGGAACCGTTGCCTCCGGTTTTCCATAATCTTCAGGTAATAAACCTTCCGCTTCTCCTAAAGTAGATTTCAAAGCATCATAGGCTGGAATTGCATCGCCGTGAACTGCTGAACTTCCTCCAAAATCGGTTGTGTAACCATTAGGTTCAATCATCGTTACATTAATTCCAAAGTCTTTCACTTCTGTTGCTAAAGCTTCACTGAAACCTTCTACCGCAAATTTTGTTGCATTATAAATTCCCAAAGTTGGCAAGCTCCAAACGCCTAAAACACTTGATAACTGAATTACGTGACCGCTTCCCTGTGCTCTGAAAATCGGCAAAGCAGCTTGTGTTACCCAAAGAGTTCCGAAAACATTGGCTTCAAAAACATCTTTTGTTACTTTTTCGCCCACTTCTTCCACAGCTCCGAAAACTCCATAACCAGCATTATTGATGACAACATCCAGACTTCCGAAGTGATTTTTAGCTTTATTTACCGCTTCAAAAACCGCTTTTCTGTCTGTGATTTCTAAAGAAATAGGAAGGAAAGTTTCGGGATATTGTTCTGCCAAATCCTTATAAGCTTCAATATTTCTTGATGTTGCTGCAACTTTGTCGCCTCTTTTAAGGAATGCTTCTGTCCAAAGTTTTCCGAATCCTCTTGATGCTCCTGTGATAAAAATTGTCTTTTCCATTTTTAAAAATTTTATTTGTTTTTGTTTTTTAATTTTGATAAGACAAAGTTATCTCGCATCAGAGCCAATCCTGTAGCTCAAATCAGCGGAAGAATAGCACAGAATTACGGAAAGACTTTTTAATTTAAATTTTTAAAAAAATCGGAAGAAAACTCTCCCGACTTATTAAGTTAAGCTTAATATTATTTTTCAAATGTGTTTCAAATGAAGCCAATTCCTGTTCTATATTTGGATTTTTAAAAACATCATAAAACGCAAATGTTGGCAATGGCTGAACTCCTACGAACTGAAGCGTTGCCGTGAAAGGCTTTGTAAATTCTTCCATTGAAAAATCTTCAAGCAACTGTCCTGAGTTTCCAAATGTTTCTTCTGGAGCATTCCAAGTGTTTACAATCATTCCTTTGCTTTGGAGAAGACCGCCTGTACCGTAATTTCCGCCATTATTTCTACCATCTCCGGCGTAGATTTTTCCGTAACCGCTCATCAAAACTTTATCGATATAATCTTTTGTTTTTGCAGGCATTCCAAACCAATTAATCGGAAAATGAAAGAGTACAAAATCTGCATTTACCCATTTTTCAATTTCCTGCGGAATTTCGTAGCCATTATCAATAACTGTTTCCAGAACTTCGTAGCCTTTTTCTTCAAAAACAGTTTTACTTTTTTCGAAAATCGTTTTGTTGAGATTTCCTTCTGCAATTTGTGGCCATTTGATATGACCGTTGATGATTAATGCTTTCATTTAATTATAAATATTTTCCAAGATTTAGTTCAACATCGCCATAGGTTTGTAATCCTTGGTCTAACAGTTTTTTAATTCTGGTTCTTGCTTCAGGCTCTGTTAATGATGCGAAAAAAGCTATTTGCGTTTCCATAATATGTTCGTTTTTAGGAATAACTACCCTTTCGTTCATCGTTGCCTTGATTTTCTTGATGATTTTCAAATCAAATGAATCGATTCTTTTGGCTAAATTTTCTACAAAAGCATCCAATTCATTATCGGGAAATGCTCGGTTAATCCAACCGTAATCAGCGGCAGTTTGGGCATCATAATCATCACCACTCAAAATAATTTCCAAAGCTCTGGCTTTCCCTGTTAAAAGATGAAGACGCTCGAGTCCGCCACCGCCGGGAAACGAACCGATTCCGATTTCGGGTTGAGCAAAAAATGCTTTTTCCTTGCTTGCAAAACGCATATCGAAAGCCTGAATAAACTCGCTTCCCAAACCTCTCGCTCTTCCTCTAATCGACGCAATACTTACAAACGGAGCCTGTTCAAGACGTTTTGCAATATCGGGCCAAGATTTTGAAAGTCCGGTTTTCCCCTCACCTTTCGGAAAATCAAAAATGTTGACCAGTTCTGCGTGAGCGACATAAAATTCTGGATTGGAACTTTCAAAAACGACTACTTTTAAGTTTTCGTTAGCTTCCAATTCATCCATTAATGTTCTCAGCTGAACCGAAAATTCTGGGTCGAATACATTTACCGGAGGATGATTGATGGCTACTTTCCAATAGCTTTCCGTAATTTTTTGTGTTGTAAAAATCATAATAATTCTTTTTAAAAGTTTATTTGTAACTGGATAAAATTTTCTTCAAATTGACAAGTGAGAAATATTTCAGTATTTTTGCTTGCAAATTGAAAGTGTAAAGATATAAATTAACTTGCAAAATGCAAGTAAAATATTTATGGCAAAAAAAAATAGAAATTCAGGCTGTCCGGTAAGTAACTCATTGGATATTTGGGGCGACAAATGGAGCTTGCTGATTGTGAGAGATTTGATGTACGCAAAACAGTGTACATACGGTGACTTTTTGAAATCTGAAGAAAAAATAGCTACCAATATTTTGGCAACAAAACTGCAAATTTTAGAAGCTGAAGAAATCATTTCCAAATCACAACATCCTGAAAGCAAAGCAAAGTTTTTGTATAAACTGACCGAAAAAGGCATCAGTCTGCTCCCTGTTTTAATAGAGATTTATTTATGGGGCGAGCAATATTTTGAACTGTCTGAAAACCATAAAAAATTTCTACAGGACGTAAAAAAAGACAAAGAAGCATTTCTAAAAAGAGCGCAAGAAAATCTCAGAAAAACACTTTAATTATTTTAAATAAATCAGTATAAAGCAATTACTTAAACATTTTCGGCAATGAATAATTCTACAAAAACTTTCGAATCACATCACAAAAAATTAGGTTTAATTTCCTTTAATTCCGAAACTTTGGATTTTGTGAATGGAGAAACCTTCAGAAATTATATTAAGGTTTTATTTATTCCTGCCGGTTATTCGTTGACGGTAGATTTCAATGTTTATGAAACTGAAAATCCGGCTTTGTTTTTCATTAATACTAATCAACATCTTGATATTCAATCAACAACTGCCGATGATGCTTTTTTGATTCATTATAACAGAGATTTTTACTGTATTCAGATTCACGATGAAGAAGTGGCTTGTGACGGACTTTTATTCAATAATATTTTTGAAATTCCGAAGGTAGATTTGTTAGAAGATGAACTGAAAACGGTTTCTCAATTATTTAATCAAATCAATGATGAGCTTAATTTTCAAGACCGCTCGTCTGAGGAAATGATTAGAACGTATCTGAAACAAATTATTATTCGAGCTACAAGACAATGGAAAAAACAAAATCTGCAGACTGAAGAGCTTAATCTCATCAATGCTGAACAGGATTTTTTTCGAAATTTCAGCCGCCTCGTAGATATTCATTACAAAGAAAAACACAGCGTCGCAGATTATGCAGACCTTCTGAATCTTGCTCCGAAAACGCTTTCTAATAAATTTCATAAACTCAATCTTGAAAATCCGAATGAGATGATTAAAAACAGAATTATTCTGGAAGCCAAAAGATTATTGCTTTATAGCGAATTGAGCATCAAGGAAATTGCCTATCAATTGGGTTATGAAGACCCAGCGTATTTTAATCGGATGTTTGCCCAAAAATCGGGGAAAACGCCGGCGGTTTTCAGGAAAGAAATTAAGGCTTGATTTAATTTTCTAAGCTAACTTATTGATATTTTCGTATTATCTTTAGATTGAACTCCTACGGAGTTCTGTTTCTTTGGGTTTGACTAATTACTAAACAGATGCTGCTCCTAACGGAGCATTTTTACAGAATAATCATTACTTTTTTCATTTCTTTAGAAAGAACTCAAAACATTAGCCTTTATATTTTTTCTGCAACCATTTTTTCCAGCTTACAGCGGAAGTTTCAATTTTATTGGTTAATAAAGCACCTCCGAAGAATGCTTTTGCCAGTTTTCCGAAGAGTGGAAGGTTGATAATTAATCTTTTTTTGCCGGATATATTCATCCATTCTTTAGCTAATTCATTAAAAGAAAATGCCTGTAAACCTCCTATTTCAAAGGTTTTATTTTCCGGAGAATGAAGAGAGATTTCATACAAAGACTTTGCAACGGTTTCGATATCAATAGGCTGAACCATCACTTTTTTAGGTAAAATTCCAATTCTATATTTTAATAATGTTGAAAAAATCTGGTCGATAAAATCGTGAAATTGGGTTGCTCTCAAAATCGTGTACTGAATTCCGGATGCTTTAATCCTATTTTCGGATTCCAGTTTTTGCTGGTAGTAATTGAATGGCGTTTTATCAATCCCGACAATCGAGATGTAAATAAGATGAATGTTTTTGTTCTCTCCGATTCCATTTAACAGATTTTGCGTTAAAACTATATCTTTTTTGAGGTCAGTCGCAAGATGAAAGATGATGTCTCTATCTTTTACCGCTTCGGCAACGCCTTTGTTTTCAAGTAAATCCATCACGACCTTCTGAGGTGAATTTTCCTTGTTATTTCTGCTCGCCACTGCAAACGAGAATCCTTTTTCTTTTAAAACATTGGCAAGTACTTTTCCTAAATTTCCTGTACCGCCTGTAATCAGTATATTTTTCATATTCAATTGATTTTAATGGTTTTGTGAATTTATTTTCTTTTTTGATAGGTCAAAGTTCTGTTTTATCAATCTCAAAAAACTTAAGCTGGTTTAAGAAAGATGATTTTCATTAATAATTAAGTTAAAATTTAAACAAAACATATCAAAAGGAAAAAAGTGCAATTTTTATCGACTTTTTAATCTTTATTCACAACTCCTATCCGCCATACCTTTGTCTCATCAAAAAACAACAATTAAAATAAATATTATGAAACGTAATGCAACTGCCGTTTGGAACGGTACCATCAAAGAAGGAAACGGACACTTAACTACTCAAAGTTCTGTTTTAAATCAAACTCAATATTCATTCAACAGTCGTTTTGCAGACGGTTTTGGAACCAATCCAGAAGAACTTTTGGCAGCCGCTCACGCCGGATGTTTTACAATGAAGCTTAGTCTGGATTTGACGCAAGCTGGTTATCAACCCGAAAATCTGGAAACAAAATCTGTCATCACTCTTGACAACGGAAAAATCACAAAATCTGAATTGACCTTGAACGCAAAAGTGGACGGAATTTCAGCCGAAGAATTTGAAAAAATCGCCAAAGAAGCAGAAAAAACCTGTCCTGTAAGCTCAGCTTTCAACTTCGAAATCATCTTAAATATCAACCTTCAAAAATAATTATAATGAAAACTATCTATTTAAAAGCGTTAACATTAGCTTCATTCGTCATCATCAATTCTAACATTATGGCACAATCTAATCCAGCATCTCAAGACCCGAACATCGGTAGAGAAACCAGAGAATTTTTAAAAGCCCTGAACAGCGGCGACGGAAAACCATTGGAAACTTTAGCTCCAAAAGATGCAAGATTGGTTTTAGTTGGAGCACAAAAATCTGTAAACTTCGATTATTCTGACATCGAAGAATCTGAAAGAACCATCACACAAGATGGACAAACGGTAAAAATCCACATCGTAAAACCAAAAGGCGCAAAAGCTGGTCTTCCTGTATTTATGTTCTTTCACGGTGGCGGATGGGTTTTAGGAGATTATCCAACTCATAAAAGATTGGTTCGTGATTTAGTTATAAACAGTGGTGCAGTGTCAGTTTTCCCAGATTACACTCCATCTCCAGAAGCGAGATTTCCGGTAGCCATCAATCAGGCTTATGCAGCAACCAAATGGGTTTCTGAACACGGAAAAGAAATTGGCGTTGACAGCAGCAGACTTGCCGTTGCAGGAAATAGCGTTGGTGGAAATATGGCTGCCGTTATCGCAATAATGGCGAAAGACAAAAATGGTCCTAAGCTAAAACAACAAGTGCTTTTGTGGCCTGTTACAGATTCTGATTTCAGCAGAGCTTCTTACACCAAATATGCTCAGGAAAGATTTTTAACAACACCATTGATGAAATGGATGTGGGATAATTATTTGCCTGATTTAAAAGAAAGAAACAACAAATATGCTTCTCCATTGAAAGCTTCTTTGGAAGAATTAAAAGGCTTGCCTCCTACATTGATTCAGGTTGCTGAAAATGATATTTTGCACGATGAAGGTGTGGCTTACGGAAGAAAACTGGATGACGCTGGTGTTCCAACAACCATAACAGAATACAAAGGTTTCATCCACGATTACGGAATGCTGAATCCTCTAGCTCATATTCCCGCGGTGCAAAAGTCTGTTTTGGACGCGGCGACTGCTTTGAGAGAGTCGTTGTTTGTGAAGTAATTTGATTTCAGAGAAAAAACTCGAGTGAAATTGTTTGCTCGAGTTTTTTATTGGAGAGATTTGATAAACTGATGATTATTGTAATTTAATCACAAATTATATAAAAATATTAAGTAAATTTTTGAAGCGAATCACGATATTAAATAACGTTTAGGACTTTTAAAATATTATCAATATCTACTAATAAATAGTTTGATAGAGTCCTTTCAAGTTCACAAACAGCCAAATGACGCCAACTGTCTTCAGTTGGCGTCATTTTTTATATTTACTTTGAAATTTTTCTAAATATCATTAACTAAACATTTTTTAACCTCCCTGCGAAGCCGCATTCAGATAATCATCACTAATATCTTTATCCTTTTTAAAATCCATTTTTCCGAATTTGTAACTGAAACTTATTCCAAAAGACTGCAACGGCAAATAGCGCACTGAATAAGAATTGTAATCACCCGTATCGACAGTTGTAACCTGTTTTATATATCTATTAAAAGGATTTGTAGCTGTAATCCCGATACTAGCTTTCTTGTTCCAGAATTGTTTTCTTGCTGCAATACTATAAGTGATTGACTGAGGGTTTTTACCCTGAATATTTTTCGCTGCAGAATTGTAATTTCCAAACATCTCTACGATTAAATCCTTTGGAAACAGATAATTCATATTCAAATTTAAACGGTAGCGGAATCCCATATCAACATTTCCAAAATAATCACTCACAATATATCTGTGAAACAGCATCATATTTCCTCGAAGATTTAATTTGCTATTAATAAGCGGAAGCGAGCCCGACAAAATTCCTCCTGAATTATACTCTTTTCCAATATTATCTCTGGAAGTCACCGAAACATTGGTATAATCTGTACCATTTACCGTGTAAGTTGGATAAAACGTTGTGATTTGTTTCAAATCCTGACTGTTGATTCTTTCCGTCAACGTCAACGAAAGGTTAGCTCCATTTTCAAAATTCTTGTTGTAACCCAATTCCATATTATCACCAATTTCCGGTTTTAATGAGGGATTTCCTGTTATGATATTATGAGGGTCACTGAAATTCAGAAATGGATTCAATTCAGAATACTCCGGTCGCTCTACCCTCCTTGTATAAGCCATTTTTAAGGTTTCTCCACTTTCAAACTTATGAGATAAAATAAATGATGGAACAAGAAGACTATACGATGGAATGTTGGTATTTTGATAATCAATTTTAACGGCTGTATATTCGTAACGCGCTCCAGCTCTTACATCCAGCCAATCATTAAACAATTTTAGAGAAGAAGAAATATAAGCTGCATAAACTCCCATATCATATTTCAAACGGAATGACTGAAAAGAATCTGGCTGATATTGTCCTGAAAAAGCATCCAAAACACTCACATCTGTAGTATTGGTGATGTGCTGAAGAATTACTTTCGTACCCATTTCCAACATCACTTTATCATTAATTGGCTGTACATAATCCACTGATAAATTATGACTTGTATCTGTTCCGGGATTGCTTCCCAATATACCATCATAAGGAGAAAATCCTCCCGATAAACTCTGAGTCTGTAAGTAATTACTTTTTGGCGAACCATAACTCACTACATAATCTGCTGTCAATTCCTGACCTTCTTTTTGAAAAGTTTTTCTGTAGCTCAAATTAGCATCAATGGAATTCACCGAAGAACGATTGTCAGAATTTCTGTAGCCAATTATCGACTGTTGGCTTGAGTTAGAAAAATCATTGATATATTGTTCCTGATTGATAAAACCGATACTTTTATTGGCAAAATCATTGTAAGAAACTGAACCGCTCAAGGTATTGGTTTTATTAATTGACCAGTCAAAACCTAGACCTGTACGATAACCGTGTCGTTGGAAATCGGTATATCCATTTTGCAATAATCGGGTTCGAGTTGTCTCAGAATGTGAAAATCTTTCCTGTGAAGATGGCGTTCTTGATTTCATCTGTGCATTTCCACTGAAAAATGCATTCATACTAAAATTATTATTTCTGAAATTCAGATTTACAGAGCCCGTTTCAAAACGGGTGCCAACAGAAGTATTGATAATCCCATTGATTCCTTTTACTTTACTTTCATTCAGAACAATATTGATGATTCCGCCTGTTCCTTGTGCATCATATTTTGCTCTGGGACTTGTGACAGCTTCGATACTTTTAATCTGACTTGCCGGAATCGAAGCTAATGCATCTGCAAGACTATTTCCAAAAATGCTTGACGGTTTTCCATTAATTAAAAATCTTACATTCGGGTTTCCCTGCAATTCAACATTCCCGTCTGCATCTACTGTTACCTGAGGAACTTTTCTTAAAATATCAATCGCCGCGCCACTTTGAGAAGTGATATCGTTGGCCACATTATAAACAATTTTATCAACCTTGTTTTCTACAATGGCTTTCTTGCCGGAAATAATTACTTCCTGAATATTTTTAACCTGATTATTTTTTAAAGTATCAATTGGTTTTCCATCTGCCGTCCCAGAATTGGTGGTTTGAGCGTTTACTAAAACAATAGAAAGTAAAGCGATAGGTATTAATAGTTGTTTCAAAGCGATTTATTTATAGGACAAAAATGAAACCTGATTCTGTAGAAATTCTGAATAAAAAAAAAGATTGATAATAATATCAATCTTTTTTACATTTAAAATATTTTAAAAAGCTATCTACAGTTTATTTAGCTTTCATTTTTCCGTTTTTAAATCTCACACTTGCGGTCTGATAATACGAAATTGTTTGAGAAGCTAATTCCTGATTTTTTGTCTTGATTTCTGTTAAAGTCTGTTTCTCATTCCCTGAGACTGTAAATTGTTTTACTCTTTTTCTATCGTCAATCTGAGTGAAAACATTTCCCTTCAGCATTCCTAAAGTCCTGTAATTTCCTATGAAAGCACGTTCGTCTCCGACTTTCATCTGATTAATGTCTTTTCCGTACAGACTTGTATTGTAATTCCAGCCCAGATATCCGAATAATGTCGGCATCACATCGATTTGTGAAGTTAGACGGTCAATTTTTTCTGGCTGTTGATTAAGGTTGTAAATAATTGCCGGAATATGATGTCTGTCAATATTGATTTCCCACTTCCCTGCGCTGCTTGCACAATGGTCTGCAACGATAACGAATATGGTATTTTTAAACCACGGTTTTGTTTTCGCATCCGCAATGAATTTTCCTAAAGCATAGTCTGTATATTTCACAGCCGCATTTCTGTCACCCTGCGGAAGGTCGATTTTTCCTGCCGGGAAAGTATAAGGTTTATGATTAGAAGTTGTCATTACAAACTGGAAAAACGGTTTGTTGGCTTTACTACTGATATCTGCGTATTTTATGGATTGCTTGTAAAGGTCTTCATCACAGATTCCCCACGCATTTTCAAATTTCACCTCATTATCAGGAATTGCAAATCTTTGGGTTTTGATTTCATCTGATAAAGGATTTCCTCTGTTTCGATCAACGATGTCGAAGCCTTGTCCTCCGAAAAAATTATTCATATTATCAAAATATCCATCGCCACCGTAAATAAAATAAGGCTGATAATTTTTCGATTTTACGATTGTAGAAACGGAGAATAAATTCTGATTATTCGGTCTTCTTACGATGCTGTTTCCTGGTGTTGGCGGAACAGACAATGTTAAAGCTTCCATTCCGCGAACCGTTCTAGTTCCTGTTGCATAGAGGTTTGTGAAGAAAATACTTTCGTTCGCAAGCTTTTCATAATTAGGCGTAAGATTATCTTTATTTCCAAAAGTGCTTAAAAAATCGGCACTGAAACTTTCTATGGCAATCAGGATTATATTGGGTTTTTGTTCCTGTCCTCCTCTGGTAATCCTGAAAATATCGTCGAATTTTGTTGATATATAATTTTGATTTTCCTGTAAAAGATTTTTCTTAACAATGGAATACGCTTCTTTTTCAGGAAGTTTTGGATAAAACGTTTCATAATCTAATTCATTGGATTTGAATGCCGTAACAAATGAAAATGCACCATTCTTCCCTACTTCATTCATCACAAGATTGTTGCTGAAGTCTGCCTGTTTATTTTTCATTACAAGCCCTAATATTACTGCAATTGCTAAAACAGGAACGGTAAAAAGTAAACGTTTGCTAATCGAAATTTTATTTGAAAAAGTTTCTTTGAAGATGTTTAATTTTTTAAATATAAAAAATGTGAGAACAATCAATCCTATTAAAACAACTCCTATCAAAGGTAAAGGATATGATTGATTGATGTTTTCAACAACTTCATACGTGTAAATCAGATAATCTACCGCAATGAAGTTAAATCTAACTCCAAATTCATCCCAAAACGGAATTTCTGCCAATAAGCTGAAGTAAATAATGATGAAAATTAATGTCAGATAGAAATAGGTAAAGCATTTATCAAACAAAGAACCAATCCATTTTTTTGGAAAAACCAACAAATAAATAGCATACAAAAACAGAAATAATGAGCCGATGGTAAGGTCATAACAAAATCCTGTGAAGAACGCTCTTAATATGTAAACTATATTCAGGTCTGCATCTCCCACAGACCAAATAAGAAGTATTATTCTTACCACAAATGATAAAATAATATACAAAGCCAGAACACTGAACAGCGCAGAAAATCTGCTACGAAATAATTTTTTCATTTAAATAGGAGTAATCATTAATCAGCAAAACTAAATTTGAATTTTGAAGAAATTTTGAATTTTTATCCCACTTAGAAAATAATCTGTTTTATTCCTGTATTAAAATTTGTTAGAAGAATTCATCAACAGAATATTTACATCTTTAAATTTTTCCAGAACGTCTTGTCCATACGATGTAAAATAATGCTGATGTTGTAAAAAAATATGGTTCTCCATTTGCCATTCTTCATCAGTAAAAGTTAGTCCGAGAAATTTTTCGAACTCAAGTCTTAAAGCTTTTTCATATTGATAATAATTAGTTCTCGTTAAATGAAACATATCCGCATCACAAAGGATTTTTTCCATATCTGAAACAGGATTTTGAGGATATTTTGTCGAATCAATACATTTTAAAACCTTTTCAATAAAAGATTTATCACAATTAGAATTCTCCAAAAAATTCTTGGCAATTCTCTTACTTTCCTCTTCGTGACCTTTGTAACAAGAAGCGTATCCACAATCGTGAAACCAAGCCGCAATCTCCAAAGCACAAAATTCTTCATCAGAAAGCGTATTTTCTCTCGCTATTTCACGTACCGCAGAAACCACTTCGTAAGTATGGGTTATATTGTGAAAAGTCAGTTGCTGAGAAAGATTTTCCGTTAGAAATAGTATAACGTAATCTCTTACTACCTGTAATAAATTATCCATTACAATTTGTATTAAAACTTATAACTATATCCTAATCGTATCACTTGTGTTTCGTAATAATCATCGCTTGTATAATGGAAACCTACACCCTGAATGTGTTTTTTGATGACCATTGTATTCAGTAAATCTGTAGCATTAAAGAATAGCTCTCCTTTCCCATTTTGTATCGATTTTTTCACGCCCAAATCCATTGAAAACCTAGAACCTATTTTCCCTTGCGGAATAATATCAGGAGCGAGATAAACAGCCGTCAACTGCGCATCAAATACATTAGAAAACTTGAAAGTATTGTTGAATTTCACATTTCCAGATATGGCTTTCTGCATTTCCGCATAGAAAAAATTCGGAGTTGGGTAAAGATTGGTTACCATAAAAGCATCAATCTGATTTCTGTAAAGATTTCCATTGATGTTGAATGAATATAATTTTGAAATTTTTTGGTTTAAAATCATTTCAAGTCCGGAATTATAACTTTTTTCGACATTCTGAAACACAGCATAAACCAAAGTACTTCCAGGTACAATACTGGAAATTCTTGTAATTGTTCCATTAGCAAAACGATGATACAATGCAGAATACAAATAACCATTATCCCAATTGTACTTGTGCCCCAACTCCACCGAATTGGTAAATTGTGGACGCAATTCCGGATTACCAACCTTGATAATTTCTGCGTCATCATATTTTGGGAAAATCCTGATATCAACTTCATTCGGACGGTCTACTCTTCGGTTGTAGAAAATGGAAAATTTATTTCTATCATTCAGTTTATAAGCTAATCTCAAATTCGGAAATGGCTGTGTATAATTGTAACTGTCACTTTTGTAAGTCGGATGATTTGGGTTCACATCATATTGGATTTTCACATATTCCAATCTTACACCCAACTCAGCTTCCCATTTTGGAGTTTCAAATATATAATTGGCATAAACAGCCGGAATCAATTCTTTGTAAGTTGCCCAGCCTCCTGCATTAACATCCAAAACAGAATTTGCTCCAGGAATAAAGTTCATATTGGTAGGAATACTTCTGTTTCTAAGCTTGATTCCGGTTTCCAATCGTCCGTACTTTAAAGGTTTTATATAATCAACATTGAAATCATAAACCTGTTCATCCGATAACAATTTGAAAGCATCTGTTCCTGTGGAAGTTGGCAAATAGTTATAATAAAAATATTTCTCATCTTCCCTGTGAAATGTATAGTTGAAACCTACATTCAGCAAATGTCCAGCTTCTTTAAATTTATGCTGATAACTTGCTGTTCCCAT
Source organism: uncultured Weeksellaceae bacterium (assembly GCA_963530025.1). Lineage (GTDB taxonomy): Bacteria > Bacteroidota > Bacteroidia > Flavobacteriales > Weeksellaceae > Epilithonimonas. The sequence goes on from CAUSBY010000003.1 coordinate 304,343, forward strand.
AATCGTGGTCTTCAGTTCATCTTCCAGAAATTGCCACAAGCGAAGCCTTTGAGACATATCTCCGTTAAAAAAAGGCTGGTCTCCGCGGTCGATTATTTTTTCGCTTCCGTACATTCCGGAAACTGTCAATGAGTTTTGAGAATCTATGTTCCAGTCAAGACCTGCTTTTGTTGTTAGAAAATTGGTATTTCTGTTTCGTTTTAACTGAGAATTAATCACGGCTCCATCGTCATAAGTTCTCGTAACAAATTCATTTTTATTCAATGTCTGCGTGTAAAGATTATCTGCCTGCAGAAAGAGATTGACTTTATTTTTCCTGTAATTAAGAGACAACGAAGGATTGATTTTCGGCGTGAAAGTATATTGAGGTCTTATCGTTGGAAGGTTTTCTTTTCTTTCCCAAAGCGAACCTGTTCCATAGGTAAATCCGATTTTACCATTCCAGCCATTTTGTTTGTTTTTCTTCATAATCACATTGATGATTCCAGCATTTCCGTTCGCATCATATTTTGATGAAGGATTGTTGATGATTTCAATTCTGTCAATCGAAGAAGCCGGAATATTATCCAATCCGGTCTGGCTTCCGAAGCCTGTAAGAGCGGTTTGTTTTCCGTCAATCAAAACAGTCACTTTATCATTTCCACGAAGTTGAACTTTCCCGTCCTGAACCGTAACTCCGGGAAGATTCTGCATCGATTGCAGAACCGAACCTCCACTTTGGCTAATGTTATCTGCTACGGAATAAGTTTTTTTGTCAAGCTGATTACTGATTTCATTTTTCTTCGTTGATGTTAAAACAACTTCGTCAATCTTAGTTTCCTTTTCGTCTTTTATTTGTTCTAATTCGACTAAAGGAATCTCTAAAAAGTCTGACAAGCTTCCAACAAAAAGAGGCTGTTTCTGCTTTCGAAATCCAGAGAGCGAGAACTCCAATTGGTAATTCCCGGGCTTGATTCCCGCTAAAGAAAATCTTCCTTCTTCATTGGTAATTGTTCCACCAACGAACACGGTATCAATTTCTGTTTTTACCAATACATTGGCGTAAGATAAAGCCAATTTATTTGTTTTATTTTTAATCAATCCGGAAATTGTGATTCCTGCAACTTGGGCATATGCCATAGAAGAGCATAGTATCGTTACTACGAAAAGAATTAATCTGATTTTGTACATTACAATTATTTTTATACAATAATCTGTAATGATTTAGAAGAAATTTTGAATTGATGAACTTGAATATTCTATTTTAAAACTGATAGACAATTTCCTTAAAACAATGAAATATAAAAAAGACGTTATAAAACAAAACGTGTCTACTCAAAAAGCTTTGATATTTGGTATCTTTCAATATATATCTTAAATATAACGCCTTATTAATCAACAAAAAAACAATCCATCTTTTCTCGATTTACCATAATCAAAATATAGAATTGTAGATTGATTCCTGCCAATTTGAAATGAGGCCACAAATTCATAAATGGCTCCAATTTAATCTAAATTGAGCCATTTTTATTTTTGATTAGAATAAGCCAGATTAATATTTTCCAATCTATTCACAGAATCAACAGCGTAGCCTTGACAATATCGTCATAAATCTGTTTGTCATTTTCTCCTGTTCTAGCTAAAACCCGTATTCCGGAATAATTGTTAAAGATAAATCGTGCTAAAACTTTAGCGTCGGTTTTCTTTGAAATCTGTCCCAAATCCTGACCTTTCCGTATAGCATTTGTGAAAATATCTTCCATAGTTTTGGTATTATCTTGTACAATCTTTGCAATCTCCGCATCGTGCATTGCACGTTCTACAGAAGAGTTCACCATAAAACAGCCTTTTGTTATTCGATTCTCCAAACTCTCAAGAACCGCCTGTTTAAAAATACTCTGTATCGTTTCTTTTATATTTTCAGAAATATTGAAAAGATGTAATATTTGATCTTGTGATTGCTTTTGATATTTCTTCAGGGATGCTACAAATAATTTTTGCTTATCTCCAAAAGTGTCATACAAACTAGACCTACTCAAACCAAGATGAGTCACGAGATCTTGTGCAGAAGTACCATTATAACCTTTGTGCCAAAAGATCTCAATCGCTTTTTCTAAAACCTGATCTTCATCAAATTCTTTCGTTCTTGCCATAACTTCAAAATTATATTACTTCACAAAGATAAAAAATAACAGAACAATCGTTCCTGAATCAGAGCAAAAAAAAATTAGACTACAGAATTAACAGTCAGACCGCCGTCAACCACAATTTCTGAACCTGTCATAAATGAAGAATCAACCGAAGCCAGAAAACTAACTGTTTTTGCAATTTCGGCAGTCTGACCAAAACGTTTCAATAAAATCTTCTCACCCAAAACAGCTCCAAAACCTCCTACTTCTTCTTTCGCTAATCCTAATTTACCGTAAAGCGGTGTTTCTACAGGACCAGGAGAAACAGCATTAACTCTGATTTTTCGGGGTGCCAATTCTGTTGCAAAAACTTTATTTAATGATAAAACGGCTGCTTTACTTGCTGAATAAACACTTGAGTTTAGCATTCCGACGTGAGCATTAATTGATGTGTTGAAGATAATGGAAGCACCATCATTCAGGATTGGCAATAATTTTTGAACTGTAAAATAAACTCCTTTCACATTGGCATTCATAATACTGTCATAATGTTCTTCTGTTGCAGATTCTACAGGAGCAAAAGCAGCAATTCCGGCATTTAAAAATAAAATATCAACCTTCCCAAACTTAGCAGAAACTTGTTCTACCAAACTATCTAATGACTTTAAATTTGTTTGGTCAGCTCGGATTCCAGTGACATTTAATTGAGATTCTGCATCTGCTAAAGATTGCTCATTTCTTCCTGTTATAATAACTTTTGCGCCTTGCGCTGATAATTCTTCTGCTGCTGCAAATCCGATTCCGCTATTTCCACCTGTTACAATAGCTACTTTGTTTTCTAAATTTTTCATTTTAAATTGATTTAATTGTTTAATTATTAAAATTTGATAGGACAAAGGTAGTATAACGGAACGCTCGTTCCAATTGATGTATGATATGTTTTTTTAATTTTTAATGAAAAAAATAGAAACTAGATATTTGAGTGTGTACCAAAGTAAAAAAATATTTATTCTTCAAAACAATTGAAACAATAAAATATATCGTAATCATATTTTTTAAATACAGCTAAATAACAGGTTTCCTTTTCAACAAATGACTTTTACATTCGGTGGTTTGAAAAAGTTCCAAACCTTCCTGCCACCATTTCGACATTTCCTCTTTGTTAAATATAAAAGAATGAGTGGTAAGTATTCTCTTTATAAAATAGAAATTGATGTGTACATTGGTACTTTCAGCTTCCAGTTGTGAAATGATAAGGTCATCACTAGCGATTTGGTTCAGCATAAAATCTGTGGTACGCGCAAAAACATCCAATACATTTTGCAATGGTGGATTGTTATATGATGTCTTTTCTAATCGTAACACAATAGCATCGACAGATGTTGCACCTTTCACAAGTGCCTCCTGCAAAGGAATAAGATTACCAAAACCACCGTCAGCATATTCATTACCATCTTTTTGGTACAGACTCATCAGAGGAACCATATTGGAGGAAGCCCAAATCCAGTCGCAGAAATCCTCATAACTGTAATCATTAGAAGACTTATACTCTATTTGCTGGGTTGTCAGGTTTGCTACTGTAACAACAATTTCTTTTTTAAGCGCCTTTATTTTTTCAAAATCTTGTTCTGTAAAGTTATTGTGGATAAGATTCCTGAGATTTGTACTGTTTCCCAGAGTTTTTTGTCTTTTTATAAATTGCTTTACAATGCCCAAATGGTTGATTCCTACTTTTACTTTACCATTCTTTTTCCTGATTTTAAATGGACAAACAGTAAAAATGTCTGATTGCTCGATTGTCGTATAAAGCTTTTTAATTCTTTCGATATCTCCAAGAGCCAGAAAAGGGATTAGAAGGCTTCCTGTTGAAGTTCCTACAAAAAGTTCGTAGTCGTTCTTGTTATTTTTTATGAGGTGTTCAGCTACACCTCCTGCAAAAGCGCCTTTACTTCCTCCTCCTGAAATGACCAATGCTTTCATAGTCGTTTACAAAATTTATATTTCTTCGGTTCTGGACACATTTGATTACTGTGGATAAAACCTCATCTGCTCAAACACATAATTCGGTTTTGACCTTAATTTATCAATTAATGCTTTCAATTCAGATTCTTCCCAAGACCTCTGAAACATCTCATCGTGAATCAGCATCACTACATTATTCTTGGTAAAAGTATTTCCTGAATTGCATAGGTTTTCTACAGATTTATACATTTGGTCAACCGTTTGTATCGGAGTTCCGTCACTGTCCCGATGTTGCCATTCTACATCCCAGCCCATTACTTTATATCCCAATTTTGCCAATTCATCTGCAGTCTGTATTCCGTTGGAAACATCACTTTTTGATTTTCCATTCAGGCGCCACATATTACGTCCAGGAAGTCTTACGATTTTGTAAGGAAGTTTTAAAAGTGATTGATTATACAGAATGTCATTAACCGATTTTTGAACATCGTTGTAGAATGCTTCATAATGATTATTGGCGTGGGTAAAACTATGATTATATTCATCAATGTAAGGATTCTGCTCATAATGTTTGGCATACGTATCCATCTGTTTATCTTTGATAACGTGTTCTCCCACCATAAATACACTAATCTTAATTTTCTCTTTTAAAATGATGTCATTAATGTTTTCACTACCGTTCAACGGACCATCATCAAAAGTGAGATAGATGTAACATTTACTTTGAGAATAAGCTTGATTAAAAATAATCAGCATCATTATAAATACCAGAAAAGCAGATGTTTTTTTCATTTCAATAGTTTTTATAAAGATAATTAAAAGAGAGATAATTTTATTTATTTTTGATAGTGAAACTATACCGAATTAAATTGAATCAATAATATTTCTATGAAATATCTCAAAATATCAAAAGTAATCCGACAGATTCGCTGGAAAGAGATTTTAGCTATTGTAATTTTACTTTTGGCTTTTGTTTTTTTCAGAAGTGAAAGACACGAACTGGCGTCTATCGGTCCACAAATCAAAAATTCCAATCCGATTTGGATATTGATGGGAATTTTTCTTGGTTTTATTTATGTTTTTCTTCAGGGATTGATGTATGTGACCAGCTTTAAAAGTGTCAATCTAAATGTCGGAATTTCCGATTCGATAAGCTTATTCCTCAAAAGAAATTTTCTAAGCGTTTTTCTTCCCGCAGGAGGTGTAAGTTCATTAGCTTATCTTCCGCGAAATATCAGAATCAAAGGTTATAAATCCTCCAAAATTCATCAGGCAAGCGCAATCTATGGTTTTGTAGGATTTTTGACGGTTCTAATCGTTGGAATTCCATTGATTTTGTACGCAATTTCTGTCAATAAAGTTTTTAATAATAGTTGGTTCGGAATTGTTTCGTTATCAGGATTGCTTTTGGTTTTAAATTTCATTTTTATTTCATTCCGAAAGAAAAATTTCGCTTATCGTTTCGTAGAAAAGAAATTTCCGAAAATGATTAGTTCTTTGGAGGAAATATTTAATAATGAAATTGATAAAAAATATTTTTGGTACACAGTCGCCGTTTCTACAATTATAGAGTTTTGCGGTGTATTTCATCTGTTGATTGCAATGTATGCACTTGGAGTTGAAGCTTCTTTTTCTGCTTCGGCAATATCGTATATCATTTCGGTTTTATTGATGATTGTTTCGCCTTTTTTACGTGGATTAGGCGCGGTTGAGTTTTCATTAACTTATATATTGTCCAATTTTGGATATCATCATACGGAAGGATTGGGAATCACACTACTCTATCGTTTTTTTGAATTTTGGCTTCCTTTGATTTTAGGAATTGTCGCATTCTCGTGGAGTGGCAGAAAACTATTTGCTCGACTGTTACCTATGATTATGATTTTTCTTTTAGGAATTATCAATATTTTGTCTGTCATCACTCCTGCATTGACTAATAGATTAGACATTGTAAAAGATTATCTGTCTGTAGATTTTATACATCTTTCCAAAATGTTTACTCTTATTTCGGGTGTTTTGTTGTTGGTGACTTCTGCAAATCTTTTCAAAGGAACCAAAAGAGCCTGGTATTTTGCAGTAATTTTGAGTATCACTTCAATTATTTTTAATGTAGCAAAAGCTTTGGATTATGAAGAAGCTTTGTTTGCATTAGTTACATTGGGGTTGTTAATTTACAGCCGTAAAGAATATACATTTAAAACCAGCAGAATTTCTCTTCAACGTGGATTAAATTGGTTTATAGGAATTTTTATAAGCATTTTTGTTTTTAATTATCTGAGTTTTTATTTTATAGATAAGTCTCATTTCGGAATAAATTTCACAAAAAAAGAAGCGCTTTATTACACATTGCACACCTTTCTTTTATTCAAAGAATCCGGATTGACTCCGATTACAGGTTTTGCAAAAGATTTTCAAAAGCTTAATTATATTTTGGGTGCAGTTTCCTGGCTGGTTCTTATTTTTTCATTTTATAGAACTAATAAATATATCGAACAAGATGAGGTTGAAAATCAAAAAGATGCAGAACATCTTGTTGAAGAATTTGGTGTTTCATCTTTGGATTACTTTAAGTTGACTTGGGACAAACAATTTTTCTTTGCTGAAAACAGAGAAGGTTTTTTATCTTATAGAGTTGCTAATGGATTTGCTGTCGTTCTGGAAGAGCCTGTTTGTGCAGAAAGAGATAAAATCAGTTTGATTGAAGAATTTGAAAATCATTGTGAAAATAATGGACTGAAAACTACCTATTATCGAGTTGGTGAAAGTAGTTTAATTTATTTTTCACCATTCAAAAAGCAAAGATTATTCATTGGTCAGGATGCGATTTTGGATACAGAGAAATTTAGTCTGACTGGAAAAGACAAAAAGTCAATCCGAAATGGAATCAATACACTTGAGAAATCAGGTTTTGTAACCGAAATAAAATTCGCTCCTCAAAGTGAAGAAATCCTCGATAAAATTGAAAAAGTCTCTGATGAATGGCTGAAAGAATTTGATAAAAAAGAAATTGTTTTTGCTGAAGGAATGTTTGAAAGAGAGGTTGTAAAAAATCAAGACCTCATCATCATTTCAGACAACGAAGAAAATTGTGTTGCTTTCCTTAATATCATTCCTCATTGTGCTCCAGATGAATGCAGTTATGATATGATTAGAAAAACCGAAAATGCTCCCAACGGAAGTATTGATACATTAATTGTAAAATTGGTGGAGTATGCTAAAGATAAAAAACTGCAGTTTATCAATATGGGAATGACACCGATGGCAGGATTAGAGGAACCAAATAATACTGCAGAAGAAGTTTTGAAATTTACTTATCAGAGAGTGAGCAGTTTCAAACATTATCAAAGTCTTAGAAATTTTAAAGAAAAATACGCTGATTTATGGGAAAACAAATATCTGGTTTATAATAACGACCTTGATTTGTTACAAATCCCAACAGCCCTAAATAAAGTGATGAAACCGTGAAAAGAAACTTTGGATTAACAATAACAGCTGTCACCTTGTTTATAGTATCATTTTTACTTACAGGATGTGATTCAAGCAAAGATTTTAATGTTGCTGAATGGAATTCTCATTCCGACAAACCGATTATTTTTTACATTAGTGGAGACTCAGGCTTTAATACTTTTTCAAAAGGTATAGGCGAGAATTTACATTCTTTGGGATATGATGTTTTTGCATTGGATACAAAATCTTATTTCTGGAATTACAAATCACCCAAAAAAGCTTCTCATGATGTTGAAAAATATATCAAAAAACAACTAAAAGGACGGGAAAATCAAAACGTAATTCTTGTTGGATTTTCTTTTGGTTCGGAAGTGGTTCCCTTCATTTACAACAGATTTTCCGATGATTTAAAAAGTAAATTAGAACAAGTATTCGTTATCGGACCAACTACAACTAATAATTTTAGGATTCAATTCAATGAATATATTGGAGCAGAGGAAGCAAGCAAAGAAAATCTTCTAGTCATTCCTGAAATCAATAAAATGGGAAATGTTCCTGTGACAGTCGTTCTCAGCGACGAGGAATTTACAGCTTTTCCTTACAAAGAAATCACTTTGGGAAGCAATTATCAGATGAAACATCTTGCAGGAGACCATCATTATGGAGGAAATACCAAGATGCTGGCTGATTTTATTAATGATAATCTTGAGTGAATTTTTAAGTATAATTTGTATTGAATAAGAAATGATTTAGAGTATATTCTTACAGAAACGTCTTCATTTTAATGTAAATGGAGACGTTTTTCATACTAGATTAATATTCGACAGCAATCTATTTGAATGTACAAATCAAAAAAATCAATTTTATTTCTCTATGATATTATAAGACAATTGAAGTAAACTAATGGCTAATAATGTCAATTTCGATTATTCCAAATAATTAAAAAATAAATTGTAAAATATTAGAAATTAAATACAAAATTAGTCATAGCCAATTCTTGTTTAATTTGACTTAAAAGAATGGTTTGTCAAGACGTGTGTAAACATCACAAATACTAAATGGCGCCAACTGTCTTTAATTGGCGTCATTATTTGATATAATCTGATAATTAATCATACATTGTAGGACAAATATAATAAGGAAATAAATTCCAAAATTGTCCCAATTGTTGTTG